>JBIMKP010000007.1:0-124325 GCA_051861545.1 Bacteroidia bacterium | reverse complement strand
AGAGGAAGAGGTAGTGAAGCCAGTATAAATGTTGCTGTAATGGCAGAATCAACACCATTAGAAGATGTCAAAACCGGCAAACAATCAAGTCATTGTAGATATTTTAAGATGATAGTTGTTGGGGATCATTTAGCTGATTCTGTAAATAAAATAGTCTCAAAAAGGATAAAAAAGGATGCGATTTTGATAACAGATCTCAGTACAAGTTATGCTGACTTTGAAAAAATTGTTGAAGCTAAGATTTCAGCAAAATCAAGTGAAAACTTAACTAAAACGGCACTTAAATGGGTACATGTTGCAATTAGTAATGCCAAAAGAAACTTTAATGGAGTTTATCATAAAATCAATGAGCAATACCTTCAGAACTACCTAGATGAATTCTGTTATAAATTGAATAGAAGATATCTGGGAGAAAATATTTTTTCAAGATTAACTTTGGCAGTTGCAAAAAGTTACTGGTAAAGAAGCGGATATTCGTATTAAAAAGTTATGAAAATAGGATTTTATATAATTCTTTATTTCAATTTTGATACAAGAATCAAAATCTCAAGTTTTAAGTCAAAATTTAAATAAATACTATGATTTTACTTACAATGCAGCGCAATCCGAATGGTATGATAACAATCCCAAAAAAGCCATTCAATACTTAGATTCGGCTGAATTATATTCAAATTTAAAGCCTTACCAATTCCTATTGCGTGCTGATTGTTATATTGAAATTGGAGATACGATGAAGGCATTAAATGAAATTAAAAAAGGAATTTTAAATGGTGTGAATTTAGAAATATTACAAAATCGTTTTGATTTCTTACTGAAAGGAAACAAAAAACAATTTTATATAAAACTAAAAAATGATTACCCAAATTTAAGGAAGTTGTACTTAAAAACTATTCAGATTGATTACCTCATTTCTATAAGGGAGCTATTAGCAGCCGATCAATTATTAAGAAATAAACCCTTTGTAAATGATAAGAATTTCAGTTCCTATTTAAGCATTATTGATTCAATTTCATTTTTAAGATTTAAAGAACTGGTAAATCAAAATGGATTCCCAGGACATTCCATAATTGGCTATTATTCAGACCTTACCCCATTAATTGCACACATGGTAATGATTAATGAGGAATCTTTCAATTATTTAGATAGTTTAATGAAAAATGCAATTAACCAAGGAGAGTTTGAGCCAAATGATTATGCTTGGATAATTGACAGAAGGCGACTTTTTGCAAATCTTGGATTTTCAATTTATGGTGGAACATGGCCTGAGGAAGAATATGAAAACATTGAGGATATTAAAAATGTAGACAAAAGAAGAAAAGCTATTTACCTACCAACACTTGAACAGGATTCAAAAATAACAGGCCGTAAACTTCCACCTGAATATAGCAAATTAAAATAATGAACTTAAATTAAACAGTTATAATTTAAAATTTCTTTTAAATTATTAATCTAATCTTTAACAAATAATTAACCAATGTCTACTATAAAAAATCATTATCCAAGTATAATTGAAAGCTGGAAAATGCTTATGGTAATTGTTATAATTAACATTGGCTTTTCTTTTATTTTCTCTCAAATAAAAAATTATTTAGGCGATGATATAAGTGTTTTACTCCAATATTTAATTTTTATGGGTATTCCGCTTTTATACTTTCTAAAACGGAAAAAAGAAAGTGCCGGTACTCTGGAGTTAAATTTTAAACTAACAAATTTTAAAATTAGTCTTCTTCTAATTTGCACAACCCTATTGCTACTAATCATCATAAGGTATCCAATAATTATACTCTTAAACACGATTGATTTTTTTAAATTTTCTGCTCCATATCAATCCAATGTAATTCAGGAATTCATGCCATACACATTAATTTCTACATGTATATTAGCTCCCATATTTGAAGAGGTGATATTTCGAGGAATTATCTTAAATGGATTATTAAAATCATACAATCCATTAAAAGCAATTGCATTTTCAAGTTTATTATTTGGCCTTGTCCACTTGAATCCAATTCAAATTGTAGCAGCCTTAACTATGGGTATTTTTGCAGGGTGGGTTTATTATAAAACTAAATCAATAGGTTATACAATTTTAATTCATGCCGTAAATAATATCGCAGTTATGGGGCTGGTGAGTATAATTAGTCATCTGCAAAAAAATGCGATTCAAAGTTTGAAACAATATGAAAACCTTTTTCTTGTAGTTTTTGCTCTCCTAATAATCCTGTTTTCAATTTGTTTGTATTTACTAATTATTGAGTTGAAGAAAATAAAATTGAACTCTTTGATTCCTTATTCCTTTGCACAGCAAACGAACATCGATTTAGACAATAAAATTGAGAATTAAGCAAAACAAAACTTAAGATTACTATTTGTAAAGTTTAAATTGGAGCAACAATCAAAGGTTTACAGCAAAGTTTTGCAAAGCTTTGTGATAAGATTGTTAAATAAACAATAATAAAAGCAATAAAATTAAACTCTCTTAAACAAAAAATCCGGCCGAAGCCGGATTTTCAAACATATAAAACTTTATAATCACACCCCTATGATTATAATTTCTGTAGTTTATTATTGAATTGTTTACCATCACTGGTGCCAACTCTTATAATATACAATCCACTTTGTAAGTTGTTAATATCAACCGAACCATCAATGTCAATTTCAGCTTTACTAAACTGTTTTACCAATGAACCACTGATATCAAAAATTTGAATTTGTTCAACTTCAGCAGCTCTGTTTGCAAACTGAACCAATACTTTATCTTGAGCTGGATTTGGGAAAACTTTTAATGATTGTTTCAATAAATCCATGTTTTCGTTTACTCCTGTTGACACAAAATTCTTACCAACAACAATATCTACTTTACTAAAATCTGTATTGGTAGTTGCAATGCCAATTTGTGGCGCCAATGTAACTCTACCAGCCATTTCACCCCAAACTGTATAGTTACCTTCAGGTAAATTGTTGAAATTATATGTTCCATCAGAATGGCTATGCGTATAAGTTACAACATTGCCTTTATCGTTAAGTAAATAAACCAACATTTTGTTTACTGGAGTTCCATAAGTGATTTCACCAGTTTCGTTTCTGTTGCCGCTTCCATAGTATACTTTACCTGAAATACTACCAAATCCACTACCAATATCTTCAAAGGTTTTTAATTGAATATCAATATCATC
The DNA here is from genome assembly GCA_051861545.1 of Bacteroidia bacterium. Lineage (GTDB taxonomy): Bacteria > Bacteroidota > Bacteroidia > UKL13-3 > UKL13-3 > CAISCU01. Next base: position 121,152 of record JBIMKP010000007.1, on the reverse strand, counting down.
TCTTGGGCCTAAAAGTGTTACTACTATAGCATCATCCCAATTTAAAGCAGATGGATAATAAGTTGGAATATAATTTTGGTTTTGGAAAGGATCAAAAGCAAAATTTGCTTGAACTAAATAATATCCTGGCACCAATTCTACTTCGTATTTTCCAGAGTCGTTTGTTATAACATAATTATACAAATTTAGAGTTCCTGTAACAGGCTCATAAGCATAAATTAAAACACCTGCATTCACTGCCGGAGATGTTCCAGCCATTACTTTACCAGATAGTTTTTGCATGGCTCCTACTCCAGCTAATTGTGAGGCTGTATCTGCGCATTGTCCGCCAACAGTATAAATCAAACCAACAAAATATATTCCAGGGCTAGCATAGGTATGTGTGAAGTAAATACTATCAGGACCTTTGTAAGAATTTCCATCACCCCAATCAATAGATACTTCTTTGGTACCTGTTGTACCTGAGCTTGTATTTGATACAAATAAATACAATGTATTTTCAACAGAATATGTCTTAAAATCAACCTCACAAAGTGGTACCATTGAGTTGATTCTAACTTGTTCACAATAACTCAAAGGTATCGGACAAGTTCCTCCTTCAGTAGTAATACAAACTGTGTAAGTGCCAGTATCTTTAAAGGTATGATTGATTGTATTACCCATTGTAAGCCAATCTTGCGTACCATCCCCAAAATCAAAAGTATAGTAGGCAAACGGAGCAGGATTGTTATCATACACAACAAAATTTACTTTTTGATTGGTAACAGTTGGTGTAAATCTAACATTACACTGAGTGGTATCAAAGGTTCTTAAATACGATACAAAAGTATCTTTACAAGTACCATTTAGCATTAATTTTACTTCATATAAACCCTGATTTGCATAAACATGTCTTGGATTTTCCTGGGTACTGGTATTGTTATCACCAAAATCCCAAGTATAAGTAACATTTGAATCGGTTGAAAAGCTTTGGTTATCAAAAGCTATATCAGTACCCGAGAAATAATCATATTCAAACTGCGCATAACAATAGTTATTCAATACCACATTAATTGCCTCGCAGTAATAATCAAAATTTTTTGCGGTATCATAAACAGCTAAACAAACTTGATAATTCCCTGGTTTTTTAAATTGATGCTGTTCATTAACCAATCCATCATTCAATTTACCATCACCAAAATTCCAAAGTCTTCTATAAACTGCACCTTGTGGTGTTGAAACATCTTGAAAGGTATACAAACCACTTGGATTTGGAATGATATTCATTGCAGCAGTTATACCTTTTGTTGAAGAAATTGTAATTTGTTGACAGCTTGTTCTGTTATTACCTGAGCAAAAAGAATCTGTTAAACAAACAGTGTAAGTGCCCGGATTCTGGTAGTAATGCCAAACAGTTTTTTCATTAGAAAACTCTGCATGAGTTCCATCTCCGAAATCCCAGTTATACCAGCCAACACCGGGAATTTGGTTAGCGGTTTTGTTAAAAAATTCGACATATAATCCAGATTTATAAACATCGAATTCAGGATTACATAATTGTGCTTTCGATTGAAAGACAAATAAGTTACTGATGGCGAATAGCCATACAAACAATTTCATTTTACTTGTAATGTTTAATGTATTCATTTGTTTTTTTATTTTAAATGATACCTGATTCCGGCTTGTACACGCCAGAAATCTTTTTTATCTAAACTACTGCTCAGGTAATGCCTGTAGTCCATTCCCAAATTCAAAGCCCAATTCGCATAAAACTTTCTACTGAAGCCAAAACCTACAAGCGGCGCCGCAAGTAGTTTTTGGTTTGTAAATGTTTCAGTTGCTTTTGTAGCCAAATTGTTTGTTGTATACTCTTCAACAAGCCAATCATTCTGAACTCCACTGAATAGACTCAATTCTGTTTTTTGGTTGCCTAAAGAATATCCAATTATAACAGGTAAACTAAATACTTGCAGATTTCTGACAATTGAATTTTCATCAATCTTGATTCCAACATGTTTTTGATAATGTGTATCCATATTCATCACAATCATTGATGAAGTAAAATCGTATTTTAAAGTTGTATCTATTTTAGAAATAGTAGAATATTCATGAGGTACTTCTTTTTTGATATTAGATTCAGTCTTTGAAAACATATAATTTAATCCACTTCCAACATACCAATGCTTATGAATTCCTAATGCTATTCCTAAACCAAAACCTGCTAAATTATTCGACTCTAAAGTATTGTTAAAGATAGACATTGCTGGTGAATACATTGCACTTAAATCTATATGTTTCACCGATAATTGAACATTACTTTTATCTTTCTTTTTGATTTGATTAATTGTTAGACTATCAACATTTTTAATTAAAACAATACTACTTGTTAAAGGTATTGTTTGGGTATCTTTTAATTCAGTTTTCACATCAGCTTTTAAACCCTCTAATACATTTTCTGAAGTTGATGGTGTAGTATAATCTTTTGATGAATTTTCATTTTTTGTATCTGAAACTGATTTAGTTTTTGATGGATTTGGCAACTCGATTTTAGCAGCTGTGCTTGCTTTTTGTGGAGGTAAATTATCATCAACAACTAAAGTTTTCGTATCTTCAATTTTACTAGGGGGAATTGAATTTTCTATTTTGGCTAAAGGGATATCTGTATTGCTAGGATTTAAAACTTGTTTATTACTCTTTGTATTTTCTTTACGACTTATAGTTTGATTAGATTCGATATTTGCAATACTAATTTCATTTAAAACTTTATCGTTTTTGTTTGATGAAGTATTTGAAACTTCATTTGAATTAGAAGATGCAATAGGATTTGTACTTTGGGGGCTCGACAAAACAGTATTGGGATTGTTTTGAATAGTTTTAGGCTTTTCTGAAAAGCTTAAGTTAATATACCAAGCAAGTAAAACAAAACTGACACCTAATAATGGGAATAAGAACCAAATAAAGGCTCTTTTTTTCTTCTTTTCGGCAGGATAAACAGCCAGAAATGCCGCCCAATCGGCATCAGAAGCCTCCCCTGCTTCATAGTCTCGGAGTTTATCTCCTAGAACTTTGAATATTTTATCATCATCTTGCATCTGCATGAACTTTGATTTTATCAATTGATTTCTTTAAAAAAACTCTAGCTTTAGCCAATTGCGATTTACTTGTACCCTCAGCAATTCCTAAAGCTTCAGCAATTTGTTTATGAGTATATCCTTCAACAGCATAAAGATTGATAATTGTTCTATATCCAGTAGGTAATTCCTGAATTAGTTCAATTAACATATCTGGATGAATTAACTCCAAATCTTCAACATATTCTGCATCATCTGCAAAATCTAAATCTGTTTGAGAATCGATATTAACAAATTGAAATTTGCTATTTTTTTTGATATGATTTAAAGCATTGTTTACCATAACCCTACTAACCCAGGTTTTAAGAGAACTTTCGCCCCTAAATTTAGGAAGATTATCAAATACTTTAATGAAACCCTCTTGGAGTAGATCCTTGGCTTCATCTTCATTTGCTGCATATCGTTTACACAATGCCAACATCTTAGGATAGAAATATTGAAAGAAAATCCGCTGACAATTTGCTTGTCCGCGGATACATCCTTCCACTATCTCTTTTTCATTGAATGTTGACTTCATTATTTAAGCTAAACAATAGACAAATGCTTTAAAATTGGTTGCCTAAGAAAAGCCCATTTTTAAGTAAACAACTCTAAATAAGGCAATTAAACTACATTCCAATAAAAAAACGACTATCTAAAAGCATTATTAACAAGAGGAAAATGGAATTGTTTAGGGATGGGGTAGTAAAGTATTGCTTAAGGACCTAAAGGACAAATAGGACCTTAAAAATACTAAGACTCATAATTTTATAAAGGTATTTAACATCAAATATTTAAATGAAAATCTATACATTTTTGTTCAAATCAATTTAATTTCAAAAAAAGATTTTATCAATTAATCTCCCTTTTTGAACCTTATTCCACTTTAGGGGTATTAGCAGCAAAACAAACTAAAATGAGAGTTTTAATTTTAATTATTTTAATGGCTACTTGTCTATTGACAAAGGCCCAAAAACCAGAGCCCATCAAGAGTTTTGCTCGTGTAAATAAACCTGTTGAGTATTATAAAGAACAAATTAAACTCTGGAAAAATGAAACCGAAAAAGATGCCAAAAATGCTTTTGCTTGGTACAATTATTACCGTGCTACCAGAAATATCAACAGAACTAATCACGCTGATACTAGAGCTTTTCCTGAGCGTTTAAAGGAAGAAAAAGCCATTGTTGAACAAATGGAAAAAGTAGTTCCAGAATCTTTTGAATACCATTTGTGCAAATGGATGATTGGTGGAAATAATTTTTCAGAAGTTGCTCATATAAAAAAATGTGAGGAATTGGGTGAAGGTAGAATTGAGCATTTATCTGATTTAATTGTTTATGCCGAAATTACTGGAGATAAAGCCAAAAGAAATAAACATGCATTAGAATGGTTTAATAGCGATGAAAACTCCCCAGGAATGATGTACTATAACTACAATGTATTATCGGGTTTAAAAGAGAATTCTATTTTATTAACCAATGGCGATAATGATACCTACCCAGCTTGGATTCTACAAGCACAAGGATTCAGAAATGATGTAATAGTTCTAAATACCAGTTTGATGAATATACAAACTTACAGAGATTCTATATTTAAAATAATTGGTGTTCAAGTACCTAAAAAATATACAATTCAAGGCGATAGTGATATTGTAAAACTAATTACAAAAAACAGCAAAAAACTCCCAGTTTATTTAGCTGTAAGTATCAATCCTGAATGCACAAAACCAATTGATGAAAATTTATATCTTACAGGATTGGCTTATGAATACAGCGAAGAAAGTATTGATAACTTAGCTGTGATGAGGAAAAATTTCGAACAAAACTATTTGTTTGATTATATCAGACAACCCTTATATAAAGATATTTCAGAATATTGGACTAATTTATCAAATCAAAATTATTTCATTCCTATGATTAAATTGTATGAGCATTATAAAACTGCTGGAGATATTAATCATGCTTTACAAATGAAGAAATTAGCTTTACAAATAGCTGCAAAAACTGAAAAATCTCAAGAAGTAATTGACTATTTCAAGCAAAACAATATTGAGTAATCAATTAAACATATCAGATGAGGATTTAATGGTTTTGCTTACTAGTGGAAGTGAACCCGCTTTTAATATTCTTTATAAAAGATATAGAAAAAAGCTGGTTCATTTTGCTCAAAGTTTACTTCATAATAAGGAACAAAGTGAAGATTTGGTGCAAGATATTTTTATTAAACTGATTCAAAACCCTCAGTTATATAAATCTGGAAACAGTTTTGCTTCATGGGTATTTACGATAGTTAAGAACAACTGTTTAAATGTTATTAGAAACGATAAAAAAAGATTTGAATTAAGAAACCTTCACTTATCAAATAACCCAAGCACTGAATCTCATGCTACAAATGATTACCAAAAACTGAGAAGTAAAATTAATAGTCTTTACCAAAGCTTTAATGAAAAAGAAAAATTGGTTTTTGTTTTACGTTTTGAACTTGATTTAAGCATAAAAGAAACCGCAGAAATTGCCAATATACCTGAGGGTTCTGTAAAATCCTGCATTTTTTATTTATTGAAAAAATTGGCCCCACATGTTAAAGAATACCGTCATGAAAAACATTGATAATTGTCCGAACGAAATTTTAGAACTTATTCAATCCACATCCTTTTCACAGTTAAATAAACATGAAAAAGATATGGTTTTAATGTATTTAAATGAAGATGAATATGAGGATTTCAGATTTAGTTTAAATGAATTAAAACTCGATTTTAAAGAAAATGATGAGGAAGAAATTCCTGCCATTTTTCATCAAACTTTTGAATCAAAAAAGCAAAACAAACCATATTTCATAAAAATACAAGCCTGGCAATTGGCAGCCAGTTTAATTTTAATTGGTGGCTTATGGATGTGGACTTTAAAGATTAAAGGAAATCAGGAACCTGTTGCCATTAACAGCAAAGACACCATTTATTTAACAGCTAATACTAGTCCTGAAAGCATTAAGGTTTACGATACTATTTTCATAAAAAAAACAATCATAAGTGAAAAGAAATCAGCCATTACTAAAAAGGATACTGCATTAAAATACGATAATAAATCGAATGAAGAAATTCAGATTGACCAATTAAATGCCATTAGAAACAAAAGAAAATACAAAGGCATCAAAGGTGATTCGTTGCTAAAAAACTTTGAGTTTGTAAGGATATAGATTGTTTTAAAACACTTTCATTTATTGAACCAAAAGTCTTTCAGTTCCAAATGGTGATTTAACCAAATAAACGCCTTTTGTAAAAGTACTCACATCAATTTTATTGGTAAATCCTTCAAAGATTTTTCTACCACTTACATCTGTTATTTCAACTTGAGTTAATTCTTTTAACTCAACCGTTTCGCCTCTTGTAGGATTTGGATATAGAACAAACGCTTCTATACTTTCTTTTTTGATTAGTATAGTTTTAGAATACTCAAAACTACCATCCATATCAAGCATTTTCAAGCGGTAATAAGCAAATCCTATATTTGAATCAAAATTCTCATTAAAGCTATAAAACGTATTTTTTGTAGTATTTCCTAATGCTTGCAATTCTCCTTGTTTAGTCCATGTTTCGGTATCAAATGAACGCTCAATTTCATATTTAAACACATTAATTTCACTTGCACTTATCCATTGTAATTCAGCAGTATTATTTATGCTTGAATAGAATCCTGAAAAGCTCAACAAGTCAACAGGAAGTGGATTTTGAGTTAAATCTCCACCTAAAGCAAAATCACCATAAACATTTAAATTTGCTCTACCTAATACAACAGAATCATTACTTCCAGTTCCACTAATATGTGTTCCTATTAATTGAAAAGGACTTCCATTAATTTCTCTTCTAATTAGAACTAAATTGCTTACATTTTGAATACCTCCAAATTGTTTAGCCAATGCATGAAGATTAAAATTACCAGTATTAAAACCGTTTGCATTGCGGATTCTCCAATAACCCTCAGTACCTGTTTTATTGATTGTAATACTTGTTTGGAATAATGGAAGACCAAGATTTCCTGGTTGTGCATTTACAAATTCAGATGTTAAATAAGCCGAGTTAGCATTGGCAGTTGTATAAGTAATTTGAATTCTTCTACCAGCTAAATTACTTCCAATTGGGAAATCATAAACACCTAATCCACTTGTTATCCACCTGCTAAATTTTCCTATAATATAAGAACCTGAGTTAAACTGAATTTGCCCAATACCATTTATTGAATTACCTAAATATAAAGTATCACTGTTATTCAAATAAACTTTACCATTCAATAAATTTATAGCATGACTAATTTTTTTTGTAGCATGCAATAAAACACCACCAGATCCATCAATAGTTAGGTTTGCTGGATTAGAAAACACCGATAAAATTTTATTATTAGTTTGATAAATACCTGATTCATTTTTAAAACTTAAAGTGGAAAAACCAGAATAATCAATTCGACCATTTCCAGAAAAACTTCCCTTATGAATTTCAGCTAAAGAATTTTCTCCTATCATTAAATTGTTCACCAATACATAACCCGATGGGTTATTAAAAACAAATTGTAATGAATCATCAACTGGATTATTAAAATTCAAAGTTTGGGTAATATTTCCATTGAATTCAATTCTTGAATTAACCGATTGACCTATATTTTTAATCAATCCACCATTACTAAAAAATTGTCCCCTTACAGACACTATACCAAATCTTTGAGCTATTCCATCAAATAATAATTCTCCGGCAGATTGAACAAAATTCCCTAATAAAAACAAACGAGACTTTGTTGTTTGATAACTTAATCCTTGGTTTATAACTTTTAGTCTTCCACCATCAATATTTAAATTTCCATGAATAGTGGCATCGTAATTGTCTGCCAAATTAAATTGCACATAAGAGTTACCAGATTGTGCAATTTGAACATTACCTTTTATTAAAACATCTCTTCTTAAATAATTATAATTCGTTGATGCAGATATAATTCGCAGCGCTGCATTGCTATTGTTATAATTTACTTTTAAATGTGAAATACTATCAGGAAACTGAATAACATGGTTTTGGTTTGATGGTAGAGATAAAACTTGAATTTCAGAACCATCGAAAAAATGTCCAGTAAAATTGTTCCTACTTAAACTATCAGAATAATTTAGAATAAGCTTAGAACCGTTGTGGTATTCAATACAAGAATCACAAGCATTAACAAATTGGTCGCCACCACCAATAAAATTCACTTTTCCATAAACTCTTAACTTCGAATTATAATTTGGATTTCCAAAATAGGTATAACCAGGTTGGTTAGCAATAAATACGCCTTGAAAATTCCCATTTACAAACTGAGTTGTAGATAATAAATTTAGGTTTCCATTTAAAGTAATATCACTATTTTTAAAATAGAAATTACCTGGTGAAATTACTGAATGAGACTTAATGCTTAATGTACCATTAATTAATACTTCAGATTTAGTAGTAGGATTAATATCAAATGTTCTGGGATTGAATGTATAAAAAGAGATTTCGGGAGTGTATAAACCTAAATGCGCATTTGAATCAACAACTAAAACAGGTCCATCACCACCATACAAAGCCAATAAAGCACCATACATTTGGTTTGGAAACGTCTGCCCTTCGAATATGATACTTTTACCAGATTCAACCCACATTTGAGCAGCATTACTTTGAGAATTTACGCCCCATCCATAATTGGTTATAAGTAAAGTATCACCACCAACATTATTCCTAAAATGCAGGATATCAGTAGCCAAAGCTGTAGTTCTAGCAGGACTCCAATTAGAAGCTGTTCCAAAATCGGCTCTATTAGCACCAACCCAAACATAAGTTGTTTGAGCAAATGATTGAAGCTGAAATGCAAGAAATAGTAAAAGTAGTTTTATTCTCATGCAATTGGTTTACAGGGGTTAATAAATCATTTACAAGTAAACCTAAAAAAAACTTAAAAAAAAGTTTTAAGCAAATTTTTAAGAAAAAGCAGACATTTTTAAGAATTTAAACCTGAATGATAACATAGAATTAACATTCTGTTCTAATTTTTGATGGTTAAGCTAAAACAAATACCTAGCCTCCATTCTACCAATATGAATGGTATTTGATGAACCACTTATTCTGCCATCATAATTGAAATTTATTTGAAGATTTTGACCTAAACGTTGTTGAATATTTAGGTTCCAAATTTGGTTATTTCCATTACTTAAACCTTGTAACATTTCGTATGCTAAATTACTTCCTGCATTACCTAAATAATCAATTTGATAAAAACTATATTTCAACTGAATAACACCAATTTTACTCATCGAAAAGCGCATTTCGGCTCCCAATTCCTGAACCTTTGCAGCATCTTTATTTAACTCATAATTATTATTGGCTTCAAAAAACGAATAGTTTAATGAAACCCTGAAAAATTGTCGGTATTGGTATTGAAGTTTAGGTTTGATTTCATTGAACAGATAAGCATAAGAATTGTCTGTAAAAAAGCCTGAATAATAATTTCTTTCCCCAGTATTTAATGCAGTTTGAACAGACCAAGAGCTCGAAAATGACCACCTAAATGTTAAACCATGTTCGTATTTACTTCTAATTTCTATACCGTTTGTTTGTAAAACTCTTCCTTGTGATGATTGATAAGTATAATCAAAACCAAATACAGGATTACTTCTATTAAAAAACAAGGAATTTCGTAACAAACTATTCATACTAATTAAACTAGAATCGTTTTGAGAAATTGGCATAATCCCACTAAGAATATCTAAATCTGATTTTAGTTTCTTTTGTTCGTAACGCCAACCCGTTTGGTTACTAAATTTTTTCAACCAAGAATTCGTTCCTGAATTTCTATTATTTAAGGCAAAACTTGTTATGTTTAATGTTTGATTAAACTGGTTGCTAAATGTACCAATTAAGGAACTTGAAGGCAAAAAGACCTTGATATAATTTGCCAGATTTTTATCAGCTAAGGCTGCAGGTACAAACTCGTTCAATTGTTGAATTGCATCTGAATTAAAATCCTTCCAAACATAAACTCCTTGTCCAGTAGGGACTTCTAAGTATTGAAAATCTCTTCTTAATTCAGAACCAGAACCCGTTTGTATGTAAGTATTAGCAATTACTTTTCTTCTAAAAAATCCATAATCATATTCAATTCTTCCTAAAAATGTTTCTTCATTTTTTTGATTGATAGAAGAAGCTTGGTCCAACTGAAAATTCCTGTATGATAAATCTAAACGCCATCTATTTGAGTTTTTAGCATTCACAACAAATGTACCTTTAATTTCATCGGCTAAACTTGAGCGAATCATTTGTTTGTTTACAGGCAATTCATCTATTCTTCTATCAGCATTTAAACTCCAATTAAACCGCAAACTATCTAAGTTCTTTACATAAAAGCCAAACTTTTTAAAGCTAAAACTATTAGCAAATAATGAATCTGTATTTGATTTAAACAAAGATGATTCTGTTCTAAAATTTAATCCACTTGATAGTTTAAAAAAGTTTCTATTTATCGAAAAATAAACTGATTTTAAATCGTTGTTAAAACCTCTTAAATTACCTAATTCATTCTGCTTGGCTTGCATAATTTCTATATCAGACAAAAGCTGAATTTTAAAAATTGAGGCCTGAAAACCTGCTTGTTGTTGAATACCAGAAAAGAAAGATTCTCCTTTATTATAAAAGCCTAATTGGTAATAAACTTTTTGTTTAGAGGGATTACTTAAATCAAACCTATACTGTGCAATATGCTCTGCAAATTGGGTTGAACCAATATTCTGGTTGTTTAATTGCCTTTGCCAAATTCTATCAAATTCAACATTTCTATATCGTTCAATTGATTTAAATCGTAATGAAGTAAATTCATAAAAAACTGAATGTTCTGTTTTAAATGATTTGTTTCTATCGAGGTTGTTTAATTTAGCATTTAACCTTAAAGCCAAACCTAAGTTATCACTATTTCCAATACTTGAAAACGTATTTTTATCATCATTAGAACCAGCAAATTCAAGCTGCAAAAACTTACTCTTTTTATTATCGAAAACATAACCCGTACTTAACATTTGCCTTTTATTTGGGGCGATGAGTTTGATGATTGGTTCAAAATCTCCTTGAGGAATTCCATTGATAGGTTCAACCCATTTAAAAACGCGTCCGTTTGCAGCAGAAGCACTTTGTATATAATTACCTTTAGCAGAACCAACATAAGAAAATTTCACTTCATAATAATTGGAATCTTCTGTTAAAACTGGTGAATAAATAAACACCTGAGAAAAACCTAAAGTATCTATTTTCCGGTATAAAATTTTACCTGTAGAAAATGCTCTTTTTGCAGACTCACCGCTAACTACAGCCAAATCTGTTTCATTACCTATTGATGCAAGTATAGCTTTATTACTATCAGATAAACTTTGTTGAAATGGTTGATTTTTATTGTCTTGTTCTGAATAAAATTGAATATAATATCCAGATTTTTTTTTCTGAACAGCAGACATCGCAGTTAATACCGTTCTTGCATAGTTTCTATCTGAGTATTGAAATTCCACAACAATCCTCGAAAAAGAAGAAATCAAACGTTTAGGCATAAAAGTAATCTCACCCGTATTGTAATCAATTACATAATCATTTTGTTCTCCTCTATTTAATCTTTCACCATCTAAATAAACCGATTCTGTTCCAGAAATAATGATGATAAACAATTCACCATTGCTACCTGTAAGTCGGTAAGGACCTTGATTTCCTTCGGTGCCATTAAAAGTATTTCTAACGAATCTTCCTCTTGATATAGCTGCTTCAACTTGGTTTTGAAATTGTATTCCATTTTTCAATTTAACATCACTAGCCACATGTAAACCTCTCGATTTTTTGTAGTAGTTCATGAAATAAGATTGAGCAGGTTTATTCATTAAAAAATCACCAACAACTACTTGATTTTTGTTTTTAGAAAACTGAACATAAACCTGATCAAAGTCTTGCAAATCTTGGGTATTTCCTTCTGGTTGAATTGGATTATTGTCATCACTGATTGCAGCTAAAACATCAATATCATTATTGATTTTACCAGCTAATTGGAGATTCAGATTTGAGTTAACAATTGAGTTTGTATTGTTTCCAACTGATAAACCTCTCATGATACTTCCACTGCTTTGTAATCCATCGGAACCTAAAAACAGCGCATATTCTGGCTCTATAGTTTGTAAAGAAAACGGATTTCTATCTGCTTTTAATTCTGGTTGAATTTGAGAAAGCTCTCTACGTTTAACAACTTTTGAGAAGTTATAATTTGTAACTAAGTATGTAATATTAATTTGAGAATACTTAGGTATATTAAGGTTGATGAAAGACTTGTATAAGTAATTAATTCGATAATCTTTTCCATCAATATAATTTTGTACAGAAACCGAACCTTTTAAAATTGTATTTGAATCTAAAAGAAAACTATCAGATTGAATAAATAAAAATTTAGAAACTTTAGCTTGCCAAGATTGAGCATACAGATTGGATTGAATGACAAAAAAGAAAAGCAATATTACAAATCCAGCTCTTTTCATGCACTGTGAACAGCTGGCAAAACAATGGTAAACAAAGTTCCTTTTCCTAATTCACTTTCGAAGAAAATAGTACCTCCCCCGCTTTCAATCATGCTTTTAACAATTGGTAAACCTAAACCCATACCAATTACTTTGGTACTAAAATATGGGGTAAAAATTTTCTCCGCTTGTTCATCAGAAATCCCAGTACCATTGTCTTTAACTTGAATAACAACATTTTCATCTTGGTAAAAAGCGCTTACCACAATAAAACCTTCAATATCTTCTGGAATAGCTTGAGTAGCATTTTTAATGAGGTTAACCAAACTTCTGTTTAGGTAACCTTTATCGAATTCGAGCTGAATTTCATCTTGAATATTTATTTCGATTTTACCTTCAAAATATTGCTCTTGTAGCAAAACAACTTGTTCAATTAAATTCTTAACATCAATTACTTCGTAGTTTGGAGCTGGCATTTTAGCAAAACTGCTGAAACCAGTAGCTAATTCACTCAAAGAATCGATTTGAGTTATCAATGTTTGTGTTACTCTTTTAAATGTTTCGGGTAATTTAGGACTTTGGTCATTCCAAGCTCTCTCAAGATGTTGGATGCTAAGTTTCATTGGAGTAAGCGGATTTTTAATCTCATGAGCAATTTGTCGTGCAATATCACGCCAAGCACCTTCTCGTTCACTTTTAGCAAGTTTCTGAGCACTTTCCTCCAATTTATCAATCATTTGATTGTATTGAAAAACCAATTCACCAATTTCATCTCGGCGACTCCATTGAATAGGTTCATTCTTTTTACCAATGCTAGTTTGAGCCATTTGTTGCTGAATCAACACCAATGGGAATGAAATATTCCGAGAATAAATCCAAGCTAAAATTCCAATCACCATAAACAACAAAGCATATAAATTTATAAACCCAACGATAATCGATGAGATTTCAGCATATAAATCGGCGTATCTATTAAAATATGGTAATTGAACGTATCCAATTAATTCTCTGTTTTTATTGTGAACAGGCACATAAGAAGCAGTATAAGAAAAAGTTGAAATTCTTTCTGATTGAATGTATTGTGATTCTTTTAATAAATTCAAATGATAAAAAGCTTCGGAATTAATCAAAGGAGCTAAAACAGCATCGTCATATAATTTTCTAATTGTTGAAGATAAAACTTCTCCTCTAGGATTATATAAAGTAATTTCCGTTTCGTAAAAATCTGCAATTTGGTTTAAGAATGAACCTATTTCTTCAGGACGTCTTAATTTCAATTCGCCATATTGAGCCTCAGTTTCAATTGCCGCTGCAACACTTCTAATCTTCTTAAGTAATTTTTCACTTTGTTTGGCATCATTCTGACCTTTAACCAAATCAATGGTGAAGTATGCTGTTGAAGCTAAGGTTACAAATACAATTAAAATAATTCCTAATTGAATTCTTGTTCTAAGTAAACTTAAATCAGCTTCATCAAAAAATAAAATCCTATTTACAAATGATTTTAGTGTTTGAAATACAACTTGTTTTTGAAGAAAGACACTCTTGTTAATCCAATTATTATTAAGCAAAGCAAAAACACTGATTGCAATAATTAAAACAATAGTAAAAAAAGTAAACGATAAAGAGAACAAACCAAAAGGTTCATACCAAGGTGCAGCTGGTTTGGTTACTACAATAGCTAAATTATTACTTTCCTTTAAAATCAAATGGTCTTGAGCATCTTCTTCAACAAAATGATGTGGACCTTTTTCAGGCTCTAAAAACGTGTAAGCAGTTCGGTAAGCAAAAGGCCCACTCTGACTCATCAATTGTCGCTCACGATAAATTGCATAAGAATAATCACTACGCTTTTTAGCAGATTGATTTCTATAACCTTCAATTAATAATTCTTCAAAACGATTTTCATCTTGAATTAATTTAGGTTCTAAATGAATAAAAATTGTTCCTTGTAATCTACCTGATTTTAGAACAGGAAACTTGCTTAAATAACCTTTTACAAATGAATTATTACCCAAGTACCTGAAATTTGCATTCAAAGTAGGCGTTGATAAATCTGTCCAAGCATAATTCAACTGCCTGTAGGTATAAGCATTTCTAGTTCTATAATGATTTCCACTTGAATCGAAATCATAAATTGTAACATCATATTTACTTAAGTAGCCATTAAAATATAAAGGACGTAATTGCTTAACCAAATCTGAATTTAAAGAAATTGGATTGTTAAAATAGCCCTTAAAGTATTTATCCTCTCTTAATCTTCTTTCAGCAGTTTTGAGGAATAATTCTGTATTGATATCATTTTGTGCAGTTAACTTTCCTGCAAATAATATTCTATTGTCTTGCTCTTTTTTGAAGCTCCAGTAATAGATAAAAAAGGAAGTAAAAACCGACAAAATCAAAACCATGATAAGGTATTGTTGCAAACGGTTTACTCTTTTAACAATTAAATCTTTAAAAAGAATAAAAGTGAGTATCAAAGCAGAACTTCCAAAAGGAAAAAGCAAACCCCTTTCATACAAATTCCTTACTAAAAAAGGATGAAAAAAATAAAAAATGATTATAATTATAATGAACTTTTCAGGAACTCTTAAACCTTTTTTTATAATTAACTTATAGAGTCGTAAACTTAACTGATAAGCCAATAAAAGAATCATAACAGCAAGCAACAAGCCAAGAAAAGTAAAGCTATCTAAAGCATAAATATTATTGATATCAAACGAAATTTGCGAATCGAACACCAAACTTTTAATTGCATCAAAAGCACCATCAGAAATTGTAATTGTAAGCCAAGAAACAAAAGCCAAATGAATAATTTGTTTAACTTTTGATTGAGGATTGATGAAGTTTACATTTCTGATGAGATAAAAATACCAAAGAAAAATAAAGACCAAACTCATAAAATCACCTAAAGAAGGATTTACTTTAGATGATGCATAAATATCTGGACTAAATAATTCTAAACTATAAATAAAAACGGGTATTTTAAATTGAAGAAAGAGCCACCTTGCAGATAATGTTAAAACAAAAAAAACGATGGTTGAAAGGACCATTTTTCTCTCCGCATAATATTGAATGATGAGGTGAAAACACCAGGCACAAAACAAGATTATAAAAGTAATTAGCAACTTTAACCAAAATGGAGTAACCTTACCTGCTCCAAAAATTTGAATAGAAAACAAATACTTTCCTTTGCTGTCTGTAACATCTTCAAAATCTTTTAATTTAGAAGGACTTAATAAAGCCGAACCAAGAAAAGACAATTCATCATTAAAGTGATTTTCGATGTATTGATTTTGGTAATTATAATTGGTTTTGATAGAATAAAGCAAAACAGCTTTATGAGTTCCACTTTGTTTAAAAAACGATAAATAGGAACCATTTTTAACATTCAAAAAATGTAAACCAGAATCTAAAACTCGCAAGTAACGTTGGGCATCAGATTCATTTCGACTCCAAAAAACTAAACTATCGTTTTTAAACAAAAACAAAGAAGCATTTTCGGCATTCGACAAATCAACTAAATCTGTCCAATCTTTTCGTAAATTCATTGAATCAGCCAAAGCATCATTGGCAATTTCATTGAACTTTATTTCCTTTTGGGCAACAATATCAGAAGTTTGGTAATAAGCATCCCAAACTTGTTGTTTTGTATCTTGAAGAATTCGAATTTCAAGTAAAATTAACAGGGGTAAAACAATTAACCCTGCAATTAAACCTAAAAGATATTTGCGATTTTCATTCAAGATTTATTCAAAATTTCCAGGCAATAAATAATTTTTCACATAATCGAGCACAGCTTCCTCAACCGACATAAAAGCTTTGTTGTAGCCAATTTTTCTAAGTTTATCCATATTGGCTTCAGTAAAATATTGGTATTTCTCTCTAATATCTTCAGGAATTGGAATGTACTCGATATTTTTTTCTTTGCCTAAAGCCGCAAAAATAGCACTTACTAAATCATTCCAGGTTCTAGCTTCACCAGTGCCTAAATTATAAATTCCACTACTCTTACGATTGTGCATTAAATACAAACAAACATCACATAAATCCTTCACATAAATAAAGTCTCTTTTTTGCTCACCATCTTTATAATCAGGTCGATGAGACTGAAAAAGTTTCACTTTACCTTCAGTTTGAATTTGATGGAAAGCATGAAAAATCACACTAGCCATTCTTTTTTTATGGTATTCATTAGGGCCAAATACGTTAAAGAATTTCAATCCTGCCCAAAACAGCGGTTGTTTTTCTTGCGCTAAAGCCCAAATATCAAATTCATTTTTAGATCGCCCATAAGGATTCAAAGGTTGCAATTGACTCAAGCCATTTTCATTGTCGTCGTAACCAAAAGCGCCATCACCATAAGTTGCAGCGCTAGAAGCATAAACCAAAGGAATTCCTTCATTAGCGCATATTTTAAACAATCTTTTACTGAAATCTACATTGAGTTCTTTAAAAATCTGCTCATCACTTTCAGTAGTATCGGTTCTGGCACCAATATGAAAAACGAATTCGAGTTCGATGGTATTTAAATTTAACCAATCGAAAAAATCTTTACGCTCAACTAAACTTGTATATTTCTTACCTTCCAGATTTCTCTCACGGTTTTCAATAGCTCCAAAATCATCTACCAGCACCAAATCATTAAAACCATCTTGGTTTAATCTGGCTACTAAACAACTACCAATAAAGCCTTCGGCTCCTGTAACTACGATCATAGACTGCGAAAGTAAGAAAATCAATTGGTATCATGAAACAAGAAGTATTTTTATATGAATATGTCGAACTAATAAAAACGAAATAGCTAAACTACTAAAATCCAATACTTTAAAAAAGATTAAGATTTCATGTCAAAACTTGACGAGGCTTAGTAATTCAAAATAATTTTAGTCTATATTTGCGCCCTGATTTTTAAAGCATGTCAGGAAAACAGAAAATTGTATATATAACCAGAAGGGAACGATTTAATGCGGCGCATAAGTTATACAATCCCAATTGGACAGAAGCTGAAAATGAAGCTTTCTTTGGAAAATGTTCCAATAAATTCTATCATGGACATAATTTTGAATTGTTTGTTACCATCAAAGGGATTGCAAATCCTGAAACAGGTATGGTAATGGATTTGAAAAAATTAAAGAAAGTTATCAAAGAAAACATAACAGATCCATTGGACCATAGGAATTTAAATGAAGATATTCCATGGTTAAAAGGTTCAATGCCATCGATTGAAAACATTATTACTGCAATTTGGGATATTCTTGAGCCATTAATGGAAAACAGTAAATTACATAGTTTAAAATTGGTTGAAACCGAAAATAACTTCGTAGAATATTTCGGAGAATAAAAAATTTGATTGAATGTGATTTTCAAATCGCATTTTAATGAGGCTGATTCGCAAAAAGAATCAGCCTCATTTTTTTAGTTAAAATCCCTAATTTGCCCAAAATTTCAAAACATGACTAAAACAGCATATGTATTTCCCGGACAAGGAGCCCAATTTGTAGGAATGGGTAAAGACTTGTATGAAAACAGTCCTTTAGCAAAAGAACTTTTTGAAAAAGCCAACGAAATTCTTGGTTATAGAATTACAGACATCATGTTTTCTGGAACTGATGAAGAATTAAAACAAACAAAAGTTACTCAACCAGCAATTTTCCTTCATTCAGTTATTAAGGCATTGGTGGCTGGAGAATCTTTTAAACCTGATATGGTTGCAGGACATAGCTTGGGCGAATTTTCTGCATTGGTTGCAAATAAAACATTGAATTTTGAAGATGCTCTTCGTTTGGTTTTTGCTCGTGCTTTGGCAATGCAGGAAGCATGTGAAGCAGAACCATCAACCATGGCTGCTGTATTAGGTTTAGACGACAATAAAGTAGAAGAAATTTGCGCTTCAGTTACCGAAGGTGTAGTTGTGCCAGCTAATTATAATTGTCCTGGCCAATTGGTTATTAGCGGAAGTATTTCTGGCGTAAACAAAGCCTGTGAATTATTAAAAGCAGCAGGTGCAAAAAGAGCGTTGGTTTTACCAGTAGGAGGCGCATTTCACTCTCCTTTGATGGAACCGGCCAGAGTTAAATTAGAACAAGCCATTTTGAATACTCAGTTTAATACACCCACTTGTCCTGTATACCAAAATGTAACAGCTTCAGCAGTAAGTGATGTGGAGGCAATCAAACAAAATTTGGTTTCACAATTAACTGCTTCAGTAAAATGGACACAATCTGTTCAAGCGATGGTAGCAGATGGAGCAACTCATTTTATTGAATGTGGACCGGGAAATGTATTACAAGGATTGGTTAAAAAGATTCACAAAGAAGCAGAAACAGCTGCTTTGTAAAAGAAAATAAGCTCAAAAAAGCTCCATAAAATCGTGATTTATGGAGCTTTTTTTATGCCTAAAAACCAAATCTCCTACATAAAAGTGTATGTCTACTACACTTTTATGTACATAAAAGTGTGGTAGTGATACGTTTTTATGTAGGAAAATAGTTGACTTGATTTAACAAAGAATCAAAAAACATCAAATTAACTTCTTAATTAAATTTAATAACCGAAACTATTTCCCCTCATAAACAGCACCAGATGTTGGGGTTTCTTTTAATTCAATTTTACATAATTGAGGAACTTTCGGTTTAATTTGATTCCAAAACCACAATACCATGTTTTCACAAGTAGGATTTTCAAATCCTTCGAGGTTATTGATGAATTTGTGATCTACATGCTTTACTAAAGGTTCTATTACACTTTTTAACTCTGCAAAATCCATTACCCATCCCAAGTGTGGATCTAATTCACCATCAATAAAAATAGTGAGGTGATAAGTATGACCATGTATCTCCTTACACTTATGTCCATCAGGAACATTAGGCAAGAAGTGAGCGGCATCGAATGTAAATTGTTTAAATATCAGCATATAAAATATTGGGGCAAATTACATAAATTTAAACTTATTTATTGGTGTATAAATACAATAACCATGGGTTGAAGCCCATGGTTATTGTTATGATAATCTTTTTACACCTAGTTAAATCGTTTTGGGGTAATGTGATACCGCGATAAATCGTGCGTTACACCGCGATAAACCGTGCGTTACACCGCGATAAACCGTGCGTTACACCGCGATAAATCGTGCGTTACACCGCGATAAATCGTGCGTTACACCGCGATAAATCGTGCGTTACACCGCGATAAATCGCGGTGCTACAGCGGTATTACAAATAAAACGAATATACCGCACGGCTGCCGTTAGGGAATATGCCTTCTATTTGAATTTGGCCTCTGCCCTTCTCCAAATCATTGATTAAATCTTCAACTTTATCGTATTCTTTTCTATTGAATTTGGTGATGATAAATCCTTCTTGAATTCCCATCATAGCTATTCTTCCATTTCTAATTTGTGAAATTCTAAAACCGTTTTTCACACCTAATTTATCTCTTTCTAATTTAGGAATAGCTTGAAAATCTGCACCCAAAGTTTCAGAACTTACTGTGCCTTTTTTCATGATGGCAGTTGTTCCTTCTCTGTTTAACAATTTAATACTTCCTAATTTTTCCTCTCCGTTTCTTAAAAACTTCAACCTAATTTTATCACCAGGACGCAAGTATGCTACCTGTTCATCGAAATTGGCTTTGGTATCGATTGTTTTTTCATTCACAGATACAATCACATCTCCTTTACGAATGCCCGATTGGTCGGCAGGACCTTCTGTTAAAACATCATCAACATAAACTCCATGACTGTTATTGATTTTTAATTTTGTTGCCATTGCAGCATCAATGTCTTTTACATCCATGCCAGTGAATCCTCTTTGTACTTCTTTAAACTCAATTAAATCTTTGATGATTTTAGCCACAATATTTACTGGAATTGCAAATCCGTAACCATTATAAGAACCCGTATTTGAAGCAATAGCAGTATTGATTCCAATTAGTTTTCCATCCAAGTCAACCAATGCGCCTCCACTGTTTCCGGGATTAATAGCAGCATCTGTTTGAATAAATGATTCAATTGGGAATTGGTTGTTTACAATATTGATATTTCTACCTTTAGCAGATACAATTCCAGCTGTTACTGTCGATGTTAAATTAAATGGATTTCCAACAGCCAATACCCATTCACCAATATCAACCTGGTCTGAATTACCCATTATAACATGAGGTAAATTAGCTGCTTCAATTTTAATCAAAGCCAAATCTGTACTTGGGTCGCTGCCAATAATTTTACCTTTGTATGATTGTTTATTATTATTTGTAATGACCTCTATTTGGTCAGCATCTTTAACAACATGTAAATTTGTGACAATATAACCGTCGGCTGTTAAAATGACACCAGACCCAGAACTAGCAACCGGACCGCGTCTTCCAAAGAAATCAAAATTACTCCAGAAATCGAAATTGGGGTCAACATATCCACGTTGTTGATTAGTAAGTGTTTTAATGAAAACTACGCAAGGAGTAGCTTGTTTTGAGGCCTTAACAAAATCTAAATTAGCAGTAACTTGTCCTTTGTAAGCTACTGAAGAATTTACCTGATTAACATCGGGATCTTCCTTTAAAGATTGAGTAAGAACAACAGTAGTTTGAAACTGATTAAAAACTGCGGCTCCCAGAATCCCTCCTGCAAAGCCAAGCATTACAATTAGTACTTTTTTCATAAATCAGATTTAAATTTTTCATGAAAAGAGCCTGACAATTTTTCAATAATCAAGCTCTTTTTTATTTCACATAGATTAACAAAAACTGTGCCTATGGCACCACATTTATTCTAACTTTTAATTCTAAATCACTGTTATTGGGGTCGTTTGAAATTATTCTAAACGTCTTTTCATCTTGTCCAGCCATATTTGTTAAATCCCATTTCAATTTTAACTTGGCTTTCCCTCCTTTTCTAATCGTCATTTTGTCGATTGTAGGCGTAATACAATTGCAGCTTCTGACAATTCTTCTGATAATTAAATCGCTTTTACCTTTGTTTTCAATGGTAATTTCTTTTTCAGGACTTTGTTGAAAATTCACATCCCCAAAATCTAAATCAGTAGTTTCTAGAACAATTTTTGGAGCACGTTTTATTTGCTTTTTTGTCAGTTGTGAGAAATCTTGAACAACCTCCGCATTGATATAAAACTTCTTTACTTTTAAGGTATCATCGTTTGTAACCAATTTAATTTCCTGACGAACAGGTCCATATTCAACCGGAGTTTTTGGATAAAAATTAACGTACAAAGTCATATCACTATAAGGAACCATGCTAGTAACATTTTTCTTGACAACGATATTATTAGGAGCTTCAATTTTATAAATCTGAAATGTCTTGGTACCAATATTAAACAAGCTAAGAAAACTCGAATCGTATTGAGAATCTAAAACTCTATTAAAAGTTAAAGTATTGGTATTAACTGCAATGTTTCCGTATTGGTATTTATAAATTTCACCAACATCGTTTTTATTTGGAATAACATAACCAGTAATTCTTAGCACTCTAGCACGAGGCATAGCATTGGTTTCAAGAACAAGGTCTTTATCAAACGGACCTTGTCTTCCTAAAGGCTCAAAAGAAGCTTTAATTGTGCCTTTTCCACCAGGAGGTATTTCATTTCTTGGCCATTCAGTAGATGTACAACCACAACCTGTAATTACATTTTCTACTATTAATGGAACTTTTCCTGTATTGGTAAATTCAAAATAGTGGTAAACTTTTCCAGCCCTTTCATTGATATTCCCAAAATCGTGTTTCATTTTAGTGAAAATTATTTCAGGATAAACAGGAGTCTCTTGTTTTTTTTCAACTGCTTTTTTCTTTTGAGAAAAAGCGAATGAACTAACAAAACTTAAAATTAACAGAACTATAATTTTCTTCATATCACAAATATCTTTTTCATTTCAAACATAGTAAAAACAAAGATGTTTAAATAAGCAAAATGGTTGCAATAGCTATACAAGTTGAAATTTATCGGCATCATCAAATGCCGGAAAATCATTTCTATATTGTTCTAATACTTCCTTTTTAAACTCAATCGTTTTCACACAAGATTCATTTTCAAGGTGAAACAAAACTTCACCTAATGGACTAACAACCTG
Organism: Bacteroidia bacterium; assembly: GCA_051861545.1. GTDB lineage: Bacteria > Bacteroidota > Bacteroidia > UKL13-3 > UKL13-3 > CAISCU01. Next base: position 98,455 of record JBIMKP010000007.1, on the reverse strand, counting down.
AGAATCTCCGGCATAAGGAATGCCATATCCATCTGTACCGACTCTATTAACAGCAACTAAATATGATTGGTTTTCAACGGCTCTAGCTTGAGAAAGTAATTTCCAGTGCGAAGTTCTTTTGCTTGGCCAATTGGCTACAAACAATAAACAATCATAATTAAAACTTGGAGTTCTTCTAATCCAAACAGGGAAACGCAAATCGTAACAGACAAAAGGAGCAATTTTCCAATCTCTGAATTCAATTAACAAATGCTTAGAACCAGAAGTATAGTGCTTGTTCTCCTCTCCCATTCTAAAGAGGTGTTTTTTATCATAATGCAACAAACTACCATTAGGTTCAACCCAAATAAATCTATTAAAAAATTGTTCGTTTTCGCACAACATCATGCTCCCACAAACAGCTGCATTTTTTAACAAAGCCCATTCCTTCATTTTAAGAATAGCTTCTTGATTCATATCCAAAGCCAAGTTTTCAGGATTCATCGAAAAACCTGTGGTAAACATTTCAGGAAGTACAATAATATCAGGATAAGAGTCTATGCTTCTAATTAAATCATCAAAAAATAAAAGATTTGCAGATATATTTTCCCAAATCAGATTCTGTTGAAGCAAACAAACTTTTAAATCAGACATATTAAACCTTCATTAATTTCTCAGCAGCTTTTTCTAGTGTTTCATTACTTTTTGCAAAGCAGAATCTTAAAACATTGTTATCTGTTTTCATTTTATAAAAAACAGAAGTAGGTATAGAAGCAACTTTAAATTCTTTAGTTAAACGAACTGCAAAATCTATATCTCTTTCTTGAGTTATTTTTGCATAGTTTAACATTTGAAAATAAGAACCTTTACAAGGCAATATTTTAAAATTAGAACCGGCTACCAACTTTTGAAAGTAATCTCTTTTTTCCTGATAAAAAGCCGACAACTCCATATAATGTTGTTTTTGGTCGATAAACTCAGCCAAAGCATGTTGAATTGGTGTATTGGCACTAAAAGCAATAAACTGATGAACCTTTCTAAACTCCTTCATGAGATCGGCAGGAGCTAAAACATAACCCATTTTCCAACCTGTAGTATGATATGTTTTACCAAAAGATGAAACTATAATGCTACGTTCTGCTAATTTAGGAAAACGAGCTACACTCTGGTGTTGAACTTGGTCAAAAATGATATGTTCATAAACTTCGTCACTTAAAACAACCACATCTGTATTGTCAAGAATTTTTTGTAGTTGAAGCATATCATCAGCCTCTAAAACAGCACCTGTAGGATTATGTGGCGTATTTATAATCACCATTCTAGTTTTAAAGTTAATGAGTTTTTTCACCTCATTCCAATCTACTTTAAAATCAGGATATTTTAATTCGTAAAAAATAGGTCTTCCACCATTTAATTCAATAGCAGGAATATAAGAATCGTAACAAGGTTCAAGAACAATAACCTCGTCACCTTCACCAACAATGGCACTAATTGCAGCATAAAGCGCATGAGTTCCACCTGGAGTAATAGTTACCTCGGTTTCTGGATTATAAACTGCACTGTATAAATCTTCGGTTTTGGCAGCAATTTTCTCACGAAGAGAAAGTAGACCTGGCATAGGTGCATATTGATTTAAACCCTTTTTCATAGCAGCATTCACCAATTTCACCAAATCGGGATTACAGTTGAAATCGGGAAATCCTTGAGCCAAATTTATGGCCTTCTGCTCGTTTGCATGAGCAGTCATTATCGAAAAAATGGTGGTTCCAACACCAGGAAGTTTACTTTTTATAGCGCCTGAAAAATTCATTATAGGTAGTTTGTTTCACTCCAAGAATACATAAACTATGCCAATTGTTTTGAACACATTTTAAAACCATTTGAGCACGTGGCAATTAAAATTATTGTGTTTTTATTGAAAATTTGAGCAAAAAATCTGTTTAGCTCTGAATTTAAACTGATTAATTTCAAGCTAATTAGGTTTATGATAAATGAAAGGTTTGATTTGTTGTTCATTTTTGGTAAAATCGAAGTATAGAAAACATTCAAAAATATGTACCTTATTGCGGATAGCGGTTCAACAAAAACCGATTGGTGTTTAACAGACAAAAACAACCATGAACAAAAGATTTTTCATACCATTGGGTATAATCCCTATTTCATAGATACAGAAGCAATTTATTATTCTCTTTCAGAGAATTTAATAAAAGACTTTGATCCAGATGTGGTAAGTGAAATTTACTTTTATGGCGCTGGTTGCAGCACTCCTGAGAAAAAAGAAACAGTTAGAAAGGCTTTGGTAAGATGTTTCCCTAAAGCAAAAACTATTTTTGTTGGTCATGATTTATTAGCAACAGCAAGAGCACTTTTAGGAAAAGAAAAAGGTTTTGCCGCAATTCTTGGAACTGGCTGTAATACTTGTTTGTATGATGGAAATGATGTTTCTATCAATATCGATTCTTTGGGCTACCTTTTAGGTGATGAAGGTAGTGGAAGTCATATTGGCAAAAAGATTGTAAGAGACTTTATGAGAGGTAGATTAGAGCCTCAATTGGAAGCACGTTTTAAGGAACGTTTTCAAATTGCAGATAATGAGCAAATTTTTCACACCTTATATTCAACTCAGTTTCCAAACAGGTATTTAGCAAGCTTTTGCAAATTCGCAGATGAATACGTAACTCATCCTTATATTAGAAATAAAGTAAGAGATTCATTCAGAGATTTCTTTAAAAACCTTGTAAGCAAATATCCTGATTACAAAGATTACAAATTCAATTGTGTTGGTTCTGTAGGTTTCGTTTTTAAAGATGTTCTAGAAGAAGTTGCTTTAAGTTATGATATGCATATTGGACGCGTAATTAAATCCCCTTTAGAAGATTTAGTACGTTTTCATTTAGAAGAACTTTAAGGTTTAACCTCATATAAAATGGCTTCATTAGTTTCTGCAATTATTGCAAAATGAAAGCCCTTATATTGATATCCAAAGATAGCCGCAGTTGATATTGCGGCTATTTCTTTTTTATAATCTTCCTGACTTAATGGATATACATCTGCGCAGTCTTTTAAAAGAAATAATTTGGATTGATTTTCGATTCTTGGAAAAAGAAAAATCTCTTTTCTATTAGCTAAATGTGGCACCAATCCAGAGTTACATGAAACTTTATCTGTACTATTTATCAAGCTAATCATATCACCCAAACTTTTAATATTAATGTTTGATGTATAATGTTTTAATGAAAATATATTTTCCTTTTTATCATCATACCAAACACTTAATCGATTTTGCATTTTTGAATAAGTGGTATAAGTACTAAAAAATACTGCTAAACCAACTAAAATCCATTTGATTTTAACTGAATGAAATCGAGCAATCATTAGTATTAAAGCAATGCTTAATAAAGGAGCCATTTCAATACCATAATGGTAATTAATACCCCAAAAAACTACTTCCTTATTCCATAATTTTTGAAACAGAAGTGGGAGAAATGCAAGAATTAAACTTGGTCTAAAAATCACTGCAATAAATCCGGATGCCAATAAAACAAACCAAAATTCATGTTTAATATTTTCCATTTCATCGGGCTGTATATGACTAAAAAACAACATCTTAAACATATCTACAGGATGGGTAAGTATGTAAAGAATTATTTCTTTAAATGATTTACCTAAGTGAGAAAACCTTTCAATTTGTTCGAATTTACCAACAGGGTTTAAAGATGGCATTATGATTTGTGTAACCAACAAAAAGTAGATAAAATCAATCACTAATAAAAGCGATACAAACTTCCATAATTTTTGTATTTGGTTTGATGAAATTAAAAACGAAAGCAACAATGCTGGCATCCAAATAGCCATATTTTCTTTGCTGATTAAAATTCCTAAAAATGATACGATGATGAGTTTTTTATCAGTCTTCAAAAAACCAAGAAAAAGTGCTGGAACAAAACAAGCAGCTAAGGTATTATCATGAAATCCATCGGCTATAGCAGCATAAATAGCCCATATACTATAAAACTGAATCAATAAAAAAGGAATAATGGAATTTTTTATCTTTAGAAATTTAGCAATTTTCACCAAATAAAAACCAGCAAAAACCAAAGATAAACTTTGAAAAAGCAATAAAGTATATGAACCAAAAACATAAGAAAATGGAGATAATATTGGGACCCATAAACTAAAATGAAGAGACAAATAAGGCATCTGCTCTCTTTGCAAAATAAGGGTGCTTGGATAATCATTTAAACCTGCATAAGAAAACATAGCTTGGTTTGCAATACCAAAATCGAGTGCAGGTAAACGAAGGTAAAAATGATTAAGAGCTGGAACAGAAAAAAAGAGTAAAAAGAAAAATGTATGAATGAGAAATATTGGATTCTTGCCTAATTCTTTTGTTTGATTCCACATTACTTTTTCAAACCAATTTCTCTTAGTCTTTCAATTAAATATTCACCACCTGAAATGGGTTCATATTGAATAGGATTATTCTCTGAAATACATTCAGGTAAACAATCTAAACGCATTTCACTTCTAGGATGTAAAAAGAAAGGAATAGAATAACGAGGCGAGCTCCATTTTTCTTTAGGCGGATTTATTACACGATGAGTAGTGCTTTTAAGAACGTTGTTTGTTAATCTTTGAAGCATATCACCTACGTTTACTACCAATTGCTCTGGTAAGGCTGTAATATCAACCCATTCGTTTTGCTTATTTAATACCTGTAAACCCTCAGCACTTGCACCCATTAATAGAGTTATAAGATTGATGTCTTCGTGTTCAGCAGCTCTTACCGCAGATTTAGGTTCGTCGGTAATGGGTGGATAATGTATAGGACGAAGGATGCTATTTCCATGGTGGATTTTATCATCAAAATAAAACTCATTTAAACCCAAATAAATTGCAATTGCACGAAGCATGTATTTACCTGTTTCCTCTAGTGCTTTATAGGCTTCAATTCCATATTTACCAAAATCAGGAATTTCATCTACATAAATGTTTTCAGGATACTCGCTTTTTATTGGATCATCGCCTTCAACAATCTGTCCAAAATGCCAAAACTCTTTTAAATCACCTTCATTTCTGCCTTTAGCATGTTCCTTACCAAAGCTTGTATAACCGCGTTGTCCAGCTAAACCTGCTATTTCATATTTACGTTTTTGCTCATCAGTTAAAGAAAAAAAGTCTTGACAAGCTTTGTAAAGTTTATCTGAAGTTTCATCTTTTAATAAATGTCCACGTACTGCTACGAAACCAATTTCTTCGTATGCTTTACCAAGTGCATTAACAAAGTTTTGTTTTCTTTGAGCATCATTACTCAAAAAATCTGAAAGGTCAATAGAAGGAATCATAAATAATAATTTGTGCTAATATATAGGAAAAAATGAAGTTGACAAACACTCAACTCCTAATAATTAAAGGCATTTTGCTTCCTAAATAGTTCATAAATATGATCGAATTCTTTTCTGTAATACAATCCCAAACCTGATGTTGCAATGTTTCTACTGTATATTGGATCAAATCCATTTTTATTAAAAACCATTGCTTTAAGGTTCCCATTTTTTCTAATATTATAGGAAGCAGAAAAATTGTTCTGTGAATTATCTGTAGAAAACGAACCTTGAACTTCTAATCTATTATCCAAAAATCTCCTTGAAGCAAGAATTAAAAATTGTCGGCCTTTTGTTGGGTCTGTAGCGTTTAACATATCAACAGTTAAGTCTAAACTAGGATCCAACTTATTCAATAAACCAGCGGCTTGTTTCGACAATAAATCAGAAACAGTTTGTGAGCCAAAAGAGCCAGCCACATTGTTATTGCTATTTGTAAGTGGAATGAATTTTCCTGAAATCAACAAAAACACAATTTGCTGATTCATTAAATCTGGTTCTCTTCTGAAATTATTCAATACTGCACCTAATTCTGAAGCAGCAGAACCATTTAAATTACTTTGTAAGTCTGGGAAATTTAAATCGAAACCAATTTGCGGATTTACAACTGTTCCTTTGATATTGATAATACATTCAACAGGTATTCTAACATTTGGATCGGCGCTAGCACTATTGTTTACTATCTCACTAACCGTTGTTCTTAGTTTATAAATCCCAACAATATCTAATTTACCACCTAATGGATCACCATTCCATTCAACAGTACTTCCCGGTTTTAATAAGAACTTTTTGGCCACCACATTCATTGCACTAAAACGGTATTCACCATCACTTAATTCATACTTACCATCCATAAAGAAATTTCCTTCTGGTGTTAAAGTTAGTTTTACTTTACCCCTACCCTTTGCTCTAATTTTATCATCACTTTGGGCTGAAAACAACATTTGTATTTCAGCATCTGGAGTTCCTTCAATATCAAGTGTTATTCCAAAACCAAATGGAATAGCTTTGTTTTTTCCGCTGATTGAAAAAGTTGTATCATGGTCAATAAAGTTAATAATACCATCTCCGCTTTCAGATTCACCACCAAAAGGATTAATAATGATTTGGGTATTTTTATCTGATTTAGCTTTTACATGCATCATTACATTGTTTGTATTACCTGTAATAGTTGCAGAACCAGAAGCATAAGCCTGCCCATAAAATAAATCGTTGTCTTTTGAAGTAGTATTTAAAAACTGAAATGATTTGATATCATCTAAATGTAAATTGTATTTAAACTGATTAAAACCATTATGTTTAATACTTCCAGAAAGCAAAGCTCTTTTATTGTTTACATCTAAAATATCAAAAGGAACAATATCAATTGATTGTTGATTGAAGTTGAAATTAGCTTGTTTAAAATGATAAACTGTTTTGAGGTATTCAATTCTAAAAGCGGCTTGGTTAAGAACTAAAGAACCCTCAAATTTTGGATTCGATATTTTACCATAAAGATGTCCGTTTAAAGCGCCTTTACCAACTAAAATTTTAACATAATCTTTCACAAAAGCTTGAAATGAATTCAACTCAGATTCTAAAAAGCTAATTTCAAAATCAATCGCATCTTTCATGATATCATAATAACCAACACCTTTCAGGTTTTTAATTTTACCATCTGAAGATTGAACAGTAATAAGTACTTTTTCTTCCTCTTCATTATAACCGGTATTAATTTTAAAAGAACCTAATGTATCATTATCAAGACTAAGATTTTTGGCTACCATATCACCAATAATTACTTCATGGCGACCAATATTTTTATAGATTAAAAAGCCATCGGTTAAACCTCCAGGTTTTACACCCAAATCCGGAATAAATTGCTGTAAAGCAGCTAAATCAAAATCAGTTAAACTTAAACTTATATTCTTTTTATTTCCTGATAAAGCATATAAACCATCAACCTTAACTTGTTGTTTATTTCTTTGCAAAATCAGTTCTTGAAAATAAAGAATATTGTCTTTAAGCATGAGCAATTCACCATCATTTAAATTCCACCACTGTGCTCCTTTACCAATCAAACCCGAGTGAATATCTGCAATAATTTCATCTCCTTTATTGAATTTTATTGCATGTTCAAATTCGGCATTTACAATACTATTAGAATCTCTGATAAACCAAATAGCTTCACCAACATTATTAAAACCATCTAGTTTAAGTCCAACATCTCCAACAAATAAGGTATCTTTTTTACCAATACTTTTAACCCCATAAAGTAAGTTCAATTCCTTTTTTTCATTCACTAAAAACTTCAATGTATTAGCGTTGAAGATTAATCCATTTGCATTTAAACTTCCAATTCCACCTTGCACTAAAAAAGAGTTATTTGAAGAACGAACCTGACCTTTTAGATCAACTTGTGTGGCATTATAACCAGGAAAAAACAAAGGAGAAATATTTTGAGTTGAGTATAATTCTACTTTAAAAGTAAAATCCTGTTCTGGGTATTGTTTCAGATTTTTCTTTGCTATGTAGTTTGGAATAACACCCGCAACCATATTAAAAACCTGCTCATACAAATAATCAAAATTATACTGACCTTTTATAAATGCATCAACATAATCGCCTTTAAGCCCAAGCATTTTTTCGCTACCATTTTGAGCCGTTAAAGTAAGATTACTAATTCTATAACTGTAAGCATTTTTTTCGTAATGAGTATTATTTATTTCAATAGAACCATAGTTTTCATCGAGGTCTTTGAAATAAAAATCACTATTAATATCAAAACCTAAATGATCAACACCACTAATAAAGTTTAATGCATCTGGATTTGCATCTTCCAAAACTGAATTAACTTTAATGTATTTAAAAGGTTTAGCTAAATCAAGTATTGCTGCCCCAGAAAAGATTAAATTACTATCATTAATATCAAATTCGGTTTCAATCTTTTTATTTTTCGCGTTAGCACTAATATCAATTTCAGAATATTTATATTTATTAAAATCGAATTCGCTTGCAGAAATATCAAACTGAGAATTCAGGTGGGCTAAATCAAACCCTTTTCCATTTATGCTTCCAGACAAACTAACTAATCCAAGAGAATTGTTTTTCAAAAATGAACCAATATCAAAATGAGTTAATTGCACAGCACCTGAATAAGAAGCATCCATAACATTTTCTGGAAGCTTCATATTTAAGTCGGTTTTGATGTTTCCAAAACGCGTTTCAACATCACCAAAACTCACAAAATCCGTATAAAAACCAGTATACCTTCCTTTGTAAACTATTTTCCCTAAATCATTTAAAATTTGAGGCATTTCAACACCTGAAATTGTTTGAATTTCACTTGAGTTACTTGAAGCATATTCAGCCTCAATATCCATAAATGTATGGTCGATATCAGGCAAACCGCTTAAGTGAGCGTTTCCTTCAAAATAAGTATCCTTGCCATGCGATGCCTTTATTTTGGTGATATTAAGATTAGCTAATGGTCCTTTTGCTAAACAAGAAACCTTGGCTTTATAATCATATTCCTTTAAAAATGGAGCGAAGTAAACAATGTCTTTAAAATCAACATCACAATCCTTTAACTTGAGATTAAATTTTACCTTGTTCTCAAAATCACTATAATCTTCCCAACTTTTATAATCGAGGCTAAAATAATCTCTTAAAACAGAATGTTTAGTAACCATTTCCATTTTATCGAGCCTAATTGTTGTTGCAGAAACCATAGCGATGGCTTCTAATCGTTTGATTTCAAAACCTGATTTTTCTTTACATGTAAAATTATGCAAATCGAAATGAAGTGAATCTTCTATAATCTGAAAGTTCCTCGACCTAAAGTTGATATCAGTAACCAACATATTAAAAGGATCATAGCCTTCGGTATAAAACTCTTCAGTAGAATCAATCATAACGAAGCGCGTATCCATGCATTCCAAGTTCTTTAATTCTAGCACAAAAGGTGGTGCATTTGGGTCAGAGGGAATGGTATCATTAGGGTCCATGAAAGCATTTAAGGCATCAAAGCTAAAAGTGGAATCTTTATAGGTAGTAATTTTGCATAAGCCCTCATCGAGCACAACATGGTTTAATTTGAACTTTAAGGAATCGATTTGTAAACCAGCTAAATTAAACTGTAATCTACCTGCATAAAATAAGGTATCAGATTTGGTATCACCCATCATAACTTTTCTAAGTGAAAAGTAAGACCAACCATCATAACTTATTTCTCCAATTGAAATTCGGGTATGGAATTTATCATTGACATAATTACTAATTTTACCAGTAATATAATTTTGAAAAGCGAAACTACTAAAAAGTACATAAGCAAGTAGTAGCAGTCCAACAAAGACTGCCAAAATAGAATAGCTTATTTTAATTAACTTTTTAAACACTTAATTGTAGTTTTGCCCAACTTAGTAAAAAAATCTTGGAAGCTCAAGCAAAAAGTATATCGGGCAAAGATAGGATAATTCTTGCCATTGAATCATCATGCGACGATACAGCAGTTGCAATTATGGTTAACGGAGAGATGAAATGTAATCTTGTGGCCTCACAAAAAATTCATGAACAATATGGAGGTGTTGTTCCTGAATTGGCTAGTCGTGCCCACCAGCAACACATTGTCCCATTGGTAAACCAAGCCTTAAAAGAGGCTCAAATATCTAAAAATCAACTCAATGCAATTGCATTTACAAAAGGACCAGGACTTATAGGTTCATTGATGGTTGGTGCCTCATTTGCCAAATCATTTGCACAAAGTTTAGAGATTCCATTAATTGGAGTTCATCATATGCAAGCCCATGTTTTGGCACATTTTATTGATGAACCCAAGCCAAAATTCCCGTTTTTATGTTTGACAGTAAGCGGCGGACATACACAATTGGTGATTATGAAAGACTATTTTGAGGCAGAAATTATTGGAAAAACCATTGATGATGCAGCTGGTGAAGCCTTTGATAAAGCAGCCAAAATATTAGATCTACCCTATCCAGGTGGACCATTAATTGACAAATATGGAAAAGAAGGAAATCCAAAACGATTTGAGTTTCCGATTTCACAAATGCCAGACTTAGACTATAGTTTTAGTGGATTGAAAACATCTTTTTTATACTTTATAAGAGATGAATTAAAAAAGAATCCGAAATTTATAGAAGAGAATCTGAATGATATTTGTGCATCAATTCAGCATGCAATAGTTGAGCAATTGATGAGAAAACTTGAAAAAGCTTGCAAAGAAACAGGTATCAAACAAATTTCATTAGCTGGAGGCGTTTCAGCAAATTCTTATTTAAGAGGCAGGATTGAAGAATTTGCTATAAAAAAGAAAATGTTATCTTTTATTCCGGCATTTGAATATTGCACAGATAATGCAGGAATGATTGCAATGGCAGGAGACATTTTATACCAAAGGGAAGTGTTTGAAAAATTAGATACTTCACCTTTTGCTAGATGATTAATTTTCAAACAACCAAGAAAAAGAAGCAATAACATAAAAGTAAACTATATTAATAAGGCATAACTTAATAATTTTCCATAAATGAAACTACCCAAATATCCACTTGCATCAAGTGATAAATTGCTAACATTTGAATTTATTAGTGAAGGAAGGAATGGTCTAATTCATAAACTGGTGCGTTACCAAGCGACCAATTTAAAGGATCTTTACAACTTAGGATTTGGAGATAAAGACCATTCAACTGGCGAAATTGATGATACAGCGATTTCAAACAATGGTGATAGTGAAAAAGTATTAATAACCGTAGTTGCAACACTTTATGCGTTTACAGATAGATACCCTAATGCATGGATTTATGCAACAGGAAGCACCAAAGCAAGGACTCGTCTTTATAGAATGGGAATTACAAAATTTTTATCCGAAGTAACAGCAGATTTCGAAGTTTTAGGAGAAAGAGAAGACGACTGGGAACCATTCAAAAAAAATATAGAATACCAAGGTTTTTTGGTAAGACGTAAAGAAAAATAATCACTACCTTTGTTATCGTTAATATTCATAAATATGAAAATAACAACCGAATTAAAAAAACGAAAAATTCCAATTGTTAAAATTGACAATTCATTGAACAAGTATGATGAAATTATTTTGTTCCCTGATAAATTGGAAAAAGCAAACGAAATGCTTAAAAAAGTAGGGCTTCCTAAACAGTGGACAAAAGAAAAGCATAATAGCTAAGTTCATCTGCAAGAACTTTGATGAATTTAGCTTTTAACATTTTCAATAGTTGAATGCAAATTCGTAAGTCAATTCATCGACTTCTAATAACCTAAAATATCTTTATTGCGGAACTTCGCGTTTAAAGAATACAAAACCACCTTTTCTATATAATTCCTTCATTTCAGAATTGACATGATTTTCGAGATTTCCTTCTTTTAAAACAAAATAAACAGGTTTATCAATTTTACCTGACATTAACCAAGATTCATCTTCTGATTTTGAATGCCAAGGTTGAACTTTTTTATAGAAGTATTGCGCATAACTTTTAAACCCAACAGTTTCTACATAACAATCTTGGTCTTCAATACTTTTATAGAATTCAATCGCAGAGTTTTGAGAATATGTTTCGATTCTTGGAGCAATAACTTTTAATACTATAGGAATAAAAAATGACATGAATAAAAGTAAAAGAAAGCTTCCTTTCATTGTTTCATGCTTAAACAGTTGTGCAATTGCCATTAAAACTGTTATTAAAAGAAAAACACCTGGATAAGCTTCATATCCTTTCCAACCACCATCTAATGATAAATTTCCTTTGGCAAAATCATCTTGAATTGCTGGTATTAAATCAACTTTAAATGAATCAATAAAAGGAATAACCATAAAAATCATAGCTAATAAAAAGCCAATCAAACCAATTAATCCAGTTTGCCAAATTGCAAATGGTTCCGACTTTTCGAATAAACTTATAATTTGATAAGCCGCCATAAATGTAAGAGGAATATAACAAAGAGAACTGTAATGAACTATTTTAGTAGTAACAACACTAAATAAAATCAAAACTACCCAAAACATAATTTGCATCATGCCTAAAAATCGTGCTTGTTCAGTTTTATCATTTGATTTATTTCTATGAAACAATATTTTAATTGCAATAATAGATGAAGGAAATGCCCCTAATAAAAGTACAATTGGATGGTAGTAAAATGGTTGGCCATGACCAGCAACAGGATTCACAAAAAGGTCGACTTGGTACTTAAAAAATTCAACTAAAAAAGAAGGACCATTTTGAATGGTTTCATATCCAAACCAAACTATACTAACTAATAAAGACGATATAAAAACTCTTAGAATATCTTTCCATGAAAAGAATAATTTAAATCGATTCAAAGCCCAATAAACAATAAAACTAAGAAGAACAATTATAACAGCAACTGGACCTTTGGTAATAATAGCAAGTCCCATGAACAAACCCATTAACCAAGAATGTTTGGTTTTATTTTCATTTCCAGTGAATAAGAAAAACTGATAGATAGAACAAAAAATAAACAAATTGTATAAGGGGTCGATGATACCTGATTTAAAATACAAATGCGGAGTGTTAGAGCCCGTAATTAATAAAACCCAGAAAAAAGCTAAGCTACGGCCATGTATTTTTTTTCCAATTTGAAAAACCAATGATAAGGTTGCGATTCCTACCAAAGCATTAGGAAAACGAGCGGCAAATTCATTTACACCAAATATTTTCATAGAAAGAACTTGCAACCAAAAAAACAAAGGCGGTTTTTCCATAAAAGGAACATAGTTAATTTGCACCTTTTGGTAATTTCCAGTGAGCAGCATTTCGCGAGCCGACTCTGCAAAATTTATTTCATCCCAGTCAAAAAGATGAACTGAACCTAAAAATGGAATAAAAAGTAAACAAGCCCAAATAACAACAATAAGCCAATCGAACTTTTTTATAAACTCACGAATTTGCATACTTCTTAAAAGGAAATTTTAAATCTTTTATAAAAATCAAATAATAAAATAGAATGGCAAAAGTGCTCCCAAAAATAGAACCAATCAAGGTATCAATTAAAAAATGTTGAAGCAAATATACCCTAGTAAAAGCAACAAAAATTGCTAGTAAAACAAACAATGATTTAATCCAATTTTGTTTGAAATAAAGTGCAAATACAACAAAAAAAGAAAACGCTGCTGTTGTATGTCCAGAAGGAAAACTATTGTGGTAATTCATTTCAACTCCATCAACAACATGAATACCTGCCACTTGCGACAAGTAATGCATAGGTCGATGAAAATCTGAGAAAACGGTATGTTTTAGTAATTGAACCAATCCAGAACTAATGGCATAAGCGAAAAGTATAGTAATCGCTAGTTTCTTATTAACGAAGAATAAAAGCAAAGCTATAACAATAATAAAGATTCCATCACCTAGGTAAGTTCCGTATTTATTTAGAAAATCAAAAAAAGGTTTATGAATAGAATTGATAGCAAGACTTATTTGATTTTGAGTAAAAGAGAGAGAGAAATAAGCCCCAAGAAGGAGAAAAAGTAAATAAGGAAATAAGAAACCGACCTGAGCTTTAATATTCATACACTATTCTAAAAGCAAAAATGCAACTTCAAAAGTTATGAAGTTGCATTTTTTCGATATTTTTTTCAAAAAGAAGTTATTTACAACCGGCTTTGAACTTTGGCTGCTCAATTGTTCTATCGAGAGCCGAAGTATAAACCTTTCGTCTAACAGTACATTCAATTTCTTTAATTTTTTCAGAAGGTTTAAGACCAAAAAATTCACGAGGAATCATTGTCAATGAAAACATTCCTGTAGCTTCATCTTTCATCATTTGAAGTTTAGGGTTGTTTGCCGTTAAAAAGAAAGAAGCTGGTTGATATGTAACGGTAGCAGCCGATACAGTATCTGTTGCAGTGCATTTAATCCACATAAAAGCATCACCTGCAGCTAAATCTTTCATACCAGGATTTGTATCAACAGGATTGTTGTAAACCAAAGTAGTTATTTCATTTTCATTAATAATTGCAGGAAATTGATAAATGAAACCTCTAACTAATTTAGGAGCAGAAATTGCGATGGTGAAATCCTCTGTTTTTAAATCAGGTTCACCATAACCACCACCATCTTTAGGTTTAACAAGAAATTTAATTCCTTTTGAATAAATATCAGCAGCAGAAACCTCATAAAATTCAGTTGGAATCATTTCATAATACCAAACTTTTGGTCCTTTTGCCTCATCCTTTTTCATAACAAGAACATCATTTGAGCTTTTCCAAGGTTTATCGCCCGTACCATTAACTTTAGGACTACTAGCACCTAATTCTGCAGGGCTCCAAGTCCAGATATGAAAAGGACCAGGTAAATCTTTACAAGAAGTATTGGTTGTTTTATCTAAATCAACATATAATCTGATTGGTTGAGTAACATCTGGATCTTCTGGTTCAACCCAAGCAGCTTGACCAAAAACACCAAGAGAAAAACAAGCCATGAAGGCAACAGTCAAAATTCTTTTTATTGAGTTCATGATTATTTTCTATTAAAAGTTAAAACAAAACTTGAAGCAACTGCGGGAGCTTTATCGTTTTTACACTGAAGAAAAACCTCACGCACAAGTTTCAAATTATCTTGAGGACGAATTGGACCACCTAATTTAAGGGTTACAGTATTTCCTTCAATAGATTTAAAAGTAACATACAAAGGAGCCGCGGGGTCATCAAAAGACCAAGTTCCTGATGTTCCACCAAAATAATTTACAGGCACACCAGTAGTATCTACTGTAAATGTATTATCAGTAAAAGTAACATTTGGCATATTACCTTTTGAACTGAAATAATTTGTTAAATTATAAGATTCTCTAGTTAAGGATCTTTCATCAATTTGAACAGCTTGAACCATTGTCCATGATGCTTTTATTCCCTCTACTTTATTTGCAGGAGCACCAATTTCTTTCAGCTCCTTTTTACATGCTGAAAAAATCAGCCCTGTAAGTAATGTTAAAACAAGTATTTTTTTCATAAAAATTAAATTATTCGCAATTACCTTCTTCATTAAAAACAAAAATGCTGGTACGTTCATTTACAGGAAATTGTAAAGCTAATCCAGGGCAATTCCATCTAGAATCACGGATTTTTATAGTTGAACCAGTTGGGTCTTCTTTAGCACCAATTCTTTTCAAATCTTGGGTACGCTCACCTTCAATTGGAAACTCTAAACGACGTTGTTTGCGAGCCTCAGCAATAATTTGAGAAGCAGAAGCATTGGCTGGTAAGTTATTTACATTAGAACCATAAGCTCTGCTAATAATTGCATTTACATCATCAACTGCAACAGTTAAATCAGAACCTAATTGAGCATTAGCTTCTGCGCGCATTAATTTCAACTGTGTTAAATAAATCATTGGAACACTTAAGAAATCAAAATCAAATTTTTTGATACCATAAGTTTCAGTGCTTGTACCTGCATTAAATATTGCATAGAAATTAGAACGTCTATCAGCCGCATCTGCTGTTCCAGCTAAATACATACTTCTAGATAATCTGTAAGGAGCAGGATTTGCAGGATTAACAATTCTAAAATTACCAATTAATCTTGATGCACGGTTATCTTGAGTACTTGTACTTACAAAACTGAAGATATTTTCAGTAGAAGTTAATGCATTTTCAAAACGATTTAAAGTTGTATCCATAGAATATGCTGGTATAACTAAATCACATAATTCTTTGGTTTTTGTGTAATTATTCATTTGAAAATACACTTTTGCTAATAAAGCTCTTGCGGCATTTTTACTTGCATAATTTCCATTTGATTCAGGAAGGTTTGCGATTGCATCATTTAAATCAGAAATAATAAATTCGTAAACTCCACCAACCGATGAACGAGGTAATGGCTCTGTATTTGTGCTTTTCTTGATTACAATACCAGGATGAGTATTATCTGGAGTATAACCATAAGGTTGAGCCCAAAGACGAACGATATCAAAATGAGCTAAAGCTCTTAAAAACTTACCTTCAGCAATCATTTTTTGTTCAGAAACAGGATCAACTACAATACTTTTTTCATTTAATTTTTCTAAAAGATAATTGATACGAAAAACAGGACGATACATTTCTGTGTATAATCCACCAACATCACCATTAAAGAAATTAGTTGTTCTTAAATAAATAGGTACAACAAAACCACTTTGAGGTTTTTCAAGGTTATCACCCAATAATTCATTAAACAATTGAACTTGTCCATTGTATTGATTAGCTAATGCATCGTAAGTAGAATTTAATAATGCTTGTAAATCAGCTTGTGTTTTTACAGCATCTTCTTCCAACTGCACACCTTCTGGTTTAACATCTAACCATTTGCGGCAAGAGCTAAGTGAAAGAAGGGCTAATGCTATTATAAATATTTTCTTCATAATTCTTTTTCTTAATAATTCTTACTGATTAAAACTCAAGATTTAATTGAATGGTATACGATTTTTCTTGAGGAGGTGTTAAATAGGTAATATTTTGGGCACCCATATTTCTTGAAGTATTTAGAGCACCAGTTCCTCCACCTTCAGAATCTCTACCAATTTCTGGGTCTAATCCATCATAATTAGTTAAAGTGAACACATTAGCCGCGATTGCAGAAATCCTTAAACTAGCGATGTGCATACGTTTGCAGGTTGCAGCTGGCACATTATAAGCTAAAGTTAAGTTTCTCAATCTGGCATAACTACCATCTTTTAACCACAAGGTTGTATTACTCCACTCATCAGGTAATCCATAAGTACGGAAATCTTTTGTTAAACGAGGGAATTTTGAAACATCACCAGGAGTTCTCCAACGATCATAAACCCTTGGGTCCATGTTCCAGTCTGTAATTAATGAAGCTTGGCGTTTTTGAGATGACTCGTAAATATTACTACCAACACTAAATATAACTAACATACTCAAATCCCAATTTTTGTATCTAATATTATTGGTAATACCTCCAATTGCATCAGGTAGAATTTTCCCAACCGCTGTTCTATTGCTATTATTATAAACAAAGGTTTCATTTCCATTAATGTCTAAATAAATTGGACGTCCAGTTGCTGGATCAACTCTTGACCAACGAATTAAATAGTTGGTACCAACTGCTTGCCCAACAACTACACGAGTATCATTAGTACCACCACTTACAGCATCTTCGCTATAAACTCCAATTGATGTAATTTCATTATGGTTTCTCGCTATGTTGAAATTGGTGCTCCATTGGAAGTTTTTAGTCATGATGTTTTTTGATTTGAAACTGAACTCAAAACCTCTATTTAAAATCCCACCAACATTACTCCAATAAGTAGGGAAACCAATAGAAGCAGGAATGCTTAATTCCATTAAAACATCTTTAGTTCTTTTTTCGTAGTAATCGGCTTCAATTGTTAAACGGTCTTTGAAGAAACCAACTTCTAAACCAATATCAAAGTTATCTGAAGTTTCCCAACGTAGGTTTTGATTAGGTAATTTGGTTGGAAACAAAGTTCCATTGCCATTATAGGTAATATTATTTGTTGCTGAAGAATATGTTCCATAACGAGCATCATCAGGAATACCAGCATTACCAGAGCGACCCCAACCAGCACGAACTTTTAAGAAAGAAATATTTCTATTGTCTTTTAAGAATTTTTCTTCAGAAATAATCCAACCTGCAGATAGAGATGGGAAAGTTGCCCAACGGTAATTTTCTCCAAAACGAGAAGAAGCATCAACACGATAAACAGCTTGAACATTAATTTTTCCTTTGTAATCGTAGTTAGCACGACCAAAATAACTTAAGAAAGCCCAATTGGTACCATTATCTACATATATTGGCGAAGTCAATAAAAACTCAGGACTTTTTACATACATATTTGGAACATTAGAAGCAAAAGTTCTTCTTCTTAATGTATTAGCTCTTTGGTATTCATTACCAGCCATTACAGAAAAGCTGTGGTTTTCACCAATTTTTGATAAATAAGTAGCAGTAGCGTAATAGTTAAAGTTTTTAACAAAAGCCATTCCTCTGTAAGCATCACCATCATTAGCTTGCCCAGTAATTTCAGATGAGCGCCATTGGTCGTCTTGAAGGTTCATGTAATCATAACTAGCTTGACCACGAACAATTAAGTTTTTAACTGGAGTAATATCAACACTAATTCCATTAAGAGCTCTTAATTCTTCAGTTCTCCATTTCATGTTATTCATATCACGAACTGGATTGCTACCACCTCTATACCAACTACCATCTGCATTTCTTGTAGGATAAATTGGCAAAGCTGTAGACATAGCAGCACCAAGTCCACCCGACCAAGCAGCATTTACACGATTATTCACACCACTACTTAATGATGAATTATAACCAAATTTCAACCATTTATTGGCTTTATAATCCATATTTAAACGACCAGTAGTTCTAACAAAATTGTTACCTCTTAAATAAGAACCATTATCATCATAAGAAATATTCATTTGGGTACTTAACTTTTCACCGCCTTTAGCAGCACCAAAAGTATATCCATGTTTGAATCCGGTATGAATAGTTTCTTCAACCCAATCTGTATTATTTGAATTTGCTTGATCATAAGTCATACCACCAGGAAGAGTTGCTCTACCAGCGTTTCCGTCATTTTCCCAAGCTTCTTGATTTAATTGTAACCATTCTTTAGAATTAAGCATTCTAGGACGAGCAGTAGGAAGAGAAACCCCTGCACGAGCAGAAGCAGTTAATTTCCATCCTGGCTTTTTAGCTCTTTTAGTTGTAATTAGAATTACACCATTAGCACCACGAGAACCATAAATTGCGTTAGCGGCAGCATCTTTTAAAATTTCAACACTCTCGATATCATCAGGATTTAAGGTAGCAAGTGGATTGTTATTCATACCTCCATTATTACCTAACATGAAATAATCCTGAGTAATTGGAATTCCATCAACAACATATAAAGGATCACCACTTGCTGAAATTGAAGATATACCGCGAACACGCACAATTGATGCTGAGCCAGCCATACCACTTCCAACTGTTACTTGAACACCTGCGGCTTTACCTTGCATAGCAGCTTCAAAACTTGGTACAGGTAAATCATTTAATTCTTTACCACCAATTTTCGATACTGAACCCGTAACTTCTCTTTTGCGTTGAACACCATAACCAACTACTACAAGTTCATCCATTTGTTTTAAGTCTTCTTTCATTACAACCTCAATATTTACTGAACTTGTACCTAAAGTAACCTCTTTAACAATTGAAGAATAACCAACTGAAGATATCTTCAACTTGTAATTTCCCGGCTTAAGACCTTTAATTTCAAAAGCACCTAATGCATCAGTAACCGCGCCCGTAGTTGTTCCTTCAACTTTAACTGTAGCACCGATTACTGCCTCTTTTTTATTGTCTGTAATCATACCCCGAATGCTCTGAGCATGGGCCATGCTTACACCAATTAGCAGAAATAAAAAAATTAGTAATTTTTGTTTCATTTCGTAATAATTATTGTTTGTTTTTTGTTTTGACAAATTTTAAGTTCTGTAAGTAAGAATTAATGCAAAATAAACCTGAAGTCGAAAACAAGTTTCTCTTCAGGTTTATAAAGTCAATTAAGTTTCAAACTCACATTTACCGCCCCAAATTAAATTATTGGGTGTAATTGTGCAAATAAGCTTATTAAAAGTTATTTACTTTAAATATTTAATATTTACTTATTCGCTAACAATCAATTGTTTAACAGCAGAACCTTCTTTTGTTATTACATGAATGAAATAAAGACCCTGACTAATATCATTTAAATCTAAATCACTAACCCATTCATTATTTGCCCTTTGGTTTGAATTAATATTGATGTTTATCAATTTACCATTCACATCAAAAAGAGAAATATTTGGTTTTTCTGCTGATTTAAAAGTTACCAAAGAAACTTTTGATTGAGCAGGATTAGGGAAAACTGAAATTTCTAATGAATTGGCATTTTCATTTTGAATTGAAGTAGGTTTTGTTTTTGGATTTAAATTTACATCAGTATAAACCTTAAACTCACCTGGATTTAGAGTAATTCCGGCATTAGTTGCTGAAATCTGAATTGAATCACCCGACATATAATCGTACCACCATCCAGTTTTTTGGAAAATTGGAGTCATGGTAATTGACACCATATCAAAATTAGCAACAATA
The DNA here is from genome assembly GCA_051861545.1 of Bacteroidia bacterium. Taxonomy (GTDB): domain Bacteria; phylum Bacteroidota; class Bacteroidia; order UKL13-3; family UKL13-3; genus CAISCU01. The sequence goes on along the minus strand of JBIMKP010000007.1, from coordinate 77,973 downwards.
ATTGAATTCATACTTGGGTCGGAAACCTTTAAAAACTTACCTGTACCTGATACATCATAGCTATAATTATCAGAACCAAAAGAAGGATGTTGCTTTAATTTCGCAAGCATTGCCGTTGTATTGTATAATTGTCTTCTAGCAGGTTCGGTATTATAATTCCATAAAATAGGTTTATTTCCAGTTCTTCCGTTTTGGTCGATACTGATATCATAACCTAATTCACCAAACTGCCAAATCATTTTAGGTCCTTTTAAAGGTAATAACATAGCCATAGCAGCTCCAACTCTTTGTAATCCAGTATTTATGTTTTTAACATTATAAGCTCCATTAACATTTCCAAATTGTTTGTTTTTAAACATCAATCTTTCTTCATCATGACTTTCAGCATAAGTTACTAAATTAGGAAAAGTAAAGTTTCTGCTTTTATAATTACCCCAGCTTAAATTTTGTTTAGGCCCAGCATAACCCATAGTCGCTTCATTAAATTGTTCAGTCATTTTACCCCACATTATAAAGCCTTCATTTGCCAAAACACTTTCTTCGCTATTGTCGCCTAAATGTTCTAAAATCATATAACAATCTGAACAAGATTTTCTGTATTCATCACGAATTCTTTTCCAAAGGTTGACTCTAGTTTGGTCGTAAGCACTCCAAGCACCCACATCTGAACCCGTATTTTTTTGAGTAAATCCTTTCGATAAATCAAATCTATATCCATCAATTTTGTATTCAATAGACCAATATTTTAAGACTCTATCAGTGAAATCTTTTGTTTCTTGACTTTCATGGTTATAATCATAACCTACATTAAAAGGATGAGTTGCATCTGCATTGAACCATGGATTATTCTCAGGCTTACCTGTAGCTGTATTAAAGTACATTCTAACTTGAGGATTCAATCCAAATGAGTGATTTAATACCATATCAAGAACAACTGCAATTCCTAATCTATGGCATTCATCAATAAGAGCCTTAAAAGCATCTTTGGTGCCATAGTATTTATCTACTGCGAAAAAGAAATTTGGATTATAACCCCAGCTTTCATTACCATCAAATTCATTAATTGGCATTAATTCAAGAACATTTACCCCTAAATTTTTCAAATACATTAAAGTATCTTTTAGTGTTTCAAAATCGTGACGAGCAATAAAATCTCTAATATGTAATTCATATATTACTAAGTTATTGATTGCTGGTTTAGTGAAATTGGTGGTTTTCCAAACATAAGGAGTTTGTGCGGTTTGAAAAACTGAAACCATTTCAGAAGTTAATCCTTGAGGATAAGGAATTAAATTCGGATAAGTTACAGCTGGAATAAATGCATCATTCCAAGGATCTAATAGTTTATCGGCATATACGTCTGCAACTATTAATTTATTATCATCAATTACATATTGGAAGCGGTATTCTTTACCTTTTACTAAATTATTTATTTGCACCCAGTATCTTTTTCCATCAGGAGTTCTGTTCATTCTGCTTGCTGAATCCAATTCCCAGTTATTAAAATCACCCCAAGCAAAAACAAATGATTTATTTGGAGCCAATAATTGTAGGATGACAGTATTATCATTAATATAATTAATACCATCAACTATACCACTAGGAGAATTTGCTACTACAAAAGTTCCTCTTTTGATAACATAAGTTGTATCATAAGAGTAAGCCGAGCCATTGTATCCTTCTACAACAAAACTAGCCTTTTGTCCGGCGATATTAGCAAAAGGGATAGAATAAGTTAGAGCTGTATCATTAGCAGCAGAAGCTACTTGAGCACCATTCATAAAAATTTTCAAAGCAGAAGAAGTTGAGGCAATAGCTTTTACATTAACTGTTTCACCTGTTCCGATAAAAGAATGCTTTAAAGGTGTTATAAATTTAGCTTGGTAACTACCTGTTGATAAGGTCATAAAAATATCTGAACCACCCACATCAGCACCTTTTTTACTAGCTGATAATCCTCCAGCATTATGAAAAACGAAAGCCAACTTTAGAATATTTTCATTGGCAGGAACGCCATAAAAACTTCTAATATGAAAACGAATTGACCATCTGTTATTGCCTAAACTTGTCATTCTAGTTTTTGCAAAATCTACTCCCCAAGAACCTTGAACATACTTCCAATCACTTGGACCAGTGCTTGCAGATGTAATAACACCTGTATGTGCAATACATTTTGCTTCGCCTACTAAACCGGCATTACCTTTTGTGGCATCGTAAATAACAGTTACAGAATCATTCTGAGTAGCAAAAGCTGGATCTAATGTTAGAATTTGAGCTTTTGAACTTGAGGTAATGAGCCAAAAAATGGACATCATTAGGACATAAAGTCTTGATTTAAAGTTAAAAATAGATTTCATTGGTGTTTTTTTATTGGTGTAAATATAAATTTTTACACTTGTATCCTTAGAAACTTATTAAAATAGATAAGAATTTTACATAACTTGCGCGCATTATTAACTCTCAATAATATATATGAAAAAATTATTACTTATGTCAGCTGCACTATTCGCAATGAGTGGTGCATTTGCAAAAAAAGTTGTGTTCAATGTGGACATGACTGGTCAAACTGTGAGTCCTAACGGCGTTCGCGTTGTAGGTAACTTCAAAGATGTAAATTATGATCAAACTGACGAAAATGCTAGTCAGTTTAACTGGGATCCTTCTAAAAACCAAATGCTTAATTCTACCGGAAACATTTATTCAATTATGTTGGATATTCAAGGTGGATTGGCTTATGAATTCAAATTTATTAATGGAAACGATTGGGCTAATGCTGAAAGCGTTCCTGCTGAATCACAAGTTGGTGGTGGAAACGGAAATCGTTGGTCATGGGTTGCTGCTGGAACTGATACAGTTGTTATGCCAGCAGTTACATTTGGAGGAAATGCACCTGCAGGTATGCAATTAATTCGTTTAAAAGTTGATATGGCTTTAGTTTCCGCAGTAAGTCCTAATGGTGTTCATGTTGCTGGTTCTTTCCAAGGTTGGAGCCCAAATTCAACAAGAATGGCAAATTATTCTGGAGACGGTAAATTTGAATCAACAGTTTACCAAGTATCAGTTTATGCTGCTGCTGGTGAGCAAAAATACAAGTTCATCAATGGTGATTCTTGGAGCAATGCAGAATCAGTTCCTGCTGAATGTAAAGTTGATAATGATGGAAACCGAGGTGTAACAGTTGGTACATCTCCAATAGTTTCTATGGTTTGTTATTCAAAATGTGGTGTTTGTTTAGTTGTTCCTAAATTCAATATTACTTTCAATGCAGACGTAGAAAGCATTTGTGGTGTTGATTCAGTTGACGTTGCTGGTGGTTTATTAGATGGTAGCTGGGGTGCTGGTAACAAAATGACTAATATTACTGGTACTAACAAATGGACTGGTTCTCAAATGGCAATCGATTCAGGTTCTTTGGTACAATTCAAATACCGTTACTACAAAGGTGGTGTTCAAACTTGGGAGCAAATTGCTATGCCTAGCGGAAACCGTGAATTAAAATTAACTAGCGATACTGTTTTACCAGTTAATTGCTTCGGTTTCTTCTCAGCTTGTAACCCACGTCCTGCTGTTCAAACTATTACTTTCAAAACTGATATCAGCGAAGAAGTTCCTAATGGTAATGTTTACTTAGTAGTTGATTACCTAGGTGGAAAATCAGGTGCTATTCGTATGACTCCAAACCCAAGCAATCCAGCTCAATTCGAAACAACTGTTCAAGGTGTTTGTAATGGTAGCATTATCTATTACTTCATGAATGGTGATAGCAGCATTGATGCTAACGCAGAATCTTTCAAGGATACTGCTGATAGAGCTTGTACAAAACCTAATGGTGTTGGTGGTTTCGCTCGTGAATATGTACGTACTTCTGGAAATGCCGTAACTTTAGCTAATATCTTCAATTCTTGCAAAACTATCACTACTTCAGTTATTGAAAACAACCTGTTAAGCAACAATATGCGTGTTTATCCTAACCCTTCTAGTTCTTACACTGTAGTTGAGTTCAATGATAACTCAAACAAACACAATGTAACTGTTATGGATATCACTGGTCGTGTTGTTAAAACTATTAACAACTACGAATTCAATGCTTTACGTATTGAAAGAGATGGTTTAACTTCTGGTACTTATTTCATTAATGTTGTAAATAGCAATAACCAAACTGCTACTATCAAATTAATGGTTGACTAATTTTTAAATTAGTTCATACAGAAAAGCCTCGCAAATTGCGGGGCTTTTTTTATGCTAATTTTTAAGTAATTAGTGCTCTTTTAAAAGGTTTTTAATATACTTGAAAAGAAATAAAATATTATGCTGAAAAGGATTGTTATACTTTCATTATTAGGAATTTCATCTGTTTTTATTCAAGCGCAAACCTTGAATAAAAGTTTAGGGAATTTAAGTTCACAAAAAAACATCGAACAAGGAATTGTTCTAAATACCGAAATTGGTAATGCCAGAATTTTGGTTTATTCTCCAAGTGTAATCAGAATTAGTTTATGTAAAACCGAAAACTTCGATGACTTTAGTTATGCTGTCATTGCAAAACCAGGCAATACCAAACATACAATTCAGGATAAAGGAAACTCAATTTCTATTAAAACAGATTCTTGCGAATTAGTGATTTCAAAAAATCCAGTGAGGTTCCAATTGTTAAACAACAAAGGACAAATCTTAAACGAAGATGACGCTTCATTTGGAACCGGTTGGATTGGTGAAGAAGTTTGTACCTATAAGAAACTTCAAGATGGTGAAAGATTCATTGGTCTTGGAGAAAAAACAGGAAACCTTGATAGAAGAGGTGAAGGTTATACCAATTGGAATACCGACTATTTTGGATATCCAGCAAATGGTGATCCTTTGTACTCAAGTATTCCGTTTTATATGGGAATTCACCATGGTTTAGTTTATGGCGTTTTCTTAGACAATACATCAAAAACACATTTTAACTTTGGTGCTTCCAACGAAAGATTCAGTTCATTTATGGCTGAAGAAGGTGATATGAATTACTACCTCATCGCTAATTCAAATGTTGCTGAAATCATAAAATCTTATAGCGAAATTACAGGTAGAATGGAAATGCCAAGTCTTTGGAGTATTGGTTTCCAACAATGTCGTTATAGCTATTATCCTGAATCGGAAGTATTAACAGTTGCAAAGACTTTTAGAGATAAAAAAATCCCTGCTGATGTCATGTATTTTGATATTCATTATATGGATAAATACAAAATCTTTACTTGGGATTCAGAACGTTTTCCAAATCCAAAAAGAATGTTAGACCAGATGGATAATTTGGGTTTCAAAAGTGTTGTGATTGTTGATCCTGGAATTAAAGTTGAAAAAGGATATAAAAGTTATGAAGAAGGAGTTGCTCAAGATTTATTCCTAAAATTCCCTGATGGAACTAATCATATTGGTTCTGTATGGCCAGGTCGTTGCCATTTCCCCGATTTCACCAACGAAAAAACGCGTTTATGGTGGGGAAATTCATTTAAAGGATATGTTGCTGATGGTATTGATGGCTTTTGGAATGATATGAACGAACCTGCAAGTTGGGGTCAGAAATTCCCTGATTTAGTTGAAGCTTATTACGATGGAATTAAAGCAAATCATAGAAAATGGCATAATATCTATGGCATGCAAATGTCGAGAGCCACTTTTGAAGGAACCAAAAAGTTATTAAACAACAAACGCCCTTTAATTTTAACTAGAGCTGCTTATGCTGGAATTCAAAGATACAGCGCAATATGGACAGGTGATAACAGAGCTGATGACGAATCTCTTTTAGTTGGAATAAGATTGGTAAACAGTTTAGGTTTAAGTGGAATGCCAAATTCTGGATATGATGTTGGTGGTTTTGGCGGCGAATGTAATATCAACACCTTTGCAAGATGGATTGCTGTTGGTGCTTTTTGTCCGTTTTTTAGAAACCATAAAATGATTGATGCCAAAGACAGTGAACCTTGGAGTTATGGTGAAAGAGTTGAAGAAATTTCAAGAAATTATATTTCTTTAAGATACAAAATCATGCCTTACCTCTACTCTGCTTTTTATGAAGCAAGCGTTACAGGAATGCCGGTTGCAAGAAGTTTAGCTATCAATTACACCCACGATCCAATGATTTACGATGGCAAATACCAAAATCAATATTTCTTTGGAAATGGATTAATGGTAGCTCCTATTACTGGTCCAACTACCATTACCAAAGTTTATCTTCCAAAAGGAAATATTTGGTACGATTGGTACAATGATTCAAAATCTGAAGGCGGAAATGAAATTTACGTAGAAACTCCATTAGAAAAAATTCCTGTTTTTGTAAAAGGTAGCAGTATCATTCCAATGCAAACTTTGGTTCAACATGCTGGCGAAAAACCTGGAGATACATTATACCTTCATGTTTACAAAGGCATCGAGAATAATACATTTATTTATTATGAAGATGCTGGTGATGGATATGATTACCAAAATGGAGATTTCCATCAAAGAGACATTAATTATATCAGTTCAAAAAATGAATTAAATATCGAAAAAGCCAAAGGAAACAGAAATAGTAAATTCAGTTATATTAAAGTTTACTTCCATGGTTTTGGTGATGTAAAATCAGTAAAAGTAAATGGTGGAGCTAAATCAATCTCTAAAGAAAATTATAAATTAATGAATGATATGCCTCAATTCGACCCAATTGGAAAAGGTATTACAGCCAATCAATCAATATTAAGTACTGTAATTTTATCAAACAGCAAAGATAAAATCAGCCTTAAATGGTAAAATATTTTGTTTTATGATGAAAAAGTCCGCCAGCAAAGCGGACTTTTTTTATGAATTAAAACCTAAGTTTTACAAATACCCTATGCGTGATTGCTTAACTTTGAAGAATGCGTATAACTCTACAAAAATTTCTCTTTTCCTTTATTTGTTTGATTTCTTGGGTTTCTAATTCAAATGCTCAAAGCACTTATTGGTGGAATGAAAAGGTGTTTTATGAAATATATGTAAGAAGTTTTTATGATAGTAATGGAAACGGAACTGGAGATTTTAATGGTGTTACCGCAAAACTAGATTATTTAAATGATGGCAATCCAAATACCAAAACCGATTTAGGAGTTGAGGCTATTTGGTTAATGCCGATAAATGCCTCACCAAGTGTTCATGGTTATGATGTTACCAATTATAAAACAGTGAATCCAGTTTATGGAACAGCCGCTGATTTCAAAAATATGGTAAACGAAGCCCATAAAAGAGGAATTAAAATAGTGATGGATTTTGTTATCAATCATAGTTCAGAACAACATCCTTGGTTTGTAAAATCTGCAGCAAAAGATCCAGTTTATAGAGATTATTACCGTTGGTCGCCAACAAAACCAACTTATGTTGGGCCTTGGGGACAAAACGTTTGGCACCAAAAGAACAATGAATTCTATTATGGATTATTTTGGAGTGGAATGCCCGATTTAAATTATGAGAATAAAGCAGTAAAGGATAGCATTTTTGATGCCGCTCATTTTTGGTTGGATTCAATGAATGTAGATGGATTTAGATTAGATGCCGCCATGTATTTATATGAAAATGGTTCTAATTTGATGAACCTTCCTCAAACAATTGAGTTCTGGAAAAATTTTGATGATACTTTAGAAAATTTCAAACCAGAAGTAATGACAGTTGGTGAAGTTTGGACATCAAGCTCAACTGTTGTTAAATATAACAATAAATTAGATTATTGTTTTGATTTTGATATTGCCCAATCTGCTTTAGAAGCTGCAAATACTGGAGCTTTAACGAATCTAAAAAAGTCGGTTAAATTTGCATACGACAATTATCCATTTCTTCAATTTGGTACTTTTTTAACAAATCACGACCAAAACCGAGTTATAGATGTTTTAGGAAATGATATCAGAAAAAATAAAGTAGCGGCTTCTATTTATTTAACAATTCCTGGTATCCCCTATTTATATTATGGTGAAGAAGTTGCAATGAAAGGTTCTAAACCTGATGAATATATTAGAAGACCTATGCAATGGACATCAGGCCCTTTTAGCGGATTTACAAGTGGAACAGCCTGGTTTCCATTAAATTCCAATTATGCTAGTTTTAATGTAGCAACTTTAAAAAACGATTCTAATTCAATTTGGCATCATTATAGAAAATTAATTCAACTTAGAAATTCCGAAAAAGCATTAAGAACTGGAACTTATAAAAGTATATTTAGTGATAATGCTAAAACTTTTGCCTTTATGCGTCAGAAAGAAGAGGATCAAATATTAAGCTTAATTAATTGTGGTTCAGACACTATAGCGAGTATGTCATTATCTGTTTCTAATGCTAATTTATCATCAGGAGTATACTTAGCTACTGATTTATTAAGTGGAAAAAGCAGTTATATCGAAATTACAACTGGATTAGCAATTACAGGTTTATCGATGCTTCCATTTGAAACTAAACTATTAAAACTAAGTATTGCTTCTGGCTTAATGGATGCAAGAAATGAAATGATTATGCAATTATTTCCAAATCCTGCAGAAGAATATTTTGATTTATCTGCTTCGGAAATTACTTCTAATATTGATATCAATATTTTTGATTTAACAGGAGCTTTGGTAGAAAATATCACTTGGGAAATATTAGAAGGAACTACAAAAAGAATACAAATTGAAGATTTTAAAGACGGAATTTATTTGCTTCAATTAAAAGATAAAAACAAACAAAAAACCATCAGATTTGTAAAAACTAGTCATTAAGGAATTCCTTAGTTTGGATAAAAATAGCATTTTAAAAAATCTCATAACTAGCTGATTATCTATAAAAATTCCTTAAACTTCAATTGGAAAACCTTAAAGAATTGACAGAAATAAGGAGAAGAAAAATTAGGAACAGAATTTTGAATCATGAAAAACATGAAGTCAATATTCTTACTTTTATTTGTTTTGATATGTTCGGGGAATATCATCAAAGCACAGACTTTTTATTACTCAAATAACAACAGTAGTGATTTTAATGATCCAACAGGTTGGGGAATAAATACTGATGGTAGCGGTGCAAATCCAAGCGCGTTAAACAATACTTGTATTTTGGTTTTATCTCATACCAAAACAAGCAGTGGAATTGCTACCATAAGAGGATTACATATAAAAACTAATGGCGTTTTGTTTTGTAACTATTCTGTTTTCTTAGATGGTAGTGGCAAATTTTTCAGGATTGATTCTGCGGGAACATATATTCAGCAACATGTTGGTTCTTTAGGTTCGGCATTGTTTTCTGGGACCGAAACCTTTGAAACGGGAAGTATTGTAGAATTTAGACAATGGCCATCAGTAATACCTGGCGCCAATTGGGGTTTTCTAAAATTCAACAATCCATCAGCTTCTACAAATTGTCAATTAAGTGGAAATACCACTTTAATTAAAAATGATTTAGTTATTAATGCTGGTTCAGGAACGATAAGTTTATCAGCCGCTAGCAATTTGGACATTAGTATTCAAAAAAACTTAGAAATACAAAGCGGAAGTTTAGACATTGCTAATTCAGTAGGAATTGGAGCTGTAAGAGAATTACACTTAAACGGAAATCTTATACTTTCTAATGGAAACTTAAAATGCACCGGAAGTTCTAATGCTGTCAGTTTTTATTTTGAAAATGATTCTGATTCCTTATTAATTAGCAATGGAACGTTTAATACAGCTAATTTTAAACTATTTGTTCCAAGTGGAAAGAAATTATTTGTTTCAGGCTCATTATCTATTCACTCAACATGTAGCTTGGAGTTAGTGACAAATACCTCATCATGTTATATAAAAGCTGGTAGTCAACTAATAAACAATGGATTAATTAAAACCAATTCAGGACTATTTACCTTTTTATCTGATACATCTGGTACTGCTATGTTGGGCGAAAGTTCTGGACTAAGCATAGGAAATTTAACATTTAATCAAACAATTCCTGCTGGATGGAAACGATATCGTTTTTTAAGCAGCCCTATTACAAATGGAAATTTTACTGATTTAATTGATGATATCCATATAACAGGCCAAGGAGGGAAAATATATGGATTTGATTCAACACAAACCAATAACTCATCAGCATTTTATTACGACGAAACAGTATCGTTACCTAATGCCAATTATGGCTGGGAACCAATAAATCAGTTAAATACCCAAATGAATTCCGGAAAAGGATTTAGGGTTTTAATAAGAGGTGATAGAAGTAATTCGAATGTTTTGTATCAAAACTTATCATCACATGGTAATGTAAATATTGATTTTACAGGAACTCCGAATTCTGGAAACATTCCAATTAACAGTATTGCCGATTACACCAATAGTGGAGATGCAACGGCTGATGGCTGGAATTTATTAGGGAATCCTTATCCATGTAATATTGATTGGAATAAAATTTATGACCAAGCAGATTTCACTAATGTAAATCCCAGTATTTATCAAAGAGATGCTAAAAGTGGGAATTATGTGGCATGGAATGCATTTTCAAATTCTGGAACGGGAAGTCAGTATGTTGCTCCTTTTGGTGGATTTCTAATTCAGTTTAACAATACACCTTCTGGAAATTTTAAAGAATCACATAAAACAAATTTAAGTTCACCAGTATATTTTAAATCTCAAACCCAACAAACAATTATTGAAGTTAGAGACAATTTTGGTTCTGATTTATTGCTGATTGGCAACAATGAAAGTGCGAAAAAAGAATACAGCGCTTTGGAAGACATCATTAAATTATTTGCTGGAAATATATACATCGCCTCAAAATCAAAAGACAATATTTGGTTATGTAGTGATTTAAGATCGAACGATGATAATAAAATCGACACTATTGATTTAATAATTGGAGCCAGTTCGAAACTAAAACTTAAAGTACTGGAAGAAACCAAGCTACATAAGCTTTCCTTATTTAATAAAATTGAAAATAAAGTATATCCATTAAGTAAAGGAGTTGATATCGAAATTGTGCCAGGAGCCCAAGATTCAAGCTCTTGGAAATTAATTACTGAGAAAAAACTTGTTAATAGTTTAAGTGAGGCAAATTTGGACTATCCTACTATTTACCCAAATCCATTTGACAATCAAATATTTATCGAAAACACACAATCAAAAATCAAAACAATTGAAATTTTTGATACAAAAGGAGAAATTAAATTTAAATCTGAAATCTCTAAGAATGAATCATTAATTAGCCTTCAATTAGAGGAATTAAAAGAAGGTATATATATAATTAGAATGATTGATGAAAAAGGGCTAGTTCAAGTTAAAAAAATCAATAAAATCTAAAGATGAAAAAGTATATAGTAGCAGTATTTATATTTTTTTGTTTAATCAATATAAATGAACTGAAAGCTCAACCAGAATTTGAGGACGGAGTAGAAGACACACCAATAGACTCATTTTCAGCTATTTTGACAATTGGTGCATTAATTTTAGGAATAAAAAATGATGAAAACTTTTTTAGCTCCGATAAATTTTCAAAAAAAAGCAGATAAAGTGCTGAAATTCTTTGTGGTTATAACTAGAAGAATTATGTTTGCAAGCTTTTTTAAGCGAAAGGAGATTTAAAAAATTGACAGAAAACACAAACCAAACAAGTAACGCTCACGAAATGGATTTCGACTGGAGCCTTGACAACGCCGGATTTGGCGGGTACTCGAAAGAGGAGTATGAAAAATTAAGTAGTCTTTATGAAAACACTTTAAACGCATTCAACGAAAAAGAAATCGTTAAAGGAACAGTAGTAGGATTTACAGAAAAAGAAGTGGTGCTCAACATTGGATTTAAATCTGATGGTCTGATTGCACGCACAGAATTCCGCGATATGCCGGAATTAAAAGCCGGTGATGTTGTAGAAGTGTTGTTGGAAACAAAAGAAGATCCTAACGGACAATTAATTTTGTCTCGTAAGAAAGCCGTTTCAGAGCGTGCATGGGAGAACATCCTTACTGCTCATGATAACGACGAAATTGTACAAGGTTATGTTAAAACCCGTACAAAAGGTGGATTGGTTGTTGATGTAATGGGTATTGATACTTTCTTACCTGGTTCACAAATCGACACTAAACCAATTAAAGATTACGATGTTTACGTGGGTCAAACCATGCCATTCAAAGTAGTTAAAGTTAACCATTCATTCAAAAATGTTGTGATTTCGCACAAAGTATTGATTGAAGAGGATATTGAAAAACAAAAATCTGATATCCTTTCTAGATTAGAGAAAGGTCAAGTATTAGAAGGAACAGTTAAAAACATGACTTCTTTCGGTGTGTTCATCGATTTAGGTGGTGTTGATGGCTTGTTACATATTACAGATATTTCATGGGGACGTATTAACCACCCAGAAGAAGTATTAAAATTAGACGACAAAATTAACGTTGTTGTTCTTGATTTTGATGATGAGAAAAAACGTATTTCATTAGGCTTGAAACAATTAGGTGCACATCCTTGGGATAGTTTATCTGAAGAATTACAAGTTAATGCAAACGTTAAAGGAAAAATCGTAAACATCGCTGATTACGGTGCATTCTTAGAAATTGCTCCTGGTGTTGAAGGTTTAATTCACGTTAGTGAAATGAGCTGGAGCCAACATTTACGTAGCCCTCAAGATTTCTTGAAAATGGGTGACGAAATGGAAGCAGTTATCTTAACTTTAGACAAAGACGAAAGAAAAATGTCTTTGGGTATCAAACAATTAAAAGCAGATCCTTGGGTTGCTATTCAAGAACGTTATCCTTTAGGCTCTCGTCATAAAGGTACAGTTCGCAACATGACTAACTACGGTTTATTCGTAGAATTAGAAGAAGGTGTTGATGGATTGGTACACGTATCTGATTTAAGTTGGACTAAAAAGATCAAACATCCAAATGAGTTTGTGAAAGTTAACCAAGAATTAGATGTAATCGTTTTAGAAGTGGATTTAGAAAACCGTCGTTTGAGCTTAGGCCACAAACAATTGGACGAAAATCCTTGGGAAGCATTTGAGACATTGTTCTCAGTTGGTTCAATCCATGAAGGAACTATCTTAAAAATCGAAGATAAGAGTGCTACAATTGCTCTTCCTTACGGTGTTGAAGGATATGCTCCATTAAAACAATTACAAAAAGAAGACAAGAAAACTGCGAAAGAAGATGAAGTTCTTCAAGTTAAAGTAACAGAATTCAATAAAGAAAATCGCCGTATCGTTGTTTCTCATACTGCATTGTGGAGAGAAGAAGAAGCTGAGAAAAAAGTAGTAGACGAAAAACGTAAGGATACCGAAAAAGAAAAAGCAACTAAAGCTGCTAAAAAATTAAACGATAGCAATGAGAAATCTACATTTGCTGACGTTGATGGTTTAGCTGAATTAAAAGCGAAACTTGAAGGTAAATAGTCTTTAAAAAAGCAAAAAATATCCCGGCCAATTGGTCGGGATTTTTTTTGCTTATTAATGTTGTAATTTGCGACAAATAACATCAAGATGAAACATTGGCTAGTTAAATCAGAACCTTTTAAATATAGTTGGGAACAATTTGAAAAAGACAAGGAAACTTTTTGGGATGGTGTTAGAAATTATCAGGCCAGAAACAACCTTAGAGAAATGAAAAAAGGTGATTTGGTAATGTGGTACCATAGCAATGAAGGAAAAGAAATTGTTGGAATTGCAAAAGTATCAAAAGAAGCTTATCAAGACCCTACAACAGAAGATCCTAACTGGGTGGTTGTGAACTTAAAACCATTCAAAAAACTAAAGAAAACAATCACTTTAGAACAAATAAAAGCAGATGAAAATTTACAAAATATTGGGCTGGTTAGACAAGGTAGATTATCTGTTATGAGCCTAACTCAATATGAATTTGATTATATTCTGGAATTAAGTCAGCAAAAATAAATCAATTTTTAAGCTAAATATCGGATATTTGAAACCCACTTCAAGCCATTTAAAAGGCATTACTTTATGAAGGAACGTATAATTCTTGAAAAGAAACAATTTCAACTGACTCTAGACAGACTATGTTATCAGCTAATTGAGAGACATGGTAGTTTTGCCGATGTGGCTTTAGTTGGTATGCAACCTCGTGGAATTTTTCTTTCGAGAAGAATTAAATCGAGATTAGAAGAAATTACCGGACTAAAAGATGTTTTGTATGGTGAACTTGATATTGCTTTTTATAGAGATGATTTTAGAAGAGGAAATGAACATATCATTCCTTCTGAACTAAAAATCAATTTTAGTATGAGCAATAAACAAGTTGTTTTAATTGATGATGTGCTTTTTACTGGTAGAACAATTCGCTCTGCTTTAGATGCAATTACTGATTTTGGAAGACCAAATAGAGTTGAACTTTTGGTTTTAATCGATAGACTTTATAGCAGAGATTTACCTATTCAAGCCGATTATGTTGGTTTAACTGTTGATACTAGAGCTCACGACAAAGTGAAAGTGGAATGGAAAGAACAAGGTAAAAAAGATATCGTTCAAATACTTCCAATACAACCCTGATTATTAGGCCAAGAATACAAATAGAAATGAAGAAATTTTCTCAAAGACATTTGCTGGGAATCAAGGAACTCAATGCAGATGATATCAATCTGGTTTTTGAGACAGCAGATAATTTTAAATCAATCATCAATAGGCCTATCAAAAAGGTTCCTTCTCTTCGTGATGTTACTATTGCAAACATCTTTTTTGAAAATTCAACAAGAACAAGAATATCTTTTGAATTGGCTCAAAAAAGATTAAGTGCCGATATCGTTAATTTCTCAGCCTCCTCCTCTTCTGTTTCAAAAGGTGAAACTTTAATCGATACTGTAAATAATATCTTGGCAATGAAAGTGGATATGGTTGTGATGAGACATCCCGCTCCTGGAGCATGTGTTTTCTTATCAAAACATATCAAAGCAAATATCATTAATGCTGGTGATGGAACACACGAACATCCTACACAAGCTTTATTGGATGCGTTTTCAATCAGAGAAAAATTGGGTTCAGTAAAAGGGAAAAAAGTAGTTATTGTTGGTGATATAACTCATTCAAGAGTGGCTTTATCAAATATCTTCTGCCTACAGAAATTAGGTGCCGAAGTAATGGTTTGTGGTCCTAGTACACTAATCCCTAAACATATAGAATCGCTTGGGGTGAAAGTAGAAACCAATTTAATGAAGGCACTTGCTTGGTGTGATGTTGCCAATATGCTAAGAATCCAACTTGAAAGACAAGACATCAAATATTTTCCTTCATTAAGAGAATACAGCATGTTATATGGCTTAGATAAAGAAAGATTAGATTCTTTAAATAAAGAAATTGTAATCATGCATCCTGGACCTATAAACAGAGGAGTTGAAATTACGAGTGATGTAGCTGATAGTAAACACAGCATCATTTTAGATCAAGTAGAAAATGGAGTGGCAGTTCGAATGGCAGTTATGTTTTTATTAGCAGGTCAACAAGGTTCATTATGAGAATAACATATTTACTTATTATTTCAATTATTTTAGTTTCTTGTTCAAATTCAGAACCTAAAACTAATCAAAATGTTGAAACCAAAAGAAATGAGAAACTTTGTTTTTTGTTAACTGATGGCTTAAAAAATGAGGATAGTACTTCTTTAAAAATTCACATCCAAGACACCCTAGTTACTGGAGAGTATAATTATATCCCTTGGGAAAAAGATGCAGCATTGGGGACTATTTCAGGAATAATAAAAGACAGTATTATTGAATGTGTTTATACTTATACTCAAGAAGGAGAAGAATTTAAAGAGAATCAAACTTGGAAACTTAGGGATAATCAAATTCTTTTAAAAACAGCTCCTGCAACCATAGATGAGCAAGGAAATATTACTTATGATTCAAGTAAGTATGAATTCAACTTTATAATAAATAAAATCGATTGTAAGCCATCTAATTAATAGATTGCTTTCATACAAAAACTAATTAAGTTCATGTCTTCAAAACAAATAGTGGTTAGTGGCATTAGGCCAACAGGAATGCTTCATTTAGGCAATTATATGGGTGCGGTGAAAAATTTCATCAGCATGCAAAATGAACATCCATGTTTTTTCTTTATTGCTGATTACCATTCGTTAACAACACATCCAAACCCAAAAGATTTACATAACAGTGTAAAGCAGGTTTTGGCAGAATATTTAGCTTGCGGATTAGATCCTGAAAAATGTACTTTATACATTCAAAGTGATTTGCCACAAATACCTGAATTGTATTTATTGCTAAACATGCATGCTTACAAGGGAGAATTAGAGAGAGTAAGTTCATTTAAAGAAAAAGCTAGAACCCAACCAGACAATATAAATGCAGGTCTTCTCACCTACCCGGTTTTAATGGCTGCTGATATTATTATACATCGCGCGCATTTAGTTCCGGTTGGTAAAGACCAAGAACAACATTTAGAGATGGCAAGAACTTTTGGAAATCGCTTTAACAGAATGTATGATTTAGAACTTTTTCCTGAACCACAAGCCTTTAATTACGGGGGTGAATTGGTAAAAATTCCGGGTTTACAAGGTGGAGGAAAAATGAGTAAAAGTGATGGAGAAAACAATGTAATTAACCTAATTGATTCTCCTGATGTTTTAAGAAAAAAAATATCAAAAGCTGTGAGTGGA
Organism: Bacteroidia bacterium; assembly: GCA_051861545.1. Taxonomy (GTDB): domain Bacteria; phylum Bacteroidota; class Bacteroidia; order UKL13-3; family UKL13-3; genus CAISCU01. The sequence goes on along the minus strand of JBIMKP010000007.1, from coordinate 61,385 downwards.
AATACTCCAACTGAAGCAAACTCAGTTCCAAGTCAGCCAGTACAAAACTTATTCGATTTACTAAAAGTTGCTTCAACAAAAGAAACAGTAGATTTTTATGTTGAAGCACATGCAAATTGTACGATTAGATTTGGTGATTTAAAGAAGCAATTGGCAGAAGATATGGTTACATTTTTGACGCCAATTAGAGAAAAAATAACCGATATTTTAGCCAATGAAGAATACTTAGGTAAAGTAGCTAAATTGGGAGCTGAAAAAGCCAAAGAAAGTGCTGATGCAACTTTAAAAGTAGCAAGAAATGCAATTGGTTTCAGGAAATTTTACTAGATTAGTTGAATGAAAAGCATTCAACAATGGCTTGATGAATATGCAGTTAGTCATCAAAACAGCACCAATAAACTAATACACTGGATTTGTGTTCCAAGTATTTTCTTTAGTTTAGTTTGTTTACTAAATGAAGTTGAATTATACCAAAGCTTGAGCCTTGCCCATTTGGTTTTAATAATGGCAATGCTTTTTTATATCAGAATATCTTGGAAAATTGCCTTGGGCTTGCTTCTATTTTATTTTATCTGCATTTGGGGTTCAGTCCAATTACAAAGTTTAAGTACAAGTGTTTGGAAAATTGCCCTTTCAATATTTACAATTGCATGGATTGGACAATTTATTGGCCATAAAATTGAAGGAAAAAAACCATCATTTATTGATGATATCCAATTTTTACTTATCGGACCTGCTTGGTTATTAAGTTTTATTTACAAGAAACTGAAAATAACTTATTAATAATCAGAAGCAGTAGGTTTTGGATCAGGTTTTGTTACTGACCAAAGTTGGAAGTAATTTTTCCAACACTTTGAACACCTTAATTTCCTGGCTCCAAACATAAAAAATAAATATTTAGTGATAAAACTCCTAGAAACTCTTTTCACATGGTTATTATTACCACATTTCGGACAATTATCACTTAACCTTACATTTCCTCGAACCCAAAAAAATGTAATTAATCCCACAAGGACCGCTACTAAAATCGAAATTTCTTCTACCACGGTACAATAATGCAATAATTACACGAATTTTACTTGCAATTTTTCGTCTTAGGCTGTTATTTTTTCTTTAATGTATTGTAAAGCAAATGATAAACCACTTAAATCAGAACCACCGGCAGTTGCGTAAAATGGTTGTCCACCTCCACCACCTTTAATATTTTTTGCAGCCTCTTTTACCAAATTTCCAGCATGAAAACCATTAGCCTTAACTAATTCTTCATCGATAATGATACTTAAAAATGGTTTTTGATTGATTACTGTTCCTAATGCTAGAAAAAGATTAGGAATTTCCGACTTCAATTGAAATGAAAGATTCTTTAATTGATCTGCCGAATTAAGTTCAATTTGTTCAACTATTAAGTTAAAGCCATTTAAAGCTAATACTTTATCTTTCAATTGAGATTTAATGACTTGCGTTTTTTCAGCTTCAAGATTTTCTAATTTTTTAAGCAATTCCGATTTCTCATTCAACAAATCTTCAAGGGCTTTTTGCAAATCTTTGGTTTTAAGAATATCTCTTAATCCTTTTAAGCTCGATTCCATATCGGAAACATACTTTTCACTAGCAAGTGAACTGATTGCTTCAATCCTTCGTACACCTGCAGCTACTGCCGATTCTGACGTAATTTTAAACATGCCAATTTTGCCCGTTGATTTCACATGAGTTCCACCACATAATTCTCTAGAATATTTTTCATCGAAAGTAATTACTCGAACAGAATCACCATACTTTTCACCAAATAGCATCATCGCACCCATTTTTTCAGCTTCTGCTATAGGAACATTACGTCTCTCATCTAAAGAAATATTTTCTCTAATTTTTTGATTAACAATTTGCTCAACCTTTGCTATCTCTTCATTTGTCATGGCTGAAAAATGAGAAAAGTCGAAACGTAAATAATCTGAGTTAACCAATGATCCTTTTTGAGCTACATGTTTACCCAAAACTTGGCGTAATGCAGCATGTAATAAGTGAGTTGCACTATGATTATTTTCGGTTAAAGAACGTTTTTCTACATCAACCTCAGCTATAAAAACAGCCTCTGGATTTGAAGGAATACTTTCTACTAAATGAATAATCATGTTATTCTCTCTCAAGGTATTAGTAATCTGGATTTTCTCATTTGCATTAGAGATAAATCCTGTATCACCAACCTGACCACCACCCTCTGGATAAAAAGGAGTTTGATTAAAAACCAATTGAAAGTATTCTTTACCTTTGGCTTTTACTTTTCTGAATTTCATGATTTTAACTTCAGATTCAAGCAAATCATAACCTAAAAAAGTAGAAGCCTCTTCTGGCAATAAAACCTGCCAATCATCTGTATTTATTTCAGTAGCTTTTCTTGAGCGGGCTTTTTGTTCTTCAAGAGCAATTTTGAAACCAGCCTCATCAATTCCAAAACCTTTTTCTCTTGCTAAAAGTGATGTTAAATCAACAGGAAAACCAAAAGTATCATTTAATTCAAAAACAATTCTTCCATCAATTACTTCACCTTGTTTAAGGTTTGAAATAATTTGATCTAAACGTTTCAATCCATTTTCCAAAGTTCTTAAAAAACTAAGTTCTTCCTCACGAATAACTTTAGCAACAAACTCACGCTGGCTGTATAATTCAGGAAATATTTCTTTAAAATGATCGGCAATTTGTGCACTTAATTTCTCTAAAAATGGCTCTTTAAAATTCAAAAACTGAAATCCATATCTTACAGCTCTTCTTAAAATTCGTCTGATTACATAACCAGCGCCATTATTAGAAGGTAATTGACCATCAGCAATACAAAAAGAAATAGCTCTAATATGGTCTGCAATTACTCGCATTGAAACATCAGAGATGGAATCACTAAATTTATATTCAATTCCGCTATGAGACTCAATAAATTTAATACTCGGAACAAAAACATCGGTATCATAATTTGAAGATTTACCTTCAATAGCTCTTACTAATCTTTCGAAACCCATTCCAGTATCAACATGTTGCGCTGGTAGTTTTTCTAATTTACCATCTGCCTTTCTATTGAATTCCATGAATACATTGTTCCAAATTTCGATGACTTGCGGGTGGTCGTTATTAACTAAAGTGCTTCCATCTAAAGCAGCTCTTTCTGAAGCTGAACGTAAATCAACATGAATTTCAGAACAAGGGCCACATGGACCAGTATCACCCATTTCCCAAAAATTATCTTTTTTATTGCCCATTAAAATTCTTTCGGGAGCAATCCACTTTTTCCATTCATTAAAAGCGTCCTGATCAAAAGCAAGTCCTTCATTTTCATCACCTTCAAAAACGGTAACATATAAACGGTCTTTATCCAACTTATAAACATTGGTCAATAAATCCCAAGCCCATTCAATAGCCTCTGTTTTAAAATAATCGCCAAAACTCCAATTTCCCAACATTTCAAACATGGTATGGTGATAAGTATCAACACCAACTTCTTCTAAATCGTTGTGTTTACCGCTAACTCGTAAACATTTTTGCGTATCAGCTACCCTTTTATATTTAGGTTCTTCGTTTCCTAAAAACCAATCTTTAAACTGATTCATACCCGCATTTGTAAACATGAGAGTAGGATCATTTTTTACCACAATTGGGGCTGAAGGAACGATTTGGTGACCTTTACTTTGAAAATATTCTAGGAACTGTTTACGTATTTCGTTGGCAGTCATTGCTTTATATTTTAATTTTAATATTAATTTCAGGCCTGAATTTGCAGAAAAATATTTAATTTTGCATCCCCAATTGTCTACAATATATTGGGGAAATAAAAAACGGGGGGAAAATGGCGAAGAATAAGTACTTTTATAATCCACATAAACTAGATTTCGAAAAAGTAAGAACCAGTCTTACAACAATCGCTTTTAGGGTGTTTGGATTTCTGTCGGCATCGGTTGTGGCTGGTGCAATGATGGTTTTGGCTATCTACAGCTTCATAGACTCACCAAAAGAAAAGACTTTAAAACGTGAAAACGAACAATACCAAGCTCAAATTAAGGTATTGAACAAAAAAATTGATGAACTTGGAGGAGTTTTAGCAGAATTGCAAGATAGAGATGCAAATATTTATCGCGCAATTTTTGAAGCAGACCCAATTGATATCAGCATTAGAAAAGCAGGAACAGGTGGAATTGAAAAGTATAAAATTCTAAACGGATTTGAAAATTCGGAGGAATTAGTTGCTTTGAATGAAAAAGTTGATGAATTAGCCGCTAAGGTTTATGTTCAATCAAAATCATTTGATGAATTAGGAAAATTAGCTGCTAATAAAACAGTTTTTCTTTCTTGTATTCCTGCCATTCAGCCTATTTCAAACAAAGATTTAAAAAGAATAGCTTCTGGATTTGGTTACAGAATTCATCCTATTTTTAAAACACATAAATTCCATTCAGGTATAGATTTTACAGCACCGCAGGGCACTCCTATTTATGCAACAGGAAATGGTAAAATTGAAACTGCTGAAAATGGAAATGGCTATGGTAATCACGTTATTATTAATCATGGATTTGGCTATCGTTCATTATACGCACACATGAGTAAAATGAAAGTAAGACCTGGACAAAAAATTCAAAGAGGAGAATTACTTGGTTATGTTGGAAGCACAGGAACATCAACAGCTCCGCATGTGCATTATGAAATCATAAAAGGTGAGAATAAAATCAACCCAATTAATTACTTCTTTAATGATTTAACTGAAGAAGAATACCAAGCTATCAGAGAAATTGCTAACCGCGAAGGACAATCATTCGATTAAACCATTTTTTGCTTTTGAATCAAAATCAGGACGAAATAGAAAAATTATATTTCACAATTGGTGAAGTTTCTGAATTATTAAAATTAAATCCATCTTTAATAAGGTTTTGGGAAAAGGAATTTAATGAATTGAGCCCAAGAAAAACTTCAAAAGGCACCAGAAAATTTAGTCAAGAAGATATCGAAACCATCAAAATTATTTACCAATTGGTAAAAATTGAAGGTCATACTTTACCTGGAGCAAAAGAAAAACTAAAAATTAAAAACAAATTGGCAGATAAATCTGCTATAACCGATAAGCTTTTAAACTTAAAGCAATTTCTTTCTGAACTTAAAGAACAACTTGATTAAAATGGAAAATAACCAAGAGAAAAAAACTCCTGAAATTGTAAAAACATCTCAAATTAGAATAGACGTTCATTTAGATGAAACCAATATGCCAGCTCATATTGAATGGGATGCTGATGATGCAGATTTTGAAGGCAAAGAACCGGCGAAAGCAATGATGTTAAGCTTGTATGATGGCTTACAACAAAATGCAATGAGAATTGATTTATGGACATCTGAAATGAAAGTAGATGAAATGAATTTATTCATGTTTCAAACACTTGCAACACTTTGCGATACCTATGAAAAAGCAACTAATAACAAAGAATTGGCAGATGAAATGAGAGATTTCGTGCATCATTTTGGGCACAAAGCTGAAGTTTTTGGTGATGACCACGTTCATTAATCAATAGTGAAAGCAGAAGATTATATAAAAGAACTAAACCTCCTTCAACATGTTGAAGGAGGTGCTTTTAAAGAAGATTTTAGAAGCACAATTAGTCTAAAAAAAGAACATTTACCTCCAGGATTTGGTGGTGACAGAAACTTAAGTACCCATATTTATTTTTTATTAAAAGAAGGTCAGTTTTCAGCTTTACATAGAATAGCTGCCGAAGAACATTGGCATTTTTATGATGGTGATACACTTTCTGTTTATTCTATTGATTCAGAAGGAATTTTAAATCAAATTAAATTGGGTAGAAATATTCAAAATGGTGAGGTTTTACATGCCGTAATTCCAGCAGGCATTTGGTTTGGCTCGAGGTGTGAAGTAAAAAATGGATTCAGCTTAGTTGGTTGCACTGTTGCTCCAGGTTTTGATTTTGCTGATTTTGAATTGGCAAATCAGTCTGAATTATGTCAACTTTTTCCACAACATTCCAGCCTTATCAAAGAATTAACATAGCCCAAAGCCTTTGTGTTTAAAGCAAATTCAAGCCTTAACTAGTCTCAAATTCACATCTGTGAACATTTTCTTGGTGTAAGTTTAATTTAGGTTTACGTTCTTGAGTAAAGAACAACCTGATTATGGCTAAGAAAATTGTAATGAAAAAAGTTGTTAAAAAGACAGCTTCTAAAAAAACTTCTTCAAAAAAAGTTATTCTAAAAAAAGAAAAGGAACCTAGAAAAATCTTTGTTTTAGATACATCTGTTATCTTATACGACCATAATGCCATCAAGAATTTTCAGGAGCATGATGTTGCCATTCCTATAACAGTTTTGGAAGAACTTGATAATTTCAAAAAAGGAAATGATACCATCAATTTTGAAGCAAGAGAGTTCATTCGGTATTTAGATAAACTATCAAGTGAACATATAATAAGTGAATGGATTCCGATAAATGGTCCTACTCGAGGTCGTTTCAAGGTGATTATGCAAGAAAAAGCCAGCATGGATGCGCAGGTTATTTTTGGTGAAAGAAAAGCTGATCACAGGATATTAAATGCAGCAATGGCCATGCGCGATCAAAATCAAGGCCGACCTGTAATTCTTGTTACAAAAGATGTTAATCTTCGTCTTAAAGGAAAATCACTTGGAATTGTTGCAGAAGATTATGAGACTGGAAAAATTAAAAATGTAGATACACTTTATACAGGCAATTCAACAATCGAAAAAGTAAAAGCAAGTGTTATTGATGAATTATATGTGAAAGGTTTTGTTCACTATGAATTAGCTTTAAAAATTAAACCCAATGCAAATCATTATTTCATTTTAAAGAATGATAAAAACTCAGTTTTATGTTTTTATAATGCACAAAATGAAACCTTAGAAAGAGTAAATAAAGTTGCTGCACATGGCATCAAACCAAGAAATGCAGAACAATCATTTGCCATGCATGCAGTTTTAAATCCAAATATATCATTGGTAACTATTCAAGGTGTTGCAGGAACAGGAAAAACGCTTTTGGCTCTAGCCGCTGCAATGGAACAAAAAGCAAAATACAGACAAATTTACCTTGCACGACCAATCATTCCGCTTAATAATAGAGATATTGGATTTTTACCAGGAGATGCCAAATCAAAAATCAATCCATATATGGAACCGCTTTGGGATAATTTGAAGCTAATCCAAAATCAATGGAAAGAAACTGATAAGGAATACCAGAAAATTACTGACATGGTTAACCAAGAAAAACTATTGGTTACGCCATTGGCATATATCAGAGGAAGAAGTTTATCGAATATAATTTTTATTGTTGATGAAGCTCAAAACCTAACTCCACTTGAAGTAAAAACCATTATTACAAGAGCAGGAGAAGGTACTAAAATTGTATTTACTGGCGATATTTACCAGATTGATACACCTTATTTAGATTCTCAATCAAATGGACTCTCCTACTTAATCGACAGAATTCGAAACAATCCGATGTATGCACACATTACATTAGAAAAAGGAGAAAGATCTGAGTTGGCGAATCTGGCTAATGATTTACTATAAAATTTACTTTTAATTCAAAAAGTAAAACGGAGATTTAGCTTTGACAGCCATATACCATGTTATGATGGCCAAGGAGATATAGATAACTGATGCAATAATAGTTAAAGAAGTATTTTTAAATAAATAATAAGCCAAAATTGGGATGACTTGCAAGGCATGCATTCCTATAAAATGTGCAATTCTTAAGTCGCCGGCATTGATACTCCAGTTTAAAAACGGGATTCCTTTACCACCATCAATTGCCCCGATGGTATGTGTTAGTTTTGAGCCCATTGCAAAGCCTTGAAAAGAGAAAATTACGAATATCCAGATGCCACAATGCAAAGCAATTTGGTAGTATTCGGGCAGGTTTGAATTATCTTGTTTAAGAAATAAAATGCCAACATAAGCTGTGATAAGAGTAACTCCTGAGGCCGCCATAGCCATTAAAGAATACAAAACTGAATAAAAAGGTGTACTTAAATTAAAATGGCTTAACTGACCTTTTGCAGCTTGAAAAACTATGTAAAATATTTCAAAACCAAGTAGAATTATAATTGCCCAATTCATCCAATTGATATTTGTGTCTTTAAGGTAAAACATATACCAAGCCATTGTCCAAGAATAAATTGCAATTGATAATGCAAATTTGATGGGTTTAATAAAAGCGTGTATTCCTAAAACCTTAATTTGAAAAAAAGGCATAAGAATGAATAAGATTGCAGCAACTAAAAAATTAAATAATCCAAACCAATACAATTCAGGGTTTCGCTCTAAAAGTTCATGTATAAATTTTAACATGGTCAAAGATTAATTTTAAAAGCTTTATTATGGAAGAATTAGGTTTCAAATGGAAAAGATTTGGTATAAAACGTCAAAATTGCTCAATGAATTTGATTTAATATCTAACGAATATCCACTTATTTACCTAAAAGAACTTTCAAAGGCCTTAAACCCGATAATGACTCTAAAAAATCAAAATATTCATTAAAACATAAATTAAAATCAGAAACATGTTTTTTTTAGAAACGCTTAAAAATCCTGAAGGGATGACATGATTATAGAAAATAAAAAGTAAAGAAAACCAGCCCAACACTCTACAAACGCGGACCTTTGGTCCGCGTTTGTAGAGTGTTGGGAAATTCATTTTTAGCATTTTTCTATAAACATGAGACCACCTATCGGGGTCATAAATTTCATAAAAAAGAGCAATTTAACATCAAGCTGCTTTTTGAAAATACTTTTCAAAATAAACACGGGATTTATAAAAAATTATACTTGGTAAGTATGCGGAAAATTGATTTATATTTTAAAGAAGTTTATATTTTAAGAAAATCGAAGCTCTATTTTTGAATTTCTTCAATAAAATACCAATATGAAAAGTACGAGCCACCACGACGAAAAAATTACAAAAATGAGTTTTAGCTCTGTTTACCCTCATTATGTTACGAAAGTGGAGAAAAAAGGAAGAACAATTGCCGAATTACATGAAGTAATTGAATGGTTATGTGGATTTAATGAAAATCAAATAGAGCAATTCATTGAAGAAAAAATCAATTTTGAGCAGTTTTTCGAGAAAGCTATAATCAATCCCAATGCACATTTAATCACTGGAAACATTTGCGGTTATAAAGTCGAAGAAATTACTAATCCATTAACCCAAAAAGTTCGTTATTTAGACAAATTGGTTGATGAATTGGCAAAAGGAAAAAAGATGGAGAAGATATTGAGGAAGGGGTGAAAAACTTATAATAAATTCCTTATCAATAGAATTTTAATTAGAATTGAATTCATTTTAGTAATAACAATTTTTTAATTTAAATAGCAAACGCAAATTATTTAGCCCTGAAGCCATGCATGAATCCTTTTATTGCATTCTTCGACAGGTAATCTTTTATTTATTTTCATTAATAATTTCAGTTTGAAAACTAAGTCGGCCTTTTGAATAAGACCAAATTCATGAATCTGGTCAAATACCCAAATTATCCCATTTACTCGAAGTTGCTTACTTTCACAATATTTTTTTAGTTTTCTATCTCCACTTAAAACCAAACCTTGAATATTATTTGCATAAAAATAGACCGATCTATCAGCAAGCTCTAAACCTGCTGGAAATTGCAAATTCTCTAATTGAACTAATTCATAATATGAAAGACAGTAAATTACAAGTTCTCCATTTAACTCAAATGACTTAAGTATTTCTTGTTGATTTGGGCTTAATTGGTCAAAAACTTCATAAGTAGTATGTACTTTTATTCCGAATTGAAACAAATATTCGAAAATTTCAGTTTCGATTAGATCAATAAAAATATTTGCATCAGTAATGGCAATTTTTTGCATTGGAGTAGAATTACGATGGCGAAATTAAAAAGGACTTAATAAGAGATATTATCAATGAATTGCTTTCTAAACTCCCATAGTTTTTGGTTATTCAAAGATGCAGCTTTTGAAGAAGTTACTACCTCCTCAGCAACTGCCCTAAGCAGCAATTGAGTAAACCTTTGAGACTCTTCCTTCCCTAAATAGCCGTTTTTTTCCAAATCCTTATATTCTTTATTATACCGAATCATAAAGTATTTAAGATAATTGTCACTCACTATTTGGTTTGAATTCGCTCGATAAATAATTGCTGGTATTGAAATTCCGAAATATGATTTTATAGCCATTAATTCTTTAGTGAGAAAATTATTTCTTTTGGGACCAAAATATTCTAATAACTTCTTTTGGGGAAGCAACACTGCCCCTGCAAAAGAATCACAAATACGCTCTTTCACTTTATCTTCGAATTTCTCCAAATCCAAAAATAAATGTGCGATTTCATGCAAAATGGTAAATCGTTTTCTTACTAAAGGTATTTCTTCATTATTATTAAAAACAACCACTAATAGTGAATTTGCAACACAAGTGGACATTCCAGAAAATGATGGAGAAGCAATTGTAGAAAACACCCTAACTCCATTTTCTTCTAACAATTCAATAAGATTATAAATGGGATCTATACCAAGATTTAATTTAGATCTGAAAACATTGGCCGCTTTTTCAATTTCTTCAGGACTATTAAAATTGATCACATACTCTTTATGATTAAATACTGGTGATTGAGATACACCCATTAAATTCTCAAGCTCTGCGTATCGTTCTAAAAAATCAATGGTTTTTCCTTTAACAGCTTCTTGGTCTTTTTTAGGAAGTTTGGTTAGTTTTCTAAATTCAACGGAAGGAAGATTGATTGTTTCATTTCTAAAAAAATAATCAGAAGGAATATTCAAAGCAGAAGAAAGCTTAGCTAAAATTTCACTATTAGGCTGATTTAAACCTAATTCTAATCTATTCAAATCTTGTTTAGAAATTTCTCCTTTCAATTTATCAGATAAATCTTGTAATGAAAAACCATTCATTACCCTCGCGCTTTTTAATCGACTGCTGAAGTATTGCATATAGTGAAAGAGTTGATTGCCTTAGGAATGGGAAAAACTTATGGACAAATATAAAAAATATTTCTGATTTGTCCAAAACAAAGATTTAAATTTGTGTAATAAAAAGGGGAAGCCGAAAAAGACTCCCCCGAATTCTGCAAGCTCATGCTAACATATTTTGTTTGGTAACACAAATGTAACAATTGCTGGTAGTATTCAAAATGTCTTTTTCTTGGCTTGGTGACAGGTGGCTCAGTTTAAAACAGCCTGTAAAGTTAAATTTTAGAACATTATGGCTAAAAATGCGCCAATTGGAGATGGCCACCGTAAAGGTGCTGTTAAAGATCGTACTCAAGTTTTAAATCCGTTAACTAAAATCTGGACAAAAAGAGGTCCAGACGGAAAGTTTATGGATGGCAAATCTGACGGCACTCCATTTAAAGGTATTACAAAAGAGTAATACAACAGAAACTTGAACCCTCCGGGTAAGAGTGAGGGAATTGTTACAATTTAATTTTTTATCTTTATGAGTAATTTATACAATTACCCCAAAGGCGAAAAAGTTACACTGTGCAACAAGCAAACTTGTGTTACAGTATATGGCAAAACAGCTGAGATAGTTAACGCTATTGTGCTAACCTCAGCTGCAATACTAGCCATTAGCTTAATAGCAAAAGCCTTAAAATAACAAAAGCCCGATTAATTTCGGGCTTTTGTTATTTTGCTTGTTCATGTAACTCAATCTTTTCTTTTATGCTTGCTAATAGTTGTTCGGCATCCGACTGAGTTAAAACCTCAACACTCACTTGTTTACTTGAATTTGAAGAAAGATAATTTTTAATATAACCATTTAATTCTGTGTGGTTTTCAAATGCTGATAGAATCCTCAGCACAATTAAGCTAATCCCTAAAAACAAAAAAGACGAACATAATCGTGTTTAATTCAGTGGAGAATACCGGATTCAAACCGGTCACCTTGCTGACGATACTGTCAGCACGCTCTATCCAAATGAGCTAATCCCAAAAACAAAAAAAGACGACCTAAGCCGTCTTCTTATTATTCAGTGGAGAATACCGGATTCGAACCGGTCACCTCTTGCCTGCCAGGCAAGCGCTCTAGCCAAATGAGCTAATCCCCCTTTTATTTTTTTCACTTGAACCGGTCACCTTGCTGACAGTATCGTCAGCACGCTCTAGCAAAATGCTGATAGAATCATCATAGCAAATGAGCTAATCCCCCAAAATTTTTAGCATTTCATCTATTAGATTTATCAAGTAGATAAATCTAAATTAGAAATTTGCTAATTCAAACTTTGTATACTCACATAAACGAAAAATACCGGATAAGAAACTTACCCAGTATTATTCATTTAAAATTTGATATTACGCTTCTGCAAACGGTACTACCGATACAAAAGAACGATCGTTAGCTTTCTTTCTGAAAGCAACTTTTCCATCAACTAAAGCAAATAAGGTATGATCTTTACCAATACCTACATTTAAACCTGGATGATGTTTGGTACCTCTTTGACGAACGATGATATTACCAGCAATTACGCTTTGACCGCCAAATATTTTTACACCTAAACGTTTACTATGGGACTCACGGCCGTTTTTGGAACTACCTACCCCTTTTTTGTGTGCCATTTATTTTTACTCCTCGTTATTAAGCGTTAATAGAATCGATTTTGATTTTAGTTAAAGCCTGACGGTGACCGTTTTTCTTGCGGTAACCTTTACGGCGTTTTTTCTTAAATACAATAACTTTATCACCTTGTAAGTGAGAAAGTACGGTTGCATTGATTTTAGCTCCGGCTACACTAGGTGCACCGATTTTAATAGAACCATTGTTGTTAACCAACAATACATTACTGAGTTCAACGCTGGCGCCTTCAGCTTGTGGCATGCGATGCACGTACAAGGTTTGGTCTTTTTCAACTTTAAATTGTTGGCCAGCAATTTCAACTATTGCGAACATGTTACAAAAATTTTAGGACCGCAAAAATATGAAGATTAGCCTAAATAACAAGCAATTCTAAAAAAAATCCCAAGAATTACCTTCCTCGTCCTTGTAATATAGTTAAAACAGTATAAATCAATATCCTAACATCAACTGCAATTGACCTATTCTCTATATACAAAATATCAAACTTTAACCTTTCAACCATTTGCTCTACATTTTCTGCATATCCGTATTTTACTTGTCCCCATGATGTTATTCCTGGTTTTACACGGTGTAAATGCCTGTAATGTGGTGCAATCTTAACTATTTGGTCAACAAAGAATTTCCTTTCAGGACGTGGTCCTACCAAACTCATCTCCCCTATTAACACGTTAAAAAACTGAGGAATTTCATCAATTCTATATTTCCTCAAAATTCTACCTATAGGCGTAATCCTTTTGTCGTTATGTGATGATAATTGCGGCCCAAGATGCTCAGCATCAACAAACATGGTTCGGAACTTTAATATGTGAAAAGGTTTTCCTTTTAAACCAAGTCTGATTTGTTTATAAAAAATAGGACCTTTAGAACTAAATGCTACCAATCCAGCCACAACTAGAAAAAATGGAGAAAAAACAACCAATACAAATAATGAAACGAATAAATCCATGAGTCGTTTTGCAACAATTTGCCATTGAGGCATCACATCATGGTTGATTTCAATAAGCGCGGTTCCAATTACATTGTTCATTCTTACCTGCCCGCTCATCAAATCGAACAAATCGGGAATGATTTTTAATGTAACTGGTTGATCTTCCAAAACATTTGTAACTTTATTGATTTCAGCATGTTTAGAACTTTCAATTCCAATAATCACTTCTTCAATTTTGTATTCAGCAATTCGTTTTGGTAAATCGGCATAAGTTCCTAAGGATGGAATTAAATCTTTTAAAATATGGTCATCTGCATCACCATTATAACTCACAAAACCTTTCACTATAAAACCTTGAGTAAGACTTGGATCAATTAATTCTTTCACTAATTGAAGTGACTTTTCGTTATTGCCGACTACAATTGTATTAAAACCAATTATTTTTTTTCTAAGTAAAATTTTAACGTAATAGGCTTGAAATAACCTAATTATAGTTGTAAAACCAAAATGTAAAACAAATAAAGTTAGGGTACTTTTATAATATGATTGGTATGATTTTACTTCATCATCAATCAACAAAATAAAAAATAACAAAACCACACCAACAACAGTAATTGAAAACGATTTTGAGATTTCATTAATTCTAGACTTCCTCCAAACATCTTTATAATGACCTGATAAAAAGTACAATACAAACCAATAAAAAGGCACAACCAATAAAGCTGTATAAAAATTCTTATCTAATTCTAAGGGAATTTTGTAACCAAATTTGTCGGGTTCGATAATAAATTTCCGGTAAGCAAAAAACAAAGTCCAGCTTAAAGCCGCCACCAAAGCGTCACTCAAAACAAAAAGACTCGTATGTAACTTACGTTTATTAATCAATGTGTATAAGCTTCAAGTTATCAATATAAACTTCAGGATTTGCAATTGGAGCTGATAGAATATTACTAAACCTAAGAAATATTCTATATTCAGTGCCAGCTGGTCTCGACGAAATTTCAGATTCAAGGTCGAAATATAGTTTATTCCATGTATCTTTTTCCTTGAGCAAAATCAATGGTACCTGTTCAACACTTCCATCTATCTCGGTTGCATAGATTCCAATTGTGAAAGGAACGTTATTTTTATAATCAATTTCGAAAAACATGGGAGTAAATTTGGGTAATGATTTAAAAACTTCAGAATAAATCTCCAAAATTGAGCCCTCTTGTTTTAAAACAACTTTCCCAGAATTTGAATCTTTATTCCAAGCTTTACTACCAGTTACTCTGATTATGGTATCTCCTACAAGTTTAAAAGAAGGATTGTATTCAAATTGAACACCATTTTTATCAAAATCTTCAATGAATTTGAACACACAATTATCTAAATAAGTGAAATTTGGAAAAATTGTATCAGTTTGATTGACTTTTAAATCGACATTTGTTAAGTAGCTTTTGTAAAGTGGGTAAATCATTCTCTCTTCTTCTTGCCCAGAACGTCTAATTCCTGCTGAAATTCTTATTGGCGTTTTACCACTTTTTTGAATTGGAATATCGGTAGGAATACCAAAACTGCCTAGAATTTTCTCATTTTCAAAAATCCAATAATCCTTGACATCGGCAGAAGGTGCGCCCTCCGACCTATCTTCATTGGTAGTAAAGGTATAAGGTTTGGCAAATAAATAAGAGGGAACAATTACTTCTTTGCTTTTACAAGCAGAAAAAAATAAACTCCAACTTAGCCCAATAATTACGAATAGTTTGTATTGATTCATGAATCAGAAAAAAACGCTTTGCGGGCAAAAGTATTATCTTTTAGTGATATTTAACTTGTCTATTATTGCATGTGCCACTTCAAGCGTTTCAAAATTATCTGAATGTGTTCTTAGTTGAAGTGAATGATTATTAATGGATTGAGCAAAATATTCGAGCTCTCTTTTAATCATATCAGGGGCTTTTTTAGATTTTGCAGTTTTTAATACTTGTTCCTGATTATCAGGCACACTGGAATTTAACATAGAAATTTTAAATGAATCTAAATCAATTCCAAAAGTTTGATTTTTTTGAAAAAACCTGATTTTACTCCCTTGTTCAGATTCAAAATTACCACAAACCATATTAAAAACACAACCGTTAGCAAATTCAATTCTAACATTAATAAAATCGACCAAACTTGAATGTAAACAAGCTCCAGTTGCTCTAACTCGCATCACCTTAGATTTTACCATATTCATTACCAATTCTAAGTCGGTAATTAACAAATCAAACACCAAATTTTCTGTGCTATAATTAATTACATTGGCATCAAAGCGACTTGATTCGATATAAAAAGGTTGATCGACTAATCTTTTTAATAATTGGTAATTAGGATGAAATTTTTGATGATGAGAAACATATAATTGAACATTAGCTTCATCAGCCAATTTGTTTAATTCTTTGGCTTCATCTAAACTTTCACTTAAAACTTGTTTAACAAAAACATGTTTTAGGTTTCTGATGGCACTTGATGCATACTGATAATGAGTGCCAACTGGCGATAAAATACTGATGGCATCTGCTCTTCTAATTAAGTCATCAAAATCATCGAATCGACTAATTGAGCAAGAACTTTCTAGTAATCTAGAGCTTTCTTCATCATGATCATAAAAACCAATTAGATTAAACTCCTTGATTTCAAGAAGTTTCTCTATTTGCTTTTTGCTTTTTTCGTTGGCACCAACAACAGCGATTTTGATCATTTTGGGTTTTATCTCAAAACAAAAATATCCTTACTAAACTCTTTAATTGCGACATTGTCAGATTAGATTTTAACAAGTGAGCATACGTTTATCAGATAAAATATACACTTCAAAGTGAAAAATCAGCTATTGTTAAAAATTCAGGCTCAAAAATTAAGCAATGAAGGCTTTAATTCGTGGTATGATTGAATTGACGAAAGAACAAGATACATATAAAGATAAAGGAGCAAGAAAGCGATTAATAGAAGAGTTAAAACAAAAAGGGATAATAGACAAAACGGTTCTTGATGTTATGTTAAAAATTCCTCGTCATTTATTCATTCACAAGGATTTCCGATCGCATGCTTATCAAGACAAAGCCTTTCCAATTGGGAGTGGACAAACAATTTCACAACCATATACTGTAGCCTTTCAAACACAGATATTACATATAGAAAAAGGAGATAAAGTATTAGAAATTGGCACCGGTTCTGGTTACCAAGCAGCTGTTCTAATAGAAATGGGGGTTGAATTAGTAACTATAGAACGACAAGAAGCATTATTCATCAAAACAAAAAAACTATTAACTAACTTAGGGATGAATGCTAATTTTATTTTGGGAGATGGCTCTTTGGGTAAATATGAAGATGGACCTTTTGATAAAATTATAGTTACTGCAGGCGCTCCAAAAGTACCCATGGCCTTAGTAAATCAACTAAAACCAGGAGGGATAATGATTATTCCTGTAGGAAATGAAGAAGAACAGATCATGCATTCTTTAGTAAAAAAATCAAACGGAGAAATTGAAGCTATACCTTTAACTAAATTTAGGTTTGTACCATTAATAGGTGAACAAGCTTGGTAAATTTAAGGGAATTTAAATTATTGTGCCTTTCAGAATTGTAACACAATGATATATTTGCGCTTATTAAAATTGTAGCCAACAATGAACAAACTTTTCAAAAAATCTATTTTGCTTTCTGCATTTGCAGTAGCAAGCACATTTGCATTTGCCCAAAAACCGGGAGAAGGAGAAAAAACAGCCGAAGTGCTTTTAAACTTACAAATTGGTGATAGTCCTATTAGTTATGGTTTAAACAGCAATGGCGGCGGAGCACCCGCTGAAATTCGTTTACGTTATTTTCTTTCTGATTTAGGTGCAGTTCGTTTACGCCTTGGATTAGGTGGCGGTTCAACAACCACAAATATTGCAGGTTCTGGAGTTGATGCAACTATTAAAACCAGCAATGGTTTTGGATTGGCATTTTTTCCTGGATATGAAATGCATTTTGAAGGAACAAATAAACTATCTCCGTATGTAGGAGCGCAATTAGGTATTACTATGATTGGTGGAAGAACAATTGCAGTAACCAATGCTGCCAATCCAAATCCTCAATTTGGAGATGTAATTGAAGGTAATAAATATGATGAAAAAACTGGAAGTACTTTTGGATTTAGTGCTGGTTTAATGATGGGTGCCGATTATTATTTATTCGATGGAGTTTATATTGGAGGTGAATTTGGATTAGGATTATTCAGCATGAGTAGCGTTGGTGAAGGTGAAATTAAAACTACATTAAGTGGCGGTTCACCAACAACAACAAAAAATTTAGGAACTAGCACTAACTCTTATTTTGGAGCATCTGCTGGTGGGGTTCGTTTAGGTATTAAATTCTAAAAAGTATCTTATTATAAACAAAAAAAGCCGAGAATGATTCCGGCTTTTTTTGTTTTAGTCTTATGATGTATTGCTTCTTGAACCTTAATATAAATAGCAGAGAAATAAGTTCTGATTAATAAAAAAACAAATGCTATAACTCTTTGGCGCTTTTTTTATGCGCTATTTTGTTAAGGTAATTGTATTTAACTTCAAATCAATACAAAACTTTTGTCCCTCTAAAAAGTCCAGTCCGATAAGGCCATTATAGTCGGAAAATATACCGTGTGCCAAGAAATCATAAACCTGAATTTGAAAGTTTTCCCTTATTTGACCAAGAGAACTAAAACTACCAATTTCGAATACTTCTGTTTCAATGATTCCATTAGCTGTTTCAATTTCCACTAACCCAATACTGTCTTTAAGATCATATCCTAATAAATACAAAGCATTGCTGTCAATGGTAGTGTTTGTTGCTCCAGTATCCAATACCATTTTAAGTTCGAATTTTGAATCAATTTCAATGCTAATTATAAGGAGCCCACTTTCGGGTTCTCTTTTGAATGGAAAAATCATTATTTAATGCGATTGAAAATACCTGTAATTTTTCTGGTCGGCTTGAATGAACCGGTAAAAATTAAGGTAATTTTGTCGTAGGAAGAAGTCTTGTTGCGACCAATATAGCATACCTCCTTTTTGTCCTTGCTATGATAAATAGGAACACCTGAAATAACGTCAATTTTAGTGTCGTCCATTACAGGATTTCCAATCAAAACCCATTCGTTAGGATAAAGATTTTTGATTTCCATAATGTTTAATAATTGTCCCACTTTACTGTCGTTTTAATAGTTCAAAAATACAAATTTAATTTGAATTTATAAATTTTAGCCAGCTTATAAAAACTTCACTATAAACTTAAAAGATTATCTTACTCCTGATTCCTTCTCATACTTCTTTCTACATCTCTTTCTTTGATGCTTTCGCGTTTATCGAAGGCTTTTTTACCTTGTGCTAATGCAATTTCTAATTTCAAAAATCCTCTTTCAGATTCAAACAATTTAATAGGCACAATAGAAAATCCTTTTTCTTTTGATTTGAATTGAAGCTTTGATAACTCTGCTTTTTTCAATAAAAGTTTCCTTACTCTTAATGTTTCATGGTTATTGTATGAACCTTGTTTGAAGGTTCCAATATTCATTCCACGCACATACAATTCATCGTTTTTAAAGAAACAAAATGCTTCATTTAAATTCACATTTCCCAGCCTTGTCGATTTCACTTCTGTACCTGTAAGCTGAATGCCTGCGGTGTATTTTTGAAGAATATGAAATTCAAATGAGGCCTTCTTATTGACTATATTTACTCCTGTTGTTTTACTCACTGTCTTGTTTAATTTTTTCGAATAATTGTTCTAATCTTTCCTTTTTCAAAATTTTTTGTCCTTGTTCCCCACTTGCTACCAATCGCTCTCCAACTTTTGCTTCATAGCTGCAAATGATTTCATTTTTTTGAATTGATTTCACCTTTGCTGTAATATCAACCTTTGAACCTACATAAGCAGGAGAATGATGTTGTATGGAAAGAAAAGTACCAATACCTTCTTCCCCATCTTCTTTCATTTCCAAAACAAACAACCTGCAACACCATTCAGCATCTCTTCCTAAAGCAAAAGTTGCATAAACCGGATGCACTTCACCACTATCGAAACTTGCTGTATCGTTTGTTTGAACTGTTACTGAAAATTTCTTTTCATCTCCTATTTCAAAAGGACAAATCATTTAGCAAATATAAGATGGAAACTAGGTTTCTTTTTGATTCTATAAAAATGATAGTGAATTTAGTTTGAAAACAATAATAGTTCAATCCAAGAAGGAAGTCCTTTTTATCAATATGAGATAATTGACAAAGCTTCAAACAACTAAAAACTGTAATTTTTCTATGATATAGCAATTAGATTCTAACTCCTCATTCCCCATGGGTTAAAACCGCATGGCTAATGAGGAATCAGCAAGATTTTAGTAGGAGCTTAAATTGCTCAATAAGCAAAAAATCACCTTAAAAATACAATTCTTACTTCACCACCAAAACAGGAATTTCAAGTTTATGTCTTACAGATTCAACTGTTGAACCAAAGATAAAATCCTTCATGGTTTGATGTCCGTGAGCTCCCATTATTAACAAATCTGTATTCTCTTCTTTTACAAATTTGGAGATGGCTTCTACCCTATTTCCAAATCCTAAACATGGTTTTATGTTGTAACCTTTTTGACTAAGTTCATTGGTATACGACAATAAATATTCTCTATCTGCTTTGGTTTCCGAATCTTCCACTTGCCCTTCATATTGCATTGCTGCTGCCGATTCAACCACATGGATTAAAACATAATTGGCTTTGATTCCACCTAAATGTATAGCATAAGAAATACTCGCCATATCTGTTGAAGTAAAATCTACTGCAATACCAATATTTTTAAACGACTCTACTTTTTTCAATTTCAAACTCATAGCTCCACCATGAGGTATGATTTGTTTATGAATGATTTTTTTGAAAAGAGGTGCCGCTATAATCCAAATTAAAAGAGAAACAGCAAAAATCACTACCAATAAAACGAATAGTTTTAAGATGAAAATATCTCCATATTCGCTTTCTAAAAATCCTGAAACTTCTTCTATTACCAGTTTCATATTTAAACCAATAATAACAATTGCAACAATCCATGAAACAATGGTCATCCATTTTGAAATTCTGAATTCACCCATAATTGCTTTGGATGAACTAAAATGGATTAATGGAACAATAGCAAATCCTAATTGAATACTTAAAACAACCTGACTAAGAATCAATAATTCACCCAATTTTTCTTCACCCAAATACAAAATAGTAAATACTGCTGGAGCAACAGCAATAGCGCGGGTTATAATTCTTCTTAACCAAGGACTAATCCTTAAATTCAAATAACCTTCCATTACAATTTGTCCGGCCAATGTACCTGTAACAGTAGAACTTTGTCCAGCAGCAATCAGCGCAATTGCAAACAACGTTGGAGCTAAGTTTCCAAATAAACCTTTTAATAATTCATGAGCGTTTGAAATATCAACCACATCATTATAACCATTTTTATAAAAAGCAGATGCAGCTAAAACTAAAATAGCAGCATTCACAAAAAACGCTGCATTTAATGCAATAGTCGAATCAATAAAATTGAATTTGAGAGCAGTTCTTATACCTTGTTCATCTCTACTAAATCTGCGAGTTTGAACTAATGAAGAATGTAAATACAAATTATGTGGCATTACAGTTGCACCAATAATTCCAATTGCAATATATAAGGCCTCTCCGCTTAAATCACCCGGAATAAAACCTTTCATTAAAGGAACAATTTCGGGTTGTACAATGAACATTTGAGCAATAAAAGACAATCCTATAATTGCGACCAAACTGATGATAAAAAGTTCTAATCTTCGGATGCCTTTATTGATAAGAAATAGCAATAAAAAAGTATCAAAAACGGTAATTACAACTCCCCATATAAGAGGTAAATCAAACAATAAATTCAATCCAATTGCCATACCAATAATTTCAGCCAAATCAGTAGCAGCAATAGCAATTTCTGCAAAAGCATACAACGAAACATTTACCCAAGTTGGATATTGTTGTCGACTTGCTTGAGCCAAATCCCAACCTTTTACAATTCCCAAACGAGCGGCCAAACTTTGTAACAACAAAGCCATCAGGTTACTCATTAAAAGAATCCAAATTAAACTATAACCGAACCTACTTCCACCTGCTATATCTGTAGCCCAGTTTCCTGGGTCCATGTATCCAACACTTACTAAATATGCGGGACCAATAAAGGCCAATAGTTTTCTAAATCTACCTTTGGTTTTATTTACATCCACCGATTCGTGGACTTCGCTTAATGATTTTTCTGACATATTAAATTAACCTCACCAATACATTTTTAGCAACCTCCACACTGATGTGTAGGTTTTCTGTTTCATTTAATAAAATCTGGTAACTTTTATCGAACTGATTTTGTTCTGTAATTTGAATTTGTTTACCCAAAACCAAATTCATTTTTTCGAGGTATTGAAGAAATAGTGAACTGTGATCTACCACGCCACTTACTATACCACTTTGCCCATCAATTAATTCACTTAAAAGAAAAAGGCTTCTTTGTTTGATAACACCATCGCGCTGAGGTATAGGGTCTCCGTGAGGATCGTGAGCAGGAAAACCTAGGAACTCATCTAATTTATCAATGAGTTTTTCAGATTGAATATGCTCTAATTCTTCAGCTAATTCGTGAACCTCATCCCAAGAAAATTTGAGTTTTTCAACTAAAAAGGTTTCCCATAAACGGTGTTTTCTAACCGTATCAATTGCAATTCTTTTACCCAAAGCTGTTAATTGAACACCTTTATATTTTTCGTAAACCAATAAATCTTTGGCCGAAAGTTTTTTAATCATATCGGTTACAGAAGCTGCTTTAGTCTCTAAAGAAGCAGCAATTGAATTCGTATTGACTGCATCTTCATGTCTTTCCTGCAGTTTGTAAATGGCTTTTAAGTAGTTTTCCTCTGTAAATGAATACATAATAGCAAATATATAATTTTTAGACTAATCTAAAAATATTTTTAAGCAGATTTAAATTTTCGCAAAAAACAATATGAGTATCCGCTTCTTTATCTAAGAATCTGTTTTACGAATCTTCAAAGCTTTAATAAAGATGCTTACTCAATAAAATCAAAATAAACCCCAAACATGAATTTAAATCAGGAACAAGTTCTTTCTTGAAATTCTTAAAATCCTGAAGGGATGACATGATTATAGAAGAAAAAAAGTAAAGAAAAACCACCCCAAATCTCTACAAACGCGGACCTTTGGTCCGCGTTTGTAGAGATTTGGGGGAATCCATTTCGAGCATTTTTCTATAAACATGAGACCACCTATCGGGGTCTTAAACTTCACTATATAGAGCAATTTTATTCCAAACTATTTTTTGAAAATATTTCTCAAAACATGCACCGGATTTATAAAAAATTACTGCTGGTAAATGCGGATACTCGCAAAAAAACAATATGAGTATTGATTGTTTAATCTTAAATTTGTTTTTAAAATTATCAGCTATGTGGGAGAAATTTCTGTCGTATTTACAATTCTGGAAAAAGCCAAATCCTGACAGTCCGTCATCATTTAACTTAAAAATGATGCATGGAATCAATAGAATCAGCATTTATATGTTCCTTTTTGCCATCATTTTAATTTTGGTGCGATTGGTACGTAGTTTGTAAACATCAATTTATAAAATTTTAAAATCATGTCATATATAGTTTATTTAATCCTTCCATTTTTACTAAGTTTATTGGTAAGTTGGAGATTCAAATCAAAAATTAAAGAATATTCAGAAGTAGCACTAAGTAACAGATTAACTGGTGGCGAAATTGCTGAAAAAATGTTACGCGAGAACGGCATTTACGATGTAAAAGTTTTAAGTACCGAAGGTCAGTTAACCGACCATTACAATCCACAAGACAAAACTGTGAATTTGAGTCATGATGTATTTTATGGCCGCAGTGTAATTTCAGCAGCCATTGCAGCACACGAATGTGGACACGCAGTTCAACATGCAAATGCTTATGCATGGTTAACTTTTAGATCGAGCTTAGTGCCGGTAGTAAGTTTTGCTTCTAAATGGGTGCAATGGATATTAATTGCTGGTATTTTCACCATCAATATATTTCCATCATTGTTATTATTGGGGATTGTATTATTCGCTGTAACAGCATTCTTTTCAATAATTACATTACCCGTAGAATTTGATGCTAGCAGAAGAGCTTTAGCTTGGTTAAGCGACAGAGGAATGGTAAGAGACGAAGAATATCCAATGACAAAAGACGCGTTAAAATGGGCAGCTATGACATATGTAGTTGCAGCCATTGCTTCAATTGCAACATTGTTGTATTACTTACAAATTTATTTAGGAAGAAGAGATTAATTCTTCCTTCCTCAAAATAAAAAAGCTGCTTTCGGGCAGCTTTTTTTATGGAAAATTCTCCAGGAATTAAATGGCAACAAAATATTTATCTCCTCATTATAAGCCTAATACATACTAATTGATTCAAATTTATAACTTTTCACTACCCTTATGGAACTTACAGATACAAAAAAATAGGATTTGGACCAATCAACTAAAGATAAATTCATGGAATTGTATACGCCCTTGCATCCTCGGCTTTGCAGGTATGTGCAAACTTTGGTTTGGGATAAAGATGATGCTAAAGATTTAATTAGTGAAACAACATTAATTGCTTTCGAAAAATTTGATCAAATTAAATCTCATCATCAGTTTTTGTTTTATTTGTTTGGTATAGCTCATCGCCTGTTTTTAAAATCCCTTAGAAGAAATAAATTCAAGGGTACATGGAATAAAGAACAAATTGAGAATAAAATTGGGGGACAGGAAATCGATAGCAATTTATTAAAACTTGAACTTCAGTTCTGGCTTTCGAAGTTAAGTCCTATTGAACAAGAAGTATTAACTCTTTTTGAAATTTCAGGGTTTAGTTATGTTGAAATTTCTCAAATTTTAGATATTCAAGAAAGAAAGGTAAAATCAACTTTATACAAAGCGCGTCAACAACTAAAACTGCTCATTCAAGCAGAGAAAGGAGCAAAAAATGAATCCTGAAAATCACTTAAATGAGCTTATAAAAAATGCTGCTAATGAAGAGCCAATTTTAAGCCTTTCGGATATAAGCAAAAACCTTGGCAATAAGCCTAAATCGAATCTTAAACCTGTTTCGAATAATTACCCTTTTTTAATAATTATCACTATGAGTACCATATTAATTTTAGTTGTTTGGATGAACATTTTTTTTCAAAATGATGTCAAAGTCAGTAAGGCTTCAAAACAACCAAAACCGGAAACAAAATTGAATCAATTATTGCCTGTAAAAAATAAAACTGTTGATATAAAACCTGTTCAAAAACGAAATGCTAAAACTCCAGTTAAACAAACTAAAAACAAGCAAATAAAACAAGAAGTAGGAGAACAACTCATATTTTCAGAACTTGATAATAACAAACAAGAAAGTCCAAGTGATTCTATTAAATCAACATTTGCTAAGCGGATTATCAATTTGAAAAACATTCATGTTATTGAGTTAAATAATGATGAACTAAAAAGCTTAGGAATTACAATTGAAAATAATGAAATAAAGGTTCCAATTGCCACTACTGAAAAAGGAAATGTAATCTACACAAGGTATTCCAAATATGGCTCAACTACAACATTTAATCTAAAAGAAAACGATTTACCTGTATTTGGTCCAAAATTTAAAGTGAGTTTTGGTAACAAGCTGACAATGCATGTAAGCGACAGTTTAAATGAAGTTTTAAAAAATAATCCATCACAATTTAGTTTACCAACTTCTAATTTGCCCAGAAAGAATGCTGATAGTATTTATAAATCAATTCCTATTCCAACTTTAGTAACAGATGATTTGGGACAAAAATGGCTAAGTTATAGTTTGGATGATGGTTTAACTGAAGTGGATATGAAATACATGAAGGAACATAATTTAAATCCAAATACTTATCCCAAAGCAATTGAAGCTAGGAAAAATGCAGAAAAAAAATTGATTGAAAAACTACCAGGTTTCATTCCTATTTTAATAAAATCTGGAGATGTAAAAAGTGCAAATGATAAAACAGGCTATAGGTCGGATATAATAGTATGGTATGAACCAAACGATAGAATATTCAATGTTCTTCCTAAAAGAATTTCCGCTGACTTAATAAAAGAATACCAAGATGTTTTCATACTACATAAACCTACTAAGCAATGCGTTTACTTTGAAGCTTGCCAACAAAAATCAGATGCACTTGAATTTTATAATGTTTTTCCAAACCCTACAGAATCTAATTTAAATTTAGAATTTGAATTAAAAAACTCACAAAAGCTAAGTATTTCAATGTATAATATTAACGGACAATTACTTACTACATTCAACAATCAAACTGAATTTTCGAAAGGACAAAACTCATTGCAATTAAATATCGGTGATTTAAAAGAAGGGATATACTTATTGGTTATTCAAACAGAAAATGAAGAGATAATAAGTAAGAGAATTATAAAAAAGTAAAATGTGCTTATTGAACTTGAATTACTTTTTTAGCCATTTCGCGTAATTTTTCATTACAACTTCATGGGCTACGAATTGACCATTTTCTATTTCCTCAATTGCTTTTTCTACTTCAAGCTTAATTTCATTTGGAGTCGTATCCCAAAAATCAATGTTCAGGAGTTGAAGCTTTGGGCAAATAAATGTGGGTTTAAACCCAGGTTATTGTATTCCATTTCTATTCAATGCTTGTTGGTATCTTCTTGCATTGTTTTGGTGCTGTTGAAAAGTGGCAGCAAATGAATGGTAGCCAGAAAAATCTTCTCTTGCACAGAAATAATAATAGCCATGTTCCTCAGCATTTAAAACTGCATCAATTGCTTGAATACTTGGCACACAAATGGGACCAGGAGGTAATCCTGCATTCATATAAGTATTATAAGGCGATTGAATGGCTGTATGCACCGAATTTACTCTTCTAATCTCTTTGTCGTTCCAAGCAAAAATTACCGTTGGATCGGCTTGTAATGGAATACCTTTTCTTAGTCGGTTTAAGTAAACTCCAGCTATCACTGGCATTTCTTTTTCTTTGTTTGATTCTTTTTGAACAATTGATGCCAAGGTGCTTACCTCAACTTGTGACATTTTTTGATGAATTGCCTTAGCCAATCGCTCTTGAGTCCAAAACTTTTTGTATTCCCTATCCATCCTTTTTATGAGCTCCGTTGAATTGGTATTCCAATACAAATTATAGGTATTGGGAATAAACATGCTTACAAACGTATTGGTATCAAAACCATGAAGTTTTGCTTGATCTTGGTTTTTCAAAATACTCAATAAAGTAGTGCTATCTAATTCCAGATTCCTTCCAAAAAATGCCGATAAATCTTCAGCTCTTTCTGCATAATTAAAAACTAAATTAACAGATTCTTGGCTACCTCTCATCAGAATTTTAACAAACTCATAATTGCTCATTCCTGCAGCTACTTTATACCTTCCCGGTTTTAGCTTTTCATCTAAATTCAACAATTTTCCAAAACGATGGAATGAATGAATATTGATTAAAATTCCTTTGTTGTCTAAATCATAACAAAATCTATCAAAATTCTTTGTTGAAGGCACGTAAACAATACTGAATTGCTTTCCTGTACCTATTACATTAGGCGAAAAAAAATCAGCATAAATTTTATAGACAGCAACGATTAATAAACCGGCAATAAAAAAGGAAAGAAACTTAAATCCTTTTTTTGTCTGAAGGTATCTGTTAAAAAATTGATAGGGCATCTTTACGAAATAAAGGATTTTTCTGAATTTTTCAACAAAGCTACTTTAAGGCAGCTAACATTTCTTTCACTTTGCTTTCATTTGGATTGATTTTTAAAACCAATTTTAAATCCTTAATGGCCAAATCATCTTTTCCTAATAAATGAAAAACACCTGCTCTGTTTATTAATGCTTGTTGATGATATGGAAATAATTTCAACTCCTTGTTATAACACTCAAGCGCTTTTTCATATTGCTGTAAATTGGCATAAGCAAAGCCTAAATTCGACCAAACATCTTCTTGATTTGGATAAATTGAAAGAGAGTTTTCTTGTATTCGAATTGCCTCTTCTATTTTACCATTCATTAAACAAGCCAACATTAGTTTGTTTTTGAACTTTAAATTATTGGGCGCTATTTCACAGGCTCTTCTTAACCAAATTTCAGCCTTTGTATAATCTTGTATATTAAAAGCAGATTGTCCAATTCGGTATGCCATCCAAAAATCTTGAATAAGTTTGGAGTCTATATTTGATGCTATTTTTAACACTCCTAAATCATCTTTTTGCAGGAATGCATAATGTATCTGTAATGCTGAATAAGATTCAGTTCCTGTTAGTTTTTGTATAAAAAAGGATGCTGAATCAAATGAAATTTTCGAGTCACCTTCAAATTTTTCTTGGTAATTTAAAAAGGCCTGTGCTTGGTCTAATTCGGTAAGGTTTCCTTTGGTAACACAATACAAACCAGCAAATTCTTTTATAGATTTAACTTCGTTTGCTTTAGTTGGTATCCTAATTTTATGGTCGTGAACTGTAACGTGAGGAATATCCACAGTTCCGCTTTTAGGCATGTGACAACTAACACAATTATCATTAATGGCTCTTCTATTTTCTGGAATTTCTTTACATGCTTTTGAATCATGACATTTCATACATGCATTGTTGAAGATTTGCTTACCAGTAAACTTCACGCTCACATGTGGATTGTGGCAATTAATACAAGTTAAATTCATCCCCGTATTTACCGCATTTAACTCCATGTTTTTATTTGATTGAACAAAACACTTACTCTCCTGTAAACGCTGCGCATGAGAAGCCATGATAAACTCGTTTTCTGCACCTTTAAACTTGGGCATAAAAACATTGTAGTAATCGGCCAATTTCATACCAGGTCTAAAATCGCCAAAACCTTTTCCTGGTTTTAAAACAGCATTTCCTTGTAAATGACAGCGCTGACATAAATCCGTTTGGCGCTCCCAACTTAATCTTTTAGGATTAACAATAGTATAATCAGCATATTTACTTGTATCAACAATATTACCAGCCAATTTTTCTTTTACATGTAATTCTCCTGGCCCATGGCATCTTTCACAATCAATACCATTGGGAATGGAAATAAACTTGTTTATGGCAGATTCATCGGCCTTAGGCATGGCATTATGACAACTCATACATTCCATACCAACTTCTCTTGAAAAACGCACATTTCGTCCGTTTTCGAATCCTGGAGGTAAATCCCATTGCTGTTTTTGTGCATACCAAGTTAAAGGCAATTGAAATACATATCCATTTCTGATAGCTATATGTGAATTGGTATGTTGTCCTGAACCAATTATATAATCAACTCTCTCAATTCTTTGATGAATTGTATCCTTACCTTCTAAGCCAAATTCTTTGATATAAAGAGAATCGCCAATCCATATTGGCAAATAATATAAGCCTAGTTTTTTATCAAATACTGGCTTTTGGTGATTGAATTTTGCAGAAGATTTTGTGTGGGTAGCTGGAGCAAATGATTGCCCCATGCCCGTTTGAATAAAACTATTATAAATATCTGTATGACAAGAGCGGCATGCTTCAATTCCAACATAATGAACGGTGGTATCATGATTGAGGAATTCAGTAGTTTTAGTTGAAGGCTCATTGCAAAAAACCGATTCTAAAATCATTATAAAAACAAATGGCCAAAAAATTAATTTCAGCCATCCATTTTTAAATAGAATTCTTTTTGATTCAAACATGAAAACTAAGCACCAAATTTATCTTGCCAAGCTAACATTCCACCTAGCAAGTTTCTCACTTTAGTAAAACCCAATCCTTCTAAATACATTTTTGCATTTCCACTTCTTGCTCCACTTCTGCAATGAAGAATAATTTCTTCATTTTTCAAAGCTTCTAAATCAGCAGTTCTACTAGGCAATTCGCCTAAAGGAATATGATTTGCACCAATATTAAACTCCTCATATTCATGTAATTCTCTTACATCATAAACATGTAGTTTTTCACCTTTATCCATTCTTTCTTTTAACTCTGATACGCTGATATCTTCCATATATTTTTTAGGGTTGTATTATAATCTTTAAAACACTTGAATTTCTGCTTTGTTTTGATTCAATTTTAAGCAAATAAACACCAAAATTAAATCCGCTTAAATCAACTTCTTTTTCTTGGGTTTCTGTTTGACTTAATTCTCTTCCAGATAAATCGTAAAGTTTAACTAAGAACTCTTCATTATTTTTTGAATTGATTTTAAACTTGCCCGATGAAGGATTTGGATAAACACTGAATTTTTCCGAATCAATAGCTTGATTTTCATTTATTGAAGCTGGTAAATCAATCCATTTTCCAACAATTGGTCTCATCATTAAAGCACCTGTAAAATCTGTTGGATACCATTGTCCATCTTGCTTAAAAAACATATTTCTATTGATGCCAGCAGGAAAATTCTTATCTATACCAATATTCAACACATAAGCTTGAGCTTGTTCCCAACCAATATAAAAACTATCTGTTAATGCAATGGGTGGTTCAATTTTAAATGCAGCAAAGCCATTAACTTTGTTGCCATAAACGGGTTTTAAGTCGGCCGATTTATACAACAAAACATCATCATTTGCAGGTTCCATTACCCTAGAAATAGATTTCCAAACCTTTAAATTAAATGATTGATTGCTAACATTACTTTCACTTTGATTAAAGAAAACATACATTCCATATAAAGTGTCAGGAACTTCTAAAACATATTTTAATGCTGCACCACTATTGGTTTTGTTTTTAATTCCATAACCAGCCTCTGCAGTTCCATCATCATAAGCTAAATAATTGCTAAAAATGGTAGGTACAGAAAAAGTATCATTTGAAGAAATAGCATCTTTCTGACTGCTTGATAATCCAATTTTATAAGTTGTATTAAACACTAAACTATCAGCAGAACCAAAAGAACTTGAGAAAGCAAATGGTCTATTGAATTTTACAATGGTATCACTTCTAAAAAATATATTACTTACATTATTAAATTGTTCGATATTATTTCCTTCGGGATTGGTAATTGTTCTAAAATAATCTAACAAATAGGTTTGTTGGTCGTGGTTTATAAATCTTAAACTCACAGAATCGTTTGAATACTTTGCCTTATTAGCTTGGTAATGTTTCCAAGGCATTGATGAATACATTCCTAATCTTACAGGAGGTGTATTGGTTAATGAAACATCATTATAGGCATCATTCTTTCTTCTTCCTTTATCGAAACGAACAAAATCGAGGTGCCAATGACTCAAATTTCCACTTAAACTGCCTCTATTTTTGAATCGTATTTGCACATCATCGTGAAACAAAGCAGTGTCTGTTATAGGAATATCAACTCTTACAAATGTATTTGGAGTAGCATCTTTGGCCGATAATTGCCATAAAATTTTAAATTCATTTTGATTAAATCTACTATTTCTCATCATCACAGTAAATGAATCATCAGGAAAAAATTGTCCTGTTTCACCTTGTAATTCATACTGATAAAAAAAGCTTAGATATACAGAATCTGATGGCTTTAATGACCTCAAATTCATTGAATAGGTATTCAAAAAATCGGCATCACCTTTTAAAGCAAATAAAGAATAAGCATTTCCAAACTGATTTAATCCATCGAAAGTAGCAACCTGAACAGAAGGCTGTTCTATTGGAAATTGGTTGTTAATATAAACAAAAGAATCAACCCACTTAGTTCTATCAGGTTTAATTCTTGAAGCTGAAAAATCATCAACAAAAGGAAGAGAAATTCTTCTAGTAAAACGAATTGCACCTAGTAAAAATTTAGCTGTATCATTTACAGATAATCCAGATTTTAGAATCCATCTTGCTCTGAAAAATGGATGGCGATTTCTACCTGAATTCAAAAAAATCTGATAGTCTCTACTGCCAGAATTGTTCTGAAGATGAAAAACAGATTGCCTTGTCCAAACTCCCAAATTGTTTCTAAATTCCAATATCAAACTATCGCTATTTTTAGCACCAGCAAGGGCTTCAACTGAAAAACCTAAAAACAATGAATCGCCTGCCGGATAAGCTGAAACAGGAATTGAATGCATAAACAAAGTATCAGCACCGCCATAAGAACCTGTATAAGCAATATTTTTATTGTTTAAAGCATCAAATACAAATCCTTGACCCATAAAAGTACCAGCTTTAATAGATTCAGTAGTTAAATCGGGACCAGAAAAAGCTTGGTTAAACGAAACTCCATTTTGAATTGAAGAATAAAAAGGTAAAGGAATTTGATTTGCTAAAACCAGTTTACTTAGGATAAAAGATTCGACTTTATCTTCATCAAAATTGGTTAAAAAACTAAATCTGAAACTAAAATTTGAACTTTTAAAAACTGAAGGATCAATTAAAAGATAAATTTCTCTTGGTGTTTTTAAGATTGTTCCAGCCGACCAGATTGTTGTCCAAACTTGATTTGCAGACAAAGCTTCTAAAACAATGCTATCTCCATCTACAAAACTGGCTCCTGCCTGAATATTAAAACTTAAAACTAAATTTCTTGAAGATGAACTCAAATCAATTGTTTTTGATGTAAGTCTATCGGCAATACCATTAACTCCAGCATAAATCTGACCATTTTCATTATAAGAATCAAAAATCAAATATCGATTTAAAATGCTTGTAGATGAATCTGACCATCGGGTTCTATTAGGAAGATTTCCATTTTCAAAAAAATCAACAAAAGGCAAACTCAAATTCGCTTTTTTTCTAAAACTGTTTTTTACAACAGGATTAAAATCAGAATAATTTAAAGCCGGATTGTTTTTAAGAGGTAGAATTACCTCTTGAGCAAACGATTGACCATAAATCAACAATAAAATAAAACCCAACAGAAATCTGATATTTTTCAAATTCATTATTTTTTAATTGATAAAAAAACGTCAACCATTTCGCCACTGCGGATGCTTGAGCTTTCTGAAAAAGGAGGATTTTGACGAATGACAACTGCTTTTGAACTATCAGAAACCGCGCCTTCGTAAACAACAGCACCTAACTGAAGCATAGAACCTTCAATAACTTTTGTTGCATCAAGCAAACTCAAACCTGTTAAATCAGGCATTGATACTAAAGCTCCACCACTACCATCACCCACAACTAAATTAATAGCTGCACCTTTTGGAATTCTAGTTCCTGGTTGAATACTTTGTCCATTCCATAATTGGTCTAAAACAGCATTCTGAGCAATATCTGGTTTGTAAGTCACATCACCTAAACGCAAACCCATTCCGCCTAAAACCGTTTCGGCATAACGAAGCGAACTATTTATTAAATTGGGCATAATAACAGTTGCTGAACTTGTTGAATTGATGCTTAAATAAATTATTCTGCCTGTTTTTACCTTAGAATTTGGGATCGGATTCTGCTCAACAACAGCAGATTTTGGCATTCCATCAACAAAAACCGTATCGGTAATGATGAAACGAAGTTGCTTTTCGTTTAATACTTTCTCTGCTTCTTCAATAGGAAGTCCTTTTAAATTTGGCAATGTAAGATACTGACCATGACGAGTATAACTACTCAAAAAGCCTACTGCCACCCAGGTAAGCAGGTATAAAACCACTGCAATTAGCAGTATATGTATTCCAAAAGTTTTTAAAAATCGCACGGTTGCAAATTATTCATTATTTAAATAAGAGCAAAGCTATCTTTGCAGCATGTTTTCAATTCAAGATATTACCACCATCACCCTTACCCTATTTGCCATTATTGATATCATTGGCGCATTACCTATTATTATAACCATAAAAAACAGGCAGAAACACCTAGATAGTGGCAAAGCTACATTGGCTGCGGGGGCATTGATGGTACTTTTTCTATTTTTAGGAAAAAGCTTCCTTGGCTTATTTGGCGTTGATATTCAGTCATTTGCTATTGCTGGTTCAATTGTCATATTTATTATTGGTTTAGAAATGATTTTAGGAATTGAATTACTAAAAAACGACCCAAGCGAAAAAACCGGAAGCATTATTCCTATTGCTTTTCCAATTATCGCTGGTTCTGGAACTCTCACAACGATAATTTCTATGCGTGCAGTATACACACTCCCAAATATTGTGATGGGATTAATAATAAATCTGGTATTTGTTTATATAGTTTTACGCTCTAGCTCTTGGATTGAAAAGAAATTAGGCGATTCTGGACTTTCATTAATTAGAAAATTCTTTGGAATTGTTTTGTTAAGCATTGCTATTAGGATTTTCAAAACCAATTTTTAGTCCATTTAAGTTTTACAAAAACCAATCATCTAAAAAAATCTTAGCTCAATTAAGAATTTCATTACATTGCATTCAATGAGAAAAATATTTGTTGCCATCACCCTATCGGTATTTGCTTTAACATCATCTGTTTTTGCAAATGACAGTACCAAAGTAGTTTTAAAAAACTTCGAACCGGAATCTCAGCATCCTGTATTATACCAATTAGTGGGACAGATTCTTAATTCATATCATTTAAGAAAATTAAGCATCGACGATAAACTTTCATCAAATTTATTAGATGCTTATTTGGAGAATTTAGATCCTGGGAAAATGTATTTCTTAAAGCAAGATATTGAGCAATTTGAACAATTCCGTTATAAATTAGATGATGACTTGATGATGGGAAATGTGCAAAAGGCATTTGACATGTACAATTTGTATCAAAAAAGATTAGAAGAAAGAATCTATTTCACAAAAGATTTATTGAAATCGAATTTTGATTTTACAACTAAAGATTCATTATTAACAAATAGAGAGAATGCTACCTGGTGTGCCAATTATAAAGAATATGATTTGTTGTGGAAAAGAAAGATTAAAATGGAGTTTTTACAATTAAAATCTGGTGGCAAAGACCCAAAAGTTTGTGCAACAGATTTAACAAAACGTTACGACAATCTTCTAAAGCAACTAAGTAAAACTAAAAATGAAGATGTGTTTTCATTTTTCGCAAATTCACTAACAGAAATTGCCGACCCTCATACCAATTATTTTTCACCAAGAATGGCAGAGGATTTTAATACCAGTATGAGTTTAAGTTTAGAAGGAATTGGAGCTACACTTCAAACAGAAAATGAATATACAAAAATTCGTGAAGTAGTAAAAGGTGGTCCAGCTGACAGGAGCAAACAAGTTCATGCAAATGATAAAATTGTAGCTGTTGGTCAGGGTAAAGATGGAGAAATGGTTAGTATTTTAGATTGGAGAATTGATGATGTTGTTGGTTTAATTAGAGGAAAAAAAGGTACCCTTGTTCGTTTAGAAATTATACCTGCAGATGCCACCAATGCTAAAACCCAAATTATTGAGATAACACGTGATAAAATTGTATTGGAAGACCAAAGTGCCAAAGGGAGTATAAAAGAAGCTGAATTAAACGGAAAGAAAGTTAAAGTAGGAGTTATCAGCATTCCCACCTTTTACCTCGATTTTGCTGGAATGCAACGTAAAGATCCAAATTACAAAAGCACCACAAAAGATGTAAAAAGATTGATTACTGAATTGAAAAAAGATTCTGCAGAAGCATTTATTATCGACCTTAGAAACAATGGTGGAGGTTCATTACAAGAAGCGGTTGAACTAACCGGATTATTCATTAAAAAAGGACCAGTAGTACAAGTAAAAGATGCTTATGGTGTTGCCAATTCAGAAGAAGATAGAGATGATAATATTTTCTGGGATGGCCCAATGATGGTAATGGTTAACAGATTTAGCGCTTCTGCATCTGAAATTTTTGCAGCTGCAATCCAGGATTACCGCAGAGGAATTGTTGTAGGAGAAAAAACTTTTGGAAAAGGTACGGTTCAAAACATGACCGATTTAAACCAGTTTATGATGATGGATGGAAAAAAATTAGGTCAGGTTAAAATTACCATTGCTAAATTTTATCGTATTTCTGGAGGAAGTACTCAGCATAAAGGCGTGATTCCAGATATTGAATTTCCATCGATTTATGCAGCAAAAGAATATGGAGAAGAAGCTAGCAAATACGCACTTCCTTACGATGAAATAGCAGCAGTACCTTATAAGGCTTTGGCTGATAATAAATCAGTCATTAACAGTTTAAAAGCATCTCATTTAGAAAGAATGAACAAAGAACCTGAGTATGCTTATTTGCTAGAAGACATTAAATTGTTTAATGAAGCAAAAGAGAGAAATTATACCAGTTTAAACGAAGAAACTTATAAAGCTGAATTAAATGCAGAAGATGCGCGTAAGAAGAAAAGAGATGAGGAAAGAAAGAAAATAAAAGAAACCAATAAAGTTGAGCCAAATTTAATTTTGGATGAAAGCTTGAAAATCCTCTTAGATAGCATGAACAAGTAAGATAAAATCAATTAAATTCATACGACATAAAGGGTTGTTTCTTATTTTGAAACAACCCTTTATTTTTTCAAGAACTCAGTGTTTAAAAATAATACTTATATAAAAATCCATAAATCACTTCTCGGCATTATAATTGTTCGAATTAGGAAAAACTTTATTATGAAAAATTCAATCTTACTTTTCTTCTTTTTATTTTCTGTCAATTTGATTTTTGCCCAGCCTTTCAAAAAAGCATTTGAAAAAAATGGTAAAATTCTGATTACACTAAATACTGGTAAGAGTATTGAAATTAGAAGTAAAGGTCCAATGAAATTATTAGATTACTCAGCAAAACACCATTTAATTATTTATAGTAAAACAGAACAATTATCTAAAACTAAGGACCAAGAAGGAGTTACATCAATTGACCAAATTTCGGTATATAGCTACAATTCCATCAGCAAAACAGAAACTAAATTATTTACGGGATGTTTAGATGGAGAAGGAGGAACAGAACTTAATTATGGACAATCAAGCGAATTTCCTTTTAAATCTTTATGCAATATCGAACGAGTTACCATATCTAAAGATGGAAGCGTTATGTATTTCCAAACCGATGCTTGGAAGGTGTGTCCTGCTGTTCATGTTTATCATTTTAAGGATAAAACATTATCCTTTTTTCATGCGGGTTGGTTAGAAAAAGTAAGTATGTCGGGCATTGAAATTACCATTACAGGAATTGACATGGTTGAAGTGAATGGTAAACAAGAAAGTAATGGTAGATTTACTCAATTATGTTTATTTAACAGACACGGAGTATTATTAAAACCTTTGCAGGAAAAGGAGTTTTAAGGATTCGAATCATATTTAATAAACTTCAAAAGAGTAAAACTAAAACTATTCGTACTTTTGCGAACACTTAAAGTTGTAATGAATAAAAAAAGTCAATATTTCACAAAAGACCAAGAACAAATTGCTCGATTTGCAAAAGCTCTTGGTCATCCTGTTCGTATTGCCATTCTTCAATTATTACATTCACATACTTGCTGCTACCATGGTGATATGGCCGAGGAATTACCCATTGCAAAATCTACTTTATCTCAACACCTCAATGAATTAAAAGATGCTGGGTTAATTCATGGTGATATTACCCCTCCTACTGTTAAATATTGCATCAATAAAGAAAATTGGGAAACAGCCCAAAACCTTTTCTCAGCGCTATTTAGAGATATTTCGCTTACAGATAGCTGTGATAATTAATTACTAAATCAATTCGTAAGATTACGAATAATAAAAATTGTTCGTATAATTGCGAACGATTTCTAAATTTTTATCACAAAACAAACTGGTATGGCAGTTAAACTAAAATTCCTTGACCGCTTTTTAACTCTTTGGATTTTTCTAGCAATGATTGTTGGAGTCTCAATTGGATTCCTTTTCCCTGGAATAAAAACCATTTTTGATGAATTATCGATTGGCACAACCAATATTCCTCTAGCAATAGGCTTAATTTTAATGATGTACCCTCCTTTGGCTAAGGTTGATTATTCATTACTACCAAAAGCTTTTCAAGACACCAAAGTAATGAGTCTTTCATTGTTTCTCAACTGGATAATTGGTCCGATTTTAATGTTTGTATTAGCTATACTTTTTTTAAGAGACCAACCTGATTATATGGTTGGATTGATTTTAATTGGATTGGCTCGTTGTATTGCAATGGTTATTGTTTGGAATGATTTAGCGGGTGGAAACAGAGAATATGGTGCTTTATTGGTCGCCTTAAATAGCATTTTTCAAGTAATCACCTATAGTTTTTATGCCTGGTTATTTATTAATGTTTTACCCCAAAAACTTGGGCTAGGAGATTTTAATGTTTCAGTGCCCATGATAGAGGTTGCTCAAAGTGTTGGAATATATTTAGGCATTCCATTTTTAGCAGGATATTTAAGTAGAAATATTTTAATAAAAGCCAAAGGACCAGATTGGTATAATCGCAAATTTGTTCCTGCCATTTCACCAATCACCTTGTATTCCTTACTATTTACAATTGTGTTGATGTTTAGTCTAAAAGGTGATAAGATTTTAGAACTTCCTCTAGATGTTTTAAAGGTAGCTGTGCCATTGGTAGTTTATTTTATTTTGATGTTTTTTGTGAGCTTTTTTATCAATAAATCAATGAATGTTCCTTATGATAAAAATGCTTCTATTTCATTTACAGCAACAGGAAATAATTTTGAATTGGCAATTGCTGTTTCCATAGCAATTTTTGGTATTCATTCAGCTCAGGCCTTTGTCGGGGTAATTGGTCCTTTAGTTGAAGTTCCTGTCTTAATTCTATTGGTGAAAGCAAGTTTATTTTTAAAGAAAAAATATTACAATCATGTTTAAAGCTATTTCAGAAATCATTACTGGTTTTAATGCTGAAAATATATCAGCTGAAAGAAAAGAAATTTTAGGTGGTTTGATTCAATACATTCAAACAAAAAAAGACAATGGTGATAATATTCGTTTGAATTTTATCTGTACGCATAATTCAAGAAGAAGTCATTTATCTCAAATTTGGGCTCAAACAATGGCGCATCATTTTGGTATAAAAAATGTTTTCTGTTATTCAGGGGGAACTGAAGCAACAGCTATGTTTCCTAAAGTAGCAGAAACATTAATAAGTCAAGGATTTGAAATACTTAAATTGAGTGAAACAACAAATCCGGTATATGCTGTAAAATTTGCGGAGAATGAAATGCCTGTCGTTTGTTTTTCGAAAACCTACAATCATAATTTCAATCCTAAAACACAATTTGGAGCTATCATGACATGTAACAGTGCAGACGAAGCTTGTCCTTTGGTATTTGGCGCGGAAGCTCGTTTTCCAATAAAATATGACGACCCAAAAATATTCGACAATACCGAATTACAATCGAGTAAATACGCTGAAAGAAGTTTAGAAATTGCTCAAGAAATGTGCTGGTGTTTTTCTCAAATTAAAAATTAAGCAAGATTTTCAAGCTGCATGAAAACCGGAATCATGGTTTTTCCTTTTTCTGATAAATTATATTCAATATGAAGTGGCTTTAATTTGATGATAGTTTTATCAAGTAAACCTTGTTCCTCCAACTCTTTTAAGGCTACAGCAATTGATTGTTTATTAGAACCTTCTAATTGTCTTAATAATGAATTAAACCTCAAAGGACCTTCTAGTGCTAGTTTAAAAATCTGAGGCTTCCATTTGCCTGATAATAGCTTAAGTAAGGTTTCTGCCGGACAAGTACTTTCTGTTTCCATTTTTTTTGAGGTCAGGTTTTTCTGACTAATTGATTGGTAGTATAATTAATCGGATGTTTGTTTTCGAATCCAAATATAAAATGAAAATACGCATCACACTAATTTGTAGTTTCTTAATTTTACTTACAACAACTGCATGTGATGCACAAACCAAAAACATGCAACATCAAGAAAAAAGCAATAATCCACTTTTATGCAATACCGATTCAGGAACCTGTGAAATTGCAGATTCAACAATACAACAAATTGATATCGTACCAAAACAAAGCAATAAATCAATTCATATTTTTTATTTCACCGACCCAATTTGTTCATCTTGTTGGGGAATTGAAGCACAGTTAAGAAAACTGAAATTAGAATATGGAGACTATTTTTCTATTGAATACAGAATGGGTGGTTTACTAAAAGACTGGTCATACAATAGTGGTGGCATTAGTAAACCTTCTGATGTATCACACCATTGGGATGAAGTTAGCCAATATTACCAAATGCCAATTGATGGTGATATTTGGTTAGAAGATCCACTTCCATCGTCTTATCCTCCTTCAATTGCATTTAAAGCTGCTCAACTACAAGATGAAGAGAAGGCATTGTTATTTCTAAGAAGAATTAGAGAAATGGTATTTCTAGAAAAGAAAAATATTTGTAATTGGACTTATTTGAGTTCAGCAGCAAAAGAAGTTGGATTGGATGCAATCAAACTAAAAAAAGATTCAGAAAACATAGCAAATGAGTTGTTTCAAAACGACCTTAAAATTACTGCTGAGACAGGCGTTCGCGGCTTTCCAACATTGATAATTTCAAATCAAACTAAAAACTTCCAGTACATAAATGGATTTAAACCTTATACAGCATTTGAAAATATCATAATTAGCTTGAATCCAAATGCAATCAAACAGAAGTATAACAAAGATTGGAAATCATTATTCACCATGTTTTCATCTTTAACATTAAAAGAGTTTTGTGAATTGAGTGAAGTCAATACAAATAAGGGATTGGAGATTCTGAATCAATTAAGTAAAGAAGGGAAATTGCAGGTTTTTCAAACAAAAAATGGAAATATCTGGAGATTGAAAAAGTAATTTCCAATAAAAATTAGCCTTACTTTTTATTGGGAGCTTCTTCTAAAACCTCCATTTTTACTTTGGCATCTGTTTTATGAAGATTTAATTTCTTAGCTGCAATTAACGATAAATCTATCATGAACTTTTTGGAATAAGGTCCACGATCGTTAATTCTAACAATAACCCAAACTCCTGTTTTAAGGTTGGTGACTTTTACTTTGGTTCCAAATTTTAACTTACGATGAGCAGCTGTGTATTTTTTATGTGAATACCTTTCGCCACTAGCTGTTTTTCTACCTTGGAATTTATTGGCATAATTACTAGCTCTTCCAATTTTTGAATAGCCTTTTTTAACAACAATATTACTATCAGAAAGCTCATTCGAAATTGTATCCTGCCAGTAATTTTCGGCTATAATAGCAAATCTTATACTATCAGGTAATTCTTGACTTTTGAGCTTTGATATAAGTACAAAATGAAGCAAAAACAAAAGTGCATATTTGTGATAAGCTTTGGCCATATCAAACAAATATAAAGGAAAATTACATGAACGATTCTAATAAGCCACTTGCAGAAAGAGTTAGGCCTCAAACCCTCGACGATTTAATTGGACAGGAGCATTTAACAGGAAATGAGGGAATTATAAGAAAAGCAATCGCAAATAAGAATATTCCTTCCATGATATTTTGGGGACCACCCGGCGTTGGTAAAACAACTTTGGCCAAAATTATAGGTCAGCATTTGGGATTGCATTTTTATTATCTCAGTGCTATTCAAGCCGGAGTTGCAGAAGTTCGAAAAGTAATTGAGGAAGCTAAAAAACTAGGGAAAGTGCTTTTGTTTCTTGATGAAATCCATCGTTTTAATAAAAGTCAGCAAGATGCTTTATTAGGAGCAGTAGAAAATGGAACCATTGTTTTAATTGGAGCTACAACAGAAAATCCAAGTTTTGAAGTAAACAACGCATTATTAAGCAGAGCGCAAGTTTATATATTAAATGAATTAGATAAAGATGCATTGCAAAGAATTGTCAATTCAGCTTTTGAAAAAGATGAGTGGTTAAAAACAAAAAATCCTGAATTAAAGGAAACATCGGCACTATTTAGGTTTAGTGAAGGAGATGCTCGAAAATTATTGAATCTATTGGAATTGATTTGTTATCAGTTTAAAAACGACGAACAAATTGTAATTACAAATTCATTGGTTGAAAAAACGCTTCAACACAAAACCATGTCGTATGATAAAAGTGGTGAGGAGCATTATAATATCATTTCAGCATTTATAAAATCAATTAGAGGCAGCGACCCAAATGCAGCTGTTTATTACTTAGCCAGGTTATTGGAAGGAGGCGAAAATTATGAATTTATAGCTAGAAGAATGTTGGTTTTGGCTTCTGAAGACATTGGAAACGCCAATCCAAATGCATTATTAATGGCCAATACAACCTTTCAAGCCATTAGGGTAATTGGAGTTCCAGAAGGAAGAATAATTCTTTCGCAATGCGCCGTTTATTTGGCAACATCTGTAAAAAACAATTCGAGTTATGTGGCTATTGATGAGGCATTGGCATTGGTAAAAAAAACAGGACAATTACGAGTTCCTTTACACTTAAGAAATGCACCTACCAAATTAATGAAGGAATTGAACTATGGAAAAGATTATGCATACGCTCATGCATATGAAAACAATTTTGTGAATTTAGAATTTATGCCTGATGAAATAAAAGGAACAAAATTGTATGAACCAGGCAATAATCCTAGAGAAATTGAACAAAGGAATTTCTTAAAAGCCCGTTGGAAAGACAAATACAATTATTAAAATCAAGGCCTATAAAAAAAGTAAGGGAGCTCCTTGCGGAACTCCCTTTAGCCTATGAAACAGACTGCCCTCTTCTACCCCTAGATGGGCAATCGACTCGCAAGATAATTTATTGTTTTTAATTTCAAACAGGAATATTAAAAAAAATGAAAAGATTTATGTGAATGACAATTTCGTGACACTCAATAGCAAGATTAGCTTCTGATTTGAAGAATTATTTCAAAGCAATTAAAATAATCGTTCACAAACCTATTTTCCCTTAAACTCTTTTAACCAAGAGTACTTTGCTTCTTTATATGGAGCATCATTAATCATGGTTTTTAACTTCAAAAGACTTTCATACGGACCTTCCGTAATAAATAGATTAATGAGCCAAGCAGGTACATCTCCACCGGGATCTACACTTAAATAATATTCACCTTTTAAGATATCATTTCCAATTGGTTTAATTCTCCATTGGGTTTTCGATCTTTGAACACGAACAACCCCTTCTATCTCTGGCAACAAATTTGGAACTGCCTGTGATACAACTGTCAACTCTAAGGTTTCCGGATTTTGACGAATTTTATAACGTGAACACAAATCTCTATCAGATACTGGCCAAGGCGCTTCTATTCTTTGGTAGAAATAGAGTTCAGAATCGCCAACCATACTTAGCACTCTGCCTTCTGAGCAATTATAAATCCAATTAGGATAGGATTTTAAATCGGTTACAACCGAGACTACTGAGGATAAACTACCTTTTAAATCTAAAGTTGCTTTGATATCTTTAATTGCAGATGACTCAGTATTAGCAGTATAAATGAAAATCCCGGGACCCTTTTTCTTTAATTCCCAATTTGGTTGAGAAACTTCAACAGATGTAATAAGTGCCAGAAATAAGACAAAAACTCCTTTCATTACGTAAATATAAATCAACTAAACACATAAAAAAAACCTCAGGTGATTTTAACACCTGAGGTTTTGATATTTAACATTAAACTAATAATTACTTAACTCTTTCTACGTATTCTCCAGTTCTGGTATCAACTTTCACTTTATCACCAACATTACAGAAAAGTGGAACTCTTACTTCTGCACCGTTATCTAAAGTAGCCGGCTTTAATGTGTTGGTTGCAGTATCACCTTTAAGACCTGGTTCT
The DNA here is from genome assembly GCA_051861545.1 of Bacteroidia bacterium. Lineage (GTDB taxonomy): Bacteria > Bacteroidota > Bacteroidia > UKL13-3 > UKL13-3 > CAISCU01. The sequence goes on along the minus strand of JBIMKP010000007.1, from coordinate 18,180 downwards.
GTGTAAGTTACTTCTAAAATAACAAAAGTTGGAGCTTCACCACCAATACAAATATCACCTTCAAAAGATACCTTCACAATCATTTCTTCTTTTAAGAATTGAGCGGCAGGTCCAAAAATACTTTCTTCAACATAAATCTGGTCATAAGATTCTGGGTCCATTAAAACCAAGGCATTTCCGTCTTTATACAAATATTGCATTTCTTTGAATTCAACACGCACCATTTCAACACTTTCACCTGCACGGTAACGGTGCTCCATTTGTTTTCCAGTTTTTACGTTTTTAAGAACAACTTGATAAAACGCACGTAAATTGCCTGGTGTACGGTGTTGGTATTCCATTACTTGGCACAATTCATTGTTATGTTTAATGAAACAGCCTCTAAATAAATCTCCTGTATTAGCCATAATAATCTCTAAAAATTTTCTAATTAAAGGGCGAAAATAACCAAATGCCTGAAATTCGCCACTATTTCTTCCCTTTGCTTTAAATTATGCAACAACTCTTCTATATTCTTGAATTCTTCTTATGATAGCTATAAAAAAGCCAATAATCATAATAATGGTTCCTGCCCAAACCAAATTAATCCAAGGAAATACAATAGCTTTCATAATTATAAATTCACCACTTTGGTCTTTTTCTGAAGTTTCAATAGTAATACTTCCTTTTGCAGGATCTACTCCTTTGAAACTAAATTTTAATTTAGCTTCATCAACCAAAGCATCATAACTAATAGCCTGATTATTTTGTACACCATACATTGGCATGGCATCGTAGACTTTATCTAATGTATGAACCTTTAATTCAGCTCCTAACAATACTTGTAAATTTTTAACATCTAAATTTTCAGCATCAGCATTGGTATTTACTCCTACTAAAACAATCCAAGCATTATTGGTATAAATAGTATCTCCTGGTTTTACTGAATGTGTTTTTGTATTCACAAATTTAGGGTCGGCTTTTTGTGATGGAACCGAACTTACGTAGGTAAATACATCATGACTTAAATAATGTTTGGTATCTGGATTAGCAACCAAACCGAATTTAGGATTAATTTGTCCATTTGGATATAAATCGAACTCATAATCAACCTCATCTTTTGAGTTCAATTTTTGGTAATTTACTTGGTAGTAAGTATTTACCCAATGTTGTGAATCTTTTTTATAGGTGATAATATAATCACCCATTTTATTGGCTTTTCCTCTTTCAAGAAATATATTTTCTACATTTTCTTTGTTACTGAATTCAGGGTTTAAAGCTTGTCCAGTCTCATTAATAGAAATTACTTTCTTATTAGCTGATGAAACCAAAACTCCTAATAAAAGAACACCAAAACCAATATGAGCAACACTTGCACCAGCTAGTTTAATTTTGCCTCTGAAATAAGGTGCCAATAAAATAGAATTGACTACAACTGCATAATTTCCAGCAAATAACAACAAGAAATAAGCCCAATTCTTCAACTGAAAACCAAAGAATAAAAGAATACTTAAAACAAGAGATATAGCAGCATAAATACCTATTTTTCTTAAGGCAACTTTCTGATTGGTTTTGTATTTTAACAATTGTGCAACAGCAGTTAAAATAGCAACCAAAACGGCTAATGGCATTTGCCATTTGTTATAATGACCAATTACATCGGCAGGTGGAGCTAAATTAGCAGAAAACACTTTATTAAAAACTGGGATTGAAGTTGTTAATGTAACCTGAAAGGCTGAAATTACTAGCAACAAACTACCAATAAACATCCAGAACTCACGAGTAAAAATATCTTCATCTTTAGCCGAGCGAGGTAATGATTTCCATCTCCAAACCATCAAACCGATAGACAAAATCACGAATACCAAAAGGAATACCAATAACTGACCACTCATTCCTAAATCGGTAAATGAGTGAACTGAAGAATTGCCTAAAATGCCTGAACGGGTTAAAAAAGTAGCATATAAAACCAATAAAAATGTAGCAAGAATTAATGTTAGTGCGACTATATATGAGTTTCCTGTTGTTTTATGAATGATGAGTACATGCACACCCGCAATTAAAATCAACCAAGGCACTAGAGAAGCATTTTCAACTGGATCCCAAGCCCAATAACCGCCAAAACTTAAACTTTCATAAGCCCAAAAACCACCCATAATAATTCCAGCACCCAATACCATTACACTTATTAAAGCCCAAGGTAAAGCAGGTTTTAACCAACCTGAATGGTCTTTACGCCACAATGAAGCAATTCCGTAAGCAAAAGGAACAACAGTAGTAGCAAAACCAAAGAACAAAGTTGGTGGGTGTATTACCATCCAATAATTTTGAAGCAAAGGATTTAAACCATTACCATCTTTTACTTTGCTTAAATAATCGGCTTGTTTAAAAATTGGAGCATCTTGCATTACGTTTCTAAGCAATTCAAAAGGACTACTTCCCAATTTATAACCTAGAATTTTTACACCAAGTAACATGCTAGTAAGCGCAATTTGAGAGAGCATTAATACCGCCATTGTAGGATTTAACCAGGTTTTAGCGGTTCTAAGTAAAATCTGTCCGATTACCATTTGCCAGAAAATCCAAAGAAGGAAACTTCCCTCCTGCCCTTCCCAGAAACATGAAATCATGAAATGCACAGGCAAATCGCGGCTACTGTGCTGCCATGCATAATGGTATTCGAAATAATGCTGGTAAATAATATTAAATAAAGTCCCAATAATGGTTAAAACAGCCAAACTATGGAGGTGAAACGACCATTTAGCTAAGGTTTCCCAACTTTTATCTAAAGGTTTCGACTCGGCAAAAAAGTAAGAAATGGCTGCCAGAATAGATGTAACAAAAGAGATTACAACGGCGCTGTGGCCTAAATTACCCCAAAAGAGGTGTTCGTTTAAAAAAACTACTTCATTCATTTGGCCGCAAAGGTATGAATAAGCAGTACTTTTCTATGTGTAAAATTTGAAAGTATGACTGAGTGAATAATGAAATTAGAGAGAAGCCAGTTTGAAGTGAAAATGAGTGAATACATTTTCTTTATTATTAAATACGACTATCCGCTTCTTTTCCTAAAAAAAGTTTTCTTCTTGGGATTAAGGGAATTTTTAATTCTTTCTTTTTAAAATTGAACTTTCATTTTACTAAAATCTTTTGTGCCGTCAGGTACATAACACTGGTAGAACATAAATGAATAAACACACCCGCAACGCCCTCTCTTCCGCGGACCTTCGGTCCGCGGAAGAGAGGGCGTTGCGTAGGACGTTCAAACGATTTTAATACTACCAATGTTAAACCACCTAACGGGGTTTTTACGCAGTTTAAATATAATTTTTGTTTGTTCAAAGTTCAATATTGAAGCAAAATAACATGCAACTTTTGAATTAGTTTAAGACAAGAATAATACTAGGATCAGCTATCCTAATATTTTTTCAACTGGTAAATTTGCGGTATTCGAATTCTTAAAATATTGGTTCAATTAAAAAACTTAAACTTTTGAATTATTTGAAATTTCCTCGGAGTTGAATTTATTTATTCAAAAGGGATATTAATCTCATTTTTTAAATACCAAAATGAGATTTTCTTAGTTAATGCTTGATTTATTCAAAGCATTGATAACTAAACAGCTTGACTCTTTTTATTATATTTGTTTGTTAATTAACTTGAACTAAATGAAAGCTATAGACATAAATACGACCTTAATTGATGGTTATTTAAAAATGTTAGATAATCTTAGTCCAAGTAATAAACTTGACCTTATCTCAAAGCTTACACAATCAGTAAAGACTGACATTACAGAAAAAAAGTCTTCATTTTTTGAGTCATATGGAGCATGGGATTCAAATGAATCAGCTGAGGAAATCATCAATGTAATTAATGAAAGTAGAACCTTTTCCAGCAGTTCTAGTAAGTTAACTTTTTGAAAGAAATAAAAATCAAAGCCACAAAAAAAGCTGCACATTCTTGAGCAGCTTTTAAATAGATTTATGTTAATTTCCTTAAGTTTTCACCTGGTTATCGGTGTATTTACTCGGACATTTTAATAGAATTTTTGAAGCTTCAAAATGATCTCCATCCATCTTTCCTACAATTACAATTTTTTCAGATCGGTCGAAGTCGGCTGGCTCTGGATTGTGGTAAACAACTTTGCTTTCCTTGCCCTTTTCATCAACCATAAAAAAAGTAAAATAATTTGGATCTTCCTGTGGATTATAAAACTTCTCTTTTTCTCTATTTAATACCCCAACCACATGAAATTCTCTACCCGGATTTTCCATAGCAACTTCAAAATTTTCATAAGTGCTAGCATCGCCATACATACTAACAATGGCAGCAATTGCAATACCAATTAAAGCAATACCTAATATATAAGTCTTTTTCATAACTAGTCTTTTTTCTCTAATTTTTTAATTTTTAAATCTAGACTTACCATATAACTTACAATACCTAAAAACAAAACTGCAATTACACCTACAACTACATAAAACTTTCCAGTTCCTACTAAATCAGGCTGTTCTGCACTTTTTGTTATTTGATTAAACAATATATTTTTCATGTACTTAACTTTATTAATCTAACCACTTTTTTAATTCCAATAATTTTACTCTGATACCTAAATTGGCAATCCAGAAGCCCATTAAAACCCAACCTATAACGGCAGGATAAAATACCATTCTTAATCTGCTATCTAAGTCATATTGATTAAACCCAGGATTTCCTCCATTACCAGGATGTAATGAATCTGTTAAACGAGGAATTACAAATATCAACACAACAAAAACAGGAAAACAGAATAAATTATAAATGGCAGCATATCTGGCCTTTTTTTCTTCGTCTTCAAATGAACCTCTTAAAACGAAATAGGCTGAATACATAAGCATTCCGATAGCTGCGGAGTTTAATTTAGGGTCGGATACCCAATAAGCACCCCAAGTGTTTTTTGCCCAAATCATTCCGGTAACAATTCCAATTGTGCCATATAACATTCCTACAGTTGCAAAAATGTTTGATTTGACATCAGCTTCTAAACCCTTGCCTCCTAGCACTTTAACAGCATGAACTGCAGAAGCTAACAACAATAAAACCATTGAAAACCACATTGGTACGTGGTAATACAAATTTCTGATACTTTGTTCAAGAATCGGTAATTCAGGAACTGGCATCAACAAACCACCAATTAGGGCGTATAAAATGAGTACAACCGATAAAATTTTCCAGGGACTAATCATTGCTGCGAAAGTAATACTTCTATTGAATTATTCCTTTTCAGATAGCCATACATGAACAAAATCAGAAATTTTACCAAACATTGATATTTCTAGAACAAAGTTCCTTCCATTGTTCCGTATTGATTTTATTGGATTTCAATCTGATATATTTTATCCAATTAACCCTATCTATCTGAAAATGAATCAAAAGTAAAGAATTTTTATACTGATAAATAAAACAATCAGACTTTTCATAAACAGGTTTACCAATAAAATCAATTATTTCTTTTTTATGAAATTCTATAAAAGCAAGTTCGGGTAAATCATAAAAATTCCTATCTAATTCAACTTCAATAATTTCCTCATGAGGATCAATAAATTCCGCTTCATATTTACCATAAGGCTTATATGTGAAAATACTCAAATCGAATTTTGACCTTATGGTGTCATGCTTATTTCTGCCTTTGTAAGCCTTTAATCCATCAAACATAAAAAATCGATAGTAAAACCCTTTGTATGCTGGCTTAAACCAAATTGGATTTACCGAGGCTCCTCCACTATTACTGCCTTCAACTTTCTTTTTGAATTCGTAAACATTAAAAGGTTGAATTAGAAGGTCAGTTCTCCTTTTCAACTTTATATCAACTCTGTTCTGTGTATTTAGAGTTTTAATTGACTGTTTAAAATCTAAGTAATTACAATCAGTTTGAGTAAAATTATATCCCCTATTAACTACGGGTTTATTAATCGAAAAGAAACTTTCTGAATTAGATAGAAAAAAACCAAATCCAATAAAAATCGTAATTGCTTTTAATAACATCTAAAATAATTTCTACTTCACCCTAGTCCAAACTTCTGTTCTACCAATAAGAGAAATTCCTATATATCCGCGAATGTTTAACTTATCTGCTGTTTCCATTTTCATGTTACAACTGTAGGTTTTTCCGCTTTCAGGATCATAAATTTCTCCATTGTCCCATGTTTTACTTTTAGCATTGAATTTAAAGCTTTTCAATAACATCAATCCTTGTATTTTTCTTGAACGTTTGCTTGGATCTGGATTATTATCGTCTAATTTAGGTTCGCCTTTTTCAGTATTAGGTTCTTTTAACCAATAAATAGTTCCGTAATAATATTCACCCGATTTAAATATCCTGAACTTTCCTTCCCCACTCGAACTTAACCATTCACCTAAAATTTCATCGCCAGTTTGTACCTGAAAAGCAGTAGCCATCAGAAAAAACATTAGCATTACTGTTCCTTTTAACAATTTCATATTTATTTCAACATTAGTTTTTTAATTTCTTTAACAGGCGCACTTCCAAAACTTAAAAAGCTTTCATGGAATTTCTTCAAATCAAATGATGATGCTTTTTTCATTTCTTCCCTCAAAGCAAAAATTTCGGAATAACCTGTAAAATAACTACACAATTGCACTTGAGATAATTGAACCCTTCTCCATTTTCCTTCTGCTTCTGCTTGTTGCTGAAAAGCTTCATTCACCAACAAATGAATAGCATCTTCCTTTTTCCAGCCTTTTACATGCACACTATAATCTAAAATAGTATTACAAACGGTTCTCAAATGCCATTTGTTGTACATCAGTAACATTTCTGGTTCTGAATTTCCATAACCAGCTTCAATCATCATTCGTTCTGTGTAAACGGCCCAACCTTCAACCATGGCACCATTTCCAAATACCGATTTAATAATAGAAGGCGAATTGTTTGAATAAACCAATTGCGCATAATGTCCAGGTATAGCCTCATGTATATTTAAAATTTGAAGGATATAATGGTTGTATTCTCTCAAATAACTTTCGGCACTTTCATTGCTAAATTTTTCTAAGGTACTTACATTGTAAAACGTCTCCGCATCTTTGTCGTAGGGACCAGGTGCACTGATGCTTGCACCTGCAACACCATCCATATAACCAGGAGTTCTTCTTACTTTCAAAGGTTTTTTCGGATCTAAAAACAATAATTGCTTTTCATTTACAAATGCTTGCAACTCCGGAATTTGTTTTTCAATCGACTGAATAAATGAATCACGATGTGCATGTTTTTCTGAAATTTTATTGATGAGTGCAGAAATCGCTTTTAAAGTATCTTTTGGCATTTCAACATTCATGTATTTCGACCATAGCTCCTTTGTCAGTTTAGCCATTTCAAGATGTAATTCCTTTTTTCTGTTGATGGCCTTTTCGTAAACCTCAGCAGCTGTCCACTCAGATTGTATATCGTGTTTAAACTTAATATCAAACAATTCTTTTCCTATTCTAAAATCTCTTTTTGCTGTTGGAAGAATCGTTTTTAGATAGGCAGAAAATCCATCAATAGCAGAAACCGCTTCTTGTAAATCGGCCTTTGTTTCAACCCAATTCAATACTTCAGAATTCAAATATTCTTTAACACCTTCGCTTTGCTCAATAGCCAATTGCGTATGTTCTGGAGAAGGATTTTCGATGTTTGCCTTTGCCGCATCATAGTAAGATTTTACCTTTTTAATTCTTGCTTGAATATAAGTACGTTTTTGTAATGAATCTAAATTCTTAGCATTGATAATATCGGCAAAAGCACCAGCTACATTATAATTAGATGGATCCCATTGCCAGGCTTTTAAAGTGTCTGTATAAAACAAGATTGATTGCAAAGCACCTTTCATTAATGCTAAATCTGTTAAATCATTCGACTCAAGTTTCGAAGTTTCTAAATGAGACAATGTATCTAACCAAGCATTTACAAAAGCCTTATCAGCTTCTCTGCAAGATTTATCATAAGCCAATAATTCCGCATCATAATCATGAAAACCCGCAGTTGTAGCAGATGTTGGAAACTGTTTCCACCAAGATGAAATAAAACTTTGACGTGTATTTTCGAAATTATTATTGTTTGATTTTTCTGTTGTACAGCCAAATAAAATAAGCAATACAAATAGAATATTTATCTTCTTCATGTTAGCAAGATGCTAAAAAGAAGATGAAAATCAAATTTAGCAATACGATTAAGCGGCTTTATACTAGAAAAAACCTTTAGCGAATCTTAAATAATTTTATTTTGATTATACTCATTAAAATCAACCCTAAAAGATAAACGAGAACTAGAACAAGTTTTTAAAAATCCAGAAGGGATGACATGATTATAGAAAAAGAAATTTAATGCAAAGTCCCTCCCATTTCTCTTCAAGGCGGACCGAAGGTCCGCCTTGAAGAGAAATGGGAGGAGAAGTCTATCTAAAGCATTTTTCTATAAACATGAGACCACCTATCGGGGTCTTAAATTTTGTAAAATAGAGAAATTTAAAACCAAACTACTTTTTGAAAATTTCAATCAAAATATGAACCCTATTTACTAAAAATCACTTACAGTAAAAATATAGCTATCCATTTAAGCAAATACAAAGCTTATTCAAACCAAGAAAACTAAAGTGAATGTTGATGATTTTTATGGTGTTCTCCGCTAAAATTGCCGTAAAAAAACAATCGGATGGTATGGTTTAAATCGTATTGAAAGCCTGTTTGTTTTTGTTGAAAAATCCGCATATAACCAACATCAAATGCCAATTTTTTGCTGATATTTTGTCGGTAACCCAGAAATATTCTGTTCTGATCGAAAGTATTATAGGTGATACTTTTTCCGAAATGAACTAAAATTTCATCAGCAAGAATAAATGCAGGATGTTTTTCGGAATGATTGATTGGAATATTCAAACTTAATAAATAACGAACCCGGTTTGTAAAAGCATATTCACCTGTCCATGTATCGTTTTTGGTATCCATTATCTGCCTCCATCTTTGTTCGTTCCTAATTCGATGTAGTAAAGAAATTTTCCCAATTGAAGACGGATAAATCAGTTGTTGAAAAATCCGGTGTTCATCTGCCCAAGTATTTAAAGTAGAAATTGTTGGAGCAGAAAGTAAATTGGCATAACCAGCAGCTAATTTAAATCCCGATTTAAACTTATATTCAGGAGCTACTCTTGCAACAAAAAAGCCTGGTCTGTTTAAAAACTCCGTTCTTCTATAATGAACATCTGCTAATAAATTCCATTTTTCATTTAACTGAATACTCGAAATAAAAGCAATCCAAACGTGTGTATCTTCCTTGGTTTGTTTTTGAACCTGTGCCAAAATTTGAAAACCCATTAACATATAAAAGACCAGAACCAGAAACGATTTCATTTTACAAATTTCTTAAAATAGATTGAAATGAATTCAGACAAAAATCAGTTAATGTCTGTTTTTTTTATTGAAATAATGGAAAGAATTAGTAGTAAAATTAAACTAAAAAAATATTTGATTTTAAATCAAACAAACAGCAATTAAGAAACTAAATCGGCATCAATATTTAAAAACAATTTTCCATGTTGTTTTTTAAAAATCATCATCATTACAGGATGTGCAGGCAACCAAGAATTTATCTTTATATCTTCAACAACTTCAGTATAAGTAGTAAAATCTTTTATTAAAAAGTTCAATTCAACTTTAACTAGTTTCATCACAACTGCATTCATTTGTACCATTCCTTTTTCTTTGTTTGATAAGATTTTAGCCGGATAAGTAAATGTGATAGGAATGAATAAAAATTTCAAGGTTTCATGAATAAAGTAATTATCGTTTCCCAAATCATCAATTTTGAAAATTACCGGATGGAATTTTTCAAATTGTTTAGCATCAGATAAAATTGAGAATACTTTTTGAGTGGATGATTTTAGTTTAAAATTTAATTTCATGAGTTGGAATAAAATCTATTTCTATAAAAAATAGAATCAAACATAAATACAATTAAATGAAACAACATGAATTAATTCTACTAATATCAATGAATTACATTTTGATATATAAAAAATCACATCAAAATGTAATTCATTCATCTAACCTATTTAAACTGATAATCCACTCCATAAACCTGACTTAACAATGTTTGAGGTGCATCTAGAATCTTCGCGCTTAAAGGTAAACTTGGAGTAACTGGTGAATTGTTTTTCAAATAATCTTTCATTACCTGATGCAAAGTATGTGAGGTGTTTTTCGCATCCTGAACATTTTTTATTCTACATAGCATATCAGCAGGATCGCCATCTCTTTCACAAGCACAAACTGTATAAGTAGCATTTACATCTAATGGAACTCCTTTCACCAAAACCTTTTGAACCCTGCTTCCCATAGCCTCAAAAGCTTTAAATTCAATGCTCATTCCTTTAAATTTAATCACCCAACCACCAAAACGTTTCGAAGCATCTTTAGCAAACACATTGTTTAATTCCTTTTCTAACCAATCGAAAATTTGTTTACCTGTTACTTTACCTGTTCTTACTGTGCTATCAACAGGCAACATATCAAATATAAAACCATTGGTTATTGGAATATTTCCAGTTTTGTCGGGAGTGTTTCTTGGTGGACAAAATCTAAAACCATTTGAAAGTACAATATCAATTTCTGGTAATTGCCAATGAAGCGCATTTAAAATCATGGTATCAATGGTGTTTTCAACTACGAAATTTCTGTATAATGGCAAAGTGCTATAACCTGCAATTTCATTGATATCTTTAGAAAATGGCTCTTCATTTGCTTGAATCAATTTTGTTACAGCTGCATCGGCTTTTAACTTATTGGGTTCAACTTCATCTAAAACATAAGAATCAGCAATTACCTTTCCTCCTTTTATTTTTAATTCAAGTTTACCAACAAACGAACCAAAAGCACCAGGCTCAACTACTTTAGCATATTTACATTGAATGGGTTTTCTAACTCTTTCATGTGTATCGCCACCAAAAATGTAATCTACACCTTCACAAACAACATCATTAGCCAAAGCAATTTGTTGTGATAAACCCAAATGAGAAAGAATAATGATAAAAGCACATTGCTCATCATTTTTTAATACATCAACATAATGTTTGATATTTTCTTCAGGCTTGGTATAAATGATTCCCTTGCTATAATTGGGCGATTGGCGTAAAGGAACTAAAGGATCAGTATAACCTAAAAATCCAATTTTAACTCCTTCAACATTCCAAATATAATATGGATTAAAAATCAATTCGCCTTTTTTACCCTCACCTAAATCGTGGTACATATTTGCACAAACCTTCGGAGCATTTAAAGCACCCATTAAAGTCTGCATAGCCTTTTTATAATACACAACCTCCCAGTTTCCTGGCAAGTACAATTGGTATCCAAGAGAATTTAAAATTGGTACCAAAGCCTTACCCGTAGTTTTTACAGCCAATTCACTTCCCTGAAACATGTCACCAGTATCAAGAATAAAGGTATTTGGATTTTTCTTCTTAGCATTTTTGAAATAGGTGGCCAAATGTGCGTATCCACCAGCTTTTCTAAATGTAAGTTGCTCATTTTCCCAGAACAATTCATCATGAGGATACACCTGACAATGCACATCTGTAGTTTGAAGAATTTGGATTGTTTTTTCCTTATCCATTTCAACTGCATCTGTGTTTAAAAACTCATTAGAATCAATTGAACTGGCATCGGCACTTAAACTTGGAATAACAGTAGCACCCATTCCCAATAAACCTAAATTCTTTAAAAAATCTCTTCTTTGTTTTGTATTTGTATCCTTCATAATCAATTTTTAAAAATGGTAATTTACCAATAAGTTAATTAAACTCATATCAACCTTATTCATTACGTAATCTGACTGGTGAAAATCAGAATTTAATTGTCCCTTGTAAACATATAATAATTCAAACTCAAATCCTTTTAAAAAACCCGAAGCAATGTATTTTACATCTGCATTTAATTGCCAATAAGATGGCATTCCATACTTATTTAAATTTACATTACTTACACTCGGTAAATAAAAACGACCATAACTCAAATCGGCCTTCATACGTTTTTTCTCAAAGTATTTACTTGCAACCATATTAAACGCATGTACGTCTCCAAAACCTTCATTTCTTTCACGAGGCATAAAGGTAAAAAACGGATCTCTACCCCATTCTCTTGGCATTAAATAACGGCCATGTGAGGTAATTCTATTGTAATTAAAAGTTAGCTGCCCTAAATTTTCCTTAGAATATCCAATTCTTGAACCAAATGTATAAGACTTAGCATCTTTATTCATATAAGTTTCGGATTGGTTTTCATTTCCTCCATTATTTACTGCTTGATTAGCGATAAACTGTGCACCAAGTAAAAGCTTTTGTTTCTTACCTGTTTTAATATCACCAGTATATTGCAAAAGGGTATTGTGAAATACATTTTCAACCAACATATCCCAAACTTCAATTTTATGCGTTTTAGCAATTTTACGAGAAAGTCCGAGGTACAAAATATAATCACTTCTTATTTTGCCTTTATAGGAAGATTTGGTTCCATCTGGACTTAAACCACTTGGATAAACACCAATAGACTCCCCAATATCATACCATTTAACAGTACTTCTTGGTGAAACTGAGAACAAATAACCTGCTTCAATATTCGTGTTTTTTATATCATTCAAACTTAAAATCAAACCATCAACCAAAGTTGGTCTCATTCTACCATCTTGAGGATTGATAAATGGTGTTTTAATGTGCTGTTTACCAAATTTAAGGTTTGATTTTTTGAAATTATACTTGAGGTATAAATCTTCTAACCTATCTAAATCTGAATGGTTATTCGGATTTTCGATATCAAACAAACCAATTTCATACCTACTGCTTTGTTTTGCATAAGGGTCTTTTGCAGCTAAATCTGATGAACCTAAGTTATAAATAAAATATCCACTTATACCAATTTGAAAATTCTTGAAATTACCTGTTTCGTAACCAATACCCATTCCAAATGCGTTGGCATAATAATCGCTCAAAATCCCTTCATTATCGGTAGCCATAAAATAGTATCTGGCATGACCAAAAAAAGTTCCTTGTCTAAAAAAATGCTGAAAATTCAAGGTATCTTCTGCATCTCTTCCCCTTTCTGTATGGTGCACATAAGGTGCATTTTGGGCATAAATCTGAAACCCCGACATCAACAAAATCAGGAAAAATAATATTCGAAAAATTTTCACTAGTTACCCGCTTTAATATAAACCCAACCCGATTCTTGTTTAAGTACAATTTCACCGATACCCATTTTTACATAAGACATATCGGGTAAAATGGCTTCTTTTGGAATCTCTCTTTCGCGCAGTGTATTTTCACAAACTACAAAAACAATTCCTCTTTCTTTAAGTGAATAGATTTCATTTTTAAAGCCTGTTTTTTCAGCATTTAAAAAATCTACTCCTGGGCCATGACAAACAATCTCAATAGTTACAGTATCGCCCCAACCATTTTTAAGGTTGTTTAATTGTTTGATTAAACCCTTATGAACCATTGCATCGGCAGAGGTTAATTGCATAACAATTCGGTGTTTTACTACCGATTTTTTATGCTTATGTTCTTTTTTATCTTTTGATTTTGATTGAGCAAAAGTTTGTTGGCTTGCAACAATTAACATGACTGCTAAAATCAACCGTAATAAGTTTTTCATTTCTAATAAAATTAAGCTTGTTTTTTACTTTCGTCCTTTTTCTTTTTGATAGGTTTAAAAGGACCATATTTATGTTGTTCTTCAGAAAAACCATCACTAAACGGACCAAAAGGATGATCAATTGGTTTTTCTGAAATTTTTGGCCAATCATTAGGCGTTTCCTTACTTGGCCTGCTTTGAGAATTTACAAATGCTGCAATATCCCAAGCTTCTTCATCTGTTAATTGCGGATTTTCATGCGAGGTACCTAAAGGCATATTGTACTTAGCATATTTGGCAAAATTCGATAATCTAAATAAACCAGCTTTATCATTAAAAGCATGTTTACCCCATAGCGGAGGAAAAGAATATTCGGTACCTTCAGCATTTAACAATCCTTCACCATTGGCTTGGTGGCAAGATTGACATTTTGCTACATAAACATCTTTCCCCTTTTTAGGATCTGCTGCTCTGTCTAAAAAAGCCAAATCTTTGAACCCAGAACCCTCTGCTTTTTTCCCCTTTTCTACATTTGAACCCAAGAATTCTATATAAGCTTTTATTGCTTGCATTTCTTTACTCAAAGTATCAAGAGCTTTACCATTTAAACTTCTTTCAAAACAATCATTTACTCTTTTATAAATATCTTCTTCAGTACCACTTCTTGCCCTGTATTTCGGATAATTTGCAGCTACTGAACCATAATTGTTTCCAAAAACTTTAGTTCCAGCATCTAAATGGCAATTCTGACAATTCATACCATTTGATATCTGACCTACAGCGCCTTTAGGACCAAGGTATTTTGAAGTATGAACTATTAATTCTTTACCATACAAAACCAAATCCTTTTGTTTAGTATCGGAAATAGAATTGACATCAGGAGCAATCCAAAATTCAGAACTATTCTCTACTGGTTTTGATGATTCACTTAGCGATTTATCATCACCTTTGCCATTAAAAAAACCTAATAGAAATAAAGTAGAAACTAAAATAGTAAGCGCAAAAACGAGCATTACTATCTTTAGCATTTTTACTATTCGAGTAAGCTTTTGATAAAATTCATCTACCGACATAAAATACTAAAAAAATTAATGAGGTAATTTATCTCTGAAGTATCCATAAACCCAGGTACCTGCAATTGCACTTAATAAAGTAATTGCGATAACACTAGCACCACTTCCTATTTGTGCGAATAGTGGTCCGGGACAAGCACCCGTAATTGCCCAACCCAATCCAAATAACAAACCACCGTAAATATTTCCTTTATTGAATTCTTTGGTTTGAATAATGATTGTTTCACCATAAATAGTTTTGATATTGAATTTTTTTATGATAAAAACTGATAAGATTCCAACCATAATCGCACTTCCAATAACACCATACATATGGAATGATTGAAACCTAAACATTTCTTGTATTCTAAACCAGCTAATGATTTCGGCTTTTACGAAAATAATACCGAAACCTATTCCTACTGCTACATATTTTAAATTGTGATACCATTTGTGCTCGAGTTTACTTTCGTTTACACACATTGCATCTTGCTCTCTTAACAAAAGATCTTCATCTTTTAAATCGACTGCATTGATATTAGTATTTTCCATTTTATTAAGATTAGAGTGTAAGAATATAAGGTAAAACAAAGTTTGCCATTAAAATACCACCAGCCATAAAGCAACAAGTAGCAACCAAAGAAGGCCATTGTAAAGTACTAATTCCCATGATAGCATGTCCACTTGTGCAACCACCGCCATATCTAGTTCCAAAACCTACTAAAAATCCGCCAACAACCATTATAATAAACCCTTTAATGGTTAATAAATTAGTCCAAGTGAACAATTCATTTGGTACCATTCCGCTATAATCGGTGATACCATAAGTTTTTAGTTCTTCGGCCAATTTAGGATTTACTACCACAGGTAATGAATTCCCTAAAGCAGAAACTGCAACAATTCCTCCTAAAAAGATTCCTGCTACAAAGAATAAATTCCATAGTTCTTTTTTCCAGTCGTACTTAAAAAACTTAATATTTCCAGGGATACAAGCTGCGCAAACATGGCGCATTGATGAGCTAATACCGAAACTTTTATTTCCAATAATTAACAGAGTTGGAACAGTTAAACCGATGAGTGGACCTGCCACATACCATGGCCAGGATTGAGAAATCCATTCAATTAATGTCATGTGATGGTTGAGATAATGGTTTTTGATTTAATGATTATTTACAAACTACATTTTGCCAAGGACCCAGGTTTTCTACATTACGAATTCCTGCGCCTTCAAGCATACTTTTTGCGGAACTTGCACGCGCACCGCTTCTACAAACTAGTGTTACTTTTTCATATCCTTTTAACTCTTCAATTTTTGAAGCCAATTCATTCAAAGGAATATTTACAGAACAATCTGCATGTCCGTCTTGCCATTCTGCAGGAGTGCGAACATCTACTATAATATTTTTCATTTTCTTAACAGGTTTTGAAGGCTTTTGCACTTCTTTTTTAGTCTGTGAACTTTGTTGGATTTTAAAAGCATAACTGCTGCTTGCGGCAACAGTTATGCTAAAAAATAACACCATGAACAGAGAATAAACTAATTTTAGCTTATTCATTATTTTGCTTTTAGAACTTTACTTTGACAAACAAAATTAGTTTTAGGAACTTCTGTTTTTGCAATGGCTGCAAATCCACCTTCAACTTCTGTAAAATTCCTATAACCTCTAGCTTGTAAAATACTTGCAGCAATCATACTTCTATATCCACCTTGGCAATGTAAAAAGAAATGCTCTTCAGGATTTACATCTTTAATCCATTCGTTGATATAAGCCAATGGTTTGCTATATGCTTCTTCTACATGTTCAGCAGCGTATTCAGATTCTTTGCGCACATCAACAACTGGAGTTTCACCAATTTTAACTTGACTTGCAAATGTTTCTGCACTAATTCTATTTACGGTATCCACCTCTTCGCCGCTAGCAGCCCAAGCAGGGAAACCACCTTTTAAATGACCAATAACATTATCGAAACCAACTCTACTCAATCTTGTTACAGCTTCTTCTTCTTTACCTAAATCTGTAACTAATAAAATTGGTTGTTTTACATCAACAATCATAGAACCAACCCAAGGAGCAAAATCTCCATTTAAGCCAATATTGATGCTTTGAGGAACAAAACCTTGGTAAAATTCAGCAGCAGCTCTTGTATCTAAAATCAAAGCTGAACTTTCTTCTGCCGCAGCTAAAAATGCTGAAGGTTCTAAACCACGCATTCCATTATTTAATATAGAATCAAAACTTTCATAGCCTTTTTTATTCATGGCTACATTCATCCCAAAATATCCTGGAGGAGGTAATAAACCATCTGTAACTTCTTTTACAAATTCTTCTTCTGTCATGTTTGCACGTAAAGCATAATTACTAGCTTTTTGCTCCCCTACTGTAGAAACGGTTTCTTTACTCATATTTTTACCACATGCAGAACCGGCACCATGAGCAGGATATACAATTACATCATCAGCCAAAACCATAATTTTATTTCTTAATGAATGAAATAAAGTAGCAGCTAATTGCTCTTGTGTCATTGATGCTGCTTTTTGTGCTAAATCTGGACGACCTACATCACCAATAAATAAAGTATCACCACTAAAAATACAATGGTCATTACCATTTTCATCAATTAATAAAAAAGTAGAACTTTCCATGGTATGACCAGGAGTATGTAATACTTTAATTTTAACATTACCCAATTCAAAAACTTGATCATCATTGGCTACAATTGAGTCAAATTCTGGCTTTGCTGTAGGACCAAAAACAATTTTTGCACCTGTTTTTTTGCTTAAATCTAAATGACCACTTACAAAATCTGCATGAAAATGTGTTTCGAAAATATATTTAATTTTCACCCCATCTTTTTCTGCTCTTTCCAAATAAGGTTGAACTTCTCTTAAAGGATCAATGATTGCTGCTTCACCATTGCTTGTGATGTAATAAGCACCTTGTGCTAAACATCCAGTATAAATTTGTTCTATTTTCATAATATAATTAAACGATTATCCGCATGTTTACCAGCCCGCAAATAGGTTGCGGGCTAATAAATTAATTTTGAGTAAAATTATTCAAAATGAGCATTTTAACATTTCTAAAAGACTTCCCTGATTCGAAAACATGTGCCGATCATTTTAAAAAACAAAGAGAAAAAGAGGGTATAATTTGTAAAAAATGTCAGTCAAAAGAACATTATTGGTTAAACTGTAAGAGCCAATGGGAATGCAAATCTTGCAGCTTTAGAACAACATTAAAAAGTGGTACAATGATGGAAGATTCTAAAATGAGCTTTCATAAGTGGTACTTAGCAATGGCTTTTATGAGTTCTTTTAAAAAGGGCATTTCCGCTAAAGAGCTTCAAAAACAATTGGGTCAAAACAGATATGAAAGCATTTGGTCTTTGATGCATAAAATCAGGCAAGCAATGGGTAAGCGAGACAACATGTACACTTTAAGTGGAACAATTGAGTTCGATGAAGGTTACTTTGCAATAGAATCAAATC
>JBIMKP010000006.1:0-131880 GCA_051861545.1 Bacteroidia bacterium | reverse complement strand
CTTAAGAACGGAACATACAACATTGCCAGCTTTAAAGATGGCTATAAAAAACAGAAAGGGGGTAGATTTAAACGGATTGATCTTTCACTCAGATGGAGGAGGTCAATATTATGCTAAGATATTTTTAGATTATACCAGTAATATTGGGTTCAGAAATAGTATGTGTGAATATGCATATGAGAATGGTAAAGTGGAGAGAATCAATGGAATAATTAAAAATAACTACTTAAGACATTGGAGTTGTTCAGACTTAAAGGATTTAATTAAAAACGTTGACCGAGCATGCTCAAACTATAACGTAGAGAAACCTCATAAATCACTAAAAAAGCTTAGCCCATTTATATTTGAAAGAAATCTAATAAACTTGCAACAGCAAACAAAACTGGAAGTGATGGAGTCATTTTACGGTAAACGCTGTTAAAAGGGGCATCGAGCCCCTATTAACAGAGCAAACAAAACCAAAAGCTCAAGATGTATTTTTGGTAAACAATATTAAAAAGTTGGCTTAAAAGCGGTCAACGTAATTTAGGCTTTTACACAAAAGCCAGTTGCCAGAGGCTAGATGCCAGAAGCCTCAAATGATGTCGGGGTCTAAAATACGTTGACCGCCCTTAATGAATTTTGTTTAGTATAAAAAATGATTCTATCACAGAAATTCAAAAGCTAGTGGCCAGAGGATAGATACCAGAAGCCTCAAATGAATGCCAAAACCGAACAGCCAATGGCTAAAAGCCGGCTTCTACAGGTATATAAATTTCCTCTTCCGAATCCGGGTCATTGTTTTTGTACTTTTCTCCCATTACGGCAAAATGTGGTCCATCAGCTAAATTATATCCTGATTTAGGTAACCATTCCATAAAGATTTTTTGAAAGAACTGCGGTGCCATTTGTGGTAAACCTTTAAAAACAAATACGGCGTAAGTGCCCGCCGGAATGGTATATGTTTCAAAGTCGTTTGGCAGATTCTCTGTTGATGTTATTTCAACACATGCCCATTTATCGAACTGTGTATGCGGCGTAAATTGATTGATGTTAAAATTGCTGTCGTAAACCGTCATTGATATGAATGAGCTGTTTACTGTTTGCGTTATTTCTTTTCTACGTGGCATAAAACTGCTCCATAACTGAAATGTTGCATCTTCAGCCAAACTCATTCTTTTTTTTACACCCACAACAAGTGTTTCTGAAATTTGAATAATTTTAGGATTCATTGTAGTAAAAAGGAAGTATAATAAAGATTGATATAGTGGTTGGAAAGAGAATTACCGTTTAGTATTTAATGATTTTTTTGTTGAGAACATAGCCGTTTTCATCAACCAATTTTATAAAGTATGTATTGTTTGATAGTGATGTTAAATCAATTCCATCATTTGTGGAACTACCACTTAAAACAGTTCTACCCATTAAATCTAATACTTCAAAAAATTCAATTTTAGAGTTCAATCCATTCACATAAATTTTTCCATTTGTGGGATTGGGATAAACAACAATATTCTCGTTTTCTAAACTGATTCCATTGATTGATAATGGTGTTTTTGAGCTTCTCCAGTTAGCTGCTAAACTATTGTCGGAATTAATGTCTTTGAGCTCTAAATATGCTCCTTTGCCATCCGCATCTGCAGGCCATGGAAATGTGTCCATATAAGTAACTTCATCAATGGTATTTCCATAAGCATCGCTTAAAACCAATCTTTGTGATTTGTTGGAAAGGTTTCTTGCAAATTCTCCAAAGGCCTCCTTTCTGTAGAAGTTTTCAAAAACATTTTCTTTACCTACAATAAAAATTCTATCGTTGGCTCCAATTTTTGAGTTGGGTGGAAACGAATAAGAAATGCCTAATTCACTAAAATAATATCCCGTTGTATTTACAATCTGATTGCTATTATTGGTAATTTCAATGAACTCAAAATCTTTGCTTGAATCGGCACCAAAGGGTAGGGGATGGTAATTTATTTTAGAAATAACCAATTTGGGAATATTGATATTGGTACAAATTTGTGTTTGTATGAGTTTGCTGTTCATCCATGTATATCGTGCTTGTAACCAAGATTTCATCGTATTGATATGTTTTGAATAGTTACCAATATTTTTCCAACGTGTTTGTTCTCTTTCGCGAGCTTCAGCTAATAAATTACTAAGTGAATCCATTTTGTTGGTGATAACACTATAGTTCAAAGGCATACCAGGAGCAGTCATTTCTTTCCAACGTTTGCTCATATAACAACGAAAAGTTTCATTGTCGTATAAATCTTTCCAAAACCTTGCACCTACATTATCATTGCCATTGCTGAATTGCCAAACATTTGTGAAACTTCTATCGTATCCCCACATAAACAAATCGTTTCCATAAGTAAGGTTTAAATCCCAAATCGGACCCGCTCTGAGTTTGCCCATTTTATCCATGTGAAAAAAGGTGCTTAATTGATAGGCATCTGCATTAGAAGCAACTTCATTCACCAGCATAAAGTCGATAAAACTGGGAATGTCTAAAAGACTTGGATACCCATTTAAAATCGATTCATTTTTAACATTAATTGCTTTGAAATAATTTTGAATATAAGCAGCTTGTTGGGTGGTAATTTCTTGTGGACTTGGGTTATCGTGGATGAAGTTTACGGTTCCACCAAGGTAACTTTGCATAGTCCAAGCTACAGGGTCACCGCCCGTAGTTTTATCACATTTGGTCATATAACCACCAGTAATATCAGGGAAATTATTATCGATTTTTTCGAGCTTACGAATATTCACTCTGTTATCATCGATTTTTAATTTTTCTTGAAAGATATAAAGGCCTTTGAAATCGCCATTAACAATAAGTTCGCAATACCTAGAGCGTGAAGAATAGTTTCCCATTTTGGCATAAGCATCATACGAAATAAAATCGCGCATGGTTGTAGAATCGTAGGCATGTGAATTGAGAATCCAATCATTTTCAGGAGGCATTCCTAAGATGCTAGTATTGTTATTACTTACATTATCTGATAATAAAGTTGTAAGAGCATAGGGTTTTTTAGGAAGGTCTTGAGAAGAAGAACCACGTAGTTCGATACCAATTCGGCCAGTATAAGAAAGGTAATCGAGGTTGTTTTGATCGTTTACAAAATTTCGCGCAGCATTGGGTCTTTCAATCACCTTCATGTTTCCAAGTACCTTTACATTATCAACTATTTCGCGCGGTCTACCAGTTGAAGGATTGTTGTCGGTAGTAACAATAACAATAGGCAGATTACTGCTAGTAAAAGTTTGTGATATTGATTCTTTAAATAGAAAAAAGAATAGAATAATTAGGAGTTGTTTTGATCTCATTGTATGAATAGCTGAACAAAATACGATTCTTTTCTTTAATAGAAAATTTTTTTGGCCTCTGGCTACTGGCAGCTTGCTTCTGGCTTGCGATTCTGCAAGTATCAAAATTGGTTTCCAATAGAAGGATTAAATCGATTACATTTATTACAATCGATAAATTTTTATAGTAAAATGAATGTTTTGTATTCTGAAGTAAAATTCAAAACATTACTTGATACGATTAAGATATTCATACGATAAATATTCGTTGTTATTATCCTTACTTTTTGGAAAAAAAGTAAGCAAAATTCTTTCATCATTGGAGGCGCTATTTTAGGCCTCTGGCAACTGGCGGCTGGCATCTGGCTTGCAATTCTGCTAGTATTAAAGTTGGTTTTCAAAAGAAGGATTAAGTCGATTAATTTTATCACAAACGATAAATTCTTATAGTAATATGAATGTTTTTCGTCTCTAATTCAAAGCCAGCTGCCAGAGGCAAGAAGCCAGTAGCCTAATTTCGGCCGCTGCTGCCTTTTCCGCCCTGGCGCTCCATTGTCATTAGCAGCGTTGGCCTTACCCGCGGAAAATTCAAAAGGCGGCTTGGCGCACAAGGCCATGCAGATTGCATCAGCACGCGCTGCCGATGATGAGGCATTCGTTGTTAGAAAACACTTTGGCTTTTGGCTGTTGGCCATTGGCAGGTTTGTAAAAGCCTAAATTACGTTGACCGTTTTTAAAAGTCTTGATTAGTACAAAAACACATTCTACCTACATGAATTCAAAGCCAAGAGCGAACAGCCAATGGCCAAAAGCCGTTTTAAAAAGCCTAAAATACTTTAAAGGATTTTGAAAATCTTGCTTAGTACAAAATCACATTCTACTTTCTCGAATTCAAAGCCAGTTGCCAGAGGCCAGATGCTAGCAGCCATTGGCGGCCGCCAATGACTACAAAAGCATTCCGCTTAATCTCTTCAATTCAACTTCTGCTAGAATTGCATCATAACGGGCAGCGAGGTAACGTGTTTCGGCCGATAACAAATTTTGTTGTGCTTGGCGAAGTTCTAGTGCTGATATCACTCCAATTTTGTATTGTTCACTTGCCAATTCAACATTGCTTTTTGCTACTTTTAAATTCTCAGTTTCCATCAGTAATAATTCTTTTCCTAATTGAAGATTCCTGTAGGTTTGATTCAAACTCAGCTGAAGTTTACTTAAACTATCTTTTAGAATTAATTCAGTTGATTTTAAACCAATTTTTGCATTCGTCATTCTTCTACTAACACTGCTTCCACTAAATACATTTAGGTTTACACCCGCACCATAATGGTATCCTGTATTGTTACTGCTTTGTAAGAAGCCGGCTTCCGATTCAGATTTACTATAAGTATAACCTGTTCTTAAACTTACATTCGGATACCTTTCAGCCTGAATTTCCTTGATAGCATAGTTCTGTATGTTCTTTCCCGACTTTAATATCAAGATACTTGTATTTCTTTCAGCTGCCAACATTGATAATGAATCGAGTTTGTAATCACCTGTGTTTTCAATTTCGTTTTCAACATCAAATTCAGTATCAATTTCTCTTGCCAATAATTGATTCAAATTGATTTTCAGGTTTTGTAAAACATTCTTTTGTTTTAATAAGCGACTTTTATCGGCATTAAAATCAACCTGAGCATTTAATACTTCTGCTTTAGATGATTTACCTGCATCAAATCTATCTTGCACAAGCTTTAATCTTTGTTCAGATAATTTGATAGATTCCTTTTCAACTTCCATTAAATTTTTAGCTTGAACAATATCATAATAAGCCTTACTAATTCTTGAATATACTTGTTCAATTTGCATTTTTACACGCAATTCACCTTGGTTTTGTAGGTTTTCTAATTTGTTTTTTGAAGCAAACATTTTAAAGCCATCAAAGATTGTCCAGCCGAGTTCTACACCCGCGTTCAATTGATTTGCTTTAGCACCATCTCTATCGTTTGTTGCGCCACTTAAGAATGTTTGTTTAGTATCTGTAACTGTATTGTCTTTACCAGCAGTTGCAGCAATGTTTGGCAACATTCCAGCAGCACCAATACTGTTGTTATTACGGTTTATTTCTTGTTCGTTTTTAGCTAATTGAATAGAGAAATTATTCTCTAATGCCAATCTATAAACATCAGTTAGTTTTAATACAGATTGTGCAGAAAGCTGAAATGAAATTTCTGCTAATAGAAAAAATATAATTAGGTATTTCTTAAGCTGCATCATGTTTTTTTTCTTTTGAGAAGTAACTGTAAATAGCAGGAATTACATATAAGGTAAGAATGCCTGAAAACAACAATCCGCCAATGATTACAATTCCCATACTCATTCTGCTTTTGGTACCTGCACCTAATGCCAAAGCAATGGGTAAAGCACCTAACATGGTTGCAAGACTGGTCATTAAAATCGGACGTAAACGAGATACTGCAGCAACTACAACAGCATCCATTTTATTTAATCCTTTTTCTTTTTGTTGATTGGCAAACTCAACTATCAGGATTCCATTTTTAGTTACCAATCCTATCAGTACAATAATTCCAATCTGACCAAAAATATTAAGTGTTTGATCAAAGTACCAAAGTGAAACCAAAGCTCCAGCCAATGCCATTGGAACTGTTAACATAATGATAAGTGGATCTTTGAAACTTTCGAATTGAGCTGCCAATACCAAGTAAACTAGTATCAAAGCAAGTAACAATGCAAAGGTTGTATTTGATGAACTTTCAGAAAAGTCACGAGATGGTCCAGCTAAGTCTGTAGTGAAACTTTCATCTAGTACTTTTTTAGATATTTTCTTCATCTCTCCAATACCATCACCAATTGTTTTTCCTGGTGCCAATCCTGCCATTACTGTTGCTGATTTATAGCGGTTGTAATGGTACAATTGCGGCGGACTACTTTGTTCTGTAACTGTAACAATATTGTCTAACTGAATCAATTCTCCTTTATCATTTTTCACATACATGCTTTGTAAATCAAGTGGTGAATCTCTGTTCTCTCTATCAAACTGTCCTACTACCTGGTATTGCTTGCCTTTCATATTGAAATAACCATAACGTAATCCGCTATAAGCCATTTGCAAACTCTGAGCAACACTTTGCACACTTACACCTAAAGCCTTTGCTTTTTCACGGTCGATGCTAATAACAAGTTCAGGTTTGTTGAATTTAAGGTTCACATCAATCATTTGGAAAGTAGGATTTTTACCAACTTCTTCCATGAATTTAGGAAGGTATTCTTGAATCTTTTTGAAGTCTTGGTTTTGTAGGATAAACTGCACAGGTAAACCAGCTCGAGAACCACCACTTCCATTGATAGTTTGGTCTTGAATAACAAATGTTTTTGCATCAGGATATGACTTCAAGTTTTTTGTGATATCATCTGCAATTTGTTGCTGAGTTCGACGTCTTTGGTCGGGCTCAACTAACAGAATCCTTGTAAAACCAGTATTCACAGCACCACTACCTATAAAACCTGGAGCTGTAACAGAAAGTAATTTACGTTTTTCAGGAACAGAATCCATTACCATTTGGGCAATCTGGTCTTGGAAACCTTCCATGAATTCATAAGAAGCACCTTCTGCTGCATTTGAAGTAATACGCATGACACTTCTATCATCCAAAGGAGCTAATTCTTGTTGAATGCTTGAGCCAATTGTGTAAATCAAACCAAAAGAAATAAGAACCACAACAAAAGCAATCCATCTTTTCTTCATAAACGACTCTAAAGAACTTTTATACGATTCATTTAAACTTATAAAGAAAGGCTCAGTAGCTAAGTAAAATTTACTTCTGTACTTGTAATCTTTTCTTGTGAAATATACATTCAGCATAGGTGTAAGTGTTAAAGAAACAAATGCTGATATGAGCACAGCACCTGCGACGACGACACCAAATTCACGGAACAATCGACCAACAAATCCTTGTAAGAAAATAATAGGAAGGAATACAACTGCAAGCGTAATCGAAGTGGAAATTACAGCAAAGAAAATTTCATTGGTACCTTTAATTGCGGCTTCTCTTGGCGATTCACCTTCTTCCATTTTTTTGAAGATGTTTTCGGTGACTACAATTCCGTCATCAACCACCAATCCTGTTGCTAAAACAATAGCCAATAAGGTTAGAATATTGATTGAGAAACCCGAGAGGTACATGATAAAAAATGCGCCTGTAAGTGAAACGGGAATATCAATTAAAGGACGAAATGCAATCAACCAATCTCTAAAAAATAAGAAAATAATGAGAACTACTAAACAGAATGCAATGAATAGAGTTTCTTGAACCTCGGTAATTGAAGTTCTAATGAAACCGGTATTATCTATAGCAACATCTAATTGATAAGCAGCAGGAACTTCCTTTTTAATTTGATCGAAACGTTTGTAGAACTCAGTTGCAATATCAATATAATTTGCACCAGGTTGAGGAACGATTGCCAATCCAATCATTGGTTTACCCGATTCTTTTAAAATTGTTTCTTCATTTTCTGCACCCAATACTGCTTTTCCAATATCTCTGAAACGAATTTGATTGGTTCCATTAGCTAAAACAATCAGGTTATTAAAGTCTTCTTCATTGCTAAATCTACCAATGGTTTTTACAGTTAATTCGGTAGCATTACCTTCAATTTTTCCTCCGGGTAATTCAACATTTTCTCTATCAAGAGCAGCTCTAATATCTTGAGGAGTTACGCCGTAAGCAGCCATTTTTAAAGGATCAAGCCATAAACGCATCGCATATTTTTTCTGACCCCAAATTTGAATGGTACTAACTCCTGGTATAGTTTGTAATTTCTCTAATAAAACATTTTCACCATAATCACTTATTTCAATAATGTTTTTTGTATCACTTTGAACTGTCATTGAAATGATAGCATCTGAGTTTGCATCAGCTTTACTTACAACTGGAGGTGCATCAATATCTTGAGGTAATGAACGAACGGCTTGAGAAACTTTATCACGCACATCATTTGCTGCACTTTCTAGGTCTTCATCTAAATTAAACTCAACAGAAATGCTGCTATTACCCAAATTACTTGATGAAGAAATTGAGCGAATTCCTGCAATACCATTGATGGCTTTTTCTAATGGTTCCGTTATCTGCGACTCAATGATTTCGGCATTGGCGCCAGTATAACTGGTTCTAACTGTAATAATTGGCGGGTCAATTGATGGATATTCCCTTAAACCTAAATAGGAATATCCAATGATGCCAAATAATACAATTACTATCGACATGACTGTTGCCAGTACAGGTCTGTTTACACTTAAACTACTTAAACTCATTGGGCTTATTTAATTTTTGCTCCGTTTCTTAATAAAACCACACCCTTAACAGCAATTACTTCACCGGGTTCTAAACCTTTAGTTACTTGTACCATTGAATCCAATCTTTCTCCTAATTCAATTTTGCGTTCTACAACTGAATCACCCGAAACCACATATACTTTTTGTCCTTTTAGAATGGGAGTTACTGCCTGTGTTGGAATCATAATTGCATTGGCATCTTTCTTTAAAACAATTTGCACCTTAGCAAAACTACCTGGGAAGTACTTTTTACCCGGATTATCAAAGATTGCACGTATTAAAATATTTCTGTTGTTTTGGTCGATTTTAGGTTCAATAGCAAATACTTTAGCATGAATATCCTTTGGCATTGCATCGGTATGAAAGCTTATATCTTGGCCTTTAGAAACAAAAGCTGCATATTTTTCTGGTATAGAAAAATCGAGCTTCATCTTGTTTAAACTTTGCAAACGAGCAACAAGCGTATTAACAGCTAAAGTGCTTCCTTCACTTATACTTCTTAAACCAATTGTACCATTAAAAGGCGCACGAATTTCGGTTTTACGAATTTGTTCACGAAGTAAATCAATATCAGCTTTTGCCGATTGTAATTCAGTATTCGCCATATCATAAGCTTCTTGAGAAACACCACCTTTATCAAGTAATTGTTTCATACGTTTTTCGCTTTGAGCTTTTAGTTTTTCAATACTATTTGCCTTTTTTAATTGCGCTTGTAAATCGGCATCATTCATTTTAAGTAAAAGTTGTCCTTTAATTACTGCTTCACCTTCTTTAAAAAGAATTTGTAAAACACGACCAGAAGATTCTGTCCTTAACTCAACTTCTTCCTCAGCTAAAATGCTTCCTGCAGCCGAAACTGTTTTATCTAGTTGTGTTGATTGAATAGTGAATTTTCCGATTGCTATAGGACCCGGTTTTGGTTTGCCACCCGCTTTTGGACCGCCTTTTGGCATTAGTTTAGGAATGGCCAAAGCACCAATAATAAGAATACCGATTATGAGATATATAAGTTGTTTTTTATTCATGATTCAATTAATTTTTGGTATAGATAATGCTATATTCTGTTGATGGTAAAGATTCTAGATTTTCGTTGATGCGTTGGCACATCTCTATGTACTGTTTTACTTCTTCTTTTGTAAAACCTGCAAATGCTTTTTCGTTGATATCGTTAAAAGAAGCTTCAATTTTAGTTACATATTTTAAGCCTTTTTTACTGGCTAGAATTCTGTGTTCTCTTCTGTCGTTGGGATTTACTTCGCGAATAACTAAACCTTTATCGCTTAAGTAATCAATCATTCTAACGATTCCGGCCTTGTCGACCTTTAAACAATTTGCTAGACATTGTTGGGTGATGAATTCACTTTTTGCAATAAGTTTTAAAACAAAAAAGTAACGCTCCATATCCAAATTTTCCATCTGTTTGGCAGCAGCACCATAATATTTTTTAGCAATTACATTTAATCGAAAAGCTAAAGGTGTATCCTCCTTACTTAATGGATCAACAATACCTTTTTTCACATCTTCCATACCTTACAAAACTAGTTGTTTTTTACAATAGTTGAGTTTATCAACTATTTTTAATAATAAATTTAAGAACCTAAAAATGATTGAAATTGTTTTTTGTGATTTATATTTACTTGTAAATCAGTGTGATTCTTGTGGCTGAAAAAACGATGTTGTGTAAATTAGTTAGTTGTCATTATCAACTATTCATGATTTATTTATTTGAAATCGAAACAAATTCTGCACTTTTGTTTTTAATAAGTAGATGTTGAAAGACATTTAATAATGTAGATTTTATGAAAATAGGGATTGTTTGTTATCCAACATATGGAGGAAGTGGGGTTGTTGCAACGGAATTAGGAAAAGCTTTGGCATTGCGTGGTCATCAGGTGCATTTCATTAGTTACAAGCAGCCTGCTCGTCTCGACTTCTTTTCTGGTAATACCTTTTATCATGAAGTGTATGTAAGTAATTATCCTTTGTTTGATTTTCCTCCTTATGAAACTGCCTTGATATCTCATTTGGTTGATGTAGTGAAGTTTGAAAAATTGGATTTATTACATGTTCATTATGCCATTCCACATGCATCTGCTGCTATTATGGCTCGACAAATTTTGGCAACAGAAGGAATTCATATTCCAATTGTAACAACATTACACGGTACAGATATTACTTTGGTTGGAAAAGATGCTTCATTTGGTCCAGTAGTATGTTACAGCATTAATCAGTCTGATGGAGTAACAACAGTATCAGATTCACTAAAACAAGATACAATTGGTCATTTTAATATTAGAAGACATATTGAAACCATACCGAATTTTATTGATTTAACTAGATTTTCACATCAACCGCGCCAGCATTTTAAACTGGCAGTTGCTCCAAATGGAGAAAGGTTAATTGTACATACTTCAAATTTCAGAAAAGTAAAAAGAGTAGATGATGTGGTTCGTGTTTTTTCTGAAATAAGAAAACAAATTCCTTCAAAACTTTTATTGGTAGGAGATGGGCCTGAACGTATCAACATTGAGATGCTTTGCAGGGAATTGGATTTACAGCAATCAGTTACTTTTTTAGGTAAACAGAATCAGATAGAAGAAATTTTAAGCATTTGTGATTTATTCTTAATGCCAAGTGAAACAGAAAGTTTTGGATTGGCAGCTTTAGAAGCAATGGCTTGTGATGTGCCCGTAATCTCTAGTAATGCGGGTGGTTTGCCTGAATTAAATATAGATGGCAAAACAGGATTTATGTGTCCGGTTGGTGATGTTAAAACGATGGCAGAAAAAGGTATCTATATTTTATCTGATGATGAAAGGTTAAAACAATTTAAAGCCAATGCCAAAGCCAGAGCTGCTGAGTTTGATATCCATGAAATTGTACCTAAATACGAAAAATTCTACGAGCAAATTATTGCAAATAGTCAGAAAGCTGGGTAGTAATAGCCAATACTTATTTTTTTAATCAGGTGGATTATCCGTTTTTTGCAGGATGAATCCTTTGTTGAAGAAAATAGGAATTTTAGGTGGAGGCCAGTTGGGCCGCATGATGATTGAAGAATCATTACGTTTAAATTTACATTTTAATATTCTTGAAAACGATGCAAATTGTCCGTGTGCCAGTATTGCCGATCAATTAATTATTGGCAGTTTGCAGGATGAAGCTAAAATTCGTGAATTAGCAGAAATTTCAGATGTATTAACATTTGAAATAGAACATGTAAATACCGAAGCTTTATTAAAATTAGAAAAAGAAGGTAAAGAAATCATACCATCACCTAGGTTATTACAAATTATTCAAGACAAAGGTTATCAGAAACAATTCTTTTACGACAATGGTATTCCAAGTGGCAATTTTGTTTTAGTAGATAATGAACAAAGTTGGATACCTGCATTGGCTAATATTCAATCAGAAAAATTTGCTGCTAAAACTCGCAAAGATGGTTATGATGGAAAGGGCGTAGTGCTTCTTAGCAAGAAGGATATAATTGAAGGTAAAGTAGCTATTCCATTTTCTCAGCCTTGTGTTTTAGAAGAATTTATTGAATGTGAAAAAGAGCTAGCAGTGATTGTTGCTAGAGACCGTTCAGGAAATACAGTCACCTATCCTGCAGTGGAGATGGAATTCGATCCAATTGCTAATTTGGTTACCTTTTTACTGTGCCCTGCAGATATTTCTTCTGAAATTGAGGAGCAAGCAGAAGAATTGGCTTTACAAACCATTAATGCCATGAAAGGAACTGGAGTATTTGCAGTAGAAATGTTTTTGGCAAAGGATGGCAGACTTTTGGTGAATGAAGTGGCACCAAGGGTTCATAATAGCGGACATCATACCATTGAAGCCTGTTATACCTCCCAGTTTGAACAATTGGTAAGAATATTGGCAGGAATTCCATTAGGCAGTACCAATATTGTTAAACCAGGAGTGATGATGAATTTATTGGGCGGAGAAGGATTTTCTGGAACTTATGCAATACAAGGCTTGGATGAAATTAGCAGTATGGAAGGCGTATACGTTCATTTATATGGAAAGAAAGAAAGTAAACCCAAAAGAAAAATGGGTCATATAACAGTTTTGGGAGATACACCTAGTGATGCTCATGAAAAGGCATTGTATATTCAGAGTAAAGTTGGAATTGTAAAGGGATAATATCAAACAAGAAAATAAAAAGAGCCGCATCTGAATTTCAAATGCGGCTCTTTTTTATATCATTAATCCTTAAGCAGGAATTTGTTTTTTCATCAATAAATGAACCAGCTCGGTTAATTTAAGTCTTAGTTCGTTTCTGTTGACAATAAAATCAATAAAGCCATGTTCTAAAAGGAATTCAGAGCTTTGGAAACCTTTAGGTAAATCTTTACCAATGGTTTCTTTGATAACACGTGGACCAGCGAAACCAATTAAAGCTTCTGGCTCGGCAATGTTTACATCACCCAACATAGCAAAACTGGCAGTAACACCACCAGTAGTTGGATCGGTTAATAAAGAGATATAAGGAATACCTGCTTTGCCTAATAAAGCTAGTTTAGCAGAAGTTTTGGCCATTTGCATCAAAGAGAATGCAGCTTCCATCATACGTGCACCACCCGATTTGGAGATAATCATCAAAGGAATTTTGTTTTCTCTTGAATAATCAATAGCACGAGCAATTTTTTCACCTACAACACTACCCATACTTCCACCAATAAAACCGAAATCCATACATGCAACAACCAGTTTTTGGTTTTCAGCAAGATTACCAACTGCTACTTTCATTGCATCATCTAAACCACTTTTTTCTTGTGATTCTTTTAAGCGTTTTGCGTATTCTTTGGTGTCTTTAAACTTTAATGGATCAGTAGGTTTGATATTGGTGAACAATTCTTCATATTCAGTACCAAACAAAATAGGAAAATATTCATCAGACCCAATTTTATCGTGATAATTACAATTCGGACAAACGTAATTATTTTTTGCATGGTCCTCTGCTAGAAGGTTTTTCTTACATCTGCCACACTTATGCCAAAGTCCATCTGGAACGGATTTTTTCTCTGATGTAAGGGTTGTAATACCCTCTTTCATTCTAATATACCAACTCATTTTGAAATAGAAATAAGTTTCGAAATAAAAGGAAGCTGTTAAATATACCAAGAGAAATAAATAAAATGACTGACATTCAGTCTAATAAGTGTGTTAAATTTTTGATTAAAAATTGTTAAGCTAGCTTGAATCTTTGCTTAAATTTTTATAAATCATTGAGCAAAAAGGGAATAAAAAAAGCCCCCAAAATTGGAGGCTTTTGTATAAAAATATAGCTTTAATTAAGCGATAGTTACTGAATTATCTAAGTATACATCTTGAACAGCATTCAATAATGCAATACCTTCGTTCATTGGTTTTTGGAAAGCTTTTCTACCTAAAATTAAACCTTGTCCACCTGCACGTTTGTTAACTACAGCTGTTGTAACAGCTTCAGCCATATCAGAAGCACCTTTTGACTCACCACCTGAGTTGATTAAACCTTGGCGACCCATATAGCAATTAGCTACTTGGTAACGAGTTAAATCGATTGGGTGACTAGAAGAAAGTTCTGTATAAACTTTATCGTGAGTTTTACCAAAATTCAATGCTGTGTAACCACCATTGTTTGTAGGTAATTTTTGTTTGATGATATCAGCTTGGATAGTTACACCCAAATGATTTGCTTGTGAGCTTAAATCAGCTGAAGTATGGTAATCAACACCATCTTTTTTGAACGCATTGTTTCTAGTATAACACCATAAAATGGTAGCCATACCTAATTCGTGAGCGCGTTCGAAAGCAGCAGCAACTTCTTGGATTTGGCGACCTGACTCATCAGAACCAAAATAGATAGTAGCACCAACCGCAGTAGCACCTAAGTTCCAAGCTTCATCAACCGAACCAAACATGATTTGGTCGAATTTATTTGGGTAACTTAAGAATTCATTGTGGTTAATTTTAACAATGAAAGGAATTTTATGAGCATATTTTCTAGCGCAAGAAGCCAATACTCCATAAGTAGAAGCAACAGCATTACAACCGCCTTCAATAGCTAATTTGATGATATTTTCTGGGTCGAAATAGATTGGGTTTGGAGCAAAAGATGCACCAGCACTATGTTCAATACCTTGGTCAACTGGTAAAATTGAAACATAACCAGTACCACCTAAACGGCCATGGCTATACAAATCTTCCAAGCTTCTAAGAACTTGAGGGTTACGATTACCGTTTAAAAACGAACGGTTAACGAAATCACCACCAGGAAGCATAATTAGATCTTTGCTAATTGTTTTGCAGTTGTGGTTTAAGAGGAATTCGGCTTTATCGCCTAATAATTCAGCAATTTTTGTCATATCACAGGTAATTAAGGAGTGGCAAACTTACACTTTTTTAAAAAGATAGTAGGCAAATTTTTATGATTATGACTTCTTTTAAAAGAACTTATGTCATATTTTAGCTTCGAACATGAAAATAGAGATAAAAAAAGTACAAGATAAACCTGAATTGGAACAAG
Organism: Bacteroidia bacterium; assembly: GCA_051861545.1. GTDB lineage: Bacteria > Bacteroidota > Bacteroidia > UKL13-3 > UKL13-3 > CAISCU01. The sequence continues at coordinate 116,749 of JBIMKP010000006.1, read as the reverse complement.
TTTGGGCCATCCGACATGAAGTTTTTGTTATCGGGCAAGATTGTCCTGAGGAACTAGAATGGGAATATGAGGAAGAGTCGGTTCATTTTATGGCCAAATTAAATGATGAACCATGTGGAACTGCCCGATGGAGAAAAACCGAAAAGGGTTATAAGCTAGAAAGATTTGCTGTTTTAGAAAAATGCAGAGGTAATGGAGTTGCATCAGCATTAATAAAAGCGGTGATTGCCGATTTACCAGAAGATGCCACTTATGTTTATTTGCATGCACAATTAGAAGCAGCAGGTTTATATGCAAAACACAATTTCAAAAGAGAAGGGGAACATTTCTGGGAAGCGGGAATTGAACACGTGAAGATGAGATTGGGGTAGAAATAAATATTCTTATTCAATAAAACTCCTTTTTATAACAAACAGATTCAATTAGTATTTGAATAAAAGCAATTTAAAAACAATTAATCATGAGGTATATTATCCTAATTGCTTTATTCATTTCAAAACAATTGGCAGGGCAAATTTTGTACAATCCCGACCCTTATTCAATTGAGCTTTCATTTTATGGCCAAGAATTTTCAAAAAACCAGGTTCTTGATAACAAGATAAAAAAGGTAACTATTTCAGAATATAAACTGAAAAAGAACGGGAAACAAGGCAAAAAAATTAAACTAACAAATTATAAAAGCTTCAATGAATTTGGTAATCCAATTGACTATCATTGTGAATTCAAGTCCGATGTTATTTGGTGGTCAAGATTCAAACAAAAATTAGGATTAGAGAATAAATGGATAACAATTCATCACAATAAATTTCTATACAATCAAGAACAATTATTGGTTCATTTAACAGAACAGGAAACCGATAAAAGTCGGAGTGAAACTAAAATTAATGAAATCAATTTTAAATATGATTCGAATAAAAATCTAATTAATCAGGTAGTTAATCAAAGAACGATTTATAGTCCAAGATTAATTCCCCGAAAAAATGAAGTTATGGATTCAAGTGGATGGCATATTTTTATTATTTATGATAGTTTGAATAATAAAAAAGTTGCGTATACCTATGAATACTATTCCATTTTTGATTCTTTGCAAGTAAGATTTGATACAATTTATATAAAAAAGAATAGTGCTAAAACTTTTGAAGAAAAGCCCACTTCAAGAAATATAAAATTGGATTCACTTGGAAGAATAATTGAATCAATAGCACCATTTAGGGTTGGCTGCAACGGGGGGCATCCAAACAATTCAGAAATACAAAACATAGAGAATTATAGGGATATTATTTCAAAGTATTATTATGATAAAGATGGGAATAATTATCGGATTGAAAAAAGATACAGAAGCGGAGAATCTACTGCAACTATAGTAATGAGCTATTATGAGAATAAGCTTTTAAAATCAATTTGCGAGGAAAATTCGGGTAGAATAAAGATATTTCAATACGAATATTTTTGAGAGGTTCACTACGATTTTCAAATTTGATTTGATGATAAATTAATCTATTTTGGAACTACAAAATGAAGATACAAAATGAAAATAAATCAGGTAAAACTTTTATTTTCACTTGCAAAAGAAATTAAATCGGAGAAGAAGGAAAAAGCCAAAACTATCGCTTCGCTTAAATCTGCAAAAATCTTAACTAAACAAGGAAATTTCACTGGGAAATTTAGTAATCTAAATCGTGCCATTGTAAGTTCTAAATGATTATCTGCAAAAACAGACCAAATCTTACTATTGGGTTTCATGGTTGTGATGAAATCATTAGAAATGAATTAGTGAATAATCCTAATACAGTCAAAAAAAGTCAAGAAAGTTATGATTGGCTTGGTAATGGTTTTTATGTTTGGGAAAACAATTACGATAGAGCTCTACTTTGGGCTAAAAATAAACAGAAAAGAGGTACACTTAAAAAACCATCTGTTGTAGGTGTGGTATATTTATTAGACTATTGTTTAGATTTTACAGATTCGGAGTACATTCAAGTGCTTTCTGAATATTACGCATTATTAAAAGAGGATTTAATGGTAAGTGGGAAATCTCTACCTCAAAATAAAAACCTACCCAAAGACCAATACCATGACCTAGTTTTAAGAGAATTAGGTTGTGCGGTTATAGAATATTTACATCAAAAAATTGATGAAAAAATTCAGAATGACAAAATGAAAAAGGGTTTTAGTGAAATAAATCCTTTTGATACAGTAAGAGGCATTTTTACAGAAGGAGGACCTGCGTATGAGGGTGCTGGTATTCAAACTAAAAATCACATACAAGTTTGCATAAGAAATTTAAACTGCATTAAAGGTTTTTTTATTCCAAGACAGGAAATTGATTTTCCTCAATAATCTTGCAAATTGAAGGATTTTCTGGGAAGCCGGAATTGAGCATGTGAAGATGAGATTGGGGTAGGGGGTAAGACAATTATTACCTGTTTTTGATATCATATTGAATTCAATTTTTATATTATTCTACAAATAAAAAAAGCACCAAGAATTTTAATTCTCAGTGCTTTTTTGTTTGATTATAATTTAGGATTTCTTATTCCACAATTGCGTGGTACATACCTTTGATTTCGCCATCAAATTTTTGCTCAATTACTTTCCTTTTTGCTTTTTGTGTTGGAGTTAATTCTCCTGCTTCCAAAGTAAATGGTCTTCTTTTGATGATGTAGTTTTTCACACGTTCGAATTTTCCTAACTCATTAGCGTATTTATGCATATCAACGTCTAACCATTTTTTAATTTCTTCGTCTTGAATGAATTCATTGCTTTCATTGAAAAAATCTTCTTTAAAACCAAATACCTCTTTCATTTCTTCTCTTGAAGGAACAATTATAGCAGTTAGGTATTCTTGTTTATCGCCAATTAAGAAAATCTGTTCAATCTTGTTCGATTTTAAATAAGTATTTTCAATAGGAGTTGGATACACATTTTTACCAAATGAATTCACCAAGATATTTTTAATTCTATCGGTGATTTTTAAATATCCTTTATAGAACTTTCCAACGTCACCTGTATGCAACCAACCTTCGCTATCAATGGCTTCTGCGGTTTGTTCAGGAAGGTTCCAGTAACCTTTCATCACGTTTTGTCCACGTACCAAAATTTCTCCTTCTGCCGATTCGAATTTAGGGTCGAAACTTGCATTGGTTTGAATAGTAATAATTTCTTTTGTTTCAGGATTTTGAATCGCAACTTCACATCCTTTTCCTATTCTACCAACACTACCAAAAATTGGACGAGCTGGTTCATTTACAGAAACCAAAGGAGACGTTTCAGTTAAGCCATAACCTTCACAAACCAAAACACCAATATTTCCGAAGAATTCACCCACATGTTGAGGCATTGCACCACCACCAGAAATCATAATTTTCATCTGACCACCTAACTTTTCCTTGATTTTAGTGAAAACTAATTTCTCAGCAATCATTAATTTCAAGTTTAAAAGAGGCGAATTTCCTTTGTAATTTTCTCTATTTAAACGAGCGGCTTCACCTTGTTTAATGGCCCAATTAAAGATTTTTAAACTCAAACCACCTTTTGAAGTCACATTTTTTCTTACACATTCTTCAATTCTTTCCAATAACCTAGGCACAGTTAAAATGGCCATTGGTTTCATTTCAATGATATTGTTTGAAAGTGCTTCTAAACTTTGTGCAAAGGCAATTTGTGTTCCTACCATTGTACTTAAATAATAAGTAGCAGTTCTTTCATACACATGGCAAAGTGGCAAGAAAGAAAGGAACCTAAAATCCTTATTAACTATAGGCATCAAATCAATACCCATTTCTACATTTGTAATGAAATTATTGTGTGTTAACATAGCACCTTTAGGTTTACCTGTAGTGCCTGAAGTATATAACAAACAAGCTAAATCACCACGAGTAACTTTGTTTAAACGAGCTTCAATTTGGTCTTTAAGTTCAACATGACTTTTAGTACCTAAATCTATCATTTGCTGATAAGTGATGGTATTTGCATCGAGTTTATCAGTATCAAAAGCAGTAATAACCAATTCTAATTTTGGACAATTTGCTTTGATTTTATTTACCTTCTTTAATAAAAATGGAGTACCAACAAGAATGGCTCTTGCACCAGAATCGTTGAGGATATATTCTACTTCTGATTCGCTAAGAGTAGGATAAATAGAAACATTCACTAAACCAATTTCCATTAAACCTTGGTCGAAACAAATGTATTCAGGACAATTTTCAATGATTAATGCAACATTATCTTGGTGCGCATATCCTTTAGAAAGCAAAAAAGCAGAAATAGCATGTGCTTGATCTAAAACACTTTGATAAGTTATACCTCTATAACTGTCTTTTTGTTTTTCTAATAAATAAATGTCTTCCGGTCTTTTAATGTTTGATGCAGCATTTCTCATGTAATGATGCAGCGACGGAAAGTTTGGTAAAGAGACACTGGTATTGCTCATATATTAGCTTTATGTTAATGCGAATAAAGAGCAATTAACAAAATTCAACTAAATAAATGGTGCAATTACACCATAAATTTTGTTGCATTTTTAGCAAAAATGCTCAATTCGCTTGCAAATTTTACAATTATCGGCCGTTTGGAATTCTCATTTTGTAGTCAACACGAGCTCCACCTTTCGAAATATTTATCAATTTATTTTTAATAAGGCGTTTTTTTAGCTGACTTAAATGGTCAACAAATAAAACACCAATACAATGGTCGTATTCATGTTGAATAACCCTAGCTGCCAAACCGCTGTAAGTTGCAGTATGGGTTTTAAAGAATTCATCTTGGTATTCAATTACTAAATTACTGTGGCGGTTCACATTTTCTCGGATATGAGGAATACTTAAACAACCTTCTTCATAATCCCATTTTTCGCCAGTTTCTTCAAGAATTTTAGCATTAATAAAAACTCTTTTTTCACCAGTTGCTTCTTCGGTTTCACCAAAAGCGCCGGTATCAATAATGAATAAATTAATGGCTTTACCCACTTGAGGAGCGGCTAAACCTACTCCACTTGCTTCGTACATGGTTTCCCACATATTTTCAATTAACGCACTTAATCCCGGGTATTCGGGAGTAATATCAATTCCTTTCTTTCTAAGGATCGGGTCGCCATAAGCGAGAATCGGTAAAATCATTACTATACTTTCTTTCTAAAAATTTGTTTCCATATAAGTTTGAAGAATCAAAACAGCGCTTATCTGATCTACAGTTTCCTTGTTTTGTCTGTCTTTTTTCTTCAGTCCCATTTCCAGCATGCTTCTTTGAGCAATTTTGGAAGTAAACCTTTCATCAATCCTTTCTACAGGTATTTGAGGAAAGTGTTTAGCCAACAAAGATATGAATTTTTCTACATGTACCGCAGATTCAGAATCAGAACCATCTAAGCGCAAGGGCTTTCCTACCACAAAAATATCAACGGGTTCTTTTTTAATATAATCTTCTAAAAACTTAATAACATCCTTTGAATGTACGGTTGTGAGGCCGTTTGCAATGATTCGTGATGGGTCTGTAACTGCCAGTCCAACTCGTTTTGTGCCATAATCTACAGCTAAAATTCTTCCCATTAATTAATTGATTTTAAAACGATGCGAAAGGTAGTTCCTTTTCCGGGTTCTGAGTGTCTCACATAAATTTCTCCTTTGTGGTACTCGTGCACAATTCTTTTTACAAGCGACAATCCTAGTCCCCAACCACGTTTTTTTGTTGTATAACCTGGTTTAAAAATAGTTTTGAATTTTGAACGTGGAACTCCTTTTCCTGTATCTGTTATATCAATATAAACAAATTCTGCATCATGGTTAATTTGAATATTCAGAAAGCCAGTACCTTCCATGGCATCAACTGCATTTTTACAAAGGTTTTCAATTACCCAATCAAAAAGAGGTATGTTTATTTGAGCCCAATTTCCAGGTTTTCCAATATTGATTTCGAATTTTACTTTGCTTGAAATTCGATTTTTTAGGTAACTAATTGATTTTTCTACAACTAAATCTAAATTTTCAGCTTTTAGAACTGGTTCTGAACCAATTTTCGAGAACCTTTCTGTAATAAGTTCTAATCTTTTAATATCGTAATCGAATTCTTGTAAAATTTCTTCTTGTTGGTCCTTATCTGTTTCTCTAATTAGATTTAACCATTCTCTTAATGAAGAAATTGGTGTTCCTAATTGGTGGGCAGTTTCTTTACTCATTCCAACCCAAACCTGATTTTGTTCGGCTTTTCTACTGCTACTTAAGGCGAAATAACTCATCAAAGCAAAAAAGGCAATTAATGCTAATTGTATAAAAGGATAGGTTTTAAGTTCATTAAGGAGTTTAGAGTTTTCATAATACAGATAATTGTACCTTTTATTTTCTTCATCATATAAAATTTTAATTGGTACATGCTCATTTTTCATGATTTCGAGTGTACTATTTATATATGCAGTATCTTTTTCTCTATTTGGATCGAGGTTTCTGGTGGTTACAATATTGCCATCATCATCAACTAAAATGGTAGGTATAGTTTCATTGTCTTCTATAATATTTAACAAAAAATTGATATCACCCTCAGCTTTGATGAGTTGTTTAGTTGCATTGGCCCAAAGTTTTATTTTGTTATCTTCTTGAACTGCAAGCGATTTAACCAAACTTCTGGTATACAAAAGTGAAATTCCACCTATAAGTGCAGCTGCTGCTATAATGATGAATTTCCAGTATCTTTTCTGATCATATGCCCTCATGTTAAAATTCTTTTCTGTGTTTTGTACTTACAATAATCAATATTTGTTTCCAAAGAACGAATGTATGCAACTGAATATTGAATGGAATGGAAAATCTTACAAGATTGATACGAATAATCCAATCGACTTATCAATACCTTTAAAAAGTGGAAATTCAAATCCCAATGCATTTCAAATCCCACATCCTGTTTTTGAGCCAATTAAAGTTGGAGATTTTGTGGGTTCTGTGGCAGCAGGTAGCTCTGCAAATTGTGAGAATCTTTTTATCAATGCTCATGGAAATGGCACTCATACTGAGTGTATTGGACATATCACCAAAGAAAGAATTACCATCAACCAAAGTTTAAAAGAGTTTTTTTTTATAGCACAATTGTTGAGTTTAAGTCCAAAGAAACTGTATGATAATCAGCATGGCTTATTATTGGAAGATGCTGAATATCAAATAAATCCTCAAGTTCAGGCAATTTTATTAAGAAGTTTGCCAAATGGTGATGAAAAAAAATTGATGAATTATTCGGGGAATGTCCCTCATTGTATAGAACCTGCTCTGGCTTCTCATATTGCAGATTTGGGAATCGAACATTTACTGGTTGATTTGCCTTCGGTTGATCCAGAGCACGATGATGGAAAAATGGAAGCTCATAAAGCTTTTTGGATTCCTGGTGATGAAAGTCGATTATCTTGCACAATTACAGAGATGTTTTACGCTCCAAATGAGATTAAAGACGGAATTTATTTACTGAACTTACAAATTGCCTCATTTGAGTCGGATGCAAGTCCATCGAAGCCTATTCTGTATCAGTTAATTGAGTCATAGTTTCATCTTATTTTATTAATATTACTTTTAATCTTTGCAGAAACTTGCAGAGGCTTTACATTTTTATATTTTTGCAACACTTTAAAAAAATAATGGATATGAGAAAAACCGCAATAATGCTGGGTTTTTTTGGATGTTTGATTTCGTTGAATGGCCTGGCTCAGAAATCTGCCAAGAAACCTGCTGCCAAAACTGTTGCAGCAATTAAGACCGACCCTTTTGTTTTTACTTATGGAGCGGATACCGTTTATCGTACCGAATTCCTTAGGCAATTAAACAAAAACAGGAAAGAAACTGCTTTACCAAGTGAAAAGGAATTAAATGATTACTTAAATCTTTATGTTAACTTTAAGCTAAAAGTTAAGGAAGCATTAAGTATGGAGCTAGATACCAATCCTGCTTTTAAATCGGAATTGGCTGGTTACAGAAAACAGTTGGCTACTCCTTATATGAGTGATAAAAAAGTTACTGAAGGTTTAATGCAAGAAGCTTATGAGCGCATGAAAACTGAAGTAAATGCTTCTCATATTTTAATTAATTGTAATCCAAATGCATCTGCATCAGATTCATTGGCTGCATGGAACAAAATTTCAGATTTACGTAAACGTGCTGCAAAAGGAGAAAATTTTGATTCTTTAGCAGTAAAGTATTCAGATGATCCTTCAGCTAAAAAGAATTATGGAAAATTAGGTTGGTTTACCGTTTTCCAAATGGTTTATCCTTTTGAAAATGTTGCTTATAAATTAAATAAAGGTGAAATCAGCATGCCTTTCAGAACGCAGTTTGGCTACCATATTATGATTTTGAACGAAAAAAGACCTGCACGTGGTGAGGTTAAAGTTCAACATATTATGATTAGAACTGGTTATGGAACTGCTGTTGAATCTATTAAAGATGCAAGAGACCAAATTGATAGTGTTTATGCTAAATTAAATAAAGGTGAAACTTTTGAAAGTTTAGCTGAGAGATATTCTCAAGATGAAGGTAGTAAAGGTAATAAAGGAACTATGAGTTGGATGGCTAGCTTAAGTGGATACCCAGAAAACTTCAAAGACATTTGTTTTGCTTTAAATCCAAATGAAACATCTAAACCTTTCCAAACAGATTTCGGTTGGCATATTGTAAGATATGCAGACAAACGTCCATTAGGTGAATTCAAAGATGTTCAAGACATTATTAAAAATAAGGTTTCAAAAGATAGTCGCTCTGAAGGTTCAAAAGCTGCTGTAATTGCACGCGTGAAAAAAGAAGGAAATTATACTGTAAACGAAACCAATTTGAAATTTTTCCTCTCTAAATTAGATACTAATTTCATAAAAGGAAACTGGAAGTATGATAGCAATGAAGTAGCTAATAAAGAATTATTTACTATTGGTACTCGTAAACATTATACAAGAGATTTTGCTCAGTTTTTGGCTTTAAATCAAAAACCAGTTGATAAAGGAAATGCTGCTATTGTAGGTAGAAAGAACTTTGATGATTGGGCATCTGAAAAATGTTTAGCTTTTGAAGAAAGTGTTTTGGAAACGAAATATGAGGAATTCAGAAACATTATGCAAGAGTATCATGATGGTATTTTGTTGTTTGATTTAACCGACAAAAAAGTTTGGGGTAAAGCATTAAGTGATACTTTGGGTTTAGAAAAGTTTTATGGCTTGAATAAAAGCAAATACATGTGGAAAGAGCGTTTGGTTTTCAAAACTTATAATTGTTTAGATGCTAAAACCAAACAAGCAGCAATGAAGATGTTTGCTGCAGGTAAAACCGAGGATGAAGTATTCAAAAAAATCAACAAAAAATTGGTTGGTACTATCTCTGGAAAAATCACAAGAGCTGAACAAAACGATCCAACTGCTGGTAAAATGTGGGATAAAAAAGGTGTAGTTGATATCAATTCAGAAGATGGAAGCAATAAGTTCTATTTTGTTGAAGGTGTAATTGCACCAGAACCAAAAGAATTAAAAGAAGCAAAAGGATTGGTAACAAGTGATTACCAAGAATTTTTGATGGATGTTTGGATTAAGGAGTTAAGAGCAAAATATGCAGTAACTTATAACCAAGAAGAAATCAGCAAAATGGCTGGTAAATAGGAGCAGAAATGATTTTTATAAAAAAGGGAGTTGGGCAACTGACTCCCTTTTTTTGTTTTTAAGCATGTTGTAAACTTTGAAAAATGTGTTTAATGATTTTTATTAAAATGAATTAAAAGTAAAATTAGAATTGATTAATAGTTTGGTAAATTGCATTAAAATCTCAATTGGAAACATCATAGTTAGTAATGGATAATTTCGAAGAATATTTTAGGCAGGGTGAACCAAATAAAGTAGAAAAGGCCAATCATTGGAAAACTGCTATAGGTTTGCAAGAGGTTGATGGGCTAAAGCCATCTGAATACCTTATTGCTACTGCTAAACAAAATATTGAAGGTGATATTACAATTGAAGAGGTTAAGAATAGATTAGATAGCTATTATAAGCAACATCCAAACAAATCTAAATCAGAACGAACAGAGGAAGCTGATAAAGTATCGGCGCGAATTACTGAGATTTTAGGAGAGCAGACATTTACTTTTTCCCCAATTGAATATGTTTCAATTCACCGTAGGTTGTTTAATGGTATATATGAATTTGCAGGTAAAATTAGAGATTATAATATTACAAAACAGGAATGGGTATTAAATGGAGAAACTGTTTTATATGCTAGTGCAGATGGCTTAAGGGCTACCTTAGAATATGATTTTGAACTAGAAAAAAAGTTTAATTATAAAGGATTAAATAAACAGGAAATTGTTGAGCACCTCTCACATTTTATTTCTTACTTATGGCAGATTCATGTTTTTGGTGAAGGTAATACTAGAACAACTGCCATTTTTTTGATAAAATATCTTCGAAAATTAGGGTTTAAAAATGTGAATAATGATTTGTTTGCCTCGTATTCTTGGTATTTTCGAAATGCGCTAGTTCGTGCCAATTACGAAGATTTATCTAAAGGCATTTATAAATCAGAAAAATACCTTCATAGATTTCTTTCAAACCTACTTTTGAATACTAATCACAGGCTTAAAAACCGTGAAATGCATGTGCTTTTTGATAATACTCAAAATGACACTGAAAACTTGGTGAATGACACTGTAAATGACACTGTAAAATTTTATCATGGAAGTTTAATTTCACTTATTAAACGGAACAGAAACATTACATCCAATGAAATTAGTAAAGAATTGAACCAAAGTTTAAGCACTGTTAAAAGAAAAATAAAAGTACTTAAAGAACAAGGTAAAATCAAACGAATTGGCAGTGATAAAAATGGGTTTTGGGAAATAGTTGAAATTATATAGTTTATACCTTAGTTCTGAATGATATTGTAAACTTTCAATTTCTTCCTTTGTAAGTCCTGTCGCTTCAATTATTGTTTCAATTGGAATGCCTAATTTTTTTAACGATTTTGCAGTTTCAAGCTTTCCTTCAAGCTTTCCTTCGAGCTTTCCTTCGAGCTTTCCTTCAATTTTTCCTTCAAGCTTTCCTTCGCCAAAAGCTGTATCTATAACACCTTTTAAATCTCTATAAATTTTTAAGCTATTTTCATAACTTTCAAGTTCTGATAGTTCAAATTTTGCAAGTTCAGCTTTTTCAAATGCTTGACTAAAAACTTCGTCGGCAATTATGCTTGGAATCGATTGAAAGTCCTCAAGGTGTTGAATAAAGTATAGCCATTTATCTAAGCGATTTTCAAGTTGTTTTTCATTCTTCTTGAAGTTTGGCATTTCAAGATAGATGAAAGTAAGTTTGTCATAAAATGTCTTACCATTCTGGTTTTTCAATTTTATCGTATGCAAAACTTCACTTTTTTCAGGTTCTGTTTCGTAGTCATTAAAGGTAAAGTCTAAAATTCCTATACAATATACGGCCTTAAGATTGTAATTCCATTCACCCTTTTCAGCTTGTTCACGAATTGGAAAAGTAGAATAATAAATAGTTCTTTCCTTAAAGTAATTTTGTTTTGCTTTTTGAAGTTCAACTATGAATTTTTCTCCTTTTTCATTTTCACAATAAATATTGTAAATAGCTTTTCTGTCTAAATCTGTTTGTCCTAGTTGTTCGGTGTTTTTAAAATTCAATTGAACAATTTGATCATTACTAGGCAATAAGGAGTTTAAAAAGTCAAGTAAAAGAGGTTTGCTTGCTTCTTCACCAAAGATTTTTTTAAATCCGAAGTCAGTAAATGGGTTTAAATATTTAGCTTTCATTTTATTGCCTGCCACAAACTTATGGTGGGCAATTTTACAAATTTTCTTGGTTTATATTGAATTTAAACTTGTTGGGGAATTTCAGTTAATGACTTACTTAACCAATAAACTCAACATGCCACTTAAGCCGCCATTATGCAGCATTACTATTTTGGAACCCTTTGCATAAACTCCCTTCTGAACCAATTGCGTAAAATGATAGACCATTTTTGCCTCATAAACCTGATCGCATAAAATGCCTGTTCGACTGCTAAAATATTGTATAAATTCCAATAGTTCTTTTGATGTTTTTGCATATCCACCACCATGCGATTCGGTGATGTATCGATAATTTTGATAGCCACATTTTTCAAAAGATTCACCTAGATATTCTCCGTTTTTGATGATAGCAAATCCTTGCAATTCGTACTGTTTATTAAGGGCTACTGCTTGTTTTAATAATCCTGAAAATGTGCTGCCAGTCCCAACTGAACACAGAATAAAGTCAAACGAATCATCTATTTCATTTAGAACTTCACCTGCACCTTTTTCGCCAAATTCACCAGCACCACCTTCAGGAATAATGCTTGTATTGGGATAATTTTCTATAAGATATAGGTTTTCTTTATTTCGATAATTTTCTCTGCTGATAAATTCTAGTTCCATGCCAAAAAGCTGTGCCAGATTTAAAACCGGATTTGAAACTAATTCTCCTCTTATAATACCTTTTGTTTTAAATCCGAGTTTTGCTCCCGCAGCAGCTGTTGCTAGAATATGATTGCTGTAAGCTCCTCCAAAAGTTAGTAAATGAGTGTTTTTCTTTTCAAAAGCATCTAACAAATGATACTTTAATTTTCTCCATTTGTTACCAGAAATAAATGGGTGTGATAAATCTTCTCGTTTAAAATAAACTTCCAATCCTGCTTCTTCCCAAATTGGAAAATTTACCTTTTCAAGAGGTGCATATGGCTCAGGATAACTGATTTCTTTTTTCATTCCAGATTGCATAAATATAAAAGATAGCAGCCATCCATATCATAGGAGCAATGCCTATTCTGTAACGAGCTAAACCTAAAATACCCGTTGAGCCAATGATATAGGATACAAACAAAAAGATGAGTATTTTCAAAAAGCCATTTTGTTTTTTGGAGAACAAATAAGCTACAAATACAAAAGCCAACAGGAAATTAAATATCAAACTGAAAAATAAAATGGCAAGCAATTGTAAAGGTGCATGAGATAAAAATTCAAGCATTCCATTCACCAAACCTTTTGTATTGATGGTATGATATAATCCTAGAAAGTTCCCTTCATCTATATTTAGAAAATGTACCCAGTCAAACCGACCAGGATCGAGCATAAGAGCAAACCAACCTTTGATATTAAACTTTAAAAATACAAGTGGATTTTGAGTTATGAAAGTTTTGCCGGCTTCATTCATAATTTTATACCGCTCTGTGTGATTGGGAGCTGCATTGGCTAGCACCATCACACTATCCTGAACACGGTCTGCATACTCTTCTCCATAGACCTGTGCATTGGTATATTTTGCCATGTACTTTAAAACAAAATAAGGACTCACCGAACTATAATGGTAGTAACCTGTAATGTGTTTGTTATAGCTACAGTAAGAATGATAAGTGATAGGCAATAACAGAAATGGAAGCAATAATTTAAGCTGATGTTTTCTGATATAAACAATGAATAAAATCAAAGCAATACTAAAGCCAAGTAAGAATGCAACGGGTTTGGTTAACATCGCCAAAACAAAAAAGAATGCAGCCAATCCTGTGTGTTTAAAGTTTGCTTCTTTATACGAATAGTAACTGAAAATAAAAGCCTGTAACATAATAAACTGAAACAGGATATCACTCATGATGAAATTACAGTGAATGAGATGAGAAGGATAAGCAATCAAAATAAGCATCAAAGCTGATTTTACAAAGCCTTTTTCTATGTTTAGTTTTGATAAAAACTGAATGATGCTTCCAAAACTTATTAAACTCAATATTGACTGGAAAGCGAGTACAGCATAATCTGAGTTTACAATTGATTTGATTACTAAAATCAACCATCCATATAAAGGCGGACGAAAAGTAAAGAAATCGAGTTTGATAGGAGCATCCCAAGGTGCAGCATATAAACTTCCATGGTTTTTAAAATTTTCAGCCTGTGATAAATAGTCAATGGAATCTACAAGATAAATACTGCCACTAAACCAGGCTTGAAAAAAGTAAGCCAAGTGTAACAGCACTGCCAAAGGCCAGAACCATTTATTGATAAAGGATGAAATTTTTAACCACATAAACTAAAGTAATTTTTGGTAGGTTTTTAACCAACGGTCTGGAATTTCATCGTTTTGAGCAGTTTGGTAATCTTTGTAACTACAAGGCACCATAAATTTCCCTTCCTGTGTACTTCTTTCACGCGGATAAGGAATTTCCATCCACCATCTGTTGCTCATGATACTTTTATAAAACACAATTTCTTCATCAACATTTCTTGATGTAGTTCTGTAAACCATGTAATCATTGCTTTCTGGAAGCGGATATTCTTGTCTACGATTACATAATCCTTCAATAAAATACCAGGCCATTTGTGAAGCCAGAGCAGAACTTACACCTTCTCTGTCTAAACCTGGAAGCAAATTGTATATTCCAAAACTGCTGATGTCGTTGCTAATGCCGGCATATCGCGCAATCTGACAAGCCTCTTCACCGCTTAATCCATTTGGAGAAGCATTAAACTGAGCAGGCGCATCTGAAGCCCTGATAGCATTCATAGAAAATGATAACATATCAGCATTTCGGCAATAAGGTTCGATATCACTCATGTTTCCTCTAAGGGCACCTAAACGAATCATATCAAAATTCATGCGTTCAAATGCATCGTAAGTTTCAGGTTCTACGAAATAACTTTGATAAGCAGCTTGAGTAATGTTGAACAAGAAATTTGGTTCTGATGCGATGATTCGTGGAAGGTATGAAAGTTTGTTACTGTCCTCAGGAGTATGCATATTTACTTTGGAATCTACTGCTACCATTTGAAGATTTGCCTGAATTCCATAATAAGCTTTGTATTGGCAGGCAATTAAATCTTCACTTCCGCCTAAAATCAAAACAGGGATTTTTTTGCGTAAAACTTCATTGATAACTGATTCAACAGCTACATAAGTATCAGTTAAAGCATTGCCTTTTTTAATATTTCCTAGGTCGATAATTTTCATGTCGACCCTTGGTTTAATTAACGCATACAGGTTTTTTCTGATTTGATCAGGCGCTTCAGAGCAACCAAGGAAATCGGAACCATAACGATCTTCAGGTATACCTAAAATAGCTAGTTGATAGCTCTCAAAGGATTTTATTTTCTCGTCAAAAAAATCGGTCTGGAAAAACAGGCTTTTGGGGCTGCAATGCTCTCTAAATCTGCCTTGAGCGAATTCTGATATAGGTTGTAAAAAGTCGTTTATCATAAAGAAAAAAATTTCTTAAGGTTTAATTATTCAAAACTCTCTATTTTAGCCCATCATCTAATCAACATTTCCACAGATTGATAGTAGTAAGCGGAGCAACAGGATTTTTAGGCGCCCATGTGGTTTGCAAGCTTTTAAAAGAAGGCAAAAAACTGCGTGCGTTTAAACGAGCAAATTCTTCATTGAATGAATTTGATTTTATTTACAGAATTTATTTTGGTAAAGAAGCCAATTATCAGAATCAGCCTAATTTAATTTGGGTTGAAGCTGATATCAATGATATTCCTTCATTGGAGGAAGTTCTTGATGGGGTAGAAACAGTTTACCATTGTGCAGCCACAGTTTCGTTTTTACAAAGTGAGGCTGAATTGATGATGCAAGTAAATATTGTAGGTACAGCAAATATGGTAAATATTTCGCTGATAAAGGGCGTAAAAGTATTTTGCCATGTAAGTTCAATTGCTGCATTGGGTCGCAAAAAAAGCGGTGATACCATGGATGAAAACAGCAAATGGGAAAACAGCAAACTCAATAGCAATTATGCCATTTCAAAATATAAGGCTGAAATGGAAGTATGGCGAGGTGCAGAGGAAGGTTTGCAGGTAGCAATTGTAAATCCGGGAATGATTATAGGTAGAGGTTATTATACCAAAGGTGCATTAAGTTTAATTGGTGCTGCCCATAAAGGAATGCCTTTTTATACTGAAGGTGTAAATGGATATGTTGATGCCGAAGATGTTGCAGAGGTAATGTTCAGATTGGTTGAAGAGAAAAAATTTGGTCAGCGATATGTTTTGGTTTCTGAAAATCTAAGTAACCAAGATTTGTTTAATTTTTTGTCTGAAAAATTCGGAAAGCCACTACCTAAAATAAAAGTAACAAAATTATTGGCAGAAATCGCTTGGCGATTTTATGCAATTAAACGTTTATTTAATTCGAAAGGCCTGCCATTAACCAAAGAAACTGCAAGGAGTTCATTAAACAAATCGTATTATAATTCATCAAAAATCAAAAAGGAATTGAATTTTGAGTTCAAACCTGTTTATAAAACATTACAAGAATGTGTTGATTCCTATCCTGATTTTGAGAAACATCAATTATCTTAGCAAACTATATTTTAAAAAATGAAAAGAATCTTAGGAGGCCTTGGACTTATAGCTCTAATGGCTTGTAACAATGGAAAAACAGTTGATTATAAAAAACTGTATGAAAAGTCGATGGAAGTAAAAGACTACAATACCGCTATTACTTCAATCCAATTGATGCTTCAGGTTGATAGCAGCCAAACTATTTACATGGATACTTTACCTGAATTATATGTAGCAGTTAGAAATTTCGAAGCTGCTGATTACTACAATAAATCAGCTTTAAACCGTCATCCAGAAGAAGAAAAATACTTACAATTGAAAGCTTTATTGGCTCAACAATTCGGAAGAGTTGAAGAGGAAATTGATGTTTACAATAAATTATATGCTAAAACCAATAAGTTGAGCTATTTATACCAGATTGCTGCTTATCAGTTTGCTACAGAGCAAATGGAAAAAGCATCTAAAACCATGGTAGAATTAGAATCAAAAATGGGTAATTCAACTGATAGCGTTGATTTTATGGTAAGCGAAACTGCTAAACAAAAGGTGCCAATTCGTGCTGCTGTTTATAATATGAAAGCTTATATGGTTGCTCAAAACAGAGATTTAATGGGTGCCAAAAAGTATTTTGAAATGGCTTTGAAAGAATATCCTGAATTTGTTACTGCACGTCAGAATTTAATGCAGTTAATGAACGGAGGTCGCCAAAGATAATTTTCATGGATCCAAGGGTGGAAATTTATGCAAGTGACCTAAATTCTGAACTTTTGCCTTTGTTCTTAAAAGTCAGGAACTTGGTAATGAATTCTGCCAATGGAATCATTGAATCTTTCAAATATGGAGTACCTTTTTATACATATCAGGGGTATTTGTTTTATTTGGGTATGTACAAAAAGCGTAAATTGGTCCTCGCTTTTTGTAACGGCGTTTACCTCTCCGATGAAGCAGGTATTTTGGAAGCAGATGCTGGTCAGTCTCAGTTGAGACACTGGCATTTAGACCCAAATAAACCTTTAGATGAGGAGCTTCTAAGAGTTTATATTCAGGAAGCTTTGATGGTAAATGAGCAATTGGCAGAAAAGAAAAAAATCGAAAAAAGATGAGTGGAAATTCAGGACATGTGAAGTTAGTACCTTGTGCAGAGAAGCACGTGGCATTGCTTGCAGAGCTGGGTGCCAAAACTTTTGAAGAGGCTTTTGCTCCCTTTCATCCTGCTGCCGATTTACAGAAGTATATCAAAGAAACTTATCAGTTAGAACAAATTAAATTCAACCTTAAAAAACCGGAAGTACAATATGCTGTAGCCTATTTTGATTTTCAAGATGCAGGTTATGTGAAATTGCTTAAGGATACCAAAGTTGAAGGTTTAACTGGAAGAGTTTTAGAGATAGAAAAAATTTATGTAAGAAAGGTCTTCAAAGGCAAAAAAGTGGGTGCCGCTTTGATGCAATATGTGATAAATGAAGCTATCAGAAATGGTTATTCTTGGTTGTATTTAGGTGTTTGGCAAGAAAATACAGATGCCATCAGCTTTTACGAAAAGTTTGGATTTAAAACGGTTTCAACCCGCAAATTCAAATTAGGAGACCAAATTTGTGATGATTTTATGATGGCAAAAGACTTAAGAAATTAAAAACCTTTGATGTGATTGACATCTGGTTTTTATAAAATTGATACTTTAACAAACCAAACCAACAAAAAAATCTCGGGCAAATTGTCCGGGATTTTTTGTTTTTGAGGTAATTAAATTCTTCCAAACCTAGCAAAGGCAGCTTTCTCAAGCGTTTCCCTGTCCTCCGGATGAGCTATACTGGCTAACATTCTGGCTCTTTGTTCCATATTTTTGCCATATAAATTTACTGCTCCGTATTCTGTAACTACCCAATGAATATGTCCGCGGGTTGTTACAACACCACCACCTTGTTTTATGAAAGGTACTATTCTTGAAAGTCCTTTTCCTGTTCTTGATGGCAAAGCAATAATTGGTTTTCCGCCTTCAGATAAAGCAGCTCCTCTTATAAAATCCATCTGTCCACCAATTCCTGAATACTGATAAGTTCCGATTGAGTCCGCACAAACTTGGCCAGTTAAATCGATTTCAATAGCACTGTTAATTGCAGTCACTTTTTGGTTTAGACTGATTACTCTTGGATCGTTTACATAAGCAATATCGATACATTTCACAATGGGATTATCATTCACGAAATCATAAAGTTTTTTGGTCCCGATTAAAAATCCGGTTACACAATAACCATTTACGATTTTTTTCATAGAATTGTTAATCACACCAGATTGAATCAAAGGGATTACACCATCTGAAAACATTTCTGTATGAATACCAAGGTTTCTATGTGAACCCAGATTTTTCAATACATTATCAGGAATAACACCAATGCCCATTTGTAAAGTAGCGCCATCTTCTACCAAAGCTGCAACATTTCTTCCAATCATAGAATTGATTTCATCGGTATGGTCGCCATAACTTACTTCAGGTAATTCGTCGTTTACTTCAACGGCATAATCAATCATCGACAAAGGAATAAATGCATCTCCATGAGTACGAGGCATATTTGGGTTGATTTGTGCAATAATTAACTGAGCATTATTTACAGCAGCGCGAGCAACATCCACAGAAGTTCCTAAACTCACATAACCATGACGGTCTGGAGGAGAAACATGTAATAAGGCTACATCTAATGGTAAATAACCATGATTAAACAAATTAGGAATCTCACTTAAAAATACAGGAACATAATCACCACGGTCTGAATTCACGGCTTTTCTAACTGATTCTGAAACGAAAAGTGAATTGATATAAAAGTGATCAGCTAAAGCCTCATCGTTTAAGTCGATTCCTAAAGTGCTGATACTAACTAATTCTACATCTTTTAATTCGTTTTTTCTATCGAGCATGGCTTGCACCAATTGAAGTGGGGTTGCGGCACTACCATGAATAAAAACTCTGCTATGTGATACGATATGTTTGACAGCTTCCTGTGCGCTGACAAATTTTGTTTCTTTTTTCATGGCCCAAAGGTAAGAAGAGTGAATACCGCCAGCCAATGACAGAAGTCAGTTAAATGAAAAATGAGCAGTAAAATGATATTTTTCATTTACTGCTCATTTGATAATTAGTTAATATTATATTTATCCTCGTCGTTCTTTTAATTGTTTGAGTAATTCACGTTTGAACTCAATTTCTGCTTTAAACAGCATCACCACTTTTTGGATAGGAATTACTTTTTTGAATTCATTGGTATATTTCCGAATCAATTCTGCTTCATTACTTTTAAATAGTAACATTTCTTGTAAAGCTTTTTCCGCCTCAGCATCAGATAAAGATGAAGGATCAGCCAATTCTTCAATTAAGTTTGCTTTGGTTGTTTTGCGTAATTTTTCTTGTTCATCAACAAAACGATTATAAATGGGCCAAAATCTTTGCGCTTCTTCAGCAGTTAAACTCAATCGTTTTGTTATAAAACCAATTTTCATGGCTTCAATTCTCTCTTTTCCCGGTTTTTGTGCCTGCGATAAGGTGCTTATTAGCAGAACCATTATCATGATTATATACTTTTTCATCTTTATAATTATTATCCGTTTATTTCATCCATTAATTCATTATCTGCACCTTCTTCTAAAAGGTAATTTTCAATTTCAGAATTGTTATCCAATTTTTTTAGCTCATCACACCATCCCGCATCACACAACATTTCTAATCTGTAACCAGAGCTACTTAAATGATCTATAATTTCATCCTCAGTTAAATCTTCAATTTTGGCTGTTTCTGTTAAATTTGATTGATTCATTTGCATCACACCAAAAACTATCAGCCCAAATACCAAACAAGCAGCTGCATAATTAACCCAATTTACATTTGGAAATAAACTCAGTTTTTTTCCTTTTTTAGCTTGATTTACTTTCGATAATATTTGTGCGTTTAGGTTATCAAAATACATTGGAGGAATTTCAAAACCACCTTTTAAATCATTTAATTCAAGTTTAGGTTCCTTTGAAATTTCCTGAAGTTTTTTCAGGTTGTTTTCAAAGTAATCCTGGGGTATGTCAAATCCTCCAGAACTTTTTAAACTCCTGATGAAATCTTCTTCTTTTATATGTTCGTTTTCAAAACTCATTTCTTTTAAGATGCTTTTTTTTATCAATCGTTTAATTTCAACTTCACAAATTCTTCAATTTTTTTTGTGGCATGGTGATACGAAGCTTTTAATGCACCAACAGAAGTTCCAAGAATTTCTTCCATTTCTTCATATTTCAGTTCCTCATAATACTTCATGTTAAAAACCAATCTTTGTTTTTCGGGTAAACGTAAAATTGCTTCCTGCAAAATTAATTCAGCCCGATTTCCATTGAAATAAGAACCAGCTTTCAAAGTTTCACACAATTGCTCCTGAACCTCTTCCATACTGATATTGAGGTTTGTTTTTTTTCTTTGAAGAAATAATAAAGATTCGTTGGTAGCTACTCTGAAAAGCCAGGTATAAAGTCTGCTATCACCTCTGAAATCAGCGAGTTTTTCCCAAACTTTGATAAAAGTATTTTGAAGCACATCATCGGTATCATCGTGACTAATCACAATTCTTCTGATATGCCAGTAAACACGCTTTTGAAACAGCTTCAGAATTTCAGCAAAAGCCAGTTCTCGGGTTTTTATATCCCTGAATTTATTAAGAAGTAATATTTCCTGTTCCTGATTGATTTCCATGTTTGTTCTCGGTTATAAGATAAGCAAACCGAAGAAAGGTTTAATCAAGATAGGAATTTTTTTAAAATTCCCTGTAGCACCGCGATTTATCGCGGTGTCTTTTGCCAACGCGTATCACTGCGATTAATCGCAGTGTTACATGAACCGCGATTTATCGCGGTGTTATGCGGTAATTTTTTGTGATTGTAATTGTTCTTTTAAAAACCCAATTTCTTTCACCATCTGTTTGATTTCAGCTTGGGTGAAGATTTCGTAAACACCATGTAATGCTAAATCGGTATCTATTTCTATGTTTCTGTTGGTTGTAATAACAATACAGGGCGCTTTGTTGCCATATTGTTCGTTTAGATGTAAGACTTCCATCGCTGAAAATAAACCCATATTTCTGCCACTAATAATCAAATCTGGTGTATTAAATTGTAATTCAAATTCCAAATCTTGAGGCGTTCTAACCCAACGTAAGAAATGTTTCAATCTACTTTCCGACATAGCCTTCTCAACCAGCCTTATCACACTCTCGTTAGTTTCAACCAAGAGTATCCTAATTTCCCAAAATGATTTCATTTTTTCTTATTTTGACACATTTAAACATCTAAACTTATACTCCACATGATTGATTTTCCTTATTTTGCGGATTAATTAGCATTTCGAAGTATTTATTCATATAACTATTAACCCAAACCTTATGCCAAAGGAATTTTCGTCGATTTTTAACCGACTTTTAATCTTAATTTTACTCTTAGTTAGTTTTCAATCTAATGCGCAGTTTTCAGATAGTGAAATCAAACAAGGCCACAAACAAATTGGTGATAGTTTGTATTTCGTTTTTTCTGAATCACTTTATGGTTTAAGTGCTATAAAGAATGTTAGTGTAACAGGTTCATTTAGAAACTGGGATCAAAACATGGACAATAGAATCTGGATGCTGCAATCAAGCGGAAATGGTATTTGGCAATTAGGAATTAATAACAAAGAATTTGATAAAGTGAAACCGGGTTCTAGTTTTAAATATAGAGTGAATGACGGCAAATGGCTCGATCCACCTGCTGGTGCAAGCAATACCGATGGTGGCAATTTGGTTTTCATGAAAGGTATTCAACCTTTAAGTTTAGAAGCAGGAATTGAATCGAATACTTCTATTGATGTTTGGGTGAAAGGTCTTACACAAGGTAAAAATGCTGTTACGAGATTGGTTGATTTTGTATTAACTGATTCAAAAGGGAAAAAGATTCCACTAAAATCAATTACCAATTTTGTGGTAGAAAAATCGGCAATCGGAAACCAAATTCATCATCATTTTAAAATTACACCAGTTGGCACTATCGATAAAAGAAGGGTTTATTATTTAACACATACCAAACTCAAATTAAAAACATTATTGAGCTTTGAACCTTGGTTCGCCAAATTAAAAAGCGATAAAGAATTGGGTGCGAATGTAAGCGCTGATGGGAAAATGACTTATTTCAGAATATTTTCACCAAGAGCTACAAAGGTTAATCTTTACTTATATAAATCTAAAAACGATAAAATGCCTTATGATGTTTTAGGCATGAGAGTAGATGAAAATGGTGTTTGGGAAGCCAAATTGTTTTCTAATTTAGAAGGTACGTGGTACGATTTTACTGTTCATGGTTATAAAGAACCCGGAAATTCGTTTTTTGAATCACATCCTGTTCATATTAGCGATCCTTATGCAAGAGTGAGTGATGATAGTTTTGGAAAATGTATGGTGGCAAAAAAAACAATTCCTGCTGGTCCTGTAAAAGGTGGAAGACCTGCTATGGAACAAGTGATGGCTTATGAAGTACATGTGCAAGATTTTACTGATTTACTTCCTGTTCCTGAGGAAATGAAAGGTACAATTCCTGCCATGCACATGAGTGGTTTAAAAAATACGAGGGGAGAAGCCATTGGATTTGATTACTTAAAAACTTTAGGCATCAATACCGTTCATTTAATGCCAGTTCAAGAAATGTTACATTGGCCAAAAGATGAATGGGAAAAAGCATTTGCCAACGACCCTTATATGATTGAACAAGGTGTTGCCAAAGAAAACTACGATTGGGGTTATAGAACTTCACACAGTTTTGCCATAGAAACGCGTTATCGCCAAAAGAATACAAAAGAAGGTGCCGAGCGTGAACAATTCAGAGATTTGGTTCAAAGTTTTCACAATGAAGGAATGGCTGTTATTGTAGATTTTGTTTTCAATCACACTGCCGAAAACATGGATGGTAGAGATTACCTTTTTCATTTTAATGCCTTAGATAAACAATATTATTACAGAACCAAAAACCTAGAACATATTGGTGCTTATGGTAATGAAACCAAAAGTGAAAACCGTTACATGGTGCAAAGATGGATTACCGACCAGTGCAAACATTTTATTGAAGAATTTGGAATTGATGGTTTTAGAATTGACTTAGCAGGACAAACCGATCAACAAACATTATTGGCTTTAAAAGCAGCTTTACCAAAAGACATTATTATTTATGGAGAACCTTGGATTGATAGCAATGACCCTGCTTATAACAACAATCCCGATTGGCATTGGTACAAAGAAGATGCTCCTATTTGTTACTTTAATGATGATACAAGAAATACATATAAAGGTCCGGTTTTCGAATTAAAAGATCCAGCTAAAGACCGCGGTTGGGCTGGTGGAAATTTTGAATTGATTAATGATGTGAAAAAAGGATTGAGCTGCGGATTCCCAACTCAGAAAAACATCAACAGCGCCATAAACTACTTAGATATTCACGATAATTTTGCATTATCAGATCAATTCGCCCTAACTAATTGGGATGGTAGATTTGGAGTTGATGAAGGTGCTTATAAAATTGCAGCTGCTTTATTATTCACAACTCCAGGTCCAATTGTTTTGCATGGTGGATCTGAGTTTATGAGAAGTAAAGGATTAGCTCCGTTAGAAGAAATTGTGAAAGAAATTCCATCAGGAAAATTGTATTTCCATGGTAAAAGAGATACTTATAATGTAAGAACTGCCAATCAATTTATTTGGGATAATATTGGAAAAGGAAATTCTAAAGATCCCGTGAAACCTTATGGTAATTCTGACTTTAAAGGAATGAAAGATTTCTGGACCAATATGATGAATTTCAGAAAAGAGGTTTTATTTCAATTGCCATCATTTCAAGTTTCTGATAAAAAACCGAATATTTTGTTCTTCCATTGTCCAAATCCTGCCCAATTGGCTTATATGATTGATGAAAAAGTGTTGGTGATTATTAATGCAGATTCAAAAGTGAATACATTTACAAACTTACCAATGGGCATAGGATGGAAGTTGAAAATTTCTAGCAACAAAGAATTATTGGGTGATTTGAACAAACTGCTAATGAACTCTACTGGAGTGGCACCTGCTTTAGAAGCCAAATCATTGATGATTTTTGTGAAGGAGTAAGGGAGCGATAACAGGATTTTTCGCTTAATTCATGGAAGCTGTATTGTAATATGGATGCATTATATAACTTGATGCCGATTTTTATTTTATTTGGAATTTTAAGCTCATTAGGTTGGCTATTGAGATTGAAATACTCAGAGGAAAAATGGTTTAATAGACTTTGTGAGCAAAGAACTGTTTTTGGGATTCTCTTATGTTGGACTCTTTTCGGCTTTTTAACAAACTTGGATTATAATCATAATTGGGGTTGCATGTCAGCTTCTGAACCAATATTTTCTAAAGAGAATATTCTTTTCAGTTTTTCATCTTTGATTTTTTTGAGCTTAGGATTTTTAATGTCTTCGAAGAAAATTGGCAATGTTATTTTAATTTTCGAGCTAATTTTTTGGTTATATAAACTGGCTTTTTTGAAAGGTGGGTACGTTGTTGGATTGGGGGGTGTTCCATCAATTGACGTTCTAGCATTTGATTCTGTTGCTCTAGTTTTACGTTTAATCATTATCAAGCAAGTTTATCACTTACCTATTAGGGTAATTTTTTTCTTGATTTTAGCTTTTATTATCATGACTTTGAAAGTCCAATTTTTTCGATGAGAGGAAAGTAAAAAGATCAAGTAAATGAAGCTAATGGTAATTACTTGGTAGATTGAAGTAAAGATATCTAGGGTTTTCTAATTTATTTTTTGACTGAATAGGGAAATTGAGTTAATTACTCCTGATGCCAGCTTTAATCAAGCATCTAAGATTAATTGAAATAGCTTACTTTTTGTGTAACCAAATAAGTAAAAATAAATTGCGATTATCCACTACTTTACCTAAAAATTTGTTTTACAAACCTTTCTAGGCTTTAAAGCAAATGATTTCTCGATATACTCAAACTTAAAAGATGTATTAGAATCAAAACATGTTCTAATTTGAAATTCTTTAAAATCCAGAAGGGATGACATGATTATAGAAAATAAAAAGTATAGAACACCCCCTCCCAAAGCACTGCAAACGCGGACCAAAGGTCCGCGTTTGCAGTGCTTTGGGAGATTCATTTAAAGAAGTTTTCTATAAACATGAGACCACCTTCGGGGTCTTGAATTTCATAAAAAAGAACAATTTAACACCAAACTGCTTTTTAAAATGTTTCTAAAAACATTCACCAGATTTATAAAATATTATTGGTGGTAAAAATGCGGATATTCATAAAATAAATAGAGAATTTTCAAAAAACTGTCATTTCAAACTCATTCCATGAAATTCAAAACTGAAATAAATTATTCAAAGGAAGGCTGGATTACAATAACATTCCCATTGTTTAAACTACATGTAAACAAAGCCAAGAATGAAAGCTTACTATATTTTATTGATGATGAGATTGATGAAAATAGCAAGAATGAATTAAACTTTTTGTTCGAAGGCAGACTTTTTTTTATTAAAGATTTAATTGAAAAATTAGGTATAAACTATTTTTCATTAGCTAGAAAAGATAGGAAAACATGTTTCTTTTTAACAGCTAAAATGAGACCATTTATTCATACAACTATGGCATTTAGATTTTTTGGTGATATATCAGAACCTAATTTTGAGTCAGAATTTAGTTGGGTTGAATCCTTTCAAGATTTAGATTTTACAATAAAGCTTTCAAAAGACCCATTAGATATCGAAAAAATGATGCTACAAATTGGATTTAAAGAACAGATTAAATAAACTAATCTCTTAAGGTGTGATTTTATTTGGTCTCTTTTCAAGCTCTTAAAAGAATATTCACTCAAAATATTACCAAAATCAAACAATTTGTTATTAGTTTGTTATAAATATGTAATTAGTAAATGTAATTAATATGAAGAAGTATTTAATTTTAGGAGGTTTTGTTGCTGCATCAGTTTGGTACTCATGCTCAAGCGACAATTCTGGTAAAGCAAAAATGAGTGCTGAAGAGGCAAAAGCTGAGCAAGATTTATTAGCACAAGCACAAGGTGTTTTTAAAACTCTGCCTACAGTTGCCGAAAATCCTGAAAATCCAATCAGTGATGAAAAAGTGAAATTAGGTAGGATGTTGTATTTCGACACTCGTTTATCTAAAACAGGTAATAATAGCTGTAATTCTTGTCACAACTTAGCCACTTTTGGTGTCGATAATAAACCAACTTCTCCTGGTGATGCAGGTAAAAATGGTGATAGAAACTCCCCAACTGTATTTAATGCAGCTTTACACATTGCTCAATTCTGGGATGGAAGGGCAAAAGATGTAGAAGAACAAGCTGGTGGTCCAGTTTTAAATCCGGTTGAAATGGCTCTTCCTGATAAAAAGTTCTGTGTAGATAAATTATCAAAAGTGGAAGGTTATCAAACTGCTTTTAAAGCTGCCTTTCCTAACGATAAAGAAGCTATTACTTACGATAACATGACCAAAGCAATTGCTGCTTTCGAAAGAAAATTAATCACACCGTCTAAATTTGATGATTATTTGAAAGGTAATACAGAAGCTTTATCAAAAGAAGAAAAAGCTGGTATGACCACCTTCATCAATTCTGGATGTACGGCTTGTCATAGTGGTGCTTTATTAGGAGGTACTCAGTTTATGAAGTTTGGTTTAATTAATGATTACCATGCTTTAACAGGTAGCAGCACCAAAGATTTAGGTAAAATGGCTTTAACTAAAAATGAAGCTGATAAAGATGTATTCAAGGTTCCATCTTTAAGAAACATCACTAAAACTGCTCCTTATTTCCATGATGGTTCAGTAGCTGAATTATCAAAAGCTATTAAAGTAATGGGAAAAACTCAGTTGAATAAAGATTTAACTGATGCAGAAGTTAGTTCAATCATCACTTTCTTGGATGCTTTAACTGCTGATATTCCTGAAGATATGAAAACAGCTCCGAAGGAGTTGGCGGAACTGAAATAAGTGGGCCTCTGGCATCTTGCTGCTGGCTACTGGCAGATTTGAGAAGTTAGTGAAATTATTGAAATAAAGAAGATTTTAAAATGGTCTTCAGTTATTCTAAACGAATAAATTAAAAGGGGAATTCTCATACCGAGAATTCCCCTTTTTTTAATTATTCTTGAATTAAACTCCAAATTGTTTTAGATGATGATCTATGTGTTTGTAGAACATATTGTTCCATTCGGTTTTGTTTAATGGTCCGAAGGAGTGTGATTCTTTGCCTTCAAAATAATTGGCTCCTAACTCTGCTGTCTTTTGCAGATAAGCTATCAATCTACTTTTTTCTGCTTCAAAAATTCTGGCGTCTGTGATTAAAAAGGCTGGTGCTGTTCTGCTATTTTGTGCATATTCTTTTTCACTCACCACCACGTTTTTAATGAATGATTTCAAAATGAATTTCATTAAAAAATTGGGTTTAGGATGTTTATTTTCATAAGCCATTTCATAAGTAACATTACAATGTGCCAACATTTGTGCCACATTCATAGTTCCCCACTTGGCTTGTGTTTCTGGTGTTAATGAGTTGATTCTTTGAATGATTTGTTCATTCACTTCTTTTGAAAAAATATTTGGTAAAGCCATAGGATTTTGATTTAAAGGGCAAATTATTACTTAGTTTGTTTATTGACAAATATTAGAATTTAAAATGGTTTCTTGCCAAATTTTTAGGCTTAGATTTTCAATCATTTTATTATTTGATAAAAACATCGTAAGCATACCGAATAATCATCAGCATAACAATAAAAATAAAGATGTTTCTGATGAAGGCATTTCCTTTTTTAATGGCCATGTGGCTGCCTAAATAACTTCCCAAAATATTTGAAACGCCCATTAAAACTGCTATGTTTAACAAGTAATTTCCTTGATTAATAAATACAACCAAAGCAGATAAATTGGTAATACAATTTACAATTTTCGCATAAGCCGAAGCATGCATAAAATCCATTCCCAAAAACAAAACAAATCCTAATACCAAAAAACTGCCAGTTCCTGGACCAAAGAATCCATCATAAAATCCAACAACAATTCCAATTAAAGAGCCGTAAATCATTTGCTTTTTTAGGCTGATTTGTTTCAGTTGAATTGAACCTAAATCCTTCTTAAAAATAGTATAAATGGCTATAACTATCAGTATGACAAGTATGATTGGTTTCAGCATTTTCACATCTAACAAACTCACAATTTTTGCCCCGGCACCCGAGGCTAGATAAGCAAAAAGTGAAATAATAAGCAATAAAGCTAAATTGAATTTTACCTTTTTAGCGTATTGAATAGCAGCTATTACTGTTCCTGATAAAGCAGCGATTTTATTGGTCCCGAAAAGGGTTGGTAAATTGCTTTGCGGAAACTGAATGAGTAGAGCAGGTAATTGTATCAATCCACCACCACCAACTACAGCATCGATGAAACCCGCTATAAATGCAAGAAGAGCCAATAAAAGCAAACTTAACAAGGAGTATTCGGCAAAAGTAAATTGCTCTAACATTTAGCTGATATTTTTATCTATCATTTTAAAAATCAAAATAATTGGCAATGCAGTAATCATACCATTTAACATGGGATAATATTCATTGGTATTGAACAAATTCATATAAAATTCATTCAACAAATTCATGGGATACCACTGCATAAAAACAGCTACGAAAACATATAAAACAAGTCCATACATGATGATGCTTAGGACTTTTGTTTTTAAACTGGCTTCATTAAAGTTTTGTTTAATTTTTTGTTGTTCTGATTTCTGTTTTTGCTTCCAGTTTTCAATGATTTTCAAAGCAGTTTCGTATTTATAATCAGCTTCAATTTCTTTGATTTCTGTTAAAGGAAGCCATTTATTTCCTAATGTAAATATTGGAGAAAGAGCTTTGTTTAATTCTTTGGCTTGAAAAAAATTGAGCTCCATTTTTAAATAAAACCTTGCGTACAACAAACTCGCAATAGTTCTGAAAATTCCTAAGTATAGGATGATGGAGAAAATGATAGAAAAAATAAATGTGTAAGGTGCATTGTCATTATGGTTCATAAGAATTAGAATACTTAATATACCTATAAGTAAACTAATTAGTTTGAATATGATATCAAAAATATGAGTTGAAAACATGCTTATCTTTCTCCATAAACTTTGTTAATGCTTTCTATAATGATAGAACAAGCATTTAAAATTTCTTCATTTGTAATAGTGAGTGGAGGTGCAATTCTTATTTTGTTATTCGCAAACAAAAACCAGTCTGTTATTAATCCAGCTTCCATGCAATGTTCAATCACTTTTAGGTTGTTTTCGAAACTATCTAATTGAACAGCCAGCATCAATCCTTTACCAGTAATTTTTTCAATAGCTGGATGAATCAAATTTCTACGGAATAAATTTTCTTTTTCAGGAATTGAACTCATTAGATTCATTCTTTCTAATTCATTGATTCCTGCCAATGCTGCAGCTGCAATTACTGGATGTCCGCCAAAGGTTGTTATATGGCCTAATATCGGTTCATCAGTCAAAGTATTCATCATTGCTTTTGATGAAACGAAAGCGCCAATTGGCATTCCTGCTCCCAATGCTTTACCTAATAATAAAATATCTGGAACTACGCCATATTGTTCAAAGGCAAACATGCTTCCGGTTTTGCCCATTCCACTTTGTATTTCATCAAAAACGAGTAAAGTGCATGTTTCATCACATCGCTTTCTTAAAGCTTTTAAAAAATCTAAAGTGGCAGGTATATAACCCGCTTCTCCTTGAACAACTTCTGTTATCACGCAAGCAGTTTGCTCATCTATTTGTTGGATATCATTTAAATTGTTGAATTCAATAAAATGAATATCTGGTAATAAAGGACGAAATGCTTGTTTATAATATTCATCACTATTTAAACTCAATGCTGCATGTGTACTTCCGTGGTATGAATTTTTATTTGCAATGATTTTACTTTTTTTTGTGATTCGTTTTGCCAGTTTTAGAGCACCATCTGTTGCTTCTGCACCAGAATTTACCAAATAAATACAATCAAGATTATTTGGAAGTATTGAACTTAATTTCTGACTCAATTTAATTTGTGGACTCTGGATAAATTCACCATAAACCATCAGATGCATATAATCATCAACCTGGTTTTTAATTGCCTCTTTAACAGCGGGGTTACCATGTCCTAAGTGACTTACAGATATGCCAGAAATCAAATCGAGGTACTTTTTGCCATCGGTATCATAAATATAATTTCCTTCTGCTTTTGCCATTTCCATCATCATAGGAAAATGGGTGGTTTGAGCCTGATGAGCCAGAAAAATTTGCTTTTGATTCATTTTTCGAAAATACGTTTTATTAATTTGGTATACATTACTTGGTAGCCGAGCTAATGTTGTTTATTTTTGCAGCTCGAAAAAATGAAACTATTCATGTTTTCAAATGTTTACCAGAAACACCAACCAAATGTCAATGAATCCAATTAAAATTTCAGTTGCAAAAGGGGACGGAATTGGTCCCGAGATTATGGATGCAGTAATCAGTATTTTTGATGCTGCACAAGTTCCACTTTCCTACGAGTATATCGATATGGGAAAGAAATTTTATGAAGCCGGTTTTAGCACCGGAATGACAGATGAGGCTAAAGCCAGTGTTGAAAGCAATGGAATTTTGTTTAAAGGTCCAATGGAAACTCCAAAAGGAAAAGGAGTTAAAAGTATTAATGTAACTGCTCGTAAAACTTGGAGTACATTTGCCAATAGAAGACATTTTAAATCACTAAATGGGGTTGAAACTGTTTTTTCAAAAGCAGGAATTCCAATCGATATCACAATTGTTCGCGAAAATATTGAAGGAACTTATGGTGGAATCGAGCATATGCTTTCTCAAGATGTAGCATTGTGCCGTCGTTTTATTACTCGTCCAGGTAGCACTCAGGTTCACAGATTTGCTTTTGAAATGGCAAAACGTGAAGGTTTTCACAAAGTAACATGTGCGCACAAAGCCAATATCATGAAACTTACTGATGGATTGTTCTTAGAAACTTTTTATGAAGTAGCAAAAGAATATCCTGAAATTGAAGCTAATGATATGATTGTTGATGATTTGGCTATGAAATTAGTAGCTAAACCTCAGCAGTTCGAAATTGTGGTATTAACCAATTTACAAGGTGATATCATGAGTGATTTATGTGCTGGTTTAGTGGGAGGATTGGGTTTTGCTCCATCAGCCAATGTAGGGGAGCATATTTCGATTTTTGAAGCGGTTCATGGAACAGCTCCGGATATTACTGGAAAGAACATTGCTAATCCAACTGCTTTATTGTTAAGTGGATTTATGATGTTACGTTATTTAGGTTTCATGGACCATGCAAATCTGATTGAAAATTCATTGTTGTACACATTAGAAAATGGAGTTCATACAGGAGATTTTGGCGACAGAAGCACTCCTTCATTAAGTACAACAGATTTTGCAAAGGCGATTATTTCTAATTTAGGAAAATCACCTAAAGAAAATGCTGCAAGAGATACAAAAGCTACATCAGCAGGATTTCACAGACCAATTGCTCCAAGTGAGCAAAAAATGATGTTAGGAAACCAGGTTAAGGAAGAATCTAAAATTGTTGGGGTTGATTTATTTATTGAATCAACTTTAACAGCTGCAGAATTGGCTCCAATTATTCAGAAACACTTAGTAGGGGAGCAGAAATTAATTATGATTTCTAATAGAGGAACTCAGGTTTGGCCAACAGGAAGTGTATTTACAGAATGTGTTGACCAATACAGAGCGAGAATTGAAGTTCCAAGCACTACTAATTTGGAAGAAATGTTTGGATTGTCTTCAAGAGTTTCTGCAGATTTAATGGTTTCTACTGCTGAAATTCTTAGAAAATTCGGCGAAAAAGCAGGATATTCATTGGCTCAGGGACAATAGAATTTTGTAAATCTAAAAGATTTACCGATATTCTATGTTAGAATTAGCCTTGTGTCAAAATGCCCGAAAATGTAAATGATAAACAAGTCTTCTCTTTGCTTGAGGTAACAAAAAGCATCGAGAAGACTTTAGAAGAAAGATATAAAAGTTCGTTTTGGGTTAAAGCTGAAATGAACAAACTTAATTTCTACAAACAATCAGGACATTGCTACCCCGAGTTGGTTGAAAAGAGAGATGGAAAAATAATTGCTCAGATTAAGTCATACTTATGGAAAGATGATTATTTCAGAGTAAATAATAATTTCCAGCGCTTATTAAAGGAGCCATTAAAAGATGGAATTAAAATTCTCTTTTTGGCAAAAATTACTTTTGATACCAGCCATGGACTTTCACTATGGATTTTAGATATCGATCCAAGTTTCACCCTTGGAGATCTTGAAAAGGAGAAAATAGAAGCAATAAATAAACTAAAAGCAGAAGGATTTTATAACAGAAATAAAATGCTTAGCATTCCGCTTTTACCTCAACGAATTGCAATTATCTCTGTTGAAACTAGCAAAGGTTATGTTGATTTTCTTAAGGTGATTGAATCAAATTCATGGAACTATAAGTTTTTTCATCTGCTTTTCCCTTCTTTACTTCAAGGCGATAAAGCTATTCCAAGTATATTAACACAGCTTAGAAGAATTAAAAAGGTTAAGCAGCATTTTGATGTTGTTGCCATTATTCGCGGTGGCGGTGGTGATGTTGGATTATCTTGTTATAATAATTATCAATTAGCAAAAGAAATTGCCTTGTTTCCAATTCCTGTTATTACTGGAATTGGGCATGCTACAAACGAAACTGTATCCGAAATGATATCATTTTCAAATGCTATTACACCTACTAAATTAGCTGAATATTTACTTCAAAAGTTCCATAATTTTTCAGTTCCAGTTCAAGATGCCGAGAAAAAAGTTATTGATAAATCGAAACGACTTTTAAACGAAGAGAATGCAAAATTTCAATCGGAAGTAAAGTTGTTTCGTTCTGTTACCGATAATATTCTTCTATCAAATCACAATGAAGTAAAAGGTCTTTCAAGGTCATTGCAGCAGCAAGCGCAATTTATATTCAAAAACGAGAACGATTCTTTAAAATCCACAAAAATTAATCTGGTTAAGGGCACAAATACATTATCAAATAAGTATAAAGAGTCATTAAGAAGTTTCGCTAATACCATTCGAAAGGACTCAAATTCACAATTAAATCAGTTCAAATTGAGAGTTGCACAGTTAAAAGGAAATTTGCAATTGCAAAGTGTTTTAAAGGTTAAAACCAGTTTAATAGAATTAGCTAATGTTGAAAAGAACATAGTGAATATGAGCCCTTCAAATGTTTTAAAACGTGGTTATAGTATTACACTGCTTAACGGGAAAGCCATAAAAAACATTGAAGAGTTAAAAAATGGTGATACAATTAGTACAACTGTTTTTGATGGTAATATTATTAGTATTGTAAATTCAACAAATAAAAATCAAGGAAATGAGTGAAAGTGAAAATTATACGAAAGCGTTTGAAGAACTTCAAAAGATTGTTTCAGAAATAGAACAGGGTGAAATATCGGTTGATGAACTTTCAGAAAAGGTGAAAAGAGCTGCTCAACTTATCAAAGTATGTAAGTTAAAATTAACTACAACAGAAGAAGATGTGAATAGGATTTTGAAAGAGCTTGATTCATCATCAACTGAAGATGAATTGAGGGTTTAAAATTTTGTTTGATTGCAGCAAAACAGAATTTTCTGTAGATTTAGCATAAAACAAGAATACATTTGAGGCAATAAAAAAGGCAGCCAGAGCTGCCTTTTTTATGTATAAGAATCTATTTAAGAAACAGTAGTTCCAACGTTTTCGCCTTTACAAACTTTTAAGAAATTACCATCTTTGTTCATATCAAAAACAACGATAGGCATTTTGTTTTGTTGGCAAAGAGTAATGGCGGTTAGGTCCATCACATTTAAACCTCTTTCATAAACTTCTTCGAAACTAATATTTTCGAAACGAGTAGCATTAGGGTCTTTTTCAGGGTCAGCGGTATAAATACCATCAACACGGGTACCTTTTAGAACTAAATCTGCTTCAATTTCAACAGAGCGAAGAGAAGCAGCGGTATCTGTTGTGAAGTATGGGTTTCCAGTACCAGCGCCAAAAATTACAACACGACCTTTTTCAAGGTGACGAACTGCTCTTCTACGAATAAAAGGTTCAGCAATTTGTTCCATGTGTATGGCAGAAAGTAAACGAGTTTTGATACCAAGTTTTTCAAGGGCTCCTTGTAAAGCCATTGCATTAATAACAGTAGCAAGCATTCCCATGTAATCTCCTTGAGCACGGTCAACTAAACCGCCGGCAACACCTTGTACACCTCTAAAAATATTTCCTCCACCAATTACAATCGCAACTTCAACACCGGCATCTACTACTTTTTTCACATCATTTGAGTATTGGTCGAGAATAGCTGGGTCGATACCATATTGTAAATTACCCATTAAAGCTTCACCGCTTAATTTAAGAAGGACTCTTTTGTATTTCATTATTTTTAGATTAGGAATTTTGTTTTTAAAAGGCTCAATAAAATTGAGGAAAATAAATTGAATAAAAAATGAGGGCAAAAAAAATCCTCACCAATTGGTGAGGATTTTTAAGAATAAGATTAAAGAGAAACTCTTTTGAAAGCAGTAACTGTGAGACCTTTTTCAGCCTCATTTAACATTTGAGCAACAGTTTTGCTACCATCTTTTACAAACTCTTGGTTTAATAAAGTATTGTCTTTGTAGAACTTACCTAATTTTCCTTGAGCAATTTTTTCTAACATGTTTTCAGGTTTTCCTTCAGCACGAGCTTGGTCCATACCAATTGCAATTTCTCTTTCGATAATTGTAGGATCAACATCAGCTTTATCAACACCAACCGGGTTAAGAGCAGCAATTTGCATAGCAGCATCTTTACCAGCAGCGATATTAGCTTCAGTAGGAGCATTGTTTAGAGAAACAAGTACACTTAAGCGATTACCAGCGTGAATGTAAGCAACGATATTATCACCATTAACTAATTCGTATTTAACAACATCGATTTTCTCTCCAATTTTACCAACTTGTTCAATGATTTTATCACCAACAGTTAATCCTTCCATTGGAAGAGCTTTTAAAGCATCGATATCAGCAGGCTGAGAAGCAAGAGCCACATCAGCTAAGCTATGAGCGAAAGCAACGAAATCTGCATTTTTAGCAACGAAATCTGTTTCAGAGCTCAATTGGATAATTACACCTAATTTATTGTCTGCTGAAGTTTTAGCAATAATTGCACCTTCTTTAGCATCACGATCTGCGCGGTTAGCAGAAATTTTAGCACCTTTTTTACGTAAAAAATCTACGGCACCATCGAAATCGCCATTGGTTTCAGTTAAAGCTTTTTTGCAATCCATCATACCAGCGCCGGTCATTTGGCGGAGTTTATTTACATCGGCTGCACTAATTGACATAATAGTAATATTTATTTTTTTTGATTTTGAAATGTCTATTTAAAAAAAGAGAACTTGAAATTTACGCGGGTAATTCTCAAATTCTCTTTTTGTATTGGAATAGTATAATATAAGATTATGCTTCTTCTTTTTCTACTACTGCTTCTTTTTCTACAGTTTCTTCTTTTTCACGTTTACGTTCGCTAAGACCTTCAACGATAGAATCTGTAATGTATTTAGTGATTAGAGCAATTGATTTAGCTGCATCATCATTTGCAGGGATTGCGAAATCTACTAATGTTGGATCAGAGTTAGTATCAACAATACCAAAAGTTGGGATATTAAGCTTAGTTGCTTCTGCAACAGCAATATGTTCACGTTTGATATCAACAATGAATAAAGCGGCAGGTAATCTGTTTAAGTCAGCAATACCACCTAAAACTTTATCAAGTTTAATTTTTTCACGTTCGATCATCAAACGTTCTTTTTTGTTGATGTTGGTGTAAGTACCATCTGACGCTAATTTATCAAGAGTTTGCATTTTCTTGATGCTTTTGCGTACGGTAGTGAAGTTCGTTAACATACCACCTAACCAACGGTCACTAACATAAGGCATGTTAACACGCTTTGCTTCGTTTTCGATGATTTCTCTGGCTTGTTTTTTTGTTGCAACGTACAACACCTTACGGCCTGATTTAACAATGTTTTTGATGGCTAGTGCGGCCTCATCCAGCTTAACAGCTGTCTTGTGTAGATCGATGAGGTGGATTCCGTTTTTCTCCATGAAAATGTAAGGAGCCATCTTCGGATTCCATTTGCGGGTAAGGTGACCAAAGTGCACGCCCGCTTCCAACAACTCTTCTTGAGTGATTTTAGACATATAATTATAAAGATTCGGATTAACGTTTTACGAATTGGAAACGCTTACGGGCTTTCTTCTGACCCGGTTTTTTACGTTCTACCATACGAGGGTCACGGGTTAATAAACCTGCTGCCTTTAATGCTGGTTTCAATTCTGCACTGTATTTTACCAATGCACGTGAGATAGCTAATTTCAAAGCATCAGCTTGTCCGTTCATGCCACCACCATCAAGATGTGCATTTACATCAAACTGACCGTTTGTATTAGTTACTTCAAATGCTTTATGAGCTGCACTCAACAAAACGATACTTGGAAAATACTCTTTAATTTCTTTTCCGTTAACAGTCATTTTGCCTGTACCTGCTGTTAAGTACACACGGGCAACCGCTGTTTTTCTTCTTCCAATTGCGTTATTAACTTCCATCGATTAGAATTTTAATTCTTTAGGTTGTTGTGCACTATGTGGATGCTCTGATCCAGCGTACACATATAGGTTGCGGAATAATTCTGCACCTAATTTATTTTTAGGTAACATACCTTTTATTGCATGTTCTACAATATAAGTAGGTCTGCGTACCAAAATGTTTTTCGCTACTTCGAAACGCAATCCTCCAGGGTAACCTGAGAAGAATTTGTATTCCTTTTCGTTCATTTTGTTTCCTGTAAAACGGATTTTATCAGCATTGATAATAATCACGTTGTCACCACAATCTGCATGCGGTGTGAAGTTGGTTTTGTGTTTGCCTCTTAGAATATTGGCAATTTTACTGGCAAAACGTCCTAATGTCTGTCCTTCAGCATCAACTACCAACCAATCTTTGGTTGATGTTGCCTTGTTGGCAGAAATGGTTTTGTAACTCAATGCGTCCACGTCTCTTACTTTATATTAAATGGGTTGCAAAAATAGGGCAAGGTTTTCTAATTCACAACAAAATGTTTAAAAAACCTTTTTCTAGTATTTGGGGACGCAATAATAAGCCTTTTCCCTTGAATCTGAAACAATTAAAAAAATCTATTTAATAAAATTTGTAAGATTGTTGCCCAAAAAATTATTTCTCTAGCAATTTTATTTTGATTTTCGACTCACTTTTGCTTACAATTTTACGAATTTTACATATCTGTAATTTCCTTCTGTGTTATAAATTATTGCGATATAAGGTCCTCTTGGTAAATAAACCAATTCGTTCAACTGAAATTCAAATCGCTTTTGTGCAGGTAAGGTTCTTTGAATAAAAACTTTCCCCCAAACATCAACCAACATAAAACTGGCACTTTTTTCTTGAGATTGCGAAAAGGTCATAGTTATAATGTCTTCTTGTGAAGCAACATTTGGAAATACATCTAATTCAAAACCGGTGCAGGTTCCTTCAGTGTAGAACAATACTCCGTTCCTGTTTAATGCATAACACAAATTTCTGTAAGTGACATTATTGCAGCCACAAACAGGGTTATACAATAAATCTGGACAAGGAAATGTAGGACTTATTCTCAATGAATCAATGCATTGCGCTTTTGATTCATTTAGAATTCCCAATAAAATTATTAGAATAAATACTATTTTTCTCATAAAACTTCTTCAATAATGTCACTTATTGCTGGCCAAGAGAAGTAAAACTTGGTTCCTGCACCTTTTTCAGATTCAATCCAAACTTTACCACCTTTGTCTTCAACTATTTTTTTAACAATGGCTAATCCTACTCCTGTGCTTTCAAAAGTATCTCTTGCTTGTAGAGTTTGGAATATCACAAAAACTTTTTCATGAAATTCTTTTTCAATTCCAGGTCCATTGTCTGAAACGCAAAATTCGTACAAATCACCATTTTGTTTCCAACTCACTTCAACTAATGGTTCAGGATTGTTGTTGTATTTAATTGCGTTACTTATATAGTTCGCAAAAATTTGTTCAATTGCAATTTTTTCAGTTACTAAAGATGGTAAGTCTTCTGCTATATTAAATTTGAATTTTTCTGGTGGACTTAAACTTTCAATCATTTCATCAATGCTATCTTTTAAGCTAAATGAACTTGCCTCGTGTTTAATTCTACCAGCTCTTGAATATTGAAGAATTCCATCAATTAGACCTTCCATTCTTTTTACACGTTTGCGCATCAGGTCGAGGTTGTTTTTGGTGTCCTCTTCCAATTTTCCTTCCATGTCTTCTTCAATCCACATAGAAAGATTGTTAATTCCACGTAATGGTGCTTTTAAATCGTGAGATACAACGTATGCAAATTGGTCTAATTCTTTATTTTTCTTTTCTAGTTCTTCTGTATAAAGTTCTAATTGTCGTTTTGATTCTTTTTCTGCACTAATATCTTGGAAAATACCTTTAATAGTTGAAACCTTTCCGTTTTCATTCAATGGTAATCCCTTAATTCTTATATCCAGGAATTTTCTTTTGCCAATTTTAATTTTGGCTTCATGTTCAAAAGGTTCGTAAGTTTGAATCGCTTTTATAAATGATTCCCTTATTTGTTCTCTGGTTTCATTAGTAAATAAATTGTAAGTGTCGTTCAAACTTGGCTGATAATCTGTTGATTTTTCGCAAATATTAAACATTTCTTTAGTCCAACTAATAGTTTGCGTATCAACCTGAATTTCCCAACCACCCACACGCGCAATATGTTGAGCTTCTTCTAAATCATGTTGTTGTTTAAGAATTCTTTGTTCAGCAAGTTTGGCTTCAGTTATATCAAAGTTCACCCCAATCATTCGATAAGGAGTTTTGTCTTCTTTTCTGAATATTTTAGAATAAGCAGTGATATATTTAACTTTTCCTGTTTTGCTAATGGTTCTAAAACCACTTGCAAAACTACCTTCCGAATACAGAGATTGAGCAACTTCTTCATTCACCCTTTGTCTATCATCGGGATGTAGAGTTTTATCAAATGCATCATAATCACCTGAGAAACTTTCCGGTTCAACCTCAAATAATTTGTACATCGACTGGTCCCAAATCAATTTGTTCTCATCAATTTTCCAATCCCAAATACCCAAATTAGCAGAATTAATAGCAAGTGAAAGTCTTTCTTCACTCTCTTTTACAATTTCTTCAGCAACTTTTCTTTCGGTAATATCAATTCCAAATCCAATTACAAATTCAACTTGATTGCCCTGCCCAATAACTGGATACATTCTTCTTAACATCCACCTATTTAATCCATCTGGTTTAACTAATTTTTCTTCAAACTCAAGTTGAGTTTTTGAATCAATTACTGTTTTAAATGTATTTCTTCTCGTATCTGCAATTTCTAATGGAACATTGTATTTTTTACAATAATCATAGTCGTTATGACCAATTAACCATTTGCGTTTTTCACTGTCACGAACAGCCATTTCATTGATAAATAAATATTGGTGTTCATGATTAAATACAACCACGTCTGATGGTATTTTATTTAATATGTTTTCATAGAATAATTTGAGTCTGTTACTTTCTTCTTCAGCTCTTAACCTTTCAGTTATATCTCTAGAGTTCACAACTATTCCATTTACTTCAGGTTCATGTAATAGGTTATTTCCTATAGATTCTACTGGAATATAATGACCATCTTTATGACGCATTCTGAATTGAACCGAAGAAGAAACTCCTCCTTTTTCGAGTCCTTTTTGGAATTCTACCAAAGCATGTTCTACATCTTCTGGGTGTATTAATTCAAAAATTGTTTTGTTTTTTACATCATTTTCTTCGTAACCAAAAATTCTATAGAAAGAAGGACTTTCATAAATTACCTCTCCATTTGCTGATAGAACTGTTGTTATATCAGTTGCATTTTGAACTAAAGAACGGAAACGTTTTTCGCTTTGTAAAACTAAATCTTCAGCCTCTTTTCTTTCAGTAATATCTAGGGCAAATCCAATAATACTATCTGAATCGGTTTCATCAGCAAACACAAAATTATCGTAATACCATAGTCCATTAGGACCCATGCCCGAGGTTACGTAATTATTTGATTGCCTTAATTTAAGGGCTTCTTCTAATTGATTGTATAAAACTGGATAATCTTCTTGGTTATAAACTTCTCTGAAATTTTTATCATTGAGTTCATTGTTTGAAAGATTAATTCTACTTAATCCTTTTCCGATACTTTCAGTGAAAATTCCATCTTTATTTATTCTATATAATATAACAGGTAAATTGTCGGTAATTGCTTTTAGAATTTGGCTCTTATCTCTAATTTCCTTTTCAATTTTCTT
This sequence comes from Bacteroidia bacterium, assembly GCA_051861545.1. Taxonomy (GTDB): domain Bacteria; phylum Bacteroidota; class Bacteroidia; order UKL13-3; family UKL13-3; genus CAISCU01. The sequence goes on along the minus strand of JBIMKP010000006.1, from coordinate 75,917 downwards.
TCTTTCTGTGATGTCACGAATGGCAGCAACAACAACTTCTTTTCCATCTAAATTAACCCAATTAACGCTAGCCTCAACAGGGAAGGCGCTTCCATCTTTTTTAATATTAAATCCTTCAATTATTTGGGCTCCAGTTTTTTTAACACTTTCAAAATGACTTTCCCAGCGTTTTTGGTCCTCAAATACTTTCTCCATTTTAGAGATATGCATACCTATGAGTTCCTCTTTAGATTTTCCTAAAGCATTTGCATGACTTTGGTTCACATAAATTAGATGACCTGATTTATCTGCAACCGAAATGGCATCATTAATTTGATCAGTAATTTTATTGTAGAGTAAAATCTCACTTTCACGTTTTTTGATTTCAGTAATATCTGTTAAAACTGCAATTAAGAACTTACTATTTCTGCTCGTGAATAGATTTTTCTTAATTAATAAGTTTTTCAGTTCACCTTTAGGATCAATTTCACTGCTTTCTCTAACTGTTTCCTCCTCATTAATAAATTGCTCTTCATCAAGTTTTACGTAATGTGCAGCATCAACTGAATTTAAGAAATCATTATCAGTTTTACCAAGTATATTTTCTTTGTCGATGCCAGTTAAATTGCAATAAGCTTTATTTACTAAAACCCATTGGTGTTGGCGGTTTTTAACAAACAGTGGATTAGGAATTGAATCAATAATTTCGTTTAGGAAGTTTCTTGAAACTTCCACTTCTAATTGAGCGGTTTTTAGATTGGTAATATCTCTAGCTATGGCTTGAATACCTTCAACCTTAGTGCCATGAATTATTAGTTGTACATTTTGACCAACCCAAGCAATTTTACCCGATTTGGTTCTAATAGGGAATTCATTATAGGTAACTCTTTGGCCTTTGAAAGTTTGTATGGAGTAGAAGCTTTTTACTTCATTTCTGTGTGAAGGTTCAACCAAATCGAGGTATTTCATTGAAAGTAATTCTTCATTTGAATACCCGGTTATTTTTGAAGCAATTTCGTTTACGTAAGTAAAATTGCCAAGAGAATCTGTATAGTAGAAAATATCGGTTGCTGATTCAATTAGTAATCTGAATTTTTCTTCATTTTCTTTGAGTTTGTTTTCGGAAGTATTTCTTTCAATTGCAGCTCCTAATGTATTTGAAAAATTCAGTAAAAATTGCTCTTCTGATTTGCTCCAGTGTTTATCAGGATTATCGTAGTTAAAAGCAATAAATCCCCAGAAATTACCTTGTATATGAATTGGGGAAATAACCAATGAATGTAATTGTGAAGAGGAATTTCCACTTAGAATATTTTCTTGATAGGTGTCCCGAACAATTTTTCCGTTTGAAAGCGTTTCTATCCAATTATGATAGCCACTAGATTCGTAATTTAAACTTTGTTTTTCGATTCTATTTGGGATAAAATTTCCTTTAAATCTTTCCCAAAAAAAACGCTCATTTAATACCGGGGAATTTCCAACGGTATTTTCGAAGATTTGAATTTGATCAACTTGAAGAGCTTTTCCTATGGTAGAAATTGAGTTTCCAACTGCTTGTTTAAAATTTGGATTAACTAATAACTCACTAGATGCTTTATTTAATGCCTGAAGAATTCTTTCGTTTTCAATCAGCTGCTGTTCAGCAATTTTTCTTTCTGTAATATCAGATTCAATGGCAATAAAACCAATATGTTTATTGTCTTCGAAAAGGGGAGTAATATTAATTGAAATCCAATATGTTTTTTTTGATTTTGTATAGTTAAGAATTTCGGTATTACATGGAACTTTATCTTTAAGAGCTTTAGCAATAATTGCTTTTGTTTCTATATCTGTTTTTGGGCCTTGTAATAAATGACCAGGAATTTGACCTACAACTTCTTCTACTGAGAATTCAGTTATATCAGTAAAAGCCTCATTTGCCCAGATTGCTCTACCTTCTGCATCTGAAATAATTACTGCATTTTGTGTTTTTTGAGCAACTAATGCGAGTGTTTTTATTTCTTCTTCAATCTTTTTTCTGGCTGTAATATCAAATCTTATGCTGATAAATTGGAAGGGTTTTCCATTTTCGAGCATAAAAGGAATAATGGTAGAATTTACCCAATAAAGTTCACCATTTTTCTTTTTGTTACATATTTCAGCTTTAAAAGTTTCACCCTTAGCAATTGTTTGCCACATTTCTTTCCAGAACGATTTAGGATGGCATCCAGAGTTTACAATATTGTGGTTAGAACCAATTAATTCACTTAATGAAAAGCCTGAAATTTTAACAAAGTTCTCGTTTGCAAAGAGAATTTCACCTTTAACATCTGTAATTGTTACAATTGCAGCCTCATCAATTGCTCCCTTAAAATTGGTGAGTTCTTTAAAAGATTCTTTTGAACTTAGTTCAAGAATTCTCTCCAGTTTTTGATAATCTTCCTGAAAGTGGTTATAGCTTTCATCAACCAAATCAATTAATTGGTTAAATTCAGGAGAAGTAAGTTCTTTCTCCCCTAATATCTTTTTTAATTGTCGTTTAAGTAACCTGTGCATAGATTCTTAATTATTGATTGAAAACTAGCTTCGAAATTTTGTGATACAATTCATCTTGGTTAAATGGTTTGCTAATAAATTCATCCATTCCTGCTTCAAGCGCTTGTTTCTTTATTTCCGGGAAAGCGTCTGCCGTTAATGCAATGATGGGAATTTTATTCCATTTTTTGTGATTTCTTATATTTTTAGTGGCTTCGTAACCATCCATTTCTGGCATTTGTAAATCCATTATAATTAGATCGAAATCTTCTTTTTGAATTATTTCTAATGCCTCAATTCCATTGAAAGCTCCTGTTACCTGAGCATTCCATTTTTTAAGCAACTGATTGGCAACTATTTGATTCATATTATTATCTTCAACAAGAAGTATTTTTATGTTTTGTAAGTTTCGATTTTCTTGACTAATATATTGTAATTTATTGAGTTTTAAAGCCAATTTAAAAGGAAGTGTTACAGTAAATATGCTTCCTATCCCTTGTTTACTATCTAACTCAATGGTTCCGTTTAGTAATTCTGCTAGGTGTTTCGATATACTTAAACCCAATCCGGTGCCTCCAAATCTTCTTGTTATAGTACGGCCTTCTTGGGCAAAACTTTCGAATATTTTACTTTGACTTTCAGCCGCAATTCCAATGCCTGTATCAATAACCTTAAATTTTAATTTTACATAATTATTGTCAAATTCACCTACCAAAATTTCTAGTTTAACTTCTCCTTTTTCAGTAAATTTTACAGCATTACCAATAAGGTTAACCAAAATTTGATTTAATCGAACAGGATCACCATGTAAATATTCAGGAGTATTTCTTTGAAATGAATAATGAAAATTAATGCCTTTTTTATCAGCTTTAAACTTAAAGGTTCTTATTAATTGTTCAATTAATTCAATCAGATTAAAATCGATATAATCTATCTCTACTTTTCCAGATTCAATTTTAGATATATCAAGAATATCATTGATAATAACCAAAAGATTATCTGCAGAACGTTTAATTAGTGAGAGATTTTCTTTTTGAACTGGTTCTTCAATTTCGTCAAGCATCATATCCGTAATTCCAATAACTGCATTCATTGGAGTTCTAATTTCATGACTCATATTTGAAAGAAATTGCATTTTTGTTTGATTCGCTTTCTCTGCTATTTGTTTAGCTTTCATCAGTTCTTCCTGATTCAATTTTGATTCTGTAACATCAATAAAAACAATTATAGCTTTATTTGTTGTTTCATTAGATTCTTCAAAAGGTGAAATTCTAATTTCATAATATTTAGTTTCCCCTTTTTTATTTTCAAATGTGAATTCTTTAGTTTCATAAAATTGAAGATGTATGCATCTTTCAATTGCTTGTTTTATTTCAAGCGATTTAATAGAATCAAACATCTGTAATAATGATTGATTTACTTGAATTGAGAATTCTTGTCCTCGAGAATTGTTAGGAAAAAACGACTCCAAACAAATGCCATATTCGTTTACAATAGCAGAGTTAAATGGCATTGAAAGGATATAAGATTCCATCCTTTTCTCTTTACTAATTAAGCCACTAATATTTTTCTTATTGTTGATTAAATATTTGATTGAAATGAACAACAATGCTATAACAAGTAAAATAATGGGTAATATAAAGTTTAATTGAAGATAGTAGGGATATGGAACCTTAATTGTACTTTTAAATACAGATAAATGGTTATTGGGGAATATTCCTTTTACACGGTATTCAAGTTTATTTTCTCCAAATTTTAAACCATGTACTAAAACTTGTTGTTCTGTTGACCAAATACTCCAATCACCTTCATTTACTGAATAGGAAATACTATAATCATCAGGGTAGGTTTGGTCATAGGTAAATGCTTTCCAAACAAAGCCGGCTTCTTTGCCTTCAACCTGAATTGGACTTAAAACTACCTCGGGTGCTGGAATATCTAATATTGATAAATCAAGCGTATTGATGCCTTCTCCATTTGTGCCGATATATAGTTTATTTTTTATCTGAATAATTGGCCAAGCAGTTTGCGATTGAAGACCTACTTTTTGGTCGATTTGATAATGGGAATAATTTGAATAGGCAAAAAGTCCTTCACTACCTGTGTACCAAATAATGTTTTTGTTATCAATTAATATTTCAGCTACACTTCTTTTGCTGTCTTGATCTTGATGATTATCTATATTATGTATCTTATTATTTTCTATATAGTGTAATCCTTTTGGTATTGCAAAAAACCAAATTTTACCTGATTTATCTTCCGTTAAATCATAAATATTAACGTTTGGAAAACTGTTCTTTACTTTAAATTCTAATACATTATTTCGATAAATTTTTACTATATAACTTAATCCTGCAAGCCAAATTGATGAATCTTTTTGCTGTAAAAATGAATAAAATCTATTTTGGTTGAGTTTTTTTGCCCAAATGGGTTTTATAAACTTACCCTTTTCAAGTGCATAAATTCCTTCACCACTCCCATTTTGAAATCCTCTATTGATGAAAACTAAGAAGTATAATTTTCCATCAATCCCTTTTTCAATTTTATGAATACATTGATTCGTAAATCCATTATTGGAACTGTGATGAGTCCAGGTTTTACCATCAAATGAAAAAGTCATATTTTTAAGAGATCCAGAACCTATCCAAATTTTACCGGTTTCATCCTGATTTATGGTTGTAATTTCTCTTATTGTTTGACCATTTGCAGTTTCTATAAAAGTTTCATTTCCGTATTTATCTATTTTAACCAATCCTGCCAATAATGAAGTCCAAATATTTGAATCCTTATCCATAAATAGGCTATTGCAATCATTATTGTTTCCTTTGTAATTAAATTTTCTATACGACCAATATTTACTTTTTGTTTGGAACCAATGTAATTTTCCAAATGAGCCCATCCAAATGCTTTCATTTTCATCAATAAATACAAAATTCCTACTTCCTACATTTGAAGGCTTAGCCCATTCATGAAACTGGTTGTTTTTATCTAAAACATATGTATTTCCTTGTCTATTTAAGATTAAAATATTTCCATCATTAAAAATATCTAATGAACGAGGGAAATTATTGCTTTGAGGAATAATTTTTTTAGTTGTATTAGATTGATTAAAATTAAAACGATGTAATTTAAAATCCGATGGAATACTCGCAAATGCTACAAAACCATCGCCTTTTTTATTTTCTGAAATCTGAGAAATCTTACATTTTTCAGATGAAACAGAGCATAAATATTTCAATTGATTGTTTTGAATTTTGAATATTTTCTCTTCCATTGTAAAGTAAATATTCCCTGCCTTCGTTTTAAATAAAGTTGAATAGTATACGTCAGGGAAGTTTTTACTTGACCAAAAATTTATAATTCTTCCATTTACAATTAAGCCTAACCTAAAGAAGTTTTCATTTTTTATCCTGTATTTGATGTATAAAGAATCAGATTTAAAATATGATTGTTCAATAAATAAGTTTTGTTGATTTATTGAAAAAATCAGTTTCCTGATTTTATTCTTTGAAACAATAAATAAAGTATCAGAAAAACAAGTATAAAGATTGCCTTTGCTATCTTCATCTATTATTCCTGGATTGCTAGATCGATCTGTTGCATTATACGCCTTAACAAGATTCCATTTAAAATGGTCATAATAAAAAATTCCTTTATCACTTACAGTCCAAATATCACCATTTTTGGCTTGGTAAACCCTGTTAAAGGCAGTCCGGATTAATCCGTTTTTTTCATCAAAATTTGCCCATTTCCATTGCTGCTCAAGCGTTTCAATAGAAATTGACGAAGCATTTTTGTAAAATAGAATAGAAATAAAAAGCAGAAAAATTGAGAATCTTTTTAGCATTTTAAACTTCCTTCATGGTAGTAATTGTCATGGTTTGATTATGTAATTCACAAGAAGCACCTATAGAAAACGGAGATATTTCGCCATAAGAGTAAAAGCCACAATAGGTAGCTCCATCACCCAAAATATCTGCAACGCCTTCAACCTCTTCTTCTATCATTTGTTTTAATACCAATTTACGTCCTACACAACTAATTAAGATGGCAATATCTGGTTCATTTACAACTGTACTTTTAGCTGCTCCAACCGCACCTTCAATTAGTCTATCAAAGTTTGCTTTCATTAGTCTAACATAAGCTCCTTCTGGAATATCTCCAGCAAAGGTTAAAGAATGTTCTTCTTCATTTACTGCAAGAATGGTTCTAACAACTGGTATACTATCTTTTCCAATTCTCATGTTTAATGGAAACAATAATCCTGATGCTGGTAATTCAGCAGCATGGTCACCCAAAAACGATTTGTATAAATCTAATGCAGGTTTACCATCAAGTTCATAAAGTACATTGTTTTTCGATTTAGTTACCATTCTTTCAACTCCAAAACTGTCCCATCCTCCTAACGATGCGTATCCAAATTCAATTGAATCGCCATAAAAACCTAATGCAGATACCAATTGACTTTCTGGTTGGCCATCTTTATTTAAAACAAATGTTTCTTTAAAATCTGCTCCATCACCAGCTAAACCTCCTGTTGCACCAACTCCTACAGGTAGAACTTCTCTTAAACCTCTAACCAATTCCGACCCATTAATATTGAGGCCTTCACTCATTATAAATACATGTTTTAAACCTTCTTGATTTAGTTGATTGATGATTTTTTTGCCAACTTCAAAACTATCTTCAGGTTTATCAACTTTTTCACTTGCATACTCAATTTTACTTTTCTCACATTCAATTACTGTTGCAACAACGGTATTGTCATAAACGTTTGTTCCTGTAATTTCTCCCGATGAACTTCCTCCAATGAAAATTGCGTTTGGATATTTTTCTTTTAGTTCATTTACTGCTTTCCCTTCTTTAATTAAAGCAGTTGAGCCAAAAATGATAACTAATCCAGGGTTGTGAATTTCTCCTTTAGATGAAACTTCTTTCCAACCATTGTTTGTGGTAAATAATAATTGCTTATTTTTCATGGGACTTATAATTAAGTCTTCTAAAATAATCTATTTAGTTGAAATTTGTATCAATATGTCAGAATCTAAAATTATTTATTTAATCAGGCACGGCGAGACTGATTTTAATAAAATGGGGATTGTTCAAGGTAGCGGTGTCGATAAGGAATTGAATGATTTGGGTAAACTTCAAGCCTCAAAGTTTTTCGAATTTTATAAGGATATTCAATTCGATCATATTTATACTTCAGCTCTAATTAGAACCCAACAAAGCGTTTTGCCTTTTATTGAACGTGGTCAACAATACACAAAAATGCCTGAATTGAATGAGATTAGTTGGGGTGTATTTGAAGGTAAACAACAAAATGCAGAAGAACGAGCTTTTTATTGGGAAGTAGTGAATAGTTGGAGAGCAGGTAATTATGATGCTAAAATAGTAAATGGTGAAAGTGCACTCGAAATGCAAAACCGTCAAATCCCTGCTATTGAAAAAATCATGTCAAATACCCATGAAAAATGCATTTTAATTTGTATGCATGGTAGAGCTATGAAGAGTTTTTTATGCACCTTGCTCAATGAACCTCTAAACAAAATGGAAGAATTTGAACACAGCAACTTAGGCTTGTATTTGTTAGAAAAAAATGAAAATGGGTTTCATCTATTAAAACGAAATGATAAAACCCATTTCGGTGATTTGGTTTAATTTTTATTAGTGTGCATGCTCATTTTCCGCATGAGTATGAGCCTCATCTTTAACTAATGAATCTGCCAAGTTTATTTCATCCATAGCAGCTTTTGCCCAATTGATTAACTGGGTTCTTTGTTCATCGCTTAGTTTTGCTACCGAATGTGTTAATGTATAAAGCTTCATGGGCATTTCGTGTGCTTCAACTTGCTCGGCAATTTCTTCGAGTTTGTGTTTCTGACGTTTAGGTTTATAGGTTTTGAATTCAGAAAAATTCAATTCCTTTTTACCTTCATCAATATGGTTATTTAATAATAAACTTATTGGTGCAATGCCGCTGTACCACATATAATTGGTTTTGTTCGAATGACAATCGAAACATGCTGCTTCCATCATCGTTTTTATTTCAGGTGGAGTATTTACAACATTGGTAAAATCGTTGGCTCCATATACAGTTCCATTGTTTGAAAGTTCGTCGAAGAAATTGGGGATAGTGAATAATCCCACTAAAATAACTATGAGTATTATTTTTACTTTTTTCATGATTTTAATTTTTTAGTAATTTAAATAGAATGTTTAAAGTTAAGCTTCTTTTAATTTATGTAACACACAATTCGGTTAAAACTGCAAATATATAGGCATAACCTGCTCTGCTGTTTTTACTTGAGCTAATAGAAGAATAAATACCACTAATATTATTGCATAAGTAAAACTAGGTAAACCAATAAACCTTTTACTAAACTCTTCTTCTTTTTTAAGGCTGATGAAATGTAATCCGAAGCCCATCAACATAACTAGTAAAACACTTTTATAGGTAGCAAAAAGTTCTGGCCAGGCTTCCCACTGAAAATTGTTCCAAATCTGGTCTAATATCACCATTGCATCTGAAATACTTGATGCTTTGAAGAAAATCCAAGTGAAACAAACAAAATGAAAAGTGAATACCACTCCAAGTACATGCATGATTTTTTTAGTGGAAGGATTTTCTTTTCTTTCTCCTAAAATTTGTTCTGTTAAATACATCCTGATTTTATCAAAACCAAGTGCTATTCCATGCAAAGCTCCCCATAAAATGAAGGTCCAGTTGGCTCCATGCCAGAAACCTCCAATTAACATCGTTATTGCAAGGTTGATGTTCTGTCTGATTTTTCCATGTTTATTTCCGCCTAAAGGAATATAAAGATAATCTCTCAACCATGATGACAATGAAATATGCCAGCGTCTCCAAAACTCAGTGATACTGGCACTTTGATATGGCGAAAGAAAGTTGATATTGATATCAAAACCCATCCATTTTCCAATACCAATTGCCATGTCGGAATAGCCCGAAAAATCGCAATAAATAACCAATGCATAACCATAAACAGCCAACCAACATTCTAATCCAATATGTTTTGATGGGTCATCGAAAATGTACTGTACAAAGTTGACATAGATATAATCTGATATGACAACCTTTTTGAACAATCCGGCTATAATGAGGTAGAATCCTTTTCCCAATGCTTCATTCGTGAGTTTGTATTCCTTGCTGATTTGAGGTATAAAATCTGCTGCACGTACAATTGGTCCCATGATGAGTTTCGGGAAAAAACTCAAAAAGAAAACATAGTCCAAAAAGCTTTTAATGGGTTTAAAATGACCTCGGTAAACATCAACTGTATAAGAGATATTTTCAAAAGTATAAAACGAAATACCAATGGGTAAAATAAGGTTGAGAGGTTCAAATTCTCCCAGTTGGTAATCATTTAAAATCCCAATAAAAAAATCGGTGTATTTAAAGTAGAATAAGAGCGCTAAGTTAATAACGATGCTAAATATCAATAAGAGATTCTTCTTGGTTGCATCTTTTTGTTCGTAAATCCATCTCGAAATATTAAAGTCTACAACCGCTGAAATTAGCACCAATGCTACATAATAACCACAAGCTTTATAGAAAAAATAAAGTGAAAATGCAGTAAAAAGTAATACTCTTTTTTGTTTGTCTTGATGAAATTTCAAAAACAGAAATAAAAAAGTAAGCAAGAAGAACAAGAAGAAAGCACTGTTAAACAACAATGGATCTTCAGGATTATATAAAAGCTGTTCGAATATTTTATTGAACTTAAATGTTTCCATTAGGGTTGAAGTTTTTTAATGGCCTGATATAAAAGTTCTGCTTGTAAGGAATATCCTTTTTTACTGAAATGCAAATGATCGCGAGCTGCTAGTTCATTGTTAACCCATAGTTTCATGCTGTTTTCAGCACCCATCACTTCAAACATATTCCAGCAAGCTATATTCTTTTCTTTACAGAAAAACATCATTTGTTGTCCCATCCATTCTGCTTTGGGATTTGAAACAAAAATTGTTCGTTTTTTCTTTCTTTTTCCTACTCTTTTTCGTTTGTCGTTATCTGCTGGTGTTGTAAACAATAATGTTGCTTTATATGGCAATACATAATTGTAAAAACTAGTTAGATAATTATAGAATGTAAGACTATCAATATTCGAAACACTTTCATTGGTTCCTAATGAAACAACAATCAATTCTGGTTTAAGAATGGCTAATTCCCTGAAGAATTTTTCGTTCTGTATATAGTCAATAAATTCAGCTCCATTTACGCCAATAGAATGGTAAAATATGCCTGGATTTCTTTTCTTTAACAACATTCCTTTTAATTCAAACTCAGCGCTTATTTTATCTATTTGAAAATCTACTATTTCAACAGGAAAATCTGATAGAAATACACGGTGAATCAATCCATCAATTATAGTATCATTCTTTTCTTTTAGCGATATTCCATAAGTATCCTGAATCCTTATTTTTGCATCACCTTTAAAAATAAGTTCCAGTTCAGAAAATCCTTTATTAGTAGCACTTGAATCATCTTTATACTTCAACTGAAATCCGCAGTTTGAATTGCTAATTAGATTTAGTTGAATAGCAGGTATTCCAATATTATCATACTCCTTAGCTTTAACAATTTTTAAATTCGACCATACACAATTATTAGCAGGAAATTTAGCATCGGAATGTCCGTTTGTTTTAGCAAAAACATAAGGAAAAACCAAACCTCTGCCAGCATTTCCATATTCGTTTTGGAACAATTTTCTAAGTTTCCCTGTAAAGAAATCAGCTTGAATATGCGAATCACCAATATGAACAACAGAATGTGTATTCATACTATCGATACTAATTTTATTTAAAAAATCGATAAGATTAGCAGGATTATGAATGATGTTTTTCTCTTGTTTGATAAAAGGGAATTCGGCTTGTGAAAACCCAATTGATGCCTGAATCAACAAAAGAAAAAGTAGTTTAAATTTATTTGAATTGGGCATAAAACGATTTCATGATGGATTGAGTAATAAGTCGGCCCACTTTTGCAGCGCCGCTATTATTAAAATGGGTATAATCTTTATAAGCTAAAATTGGTTTTTTCTCTGCCCAACGTGTTATAGTACCTTCTCCACCCATGGTTTCATAAAGATTTAAGAAGGCACAATCGTTTTCAAAAGCAAGTTCTTTTTGCACTTTAATGAGCGCCGCAACTCCTGGTGCTGTTACATATTTTCCATTTTTTCTATAAGCTTTATCAGCACTTCCAATGAGTAAAATACAAGTATTTGGAAATTGTTTTCTTAAATACTGAATGGTTTTGCTCATATTCTTTTTATACCAACTAAAATCGGTGTTCTCGGGTTTAAATAAGAGATTAGGTCCATAATGTAAAATAAGCAAATCGAGGCCCCTTTTTTCTTGCATAGATTGAATAAAATCAACACTCATTTTATTGAGTTCAAGACCTGAAATCCCTCTAAACGAATAATTGTCGAGAATTAAACCAGAATCACTTTCAAAAGCACAACCGTAAATGGGAGTTTTACTATCGGTATTAAAATTGAGTTTAATTTCTTTACTTTTTTCTTTTGGGTTGATTTGAATTTGGTTAAAATCGGAATTTCCTTCTAATGAAAAACGTATTTCATTTAAGGTAACAGCATCTTTTGCTTGAGGTTTACCATACAAAAGATGAATGTTTTCAAAGCTGTTTAGATGTTTTGTTTTTACAGTTTTGTATCTTACCCATGAACCTTGGTTTGCATAAAAATTATGCCCTGAAAAAGGTAAAACTACCTTACTTTTTTTATCAAGAAAACTTAGTTCTTTCCAATCTTTCGAAAATTCGTGTCCAATGGTTTGTCTGAAACCTGCAACAACAGATGTAATGGGCACAAAACCAACTCCATTACCTCCAAAATAATCTTGTAATGCATCTCTGATATTACAGGTAATCAAATCCCCTTCAATCATAGAATCGCCAAAGTAACCAATCCTGATTTTCTTTCTTTTTCGCCTTTTTAAATCTTTTAGATTCCTAGTAAATTGTTGAAAGCTGTGCGATTTATCATTATTTACTTCTGAAATTATATTTCCGTTTTCAGAGCTAATTACTTTTTTCTTTTCTTGATGTGTTTTTGTTGAATCAGATTTGGTTTCAATAACTAAATGATCTCTTTCTAAAGGTGAATATTCTTTGAGTTCTGAAAACAAATCAAAACGCTTTAAGCCAAATTCTTCTGAGAAAAACTTAGGATTGATAATAGACAAAAAACTTAAAATTAAAACCGTATAAAGTACAATTTTAAACGGACGAGAATTAGGCAACGCAGACATGTTGATTTAGATATTGTATCTGTCTAATCGGTATTTTTTAATAACAAACAAAATTCTTGTTACCCATTTTTTTCTAGCAGCAGCATAGGTTTTACTGATATGTTTAAGCCACAAAGCATTTGGCCTTCGATTTTTAAGTTTTGCATAATATTTTTTCGAGCTTACAACACGACAAAAGTCGCTGTACGAAGCAGAATCTGTTTCATATTGTTTATAATGTGAACGGTATGGAATTCCATTTGCCCTTAATTGGTTTCTTCCAATAATGCCGAAATGGTTTTTCAAAAGAACACAATTTTTACTATTTCCAAAACCTGATTCTACAATAGCTACTCCTAGTATTACAGATGCTGGAATACCAGTTCTCTTTTTTAGGTTCATAGCAACTGGTGCAAACGAATCTATGTACTGCTCAATCGTATACCTCTTGGCAAATAAATCGCCAGAAACGAGGCATAAAAAGATGAACAGAAGTAAGATTTTTACCTTTTGCAGCATAACACAAAAAATTAAAGGTAAGAAAAACACAGCGAGACTTAAAAAATAGTTTTCCAAGTCGCTGTTTATAATTCTGAGAATCTAAGGTTTAGCTGATGTTTAAGCCGATTCTAATTCTTTGATTAAAAATTTTCCTGTATGACTTTTTTCTACAATTGCTACTTCTTCAGGAGTTCCGGTACAAAGAATTTCTCCTCCATATTTACCACCTTCTGGTCCCATATCTATAATGTAATCTGCTACCTTAATTACATCTAAATTGTGCTCAATTACCAAAACGGTATTTCCTTTTTCTACCAATTTTTGTAAAACATCAAGTAGAACTCTTACATCCTCAAAATGTAAACCTGTTGTTGGTTCATCTAAAATATAAAATGTATTTCCTGTATCTCTTTTGCTAAGTTCAGTTGCTAATTTAACCCTTTGTGCTTCTCCACCACTTAATGTTGTTGATGGTTGCCCAAGTGTGATATAACCTAAACCAACATCATTTAATGCTGATATTTTTCTAAGAATCTGAGGTGTATTTTCGAAAAACTTCACTGCTTCTTCTATCGACATATCCAGTACATCGTTGATGCTTTTGCCTTTGTATCTTACTTCTAATGTTTCTCTATTGTATCTTTTGCCATTACAAGTTTCGCATTTAACATAAACATCAGGTAGGAAATTCATTTCAATGCTTCTCATGCCACCACCCTGACAAGTTTCACATCTTCCACCTTTTACATTAAACGAAAAACGACCGGGTTTATATCCCCTGATTTTGGCTTCAGGTAAACTAGAAAATAAGTTTCTGATATCAGCAAAAACCTCCACATAAGTAGCAGGATTACTTCTTGGTGTTCTACCAATCGGACTTTGATCGATATCAATTACTTTATCAATTAAATCCAATCCTTTTAAATCTTTATATGGCAGTGGTTTTTGATGTGAATTGTAAAAATGTTGGCGTAAAATGGGGTAGAGGGTTTCATTGATTAAACTTGATTTTCCGCTTCCACTAACGCCACTAACACAAATAAATGTTCCTAAGGGAAATTCTGCTGTTACATTTTTTAGGTTATTACCTGAAGCACCTTTTATGACTAATTTCTTTCCATTTCCTTTTCTTCTTTCAGAAGGAATTTCAATTTTTCTTTTTCCATTTAAGTAATCGGCTGTCATTGAATCTTGCTTCATGATTTCAGCAAGATTTCCAGCTGCTGCAATATGTCCGCCATGCACACCAGCACCATGTCCCATATCTAAGATATAATCACTTTCAGCCATCATATCTTTATCGTGTTCAACAACAATTACACTGTTTCCAACATCTCTTAATTGCTTTAAGGAGTCTATTAAACGCATATTGTCTCGTTGATGCAGACCTATACTTGGTTCATCAAGAATATACAAAACACCAGTAAGTTGGGAGCCAATTTGAGTTGCAAGTCTAATTCTTTGAGCTTCACCACCACTTAAGGTTTTTGAAGGAGAATGTAGGCTTAAATAGTCAATACCAACACCTAATAAAAAACCAATTCTTCCTCTAATTTCTTTTAGAATTTCTGCTGCAATAATATTTTGGCGTTCGTCTAAATACTCTTCAATATGATCAAACCATTCAGCCAAGGCTTTTAGTTCCATAGAAGCAATTTGAGAGATGTTTAATCCACCAATTTTATAATGAAGTGCTTCTTGTTTTAATCGAGCTCCATGACATTCTGGACAATCCTGAATTTGCATGAATTCTTCTGCCCATTTGAAAACTGAATCTGCACTTTTTTCATGGTAATGTCTAGTAATAAAAGGCACTAAACCTTCCCAATTTGCTGTATAGTTTTGGGTATATCCTGAACTATATTGGTAAGGAATAACCAAAGGTTCTTCAGAGCCATAAAATATAATATCAAGTGCTTCTCTTGATATTTTTTCTATAGGGTCTGCAAAGCTAAATTTATGTTTTTTCCCTAATTCTCTTAACTGAATAAATGTCCAATTATCTCTTGCTTCACCTAGTGGAGCAATTGCTCCTTTATTAATTGATAATTTTCTATCGGGTATGATTGCATTTTCATCAATAATACTTTTTACTCCTAAACCATCGCAGGTTTTACAAGCACCATAAGGCGAGTTGAAAGAAAAAGTATTTGGTTGCGGTTCATCATAACTGATTCCCGAAATTGGGTCCATTAAAAACTTAGAAAAATGATAGGCTTTATTTGAATCAAGGTTAACTAAAACCAAAGTGCCTTTTCCTGTTTTTAGAGCACTTTTTACACTTTCCTGAATCCTAAATTTTGCATCCTTTTTAGGTTCAATACGGTCGATTAATACTTCAATATCGTGAATTTTGTATCTATCAACCTGCATTTTTGGGGTGATATCAACTATTGCTCCATCAATCCTAACTTTTGTATATCCTTGTTTTCTAATTTGTTCAAATAGTTCTCTATAATGTCCTTTTCTACCTTTGATTAATGGTGCTAAAATGGCAATTTTTTGCTGGTCGAATTGTTGAATGATTGAGGCAATAATTTGCTCTTCAGTCATTTTAATCATTTTCTCTCCGCTAACATGGCTGTAGGCATCTGCAACACGTGCAAACAATAAACGCATGAAATCGTAGATTTCGGTGATAGTACCAACAGTAGAACGCGGGTTTTTATTCACCGTTTTTTGTTCTATAGAAATTACAGGTGAAAGTCCATTGATTTTATCGACATCAGGCCTTTCCATATTGCCGATAAACTGGCGGGCGTAGGCTGAAAAGCTTTCCATATACCTTCTCTGTCCTTCAGCAAAAATAGTATCAAATGCCAAGGAAGATTTTCCACTTCCACTTAAACCAGTTATTGTAACCAGTTTGTTTCTAGGTATTTTAACATCGATGTTTTTTAAATTATGCTCCCTAGCGCCTAATACTTCAATAAACTCTTCAGGTTCAATAGGAATTTCAGTTTTTGCTTTTACGGCCATGTTTTGTTTTCACTTTTTAAAAGTGGGTTTCGAAAATAATTCAATTTTCGCGTTTTCTTTTCTAAACTATCTTTTATTCCGACTGCTTGTGTTTTTACTGGTTTTTAAAACACAGAATTCGGTTTTCTTATGCATTTGATTTTCTATTACTGGTCAAAATACCTTTGAAATTGGGCGTGAACTCAGTTTCCCTCATGCATCATACTAATTCTGTATGCTTTACTCACGAAACTGCCAATTTCTTTACTCTTTTGCCCCTCATCACGAATTCCAATGCATAATCTGGGTTAATTAATTCCCTTAAAACTTGCAGGAATTATCAGGGAAAATGAGGTCTTTGGTATCGTAACCTAATGATTGTGCTTTGCTAATTAATTTATCAATTACAGATTGTTCAAGTTTAGCAGTTCTGCTTAAAATCCATAAGTATTCCCTTCCTGGTTCTCCCACCATTGCATATTGGTAATTACTGTCTAAATCGATTACTTGATAATCAGCATAAAAAGGACCAAAAAAACTTACTTTTAACTTAGCTGCTTCATTCATATTAGGAATTTTAGCAGTTCCAGAAGCAATTTTAAATTTTGAACCATTATGGCCTTTGTTTAAAACATCAATTTTGCCATCTTCTTTTAATGAATAAGTTGCTGTAATGCATGATAAACCTTGTTCAAAAAAGTTTGGTTTCCTTGCAATTTCATACCAAGTTCCCAAGTATTTATTGATATCAAGCTTTTCAACCACCGGTAAAGGCTGCTCAACTTTTGATTGACAAGCGAAAAAAGTTCCCAAAATCACAGCAATAAAATATTTTCTCATACTAACCCAACAAGCACAAACTGAAAGGGTTTTGATTGTCAGATTTTAATTTTGTTTATGGCTTTTATTTAAACTTTATCTAAATTGTATTTATGAAAATATTTGTTAGATTCTTATTGATTTATTTGTTGATTTCAGTAGTTTATTTTGCTAAGTCACAGAACATCAAAGAGGAAAGTATTTACTTTTTAATGACTACACGTTTTTTTGATGGTGACCCCAATAATAATAGACCTACAGAATGGTGTTCTTATTATCCAAACTCAGGAAATAATGTTACCGATCCAAATGACGTAACCTGGAGAGGCGATTTTAAAGGGTTGGTTCAAAAATTGGATTATATAAAAGACATGGGTTTTACTGCTATTTGGATAACTCCAATTGTTCAAAATAGAAGTCCTTTAGATTACCACGGCTACCATGCTTGGGATTTTACCAAAGTTGATCCTCGATTGGAATCGCCTGGTTATACATTTAAAAACCTAATTGATTCAGCACATGCAAAGGGTTTGAAAATTTTTCTAGATGTGGTTCTTAATCATGCAGGAAGATTTGGTATAAAAGGAAGAGCTGAAATTAAATACAATACGGATCCAAATCAACCTTGGGGCAAAAAATCAAATGGACAAACTCTACTAGATAATCCGAGCTGGACTTACGACGGTTTGACACCTAATCCCGATGATGGAAAACTATGGAGTAGGGCCAATATTGCTAAGATGCCTGCGCCTTACAATTCAAATTTAGCTGCACACAACTGGCCTTCTATGGAAAGTTATGTGAATACCAGCGATGCACTTTGGTATAATAAATCTGGAAATGGTTTTGCTCAAGGATTTGATGATACAACTAATTTGTATTATAGAGCTTTAGCAGGAGATACTCCCGATTTGTTAACTGCTGGAGACAGCGTTCGAAATTATTTATTCAATGCCTACAAGACTTTTATTGATATGGGTATTGATGGAATGCGTTTAGATGCTGTGAAACACATGCCCAAACGCGATGTATTGTATTTTGTAGATAGATTCAAACAAATCAATCCCAATTTGATGGTGTTTGGTGAAGTGGCTCAAAAACGACACGAATTACATCAAATCGAACAAATCAATCCGCATTGGTATACTTGGAGGGGAAATACCGGTTCTTCAGCAAATTCTGGAATTGCGGTCCTTGATTTTTTCGCTATGGGAACTTTTCATTTGTTTGGAAAAGGTGAAGGTTTTTCAGGAGTAAAAGCTGCGGAGAGATATGATAATTTATATTCAGATCCGGGTTCTAATGTAATGTTTCTTGATAACCATGATTTTGGTCCGAATAACGATTGGAATAGACGTTACGATGGTAGTGCCGAAAATTTAGCTGCTGCATTAAACTTTATGTTTATGTGGCGAGGATTACCATGCGTTTATTATGGAACTGAGGTTCAGTTTATGAAGGGGGCTTATGCCGATATTCATAGTGCAAACGATATCAATAATTCAATTGATTTAACTGGTAGAGCTTATTTTGGTTCACAGTTTGCCAATGCTCCAAACCATGTAATTTATAAACATATTAGAAAATTAAATGCCATGAGAAGAGCCATTCCTGCTTTACAAAAAGGTACTTGGAGATGGGATGGTTCGAACGCAGGGAATGCAGTTGGATTTGTAAGAAAGTTTGGCAGCAGTGAGTGCGCTGTTGGTTTAGCAAAAGATGGTTCTGCAACATTTAATTTTAGTGGTTTAACCATTGGTATTTATAAAGATGCAGTTACAGGTAATGCAATTACCGTTTCTAATGGAACCTTAAGTTTTACTGTTTCATCATCAAGTGCAGGTGTTTATGTGCTAAATGGTCCTGGAATAATTGGGGCTTTAGGTGAAGGATTTTTTCAATCGAATAGCAATGGAAATGGAGGAAATACTGGTGGAGGTGTAACTTACTCTCCTTTGAATCCAATAGCAGGACAATCTTTAACTGTAACTTATAATGGAACTTTAGCTAGCAATTCACAAATCGTAATGCATTATAGTTTTGATAATTGGACTGTAGGTGGAATCAACGATATTAATATGAGCAAACAAGGAAACCTTTGGGTTGCAACATTAACAGTTCCTACATCTGCAAAAATCAACTTTTGCGCCGCTTTTAATAATGCTAATGGTACTTGGGATAACAACAATTCACAAGATTATAAAACATCACTTTCACAGCCTGATTTAATTGCACCAAGCTTGGTTTCAACTTTGCCTCTTAATAATTCAACAAGTGTTATAAATCAGCCAATATTAAAATTGAATTTCTCTGAATCGGTTAAATTAGGAACAGGTTTTATTTCTATTTATGAAAATAATTCACTTAAAACTTCAATTGATGTATTAAACCACCAAGGAAAAATATTAGTGAATGGTAGTTCAATCGAAATTCTTGGACAAAGTTTTGCTAATGCTGCTCAGGTTTATGTGCTCATTCCTTCTACTAGTATTTTAGATTTAAGTGGAAATTCTTTTGCAGGTTTTACAAATGCACAACAATGGAAATTTACAATTGGTTCAGCAAGTTCTTTAGATGAATTAGAGAAAAGCTCTTGGCTGGTTTATCCAAATCCTGCTGGTGAATTGGTTTTTGTGAGAAACGTAGATGTAAACAAAGGAATTAAAAATCTCAGAATATTTGATATAACTGGCGCTGAAATTCGTATTGCTCCTTATGGAAATGAAGAGGTTTTAAGTCTTGATTTATCAGGATTGGCTCAAGGAATTTATATTCTAGAAATTGAAAACTTTGAAGGAAAAATATTCAGAAAAGAATTGCTTCATTAAAGAGTTAATTCAACAAATTAATCCTTCCATTCAGCAATAAACAAGTTGGTATCTCTTGTACCGCCATTGTTTCTGTTTGAAGAGAAAATCAACTTTTTTCCATCAGGAGAAAACATAGGAAATGCATTAAATAAGCTGTTATTGGTTATTCTTTCAAGATTAGAGCCATCTTCATTTATCATGTATAATTGAAAATCATAACCTTTAACAGAATGATGATTTGATGAAAAAATGATTTTCTTTCCAGAAGGATGATAAAACGGAGCCCAATTTGCTTTTCCTAATGAAGTAATTTTTTTGAGTTCAGAACCATCAATATTACAGGTGTATATTTCCATATTAGTAGGAGCAACTAATCCTTTTGCTAATAATTCTTTGTAGTCATTTATTTCTTCATCTCCAGTTGGTCTTGAAGCTCTAAAAACTAATTTGCTACCATCAGGAGAAAAGAAAGCACCGCCATCATAGCCAAGCCCGAATGTAATTTGTTTTACATCAGAACCATCAATATTCATGGTGTACAAATCTAAATCGCCATTTCTTGTTGAAGTAAATACAATTTTATCTCCTTTAGGACTAACAGTAGCCTCAGCATCGTAGCCAGGTTCTGTAGTTAATTGTTTGGTGATATTCCCTTTTTCATCACTAATAAAAATATCAAATTCAGGATAAATTGCCCAAAGGTATCTTTTTGACGGTGGTGGATCTGCTGGACATTCTTTTGCAGCTAAATGTGTTGACGCAAAAAGAATATGTTTATTATCGGGCATATAATAAGAACAGGTTGTTCTTCCAAATCCAGTTGAAATTAGGGGTGTTTTTCCTAAACTATCTTTGATGGGATTTTTTAAGTCCATCATAAAGATTTGGTCGCATTGAAGACCCCATTTTTTGTTATTGCTTTGGAAGGTAATTTTTTTAATATCGAAACTAAAATAAGCCTCAGCATTATCACCTCCAAATGTAAGTTGTTTGAGGTTTTTAAGATGCGGTTCTTCTAATGAAGTAGAGTTTTGTGAAAAACTAAATAGGGGTAAGGCTACAATAATTCCAAGTAAAAATTTCTTCATGGGTGAATTTGTGAAATCTCAAATTTAGGCGAACCTTTTAATCCATCAACAGAATAAAAATCAGTAAACCTTAATTTAAAGAATTTAGGTTGAAGTTCTTTTGTTTTGATGATATAATTAACGTGATTCCTAGTTTTATATCTTCCATTTAAGAAATCGTAATTTTTCCAATCGAATCCAATAATATCTCTTCTTGTATGAAAATCTAAATTGCTAATTTCTTTAAAACCAATGTTTTCATAATGCAAAGTGCTATCAACAGCAACAGAAATATTTTCATTGTTTATGTAAATTCCTGTAACGGTATATAGTAGAGGCGGTTTGAATTCGTAATAAATCCAACGGTATCTCAGAAAACAAAACTGCCAGTCTTTTTTGTAAGGTTCAAAATCCAAAAATTTTGGATTTCCTTCGCCAAAACTAAAATAAGTATTTTGTTTTAATGGGTTTTTGGGAACTTCAATTTGTTTGATGTTTTTTCCTTTTATATCACATATTTCGAGGAAATAGGCAAATGGATTTACACCAACAATTTTAAATTGATAGTACCTAAATGGATCTTGTTTTTGTATACCTCTATCAATAACATAAACAGAATCAAAACTCATCATATTTCTATCACACCAATTTATTAAAGCAATAGAATCGCCGCCACTCGCATCATCCCATCTGTATTGTAAATATTCAGGATCACTTATTCTCTCAAATTTAGTTTTACCAGAATTTGCAATTAACACGCCAGCCCCTCCATTCATTGTTATTCTAAAGCCATTTGCTTTTGATTCAAAGGCTAAATCCCAATCGCTGCATTTTACAGTTGCTTTAATTGGCAATGAATCAAAAATATTTAAGAATACTTGTGACTCATAATTCTCGCCTAAATCTATCTGTATTACCCTTAAATCTCCAGCTGGTTTTGGTGGAAGTTTAATTGGCTTTTCAACTTTTTCACAAGCGGTAAAACTTATAAATACAAGTAGTAGAATTAGCTGATTTAATTGATATGTGAAATTTATTTTCAAGAATTCTGTTTGTTAAAATTAAAACGTAAGCTCACAAATATACTTCTTCCCATTCCCATCATTGCAGAATTGCTCATAGAATTATGTGGTCCACTTGCAAAACTTGCATTTACGTTTCTTAAATTCGTTAAGTTTTTTAAACCACAACTTAACTGAATTTTTTGTTTTTTAAATGACTTTGTAGCACTTATATCGAAAATAGTATATGGATTCATATACGTTAATAAGGTAGTATTGGTTTCAGGAATGAACTGATAACTCTGAAATTTACCATTTATTTTACAAAACAAGTTTAAAGATACATTCTCTTTACAAAATGTGTAAGTGAAATTGATTCGACCTTCATTGTTAAAATAGAATTTATTTTCTACAGAAGCTTGACTAAATACATTTCTGTTTCCAGTATAAGCATAGCCTAATGAAACTGAATAATTAGGTCTTCTGTACTCTGTATTGATATTCAAACCTAATCCTTCATAAGAGTTAAGATTGAAATATTTAAAGCCAGTATTATTTCCTTCTCCAAACCTTGCTAACCCAATCATATCAGAAATTTGGTTATAAAATATTGATGGCTCGAATCTAAAAACTCGATTTTCTGCTTTATGGTCGAAACAAAAGAAAATTTGGGTATTGTGCGATTTTTCTGGCACCAAGTCTACATTCCCTTGAATATTGTGATTTAGGTCGGCAAATTGTAAGAATAATTCTTTCATTCCAGGAGCTCTAAACCCTCTACCATAACTTGCTCTTATTACAAAGTTTGAGTTGATATCATATTTTAAATTGAATGATGGAATTAAAGGTGCATTGTAAATTGTATGATAACTAACTCTTAAAGCTGGTCTAATTACTAATCTAGGTGTGGCTTTTACTTCAAAACTCATAAAACCACTGTATTCACCCATGTTTTTGGTTTCTGCTAATTTTGAGCCGGTAGCCACCTCATGGTTTAATTCATAACCTAATTGGTAAGCAATTTTTGAGGTTAAAAAAGTGTTTGAATAGGTTCCTCTGCTCATAAAATTGTGAAACCTCGTAGTGTCTTGTGCTTCTGCTGATGGTATTACCTTTTCTTCAAGACTTACTAAATCTTTTAAATAAGATTGTAGCATTCGTCTGTAAAAGTTATAAGAGAATATTAAATTTAAGTTTCTCTTTTTTTCTGGTTTGATATCAAAAAATACTGTTGAGCTATATCTATCAGTTAAAAAATACTTGTCTTGTGCCGTGGCCTTGGTCCAGTCAATTTCAGCTTCACCTTTATTGGTCATTTTTTCTGAAAATGCAATATTATTCCACCTGATAGTTCCTTTCGGAATTTTATAACTCAATTCAAAATTTCCATTGTATTGAGTTCTTGGTTTCCATAATTTGGTTCTTGAATTTGGGTCTTCAGAATATCCACCAAAAAAGTTTCTACCAAATCCAATCTGACTACTTAGTTTTGAACCAGAAAATTTGGCTCCTGCATCGGCATTGTATTGGCCAATAGATTCGTAATAGGTGCTAAGGAAAATTTGTTTTTCATTTTCAACTGGTTTTTTTGTGATGATATTAATAACACCACCCAAAGCATCTGTTCCAAAACTCACACTCATTGGGCCTTCAATCAGTTCAATGCGTTCAACATTGTTCATATTAATTTGAGTCAAATCAATATTGCCCGATTCGCGACCAGTTACAGGAACTCCATCTATTAGTATTTTTATATTATTTCCTCCAACACCTTGCAATTTGATACTCGAACCTAACATGGGGTCCTGAATTATTCTAACATTAAGTTCGTTTGATAAAACTTGTTGGAGGTTAAAAGCTCCTTGGGCTTGAATTCTTTTTGGGTCGATAATTTTTACTTTATAAACCGATTTATTCAAACTAGTTTCTTCGTACTGACCAGTTACAATAAGCTCATCGAGATTGAATCTTTTGTCTTTTGCCGTTTGTTTTGTTGGCTGAGAGTTGGCTTTAAAACACAGAAAATTTGTAAGCATCATAATAGTGATGCTTACAAATTGAATTTTGTATTTTAAAACCTGATGCAATTAGTTAACCAAAAGTTTTGCAGAGTAAACCGAACCTTCTGCTTGTAAATTAACAAAATATATTCCTGAGTTTAATCCAGATAAATCTACATCAAAACCACTTGTTAAGGTCATTGGATTGGTAGTTTGATTTGAAATTACTTTTCCGCTCATGTCTGTGATTACAATTTGTACAGATTGACTAGGGTTTTTCAATTCAAAGTTAATTGTAGTTAAACCAGAACTTGGGTTAGGAAAAATGTTTACCGAGCTGAAAGGTGAATTTATTTCTGAGTTTCCAATAGGTAATAACTTGTATTTTAAAAGATTGAATTTAATAAATTGTGTTGTTGGGTCAGAGAAATAACCGGTGAATACTAATCTAGCATAATTTCCATCATTGGCTTTTTTAGTGAAATAAGATAAGCTATCTTTAACAGGCCAAGCACCTGGTGTAGTTGTAATTACTTTCCAGTCCCATCCAATATTTGCAATTTTAGAATTGAAGTATAAGCTATCATTTGAACCACCAATTTTTAAAGTATCGGCTTCTGGCACCATTATTTTTGCGCTTTGCATCATTGGGTGATTTAAAACTCCCATCACTGGGTACATCAAAGTTTGACCATATAAGGTAACAAGTGTTTTGTATTTGGTGAATAATAAATCCCAGCTATTTAAAGCAGGTTCTCTATCAATTACTTGTTTTGAAAATACATTATAGTAAGCAAATAATTTATTGTTAAAGTTTGATTTATTGATTGTTACAGTATTGCTATCTGTGCCATCTATATTAGAAATAGTGAAAACCCACTGTGTATCATAAACAATTTTCGAAATCATTAACTTTTTTAAAGATTTTGGTGCTGAAGGATTTGGTGATGTTGTTATTGCCAACAACCAAATTTTATTTCCTATAACATCTCTGCTGTTCATGTCGTACTGACCCCATCCATAATCAAATGGGTTTGAAAGATTTCTTTGTTGATTAAAGGCACCAATATCCCAAGTACTATCACTATTGAAAAAAGTTGGCCAAGTCATCCATTGTGCTGTATCAAAATCATTCCATTCGCTAGAGGTGAAAGATGATTTAAAAACTTCAACACCAGAACCTTCATTTATTCTGATAGTAGCAGCCTGCATAGTTTTAAAAGGCGGCTGAGCTTTTCTAGTTGCAAATGCTAAATGCCAGTTATTTGTTCTTACAGTATCTTTTGTTCCTTTTTCGATATTGTAATAAACATCTAAAACATTTCGAGGTAGCATTGTAACGCTATCTGAAATTTCTTGGGCTTGTAAAAAAGTTGGTAGAATAAATAAGGCAAGTAATAATTTCTTCATTTGTTGATTTTTGTGGCTGCAAAGAAAGTTGATAGGCGTTAGGCATAAAAATGACAAAGGTCATCTTGGTTCCTTATGACAAACATATGACAAGCATTTCTAATGTTTGTTAGTTTGGCTTTGAAACAATGGATTTTTTTGGTCTTTAGGCTTTTTCACTTAGCTTTGTGCCTAATTAAGGCAAAAGCCTTATCTAAATAGTATGCAAATACAGCTTTTAAAATCAAAAATTCACCGCGCTAAAGTAACGCAAACCGAATTACATTATGTTGGAAGTATTACAATTGATGAAAATCTATTGGATGCAGCAAATATGATTGAATATGAGAAGGTTCAGGTTGTAAATATCAACAATGGTGAAAGAATCGAGACCTACATTATTAAAGGTGAAAGAGGTAGTGGCATGATTTGTTTAAATGGTCCTGCTGCCAGAAAAGCAGCTACTGGCGATCATGTTATTATTATTTCTTACGGTTTAATGGAGTTTGAAGAGGCTAAAAAATACACGCCAATTGCAATTTATCCCGACCACAATAACCAAATACCTGCTTGAGTAAATCAGTAAAAAATATAATTCAATACACCATTATTCTTGGAATTGGTGGAGTATTTTTGTTTTATGTTTTTAATGGAATTGATTGGGCTGATCAATTACTAAGAATTAAGTCTGCTAATCCTTATTGGCTTACTTTAGGTATGAGCATTTCGTTGTTAAGTCACTGGTTTAGAGCATATAGAGCTACAATGTTATATGATGCTTTGAACTATAAAATCAGCACAAAAAATAGCATTTACGCCGTTTTAATTGGATACCTAGTTAATTATTTCATTCCTAGAGCTGGTGAAGTTTCAAGGTGTGCCTCTCTTTCTAAAACAGATGGTATTCCAATGGAAAAATCTTTGGGCTCTGTTGTTACTGAAAGAGTTGTAGATATGTTTATCTTATTGATTATTCTCTTGGTAATCGTTATTTTACAAATTGATTTAATCAAACAGTTTTTAGAATCATATTCAGGTTTAAATCCACAATCAGCCTCATCTGGTACTATCAAATATTTAATTCTTGGAATATTAGTTGCTGGATTTTTAGCCATTTATTTATTCAGAAAGAGAATTTCAAGTATTCCACTAGTTCAGAGATTTATATTGCTATTAAAGGGATTTGGAGAGGGTTTATTAAGTATTAAAGATGTTAAAAATCCAATTTTATTTGTAATCCTTTCAGTTTTAATTTGGGTTGGTTACATATTTATGATGTATTTCTGCCTTTTTGCTTTAGAAGCAACTGCTAGTCTAAGTTTCGTTGATTGTCTTACTGTTTTTGCAATTGGTACAATTGGCGTTGTTTTACCTGCGCCAGGCGCAGGGGCTGGTACCTATCACTTTTTTGTCATGCAATCGCTTTTGCTGTTTGGTGTTCAAAAGGAAGATGGTATTGCTTATGCAACCTTAGTTCATGGAACACAAATGGTTTTTTTAATAGCATTTGGATTAATAGCTTCTTTCATCGTTTTTTTACAAAAGAAAAATACAGTAAATGAGCAAGTTTAATCAGGTTCAAAATAAAATTCATACCAACGAAACGCTTAAAAAACAGCTCATTGAGTGGGAAAAAACTGGCGAGAAGCTTGTTTTTACAAATGGTTGTTTCGATTTATTACATAAAGGTCATGTTGATTATTTAGCCAAAGCATCTGATTTAGGCACTAAATTGGTTTTGGGCTTAAACACAGATGAATCAGTAAGCAAGTTAAAAGGCCCTCATCGTCCAATCCAAGATGAAAGTTCTCGTTTACAGGTAATTGCCTCATTGGGTTTTGTAGATGCAGTGGTGCTGTTTGGAGAAGAAACACCTTATGAACTCATAAAATTAGTTCGGCCAGATGTTTTGGTAAAAGGAAGTGACTATAAACCAGAAGACATTGTAGGATACGATATTGTAATGTCAAAAAACGGAGAAGTAAGAACAATTGATTTTATTCCGGGTTATTCTACTTCAGCTATAGAGAAAAAGATTAAATTGGCTTTTTGAGGTAAATCTTTTTAGATTAACTTCATCAATTCAAAAAAAAGATATATTCGCATTGTAAACCTACCGATTATGAATTTTGATTTAACAGAAGAACATTTGAATGTTCAACAAGCAGCAAGAGATTTTGCTCAAACCGAATTATTACCGGGTGTTATTGAAAGAGATAATAACCAAGAATTCCCTTATGAACAAATTAAAAAATTAGGTGAATTAGGGTTCTTAGGTATGATGGTTGATCCAAAATACGGAGGAAGTGGTATGGATACCATTTCTTATGTATTAGCAATGGAAGAATTATCGAAGGTTGATGCATCAGCTTCAGTAGTTGTTTCTGTTAACAATTCATTGGTTTGTTGGGGATTAGAAGAATTTGGAACAGAAGAACAAAAACAGAAATATTTAGTTCCAATGGCTTCAGGAAAATGTCACGGTGCGTTTTTATTATCTGAACCTGAGGCTGGTAGTGATGCAACTTCACAAAGAACTACTGCAATTGACATGGGTGACCATTACTTGTTGAATGGTACTAAAAATTGGATTACTAATGGAAATTCTGGTACATATTATTTAGTAATTGCTCATACTCATGTAGATAAAGGTCATAAAGGTATTAATGCTTTTATCGTAGAAAAAGCTTGGGATGGCGTTGTAGTTGGTAAGAAAGAAGATAAAATGGGTATCCGTGGTAGTGATACTCATAGTATTATGTTTCAGGATGTAAAAGTTCCTAAAGAAAACAGAATTGGTGAAGATGGATTTGGTTTCAAATTCGCAATGAAAGTTTTGGCTGGAGGTAGAATTGGTATTGCTTCGCAAGCATTAGGTATTGCAAGTGGTGCTTACGAATTAGCAGTTAAATATGCTAAAGAACGTAAAGCATTCGGTAAAGAAATTATGCATCACCAAGCAATTCAATTTAAATTGGCTGATATGGCAACTCAAATTGAAGCAGCCAGATTATTATGTTTAAAAGCAGCTTATTTAAAAGATACCCACCAAGATTATGCTTTAGTTAGTTCGATGGCAAAAGTTTTCGCATCTGAAACTGCTATGTGGGTAACAACCGAAGCCGTTCAAGTTCATGGAGGATATGGATATGTAAAAGAATACCATGTAGAAAGATTAATGCGTGATGCTAAAATCACTCAGATTTATGAAGGTACAAGTGAAGTACAAAGAATAGTTATCTCGAGAGAGGTTTTGAAGTAATTTTTCATTTAAATCTTATAAAAAAGGCTCGTCTGATACAGACGGGCCTTTTTACTTATTAAGTGGTAATTATAAGTGGGGTTTGGGGTTTGGGTAGCAGTTTTTTTGCCATAAATTGCGGTATATCTGATATTTAATTAAAATAGTATTAAGTATATTTAAATGTTCCCCATATGAAAACAACAATTACTAAAAGCACCCAAGTTTCTACCCAAGCTAAACCAGCAAACGAACAGGTTTCTTTAAACAAGCCTTATGTTTTATGGTCGAAAACCAGCAAAGTAGATTTATTAAGTTTAGAAGTAATCGATGGTTTTCTGAGAGACCAAATGATGTTGCACTTTTCAAAACAGAGGAAAGAAGCCGAAATGTTGATTGTTGAATTTGAAAGAGTTAGGTCATCTAAATTAAATAACTATTTTAGTGGCGAAATCCTTCAAGAATTAGCCGGATTAAAATCCTTGGTGGTTCACATTTTAGAGAATAAAACTCTCATTTCAGAAACCATCATACCTATCAATGAATTAAATTAAAAAATATGAAAAGAATAGTACTATTATTTATTTGCACAGTTACTAGTTTGCTTGTTGCAAAGGCGCAGATTCCATCTACGGCTAATTTAGTCGCAGATGGTGAGGTAAATGCTTCAGTTGTCGTTTATACTTCATCTGGCCCAAGGATCCATGTCGGAGGCGATTTTACAGCTTTTGGTGATCCAAATTCTGCAAATTTTGCTGCAGTAAATGCCTCTGGTCAGAATGTTGCCAATGCTTTACCTACTATGAATGGTCAAGTAAATAAGATTTTAGCTGATGGCTCTAATTTATATGTGGTTGGAAGATTCATTAGAGTTGGTGGAGTTTTGAGGAACGGAATAGTAAAGTTAAATGCCCAAAGACAAATTGACGTAAATTTTAATCCTGCTATCGACTTTATTGATACTTCAACAACTGGAACTTTTGAAATTAATGATATTGCCATTAATGGTAACTTAATTGCCATCTCTGGTTACTTCAGAGTTAATGGAACTGAGTTAAGAAGAATTGCATTAATTGACAAGGCAACGGGTTCAGTTTATTCTTGGACACCAAATTTGTCTGTTAGTAGTAGCCTAATTTATGATGTAGAATTTAATAACTCATTGCTTTTTGTTGGAGGTAAATTCGATATTACTTCAGTTGTAAACGGTAATGTCACAGTGGTAAGAAAAGCTTTTGCTGCTTATATTATTTCAAATCCAAATTCAGTTACTTTAAGTGGCGCTTTTAATTTTGGATTATCCAATCCAAATGGTTGGCAGCCGATTGTTTACACTTTGGCAACAAGTGGAACAACTTTATATATTGGGGGAAACTTTGAAGGAGGTACCGGTTTTGTAAGTCAAAATATCATTTCTGTTAATATGACTTCAGGTACGAGGAATTCTAATTTTAATGCAGGGCTTTCTTCTCCTAACAATAATGCCTACCTTTCTTCTTACGTAACCACAATTGTTGCAGTATCTTCTAATATTATTTTTGTTGGAGGTAAGTTTTATACACCATATTTGGGCGGAATTCGAAGAGCTAATTTCGCTTTATTGAGTTCAACTGGTGGGTTTAGTAATGCACCTCAATTCAATATTGCAGATTTTGATAATACAATCATTCGGAATATTTCAGTAGTTAATACTGGTACAAATACCTTTAGGTTATTTTTAAGTGGACCATTTTCTTCGATACTAAATTCAAATAGACGTTTTAAAGGAATGTTAGCTTATGATTTTAATTCATCAAATTATTCATTTGCTTTAAATTCACAAATTCTAGATGGTACTGCTGGCCCAATTACTTCTTGTTTTAGAGATGGCACTAGTACTTATATTCTAGGAGGTTCTTTTAGTTTTGCAGGAGGAACCAGGTGCCCACATTTGGCTACATTTACTCATACAGGAAATTTAGATATGACAACTACCAATGGTTTTTTTATGAATTCTTTTGGAAATATGTCTATTAAGTCGATGGCTTTAATTGGTACAAATATTTACCTTGGAGGTTCATTTAAGCCTTCAAATTCTTCGATGCCAAGTTCTGGTAGGAATGATTTAATGAAAATATCAAGAACCACCTTAATAACAGATAATAACTTTCCTCAATTAGATGGTACCTTTGGTAATGTTGTTAATGTTTTGGCTGGTGAAGGATCGGAACTTTTTATCGGAGGTTCTTTTTCAAGGTATTTAACTC
Source organism: Bacteroidia bacterium (assembly GCA_051861545.1). Taxonomy (GTDB): domain Bacteria; phylum Bacteroidota; class Bacteroidia; order UKL13-3; family UKL13-3; genus CAISCU01. Next base: position 45,114 of record JBIMKP010000006.1, on the reverse strand, counting down.
AAACTGGAGCACCAGTCTTAAAGCCTAACTTTATTGCATGGAATATTGGCACTAATTCGGTGATTAATTACACACCAAACATTCTTGGAACTGTTACGGACATAGCTTTTAATTACAATAATTTGTTTGTTGCAGGTAGTTTTTCTGCACCTTTATCGGGAAGTTCTCCAGCAATAGCGAAATTTTTAAGAAGTACCTCGAGTTTGACTTTTCAAACATTTTCTACAAGTAATGTACACAGTAATATTACTTCTTTAGAAGTGATAAATGCAAATATGTATGTTGGTGAGAAAAATGCAATTTTCGTTTATGATATTAGTGGTATTAGTTCGAATCCTTATAAAGCAAAATACAATTTACCAACTCCTACGAACACTATGGTTACGTCAATTTTACCAATTACATCAACCACAGTTGCGGTTGGTTTTAATACAGGTAAATTATATTTAGGCCCAATTCATTCTGGTGCAGTATTTCAAACGTATTCAATGTATGAAGATACCAGAGTTTTAAGTAATTTTAAATCATTATACTTGCCAAATTGGAACGCTATTAAACTTGTTGGGGTTTATAGAAGTCCCTTATGGTTTCATTCAAAAGGAGGCACAACTGGTTTCGGAAATGGGACAAGTACCTTTGTGGCCTTTAATGCAAGTTTCGTTCCACCAGCACCACCAGCTCCAACTGTAGGTGCAAGTAATATGAGTTTTTCCAATATTGAAGCTTTTAATTTAAGAATGTCATGTAATTCAGGAAATGGTTCAGGTAGAATTGTACTCGCTAGAAAAGGTGGAATACCAGTAATTCCAGCTACTTTCCCAAGCACAATTATTGGAAGTACAATTTTTGGAAATGGAACTAATTTTGGAAGTGGTACTTTTTGTGTTTCAAATAGCTCAGGAGTTATTAATAATTTAACAATTACTAACCTTCAAGCATTAAGTAGTTATACATTTTCTGTTATTGAATACAATACCTTAGGAACTGTAAGAACCTACAACACGACTTCCATTCTAACAAATTCAACAATGACTCTTAATAATGTTATTTTTGGTTGTTTAGATAACCCAAATTTATATTCAACTGTTATAACATCTAATAGTATTGGTGTAGGATTATGGGGCAATAGTACTCTCAATAGACGTTATATTATAAAACAAGGTGCAAATTCAATTAGTTTTGTTCCGCAAAATGGAATGGCTTATTATCCTGGGCCATTGCCAGATGGCTCACAACTTTCGAACTCCCCGACTTTTAACTCTCTAACTCCTGGAACTACTTATTCAGTGGCTTGTATTCAGTTTAACAATTCGAACCAATATTGCAGTAATCTTTCTAAAACCAATTTTACTACTTCGTCATTTGCACCATTACCCACAACACAAGCATTTAATATTAATATTACACCTTCAAAAACTTCAGCTTCTATATCATGGAATGGCGGTAATGGAGGAAGGTCAACAGTTATCGTTTCTAAATTACCCAATGCTCCAATTATAGGTAACAATACAATTAATGCTATTAATGGAACAAATTATGTAGGAAATGCTAATATGGCTGTTTCGTCATCAAGTTCAATGTTAACTTATATTAATGGTGTTAGTCAGAATGCTCAAGTTGTTTACCATGGAATAGGTAATTCTGTCGTAGTAAATGGCCTTAATCCTGGTTCTGTTTACCAAGTTGCAGTATTTATGTCTAATGGTGGTGGTTTTGGAAGTGCTGGTCAAGTGGTATATTTAACTTCACAACGCCCAACAGCTACTTTTTCTACCAAACCACTTATTGTTGCACCATCTGCAATAACATTTACTCACAACATTACCGTAAGTCAGGATGATGCAAGATTAAATTACTCAGGAGGTAATGGTAACCGTAGCTTAGTAATACTAAAAAAAGATGGTCCAGTTAACTTTGCACCAATTAATGATAGTTTTTACATTCATAATTGGAGTTTTGGTTTAGGAAATCAACTTGGACTAGGTAATTATGCAATAATGAATAATAACCCAAATGGGGAAGTTATCGCCTACAATTTGGAGGCTGATGCTGAGTACCACTTTGCGATTTTTCAATACAATACTGATGATATTTTTCAACCCCAAGAAATTAAATATAACCCAAATCCTTACAGAGGTGTTTTCAGAACATCAAGGGCTTGGCCTGTTAGAGCAGGTGGACCAAAGAAAGATGCAGGTGGTGGTGTAGTTACAGATGCTTCAGGAAATGTATATGTAGCCGGAACTTTTGAGACGTTTGGTTCATGGGGAACAAGTTCTTTACCATCATCAGGTGGAAACGATATTTTTCTTACTAAATATTCTCCAAATGGAAAACCTCTTTGGGTAGTTAAACAAGGCGGTGGAGATGCAGATGCAGCTTCTGCTTTAGCCATCGATAACAGTGGTAACTTAATTATGACAGGTAGTTTTAGAGGAACCGGAAATTTTGGAATTCCATTAGTTTCAAATGGAATAGATGATATTTTCATTTCTAAATTAGATCCTTCAGGAAATGTGATTTGGAGCAAAAGAGCAGGTGGTGCAGACCAAGATGTAGCATTTTCTATCGCTGCTGATAACAATGGAGATTTTTATATCGCAGGATATTTCCGTGGAACAATTACTTTCCCCAATAGCAGCACTACAATGACATCCTTAGGCGGAACAGATGCTTTGTTAGCAAAGTATGATGGAAATGGAAACTTATTATGGGCTAAATCTGGCGGAGGAACTGGTAACGATTTTGCTTATGGTGTTTCGGTAAGAGGAAGCAATGTTGCAATGGTTGGTCAATTTGAGTCTAGTGCTACATTTAACTCATCTAATTTATTAAGTGCGGGTCAATCAGACATATTTATTGCAGAATATAGTGGTTCAAATGGTTCATTAAACTGGGTGAATAAGTTTGGTGGTACTGGAAATGATATTGCTTTTTCTATTACTACCGCCAGTTCTGATTATGTTATTGCTGGACAGTTCGCAAATTCAGTAACTATTGGAAGTACCACTTTAAATAGTGCAGGTAATTCAGATGTTTTAGTGGTTAAGGTAAATTCATCCGGTACACCAGTTTGGTTTAAAAGAGCAGGAGGAATAAGTCAGGATGCAGGAAGAGGAATAGCAATTAATAGCGTTGGAGATAAATTATTTGTAACAGGAAGTTTTGCTGAATCAGCAGTTTTTGGTCCAACTACATTAAACAGTTTTGGTAACTTAGATATTTTCGTTGCAACAGTAGATTTAGCCACTGGAGATTTTGAAACAGTTTATCAAAATGGAGGTCCTTTAGATGATGAAGCCCGTGGAATAACTGCTAGTACCTCAAATACTAGTTTTATTACTGGTTATTTTAATGGTCAAGGTTCTTTTGGAAATGTGGATTTAACCAGTGCAGGTGATTGGGATATTTTTGTACATAAATTTACATTAGTAGTTGCACCTGATTTAGCTAACGGATTGGTTGCATGGTACAAAATGAATGGGAATGCAAACGATGCATCTGGAAACGGAAACAATGGATTTGCTCAGAATATTACTTCAACAGTCGATCGCTCTAATAGTGCAAACAAGGCTTATTTATTTCAACCAAGTTTATCTGGGGTTGATGTTTTAGGAATTGACCCTATAAATGTAGCGGGTGCTGCAACAACCAATGCATCAACATATTTGGCTTGGATAAAAACTGCTCCAAATTTTGAAATTTCGAATATACCAAAACCAATTTTTTGCACCTCTTTTGATGATTCAGAAAACAGATTAATTCAATTATCAGATATTGGAACAATCACCTATACATTTAATAGCAATATTGGCAATATGCAAGTCAATCAAAATTCTGTAGTTCCAATTCAAGACAATAGCTGGCACCATTTAGCGGTAGTTTTCAAATCGGGAATAGAAATAATTTTCTACTTGGATGGTAACGAAATTGGAAGACAGAATTTAACTTATTTCTTTCTGCCGGAAACATTCTTAGGAACACATTGGAATATTGGACATATGACAACCATGAATAGAAGCACTCAAGTTTATTCATTTGATGGCTCAATTGATGATGTAAGAATATACCGCAGAGCATTATCAAGTGCTGAAGTTAATTTTATAAAAAACCAAAGTGCAACAAACTCTTTAGTTGAAGAATCAGAGAATAAATCAGCAAAAGTTAGTCCTGAAGTGAAATTGTGGCCAAACCCAAGTAGTGGAAAGTTAAACTTTGATTTAGGTTCAAAAGCTAAAAATTTTGAAATCAAAATATTAGATATATCAGGAATAGAGGTAATGAATAAAACAATCAATAATTTAGATGATTCTTACTTGTCATTAGATTTACAGAATCTAAATACTGGTTACTATTTTGTTCAACTTAATATTGATGGTCAAACAAACATTCAGAAATTGATTATTTCAAAATAAGAATAATGGCCTCAGGCCATTATTCTTTTATAAACTTTAAACTATGAAAAGAATTTTACTTATAGCTAGTATACTATTTTTAACTATAAATTTATGTACTGCTCAATCTTTAGATAACAAATTTTGGGAGACTGATGGACTCGTAAATACAGTTGTTAAAAGAAATGATAAATTATTGATTGGTGGCAAATTTAATTATGTAGGACCTAATACAGGTTCGGCAGTTATGTTTAATAACCAAACTAACTCCATTTTGAATTCTGGATTAAAAATAATGGGTCAAGTAAATACCATTGTAAAAGATGCAATGGGTTTGATTTACATCGGTGGTGAATTTGAATCAATGGGAAGAAAAAACTTACTGGTTATGAATCCTGATGGCTCATTAAATTCAATGAATATTAGTGTAAGTGGGCCTGTAACAGCACTTCACATAACACAGAATATTTTATTAATTGGAGGTTCTTTTGAAACTGTAAATTCTACATCTCGTATGAATTGTGCTGCTGTAAACACATTGAATGGCCAATTACTTCCATTAAGCCCAAACCCCGATGGTGAAGTGCGTGCATTTGCAATTGCCGGTGCTGAAATAATAATTGGTGGTAGTTTTACTACTGTTCTGAATCAAACTAGAAATGGTTTAGCTTCAATTAGCGCTTTGTCAGGAACTTTACAATCGTTGAATAATTCGATAAATGGTATTGTTAATAGCCTTGACTTTGACAATGGTTTACTTTATGTTGGAGGTAATTTTAGTTCTATTGATACTTTTACAAGAAATAATTTTGGTGCGATTAATTTAATAAGCAATACTGTTACACCATTAAATCCTGGTATTAATGGCCCTGTTAATGTGATTGAATTTAATTCAAGTTCAATTTATGTAGCTGGAAGTTTTTCTCAAGTTGGATTTGAATTCAGAAATAATATTGCTGCTTTTGATAAAACTATTGGGATTGCTACCACATTTAATCCTGCTCCTTCTGGTGAAGTGAATGCCATGGTTTTGTTTAATTCAGCCTTATATTTAGGTGGAGATTTTAACACAATTGGTAACGATGCAGTTTCTCATTTTGCATCAATTGATTTATCAGGTGACTTACTAACTTCTCCAAGATTTAATAATAATGTTTCATCAATACTTGTAGCAAATGATACAATTATTGCAGGTGGTGAGTTTTCGAGTTTTGGTGGAGTTGAAAGAAGTAATTTTGCTTCTTTTGATTACAATACCGGAATAGTGGATGTATTTGCACCAAATGTGAATGATGAAGTTAAATCAATTGAATTATATGGCAATAATATTGCAATAGGTGGAAATTTTAGTTCTATTAATACAATTAGTCGTTCTGGATTTGCTTTAATTGACACATTAAATGGAGATCCAATTTCAATTGTTTCTAATGTAGCTGGTCAAGTAAATAAAATTGTGATTGCAGGTAATAGTGCTTATTTGGGTGGCTTATTTTCTTTAGTTAATTCTACAGAAAGAGAAAATTTAGCAAAGGTTTCGTTAATTGATGGTTCTTTAGATTCTTGGAATAATTCAACGGATGGTGAGGTAACAAATCTTAAAGCATTTGGTGATTATTTATATGTTACAGGAAAATTTAGTCAAATTAATGATACACTACGCAGAGGTGTTGCTAGATTTAACTTAGGTAACTTGGGTAGTTTAGATATTTGGAATCCTTCTGTTGATAATGATGTTTATGATTTAATTCAAGATAAATCTGAAGTTTACCTAGCAGGAGCATTCTCTCAAGTCAGGGAAAATTTTATTTCTTACATCGCAGCAGTTGATACCACTAATGCATTACCAATTCAAGGCTTTAGTCCAGCAATCAATTTTGCAATTGGATCGATTGTATTTGAAGGTGATGTAATATATGCTGGTAGCTTATCTTCTGGAGGAATTAGTGCCTTTTATTCTACTAATTCAAAAAATATAGATTTTAACTTACAGGGTGATTTTTCTTCTGTTAAACAGGTTAAATTTATTGATAATTACTTATTTGTCAGCGGTGATTACAAATTGAATAATGGAAATATTAGAAATAATATTTCCGGGGTTCAAATGTTAGTTTCTGCTCCCAACCAAGCTGCTTCAAATATTCAATTCAGTAATGTCTCTCCAGTAGGAATGACTTTACATTTTAATAAGGGAAATGGTTCAAAACATCTAGTAATTGGAAGACAGGGTTCAGCAGTTGATTCAGCACCAGTTGATGGAGTAGATTATTCTTCTTCATCTGAGTTTGGTATGGGAAATTCCATAGGTTCTGGAAACTTTGTATTATCTAATTCAGCAGATACTTTTGTTGAAATTAGTTCACTAAACATCGGAACTGCTTACTATTTTGCAGTTTATGAAGTAAATGGAATTGGTAGTTTTATTAAATACCAAAGCTCTAATCCTGCAACTGCATCTCAATCTACAATAGAAGGGTATAATCCACCAACAGTTTCTGCATCTTCAATTCAATCAAAAGAGATTAAAACCAATTCAATGAAAATTTCTTGGACAAAAGGAAATGGTTCAAAAAGAATTGTCGTTGCAAAAGAGGCTTCTGCTGTAAATGCTATTCCTACAGATAGTACATCTTTATTTCCAAGTGAAATTTTTGCTAATGGTTATGATTTAGGAAATGAAAATTATGTTGTTTATAACGAAGCTGGTGATAGTCTAGAGTTGTTTAACTTAAAATCTGGCACAACTTACCATTTTGCAGTTTTTGAATACAATGGAATAAGCGCTTTTGCTCGAGTAAAAACAGATAATCCTGCGATTGCTAATTTCACGACACTAGTGCCTGCTTCTGAGCCAACTGAAATTTCATCTAATATTAGTTTTTCAGATATTGGTACATCGACTGTAAAATTATCGTGGACTTCAGGGAACGGCATAGGAAGAATAATTATTGCTTCTCAGGATGCTGAAATTCTTAATGGTCCTGTTGATGGAGAAGTTTATTATTCAGATGGAAATTTTAATGGAGTTTCTTATAACTTCTCAAACACCGAAAAAATTATTTATGTTGGAGCAGGTAGTTCTTGCACAGTTAGTGGATTGAATCCAGGTTCTACTTATTATTTTGGAATAATTGAATACAATGGAGCAAGTTTTTCAATAAATTATCTTGAAAGCGCAAAAGCAAGTGCTAGTGTGAAAATGAAGGTGCCAGGAAATCCACCGGTTAATCCATCAAAATCTCTTTCATTCCTAAAAGTTAGCTCCGATTCTTTATCTTTAAAATGGATTAATGGTATTGGTGAGGGTAGAGTTGTTTTTATAAAAAAAGGAGGTCTGCCAGCAGCTAGACCAGTATCTGGGGTTTCTTATAATGTCAATTCAAGTTTTGGTTTAGGCGATTCTTTATCTGATGGTTCATTTGCAATTTATGATGGAAATTTAGACGAAACTGTAGTTGCCAAACTTGAACCAAATACAATTTATGGTGTTATTGTATTTGACTATAATATTGGAGATTTTGGAAAAACCTATCAAGTTGATTCTTTTGCATTTGGTTTAAAATCAACTTTACCATTATCTGGTTTAAGTAAAAAAATGTTAGAAAATCAAATCAATATTTATCCTATTCCTTCAATCAATGAATTAAATATAGAATTTGAAAAAGCATTAAAAGGTAAAGTTGAAATCAAAATTTTTGACTTTCAAGGCAAATTGGTTTTGGTGAATATTCAAAATTCAAATGTGGCTGCTAATCAAATTATTCAATTGGATTTGTCAAAAATTGAAAATGGAAATTACATATTAAATATTTCAAATGGTAAAGAGTTTTTGTCTAAATCTTTAATCATTTCAAAATAATTTTTTTTCGAATTTCAAACTCAGCCTGTTTTTAACTTTTGATTATCAAAAATTGAAAACAGGTTTTTTAGAAAAATATAGATTATGAAATTATTTGTATTTAGTTTTTTCTAAATATTATTCACTCTATAATTTTCAATTTCATTTTTCTTAATTGTTCTCAAATTATCATCATGTTTCAAATTCAACTCTTTTCTGCTTTATGAAAAAAACCTTACTTATATTTAGTTTTTTATTGGTTTTCTTAGGCTCTTGTAAAAAAGACCTCAATTTTAACAAATTCGATGAACTTACTTTAAGTCCTGAATACGCACTCCCTCTTGCTATTATTGATTTAGAAATGAAGGACCTTTTAAAAGAGGATTCAAATATCGTTTATGACAATTCGGGTTTGATTCATTTTATTTTTAAAGATGATACCATTGCTACATTTCCGGTTGACAGTTTTGTTAAATTACCGGAATTGCAGCCCGTTAATACCAATTCTACATTAGGCACAATAAGTATTGCAAATACTTTTACGTCTGATCTTACTACATTGGGTGATATGGCAACTAATTTTAATACTGCCACAAAAAATGCTCTGAATTCTGCTAATGGTACTGTTACAATTTTCCCTGCTATTAGTGATAACAATCCTGCTGTAACAATATTACCTTTTTCTAATACTAGTTTTAGTAGTATTACTCTGGCAGAAGGATTTTTGGTTCTTGAATTTAAAAATAGACTTCCTGTGACAATTGATGTTGTAAGGTTGAATTTGTACAATATGGTTCCTTTTCAAAGTTTAATTGGACAAATGGTTTTTAATAATATACCTCCTGGAGGAAACAAAAAAGACTCTATTAATTTAAGAGGTAGAACCTTAAGTAACAGTTTAGGCTACAGTTTGCCTCAGTTTAGATCATTTGCTAGTCAATCGCCAGTTTTGGTTAACTTAAACGACTCAATTGTGGTTGACGCTACAACCAGTAACTTAAAGTCTGCTTCAGGATTTGCTGTTTTTCCAAATACCCAAGTAAATCCTCAAACAATGAATATTGAGATTAAAGCTGATGACCCAACAGCTCAAATAAAGGCAGCTTCTTTTTTTACCGGAACTATCAATTATAATCTAGTATCTACTATCAAGGAAAAATTAGTTTTGAAAATTACGCTTCCCGGTGCAACAAAAAATGGCGCTCCTTTTGCTCCAATAAATATTGAAGTAAATAATGAAACTAAAAATGGAGTTATTGATATTGGTGGTGTGAAAATGGATTTAACTCAAGATATTACTCAGCCATACAACAAGTTGAAAGTTCAAATAGAGCCTACATTGGTTTCATCTGGGGAATTAAAGTTATTTGATTCTTCAGATTATGTTAATGCAAATTTCACCTTCAATAATTTTCAGTTTGATGTTATTGAAGGAAATTTAGGAAAGAAAACAATTCCAATTGAAGCAAGTGAAATTGCAGTTGATATGCTTAAGGATTTTGATCAAGGTTTCAATTTAGATGACCCCAAATTAATTATTAACTCAAACAATTCCATTGGAATACCAATTACTGTAGCACTCGATGTAAATGGAGTTAGTGGAAAAGGAGCTACTCAAAAATTAAATGGCACTCCTTTTACTATTGCCTATCCCACTAATGTTAATCAAGGAAATGTAACTGGTTCATTTGCTTTTGATAAAACCAATTCTGATTTAGTAAAGTTAATTGCTTTACCTCCATCAAAAGTTTCATTCGCTGGAAACGCTCAACCTGATACTTCAGGGACTATTAACAGAAACAACGATTTCATTAAACGAGGTTCTTCTATTACTGTTGGTTTCGAAATGGATTTGCCTTTCAGTTTAAAAACAAATGATTTTACCTTATCTGATACAAGTGATAATCCGTTTTTTGATGTTAGACCTGATGGTACTTTAGGAAACTTTTTATTAGGTAAGGATTTCGATTCTAATAATGTGGAGTTCATAGATTTAATTGTTAAAATGGATAATGGTATTCCTTTTGATGGTAGTTTATATATGTTCTTTGCTGATAAAGATGGTATCATTAAAGATTCAGTTTCAACACCAAGATTTATACAGGCTGCTATTCCTGATGCTAATGGAAAAACAATAAGAAATACAGTTAGTGTAAATACAGTTAGATTAACAGGTCAAAACTTGGCCGCTATGCAAAGGTCTAATTTGTCTAAAATGATTTTCAAATTCCAAATAAGTACTTATGCAAGTGGTACTCAAATCGTGAAAATCTATTCTGATTATAAGTCGAAAATTGGTCTTAGTGCCAAAATTAAGTTGAAGAATTATCAACCTCTTAAAAAGTAATTTAACTTAAATGCATTAACGACGATGAAAAAACTTATACTCCTAATAACTATATTCTTTAGTGGCTTACTGGCTGAAGCACAAACTAACTTGACTTTTTATAATTTCAATTCTGTTGCTCAAAGTAACTTATTGAATCCAGCTTTACCTTCTCGACAAGGTTTTACAATAGGCTTACTTGATTTTTATGGACACGGTTATGTTCCAGGTGTAACTATGTATGATATTTTCAGAAAGGATGAAACGCAAGAAACTACAGTAGATAAATTACTTTCAAATCCCAATTACCATTTAAGAGACATGCAATTCAATTCTCAAATCAATCCTCTTTTTATTGGCTTAAGGATTAGAAAGAATTATTTCTCTTTTGGTATTCAAAATACACTTAATCATAATATTGGACTTCCAAAAGATATTTTAGGTTTAGTGTATTATGGCAATGGAAGTACTTCTAAACTATTTGGTAGACCTGTAAATATTGGTGAATTAGATGTTGAAATGAGTGCGATTACTTCAATTCATGCTGCATATTCAAGAGATTTTGGCGATAAACTAAGCATTGGTATTAGAGCCAAATACAATATTGGAATTTACCATACAAAAGTGGTTCGTAATCAAACAACTCTTTTAACAGATAGCGGCGAAAATGGTGCAATCAGATTAAATGCTTCAACAGATTATGAAGCAGTTGCTTCCGGTGTTGATAGAATTGAGGATTTAGAAAATGCTCCAAATTCTGCCGACCAAATTAGAATCGCAACAGATTACCTTAACAAGCCTGTTGGTTCAGGATACAGCTTCGATTTTGGTATGAATTACAAAGCAAACTCAAAATTGAGTTTATCTGCTTCAGTTTTAGATTTAGGTGTGATGAATTGGTATAATGGTAAAAATTATTCAAGAAGGGCCACCTTTACTTATGAAGGAGTTTTGACAGATGATCCTTCAAAACTCGATTCTGCTTTCGAAGACTTAGCTGATTCAGTTGGAAAGATATTTGAACCAATCGAAAAAACAGGTTCTTATACTACATCATTTAATCCAAAAGTATATTTAGGCTTAAATTATAATTTATACAAAAGCGGAACCCTTGGTTTAGTAGCTTATGGTGAAATGTGGAAAGGGAAATTTTATCCAGGTGCTTCAATTGCTTTTACTCAAAGAATATGGAAAATTCTTGAATTGAAGGTAAATTATAACATGTACCGTGAGCAATATTCAAATATAGGTGCTGGTTTTGCTTTACATTTAGGTCCAATTTCAATGTACGCCATGTCTGATAATATGTTAGGGAATTACAATTGGGAAAGAACACATTATTCAAACACAAGAGTTGGTTTAAATATCAATATTGGTAACCGCTTTGATAGAGATAATGATGGTGTTCCTGATAGAAAGGATAAATGTAAAACTGTTCCGGGCACACGTCTAATGAAAGGTTGTCCTGATGCCGATAAAGATTTAGTTGCAGATAATGAAGATGATTGTCCTACAGTAAAAGGTTCTACAAAAGCAAAAGGTTGTCCAGATGCTGATGGTGATGGTGTAAAAGATGCGTCTGATAGCTGTGTAAGTGTAAAAGGTGATCCTCTTTTACATGGTTGTCCTGATACTGATGGAGATGGCGTTGCAGATTATAGAGACCAATGTCCATCAATTAAAGGTTTACCTGAAAATTATGGTTGCCCAGATAAAGATGATGATGGTGTTTTAGACAAAGATGATGCATGTCCTGAAAAGGCCGGTCCAAGATATCTAGATGGTTGCCCTGATATGGATAAAGACAGTGTTGCTGATAGATATGATGCTTGCCCAGCAGTTCCAGGTTTAATTCAGTTTAATGGATGTCCTGATACAGATGGTGATGGTATTATTAATAGCAAGGACAGCTGTATGGCATTACCAGGTTTAGCAATCTATTCTGGATGTCCTGATTCTGATGGTGATTCTATTCCTGATCATAGAGATTTATGTCCTTTAGAAGCTGGTAGACCAGAAAACTTTGGTTGTCCTAAGATTGAACCAAATGTTGTTGTTTTAACAGTTGAAGAACAAAAGGTAATCAATGAGGCTTTCAGTAATTTGGAGTTTGAAGTTGGTACCAGTAAAATCGCTGAAAAATCGTTGAATAGTTTAGAAGAATTAGCAACTTTATTGATATCAAAACCTCTGTATAAGTTAGAAATTAGTGGTCATACTGATAATGTAGGAAATCCTGCTGCTAATTTAAAATTAAGTCAAAGCAGAGCTAATGCAGTAAAATCATTCTTAGCTTCAAAAGGAGTTTCTGCTAATAGTATGAAAGCAACTGGATTTGGTTCTAAAAAGCCAATTGGTGATAATAAAACTGCCGAAGGTCGCCAAAGGAATAGAAGAGTTGAGTTTAAAATTGTGAAATAGAAATATAAAGCCATAAAAAAAGGCGACCCTTGGGTCGCCTTTTTTATTAATGTAATTTTGTTCTGATTAGAATCTTTCGAATGCCGAGAAGAAGAAACTTGCTTCGATTGCAGCATTTTCATCACTATCTGAACCATGAATTGCATTTGCATCAATTGATTTAGCAAATAAATTTCTGATAGTTCCAGCTTCTGCTTTTGAAGGATCTGTTGCTCCGATTAATTTACGGAAATCAGCAACAGCATTGTCTTTTTCTAAAACCGCTGCTACTATTGGTCCGCTTGTCATGAAGCTTACTAAATCATTAAAAAATGGTCTTTCTCTGTGTACATCATAGAATGAACCAGCCATTTCATTACTTAAATGGATGTATTTCATTGCTACAATTTTAAATCCTGATTGGATAATTTGATCGATGATTTTTCCAGTATGTCCATTAGCAACGGCATCTGGTTTAATCATTGTAAATGTTTTGTTACTCATTGTGTTCTCTTTTTCTTTCGGGGCGCAAATTTAAGAGAATCTATTAATTTATCATGAATCATTTATATAATTCATTCAAAATCAAAGTTTAATTGATGAATTTTTTATTCAATTTGTCAATGAACCTTAATTTAAGAGAGTTTATGGCTTTGATTCTGCCTTTTTATAATTTGAAACCGATTTTTAATTGATGCTAGAATTATATTTAAATTCTTCTTAAAGCTTGCATTAAAAGTATTTAAACCTAATCCAATTAATTGACAATAAGCACAATTATATGTTTTTAGTGGGGTTTAAATATATCCCTTCATTTGATATACAACCAATCCAATCCACTCTTTTAATAAGAATGTCCAAATTTCAAATCCACCATAAGTTGGCATAATTGTGTTTAAAACCGAAAACTTGCTTCTACTCGAACGCATATCTGTTGAATAGGCGCTTACATGAAATCCTTGCTTTTCAAAACAAGCCATTGCCCGACGCATATGAAATGCAGATGTTAAAATTAAGTATTCTTTTTTCTTCCAATTAGGGTCCTTTTTTTGAAGCATTTCCTTTGTTAAATATGCATTCTCAAAGGTGTTAATCGACTTAATTTCTGCCCAAATGCAAGTATCTGGAATACCTGATTTCATTAAATATTCTTTTCCTAATAATGCTTCTGGTGAGTATTTTGTAAAAACTGTATCTCTTCCTGCTGTGTAAATAATTCTGTTCGAAACTTTATTCTTAAATAAATAAAGTGCCTGCATCATTCTATCATTTCCATCACTAAATACTGCGCGATTTTCTCCATCAACATCTACATTTGAAATAAATCCACCCAATATTATTATCCCATCATATTTTTTGCCTTTTTCTATCCTAATTGGGTCGATTTCATACCAACCCATCACTGTTTGTGCAATAAACGGGTTTGAAAAGAAAAGTGTTAACCCAAATGCCCAATATATCCACTTTTTTACTCCTGAAATAAAGTATATAATGAACATAATTAGTACCAAACTAACTGGTGCCACAATTCCATATAAAACTTTAGATAAAAAGTAAAACATCTTTAGTTATTGATATAATGATTTAAAATAATAGTTGCCAATGTACTGAATAGTAATAATTCCTTTAGCCAAAAGCGTTTTTGACTGATATAATAATTTGCAATGGCTAATGCTAATGAACTCGATAAAAACGGAATTGCATAAATAAAACTTTGGTTTTCTACATATAATGAAAATACGCCAAACACAAAGAATATACCTATTGTTAATTGTAAACGTCTTGTTTTTACTCGGTTTCTGAAAAAATTTCCTTGTAAATGAACGAATGAGAATATAAACGGAGGAATAAATGAAAGCCAAGTTGTTAGCTTTTGAAGGGGTAAATTAGGTGTATTAAAATAGCTTTTTTGAATACTGTATTCAAACGATTGAATAAAAGGACCCAATTGGTCGGTAAGGTAAAAAATAACTCCTAAAAAATAAGCTGGTACTATTATCCCAATTATTGCCACCAATAAATACCTAAAATTAAAGGATGTCATGGTGATGATACTCAGTAAAATAAATGGCAGATAAACCAACATATCATAATTAAACTGCAATCCAATTCCTAATAAAACGCCACTATCAAATACCAATAAAATCGGACTATCTGATTCGTATAAATAACAAATTCTAAATAACATCAACAACAAAAATGAATTAGCTATCATTTGCGGACTTAACACCAATTGTTGAGGGTAAATGCTATTTATGATGATAAAAAAGAAACCAGGTAAAAGACTGTCTTTATATAAAATTGAATTATCGGTACTAATATAGTTTAAGAGTAAAGCCTGAAAGAACACCAAAAAGCTAGAAAATAGAAATTGGTTTGCTACATAAAATGGGTTATTATTTAACCAATGAAACAACAATTGTGCAAGCGGTGTATTGATATTTGGCTGTTCATGTATCGGCACAAATAGCGGTGCCATTCTCAGCAATAGTGTGAAAATCAGCAATCCTAAGATTGAAAACAGCGTGTTTGATCGAAATAAATTCAGCAAAATATTAAAACGTTATGCGCATCAAAGTAAATCGCTTGTCTCGAATTGCACAAATAATACCTGAATTTGCAGAAATTTGTTTGTACTCTGTTGGAATAATTGCAGCATTTGTATTTGAGCTTTTTACAACAATTTTGTTTTGTGAAATGCCTTCATAATTCATACTATAAAGTGTTATATCGGTTTGTTCATTACCTTCATTATTGTATAATACTTGAATATAATCCAAAGTAGGAATACTAATGATAGATGAAAAATATCCTCCATCGCCAACAGAACTTTGGTGCTTTTTAATAATTTCATTAAACTGAATTTTCCCATCAGGATTGATTGAATATATAGCAGTTTCATCAAAATTATAAACTATTCGAGTTGATGTTTGAGGGAAATTATTTACATAGTAAGTATAGGTTTGTCTGGTTTGAAAGAATTTTTCTGCCAAAACAATCAAACCTCCATCACTTCTAGGAACTATTTTACGGATATAAAAATCATTCAAATCAGGATTAAACTTTTCAATTTTTGCACTCGATAATCTATTTAAAAAGTGCTCATCAAATAAATTCGAGGAGCTATGTTCTAAGTTACCGCTGATATAATTATACCTTCTGTTGAAATATCCTTTAGTTTCTATTTTCGAAAATTCTGAATATAATCCAGTTACACTAATGGTTTGGTTGTAATTGTTTAAACACATGCCCAATTCATCAATATAAAAACTGTCTTTTGCTAAAATATCATATTCTAAAATTTTATCAGTAGTAGGGTAGTAGGCGTACAAAAAAAACTTTCTAGGGTCATCTCTTTCGCCTTTGTAATTTTTTAAGGGATAATCAATCATAACAAAGGTTTCACCTGAGTTCGACAAATCGAATGCCGAGGTAAATACGCCTTTTTCTTCTTCATCAAGGTTGAATTGTTTGCCAAATTTTTGTTGAAGGTTTAAATCGTATTGGTATAAGTTTAAATTTCCTTTCCCATTTTCAGCTAAACTAATAAACATAATGCCAATTAAGCTTTTGTTCGCATTTGGTTTAATCTGAATATTTCGTTTTTCTAAAAAAGCGCTTTCTGGCATGCTACATAATACCAGTGGATTTCCATTTGGTTTAAAATTTAAATCTAATTTTTGAGCCAATAAGTCGATTTGATTTTTAACGGTATTTTTAGCTAAAATAAACACATATAGCTCATCACGTAACAATAAAACCCTTTCTACTGAACCATTAACAGTTAATGGAAGTGGAATAGAAATATCTAATGCCAAGGTAGATTTATATTTTTCAATGATTAAATCTTGGCGAAAATCTTGGTCCTTTCCTCGCAAAAGGAAAATATTCCCTCCACTTTCTCCAATTATCTGATTATAAAGATTTTTCTGTTTTAATTTTTGCGGATTACCCCACTCAATTTGTTGTGCATTCATGTGAAATGAACAAAGCACAAAAAGAATACTGAAAAGCTTAGAAATTGACATTATTTTGCAGACTTAATCTTTAAACGAAAATAAGCAAGCTTAGGTTTGTTTCAGGAATTTTTTAATGGCGAAACAAAAATTATTTGATACAGTAAAATCTGCTGAGTATGCAGTGCTGGTTGGAGTGGCAAATTCTCAACAAAAATTTGAACAGGCTGAGGAGTATCTGGAGGAGTTGGCTTTTCTTGCCTTAACTGCTGGTGCTGAAGTAAAAAACAAGTATTTACAACGTCTGAGTTATCCAAATCCACGGACTTATATTGGTGAAGGTAAATTGCAAGAAATAGCTGAATATGTAACTGCTCATGAGATAGATATGGTGATTTTTGATGATGAATTAACTCCTTCGCAAATCAGAAATTTAGAGCAAACCATTAAATGTAAAATTCTAGATAGAAGCAATCTGATTCTCGATATTTTCGCTTCTAGAGCCAGAACTGCTCAAGCTAAATTTCAGGTTGAATTAGCTCAAGCTCAATACATGTTGCCTCGTTTAACTAGAATGTGGACTCACTTAAGTAAACATAAGGGTGGTATAGGAATGAAAGGTCCGGGTGAATCTGAAATTGAAACGGATAGAAGGGCACTTAGAACTAAAATTGATAGGTTAAAAGAAAGATTGGCACTAATCGATAAACAGGCATCTACTCAAAGAAGAAACAGGGATGATAAAGCCCGTGTAGCTTTAGTAGGATATACAAATGTTGGCAAATCTACCATCATGAATCTTTTAAGTAAAAGTGAGGTTTTTGCTGAAAATAAATTGTTTGCAACACTTGATAGTACTGTTCGAAAGGTTGTTTGGCCTAAACATACATTTTTGTTAACCGATACTGTTGGTTTTATTAGAAAACTTCCTCATCAATTGGTTGAATGTTTTAAATCTACCTTAGACGAAATTCGTGAAGCTGATTTATTACTCCATATTGTTGATGTGAGTCATATTGGTTTTGAAGACCAAATCAATATTGTTCATCAAACTTTAAAAGAAATTGGTGCAAGAGATAAGCCTATATTGTTGGTTTTTAATAAAATAGATGAATTAAAAGAGCCTTTTATTTTAGAGGATGAAACCATTTCTGGAAAAGAAGCTTACATCAAAAAGTTAAAGAAATCTTGGATGGCCAAAGAAAACAATCCCGTGGTTTTTATTTCTGCATTCAAAAAGATTAATTTTAATGAATTAAGAGACCAAATCGAGCTAATGCTCAGCAATATCAAACCTCCTGCAAAACCCGATTTGTATTTTGGATTTGAAAATAAGTCATAGTTAACACCCAATTTGAGTAGTTAGCATTCTTAATTTTAAATTTTTGCTAAATATCTGCCTTTTTAACCTTGAAGAATGGCTTAATTTCCTATTTTCGCAACAATTGGCTCTGAAGTGTTTTTCTAATTATCAAATCTTCAGAACCAATTCATTCTCATGAGTCAACAAATAGAATTAACTGTAGTAATGCCCTGCCTAAATGAGGCAGAAACCATTGGAACTTGTATTTCAAAAGCCATGAACTGGATGAAACAGAATTCAGTTTCGGGCGAAGTGGTTATTGGCGATAATGGAAGTACCGATGGTTCTCAGGCCCTAGCAGAGGGTTTGGGGGCAAGAGTAATTGCTGTTCCACGTAAAGGTTATGGCAGTGCTTTAATGGGTGCAATTGAGGCCGCAAAAGGCAAATATGTAATTATGGGCGATAGCGATGATAGTTATGATTTCGCTAATTTAGGTCCATTTTTAACTGAACTTAGAAATGGCCACGACCTTGTAATGGGCAATCGTTTTAAAGGCGGAATTGCTGAAGGTGCTATGCCTTTTCTCCATCGTTATTTAGGAAATCCAGTGCTTTCTTTTATTGGAAGATTGTTTTTTAATTGTCCAGTTCGCGATTTCCATTGTGGTTTACGTGGTTTTAGACAAGATTTGGTTACTATTTTAGATTTAAAAACAACAGGTATGGAATTCGCATCTGAAATGGTTGTGAAATCTACTTTGTTTAAAGTTAAAATTACTGAGGTGCCAACTACTTTATCTAAAGATGGTAGAACTCGACCTCCTCATTTAAGAACTTGGCGCGATGGTTGGAGGCATTTACGTTTCTTACTTATTTACTCTCCGCGTTGGTTATTTCTATACCCTGGAATATTTTTAATGGCCTTGGGTTTGATTTTAGGTCTTTTTATCATGCAAGGTCCTTTGGGTTTATTTCAGCATGTGTACTTTGATACAAATACATTATTGTATGCTGGAGCTTTCACAATTATTGGTTTTCAGGCTGTTACTTTTGGTGTTTTCACCAGAACTTATGCAGTTGAAGCAGGATTTTTGCCAGCAAAAGATTCTCTTGAAAGAATCATAGAAAAATTTAGTGTTGAAATGGGTTTGATTATTGGTTTAATTGTATTTCTAGCTGGTTTGGGAGGTACTTTTTATTCACTTTATGTTTGGGAACAAAGTCATTTTGGTCAACTTGATTATCCTAAAATATTAAGGGTTGTTATTCCAAGTGTGGTTTCCATCATTATTGGCTTACAAACAGTTTTATCGAGTTTCTTTTTAGGGGTGTTGAGTGTAAATAAAAAATAATTGAATGAAGGCGATTGATAGGTATTTGCAAAAAGTTAGAATAAACAAGGCAAAAGATTTCATAAAAAAGGGAGATACTGTTCTTGATATCGGTAGTGTTGATGGTGTGATGTTTGATGCTTTAGATGGAATAATTAGCCATGGTTTTGGTATCGACCCAACACTAAAACAAAGAATTGAAAAGAAAAATTATACGCTAATTCCAGGTTATTTCCCCGAAGTTTCTCCTGCTGGACAAAGTTACGATGTTATAACAATGTTAGCAGTTTTAGAGCATATTCCTACAGAGCTGCAAAAGAGTTTAGCTCTAAATTGTTTCAATCATTTAAAGCCAGGTGGAAGGGTTATTATCACTGTTCCTTCTCCTCAAGTTGATACTATTCTTGATATTTTAACTACCTTGAAATTAATTGATGGAATGAGTTTAGAAGAGCATTATGGCTATAAGCCAGGTGATACCAAAGAAATTTTTAATGAATCTTTATTCAAATTATTGGTAAATAAGAAGTTCCAATTAGGATTGAATAATCTTTTTGTATTTGAGAAAAAATAAATCCCAAGTTTATAAAAAATGAGTGTGTTAAATGAATCACGTGTTTCCGTTTTAATTAATGCAAAAAACACCAATGAAACTTTTGTTTCTAGTATTCAGAACCTCTTCCAAAAAAGTAAATTGGACATAGAAGTTCATTGTTTACAAGCTGGAGGTTTAAATACAAATCCTTTAGATGAATGGATTCAAAAAGGGAAGTTATTTGTTTATGCTGCTAATGAAAGTTTAGGAACTCAAGCTGCTTTGGCTGCTGAAAAATCTACCGGAGCTTATTCTCTATTTTTAGCTGATGCACATCATCCTATTTCAAACTTGGTTCAAGGTTTTAATGCCCATAAAAAATCATTAGCAAATTCAAATTTGCTAGTTTTAAATCAGGTTGATAAAAACAAAAAAACAGCTTCGGGAAAACTACCTAATGCTTTTGCGAGAATTTTCACTCCTTTAAATCTGCGTGATAATTTTTCGGGTGCCTTCTTTACAAAAACAGGGAATTTAAAATCCTTATTTGACAATGAATTTGCATCTTGTAACAATTGGTTACAAATGGTTTACGCTATTAATGCCAATAATATCTCAATTTCAGAGGTTCAAATTCAAACAGAAAAGCCAAATAAAGTAAGTTTTGGAAGCTTATTTTCAGCTATTTTTAGTTTGAGATGGCATTATTTTGTCACAGATAGTTTATTCAGAATTAAAAAAGATGGATTAGCTTTTTCTAATGGAAATAGTGGTTTTTATAAGTTATTATATTTAGTGTTTTTTGCCTTGGCATTTTTCTTTATGCCAATGTTAAGTCAGGATTTTGGTAGTACTTGGGACGAAAAAGCCCATAATGATTACTCTCAATTGGCTTATCGTTACATTACTACTTTTGGTTCAGATACTGCTGCTTTGGCAGAACCTGCTAATAGTGCAGAGTACATTCGTCAAGCTTACCGTTTTTATGGTGAGCAAATCAATACAGTTTCAGCTTTTGCCTACAATTGGTTAGGCACTGGAGTTTTTGAAACTAGGCATTTCATCAATTCTTTATATGGATTTTTAGGATTGGTCTTTGTATCACTCATTGCTTTCGAATTGGCTTCATGGCGTGCTGCAGTTCTTGCACTTTTATTCATGTTTTTTAATCCGGGTTGGTTTGGTAATTCCATGAATAATCCAACAGATATTCCATTTGCTTTGGGTTTTGCTTTTTCTGGTTTATTCCTTGTTAAAGTGCTTAGAAAAATGCCATTCCCTAAGTTTTCTCATGAAGTTTGGTTGGGTGTAGGTATAGGAATGGGTATCGCTTCAAGGGTTGGTGCATTGTTAATTATCGCCTATTTTGGTTTGTTTTTAGCGGTTTTATGGCTAAGTAAATTGAGATCGAAAAAAGAAAATGCATTCAAACTCATTCTTCCTTATGCTAAAATATTTCTTGTAGTAACTATTGTTGCTTATATAGTCGGAATATTGGTTTGGCCTTATGCTTTAAACAACCCAATTACACATCCTTATCAAGCTTATGCAAAGGCTTCTGAAAATGCCTTTTACACGAACAATGTGGAGCTGTTTGAAGGTAAACGTATGTATATGCTTACCGCTGCTCCTTGGTATTATGTGGTGAAGTTTTTGGGTATTGGAAATCCTATTTATTTAATTGTTGGCTTTTTAGGTAGTATTCTGGCTTTACCTTTTATTAGAAAAGAAAAGAATGCTCCTTTTTGGGGAATGTTAATTTTCATGAGTTTGTTTCCGATTGCTTATGCTGAATTGAGTAATCTGAACTATTACAATGGATGGAGGCACTACTTATTCATTTTATCATCTGCTGTTCCTTTAGCTGCTGTTTTTTATGATTATTTATTAAGCAGAAATAAGCTTGTAGCAATTGCCGGTGCTGTAGTTTTAGGTGGATTATTTGTAAAACCTACCTTGTGGTTTGTTCAAAATCACCCCAATCAGTATGTTTATTTTAATGAATTTACTGGTGGATTAAAAGGTGCTTTTGGAACTTATGAAACCGATTATTATTCTAACTCCTGCAGAGAAGCTGCCGAATGGATTGCCAACCAACATCCAAAAGATTCTTTGGTTATAGGAATCAATAATGAGATTACTACCGCTGCTTATTGGGCGCATCAAATTAATCCAAGATTAAATTTTGTTTGGACAAGAGAAAGTGAAGAGCAAAAGCAAAATTGGGATTATTTAATTATGACCAGCCGTACTTTTTCTCAACATGAATTATTGAATGGCTCATTTCCTCCCAAAGGCACTGTTTATACAGTAATGGCTGATGGAATACCTTTGGCCGCTGTTGTAAAAAGAGAGAATAATTTTATGCCTTTAGGTTATATAGCGCTTGAAAAAAATAACCTAGATTCTGCAATTTGGTATTTCGAAAAGGCAGTAAAATATGCTGATAAAGATGAAGAAGCTTGGCGTTTATTGGGATTCTCACTTCTTAATAAAGGAAGAATTGATAGCGCAGAAATAATGTTGAATAAAGCCATAGAAATTTACCCTGAGAATTTTTCTGCATGGAGCAATTTAGGTATCGTTCATTTTAATAGAAGAAATTTTGCTAAAGCAAACGAAGCATTTGCTAAATCAACCCAATACAAAGAAAACGTTTCGGAAAGCTGGTATTACAGTGGTTTATGTTACATGAATTTAGGTGATTATAATACTGCAATAAAACAATTCGAAATGGCTATAAAACATAGCTCTAGCATACCTGAGTTTTATTACTATTTGGCTAAGTGTTATGAGTATGTGGGAAGTCTCGAAAAAGCCTCAGATACTTATCAAATGGCTTTGAGTTTAAACCAAAATTATGCCCAGGCTTGGTTCGATTTAGCGAATGTATTTACTAAGCAAGGAAAGGCCGATTATGCAGCTCAATGCATGGATAGATACAAAGCATTGGGTGGAAATTAAGTGTTTTTATTTCATTTATTCACAGCACTTTTTTAGCCTGTCTAAAAATTCTTAACTTTGTAGAGCCTTGATTTATCAAGGCTCTACGCATTTTTAGGGACGAATTGTGCCCGCTTTCCTATACTATCCACCAACAGGTGCTTAGAAAGCAATGAAAAGGCTATATGTTTAGGCCTTAGTTTCGTAGTTAATGATTCTTGTTAATAAGTACGAACCACAGATTTCTGCAGACCATGCTTTCATCGATTGTGTCAGGCAACACGATGAGCTAAGGAATATCTATGAATTTATCGATTTGCCTGAGCAAATTAGAGCGATTGAGGCTCAGAATAGTTCCATTCTTAGGAACTATTATGCCAATGCTTTGGATCATAACCTAATTGAAATAAAGACGGTAAAATATATCATCAATAAAAACTTACGAGCGAGTGGCCTGAATGAACGCGCAATCGAAGTTTTTAGTAAGGCTGAATCTCTGCTTCTTGAAAATTTAGAACAGTCTTTGAGTTTGCCACTTTTTTATCAATTGCATAAGATTTTGGTTTTAGAGCTATATCAAGGAAATAGTGATGTTAATTTGTTTTCTAGTAATCAAATCCAGTTTCCTGAAAGATTAAATGTTGAAGCAGAGCTGGAATTGGATGCTTTATTCGAATTTTTGAATAACGACAATGAATTTCATCCAATTGTGCAATCTTGGATGCTGCATTTTAGAATAATGTCACTCCAAATTTTTGAAGAACTGAAACCAAAAGTTGCTTGCTTGTTACAGTATTTCTGGCTTGCTAAAAATCAAATGGATTTATTTGGTTTGATGAGTTTGGAACACGAATTGTACATCAACAAAAACGAATACCTACAGTTAACAAAATCGGATGAAGTAAATTTAAATGAGCAATTGGTTTTTGGCTTAAGAATGCACCTTGATCAATTAGCTAAAATCAAGGATTTACTAAGAACATTTTTTAGAAAACAGGTTGATTTCGAAAAATTGAATCCGCGTCAGAAAAACATCATGAATTATGTTTTCGAACGTGGTTATAAATTAAAAGAGATTGATGAGAATATTTTAAATAAGCGTCAGAAGCTTATCATGTACATTGTTCAACATAGAGGTTTTATTTCAACCAAAGAATTAGTAAACGAGTTTGATTGTAACAGAAAAACCATTCAAAGAGATTTTGCTTTGTTACTCGAGTTAGGTTTGGTTCGATCAATTGGTGCCGGCGCAGGATTGCGTTATTGCATCAATTTACATGAGAAAACAAATCCTCAACTTGAAACTTATCAAGCAGATTTTGTAAATAACAACGAGAATTCCGGAATGGAAGAAGAAGAATTCAACGAAGAAATTTAAAAGTATTAATTTAATCAAATAAAAAGGGCTGACTCATAACTTGAATCAGCCCTTTTTCATTACAACTCGTCTTCGTTGTAAAAGTAATCTTCATTGGTAGGATAGTCTGGCCAGATCTCTTCGATGGTTTCAAATGGTTCTCCATCATCTTCGAGTTCCTGCAGGTTTTCTATCACTTCCAAAGGTGCTCCCGAGCGGATTGAATAGTCAATCAATTCATCTTTGGTTGCTGGCCATGGCGCATCATCCAGATAAGAAGCAAGTTCAAGTGTCCAATACATAATATTAATATTTAACTTTACGCGAATTTAAAAATTTGATTGGCTTTACCACATCTATTTTGGTAAACAAATTATTATTAGTTTAATTTATTGGTTATGAGACGATTCAATTGTGTTTATTCTGTCCAATTTCCCGTTTTCTGTCCTAATAAATGAACTTATTCGTTTCCAGCTCTTTGGAAATGCGTGTTTTTCATCAAATTTCTTCAAGTGATTTTTTAAATTTTCAAACTGCTCTTCTTCAATATTTTGGTTTTCTATGAGCAAAATTATCTCTTGTCCCAATGCTTCACTTCTTTTCCATCCAATCATAAATTCATTCCATTTTATGTCTTGGATATTTAAATAGTTTTGAATTCGATTTTCAATTTGTTCTGGTGAATATTTAATGCCGCCAGAATTGATAACAAAATCTTTTCTGCCAATTATTCTTAATTCACCCGATTCATTCAATTCTGCTATATCATTTGTTTCTAACCAATCAATTGTAACAGCATTTTTTATACAAACACAATGGTTATTGCTTAATTGTATTTCAGTTCCTCTAAGTGGCTTAAAATGGCTTTCATATCCAATTCTTCTTATTGCAATGTGTGATAATGTTTCCGTCATTCCATAGCTATGGTAGACTTCCAAATCATTTTCTATTATCAATTGCTCCAATTGTAAGGAAATACTATTGCCTCCAAGCAGTATTTTCTTAAATCTTTTTAGTTTGATAATTGCATTTGCATCTTGTTTGATACTTTCCATCATCTGCAATGGAACCATTGAACAAAAAGTATAATCATGGTTGATTTCTATGTGTAGAGTTGAAGCCGAATTAATCGGCAATATACTTAATCGTGCATCTAAAACAGCTGCCCTCAAAACCAACATAGCTGCTCCAACAAAATCAGCATTCATTAATAAAAGCAAATGGTCATTTTTTGTGAGTCCAAATGCTTCTATACTGGCTTCTGCACTCAGTTTTACCTGTGCTTTGTTAAATGAAAATTCCTTTGGTTTACCTGTAGAACCTGAACTTTTAAAAACAAAATTTTCATTGCTAAACCATTTCAATAGCAATGACCTTACTTTTTCATCATTTGCACTCTTTAATGCAATTGAATTGAGCAATTCAAAATTGCTTTCATCAATTGAAATTTCTTGTGCTGATGTTTCAAATCCAACAATCATTTTTGTGATTTTTCAAATTCGTTTAAGTAAGTATCAATTCTTTCAAATAAAAGTTCATTTCCATTTTGTTGATAGGCGTTCAGATTGTTTTGAAAGATTTCCAAATCATACAAAAATGCTTTTAAATAGTCTTCTTTCATTTTGTTGAAATGTCTGCCATAGCCACATTTTTCTATATATGCAGCGTTCATGTATTGCTCAAATTGTCCTTCCAGCGGAAATGAATAAATGGGCTTTTTTAAATAAATAGCTTCACTGATAAATGAAAATCCTCCATTGGCAATCACTGCTTTCGATTTAGCAAAATACTCAATGAATTCTGTTTCGGAGAATTTTTTCAATAGTATATTTTCATCTTCTTCATCAATATTATATCCGTAAACAATGAATTGTTCTTTTTTTAGTTTCTTTAGGATTTCAATCAATTTTCTTCCTGCTCCAGTTGATTGATAAACCAAAATATGATTTCCTTTTTCCACTTTTGCTTCTTGAATAGATTGGCGGATGATTGGAGGAACTAATTGCGTATTTTCTTTATTAATTTTTGCTTCAAAAAACGAACTAATGAAATATTGCTCTGCACCTGGAACCTTTGCTTTTACAATGTTTTTCGCTAATCTGTAATTCGATTTTTCATCATCTTCAATTTCTATATCCAACTTACATCTGTCCATTACCTGCATATTATCTATGCTGATAAATGGAATACCATGCGTTTTTGCAAAAAAATGAGTGAATGATTCGAAATCTGATATAATGATATCAGGTTGAAAATTTTCATCCAAAAACAAAAATTGTTCAAAGTTTTTGAATAGGGTTTTGGGTAGATTTTTAAGATTCAACATAAAAGTTCCACTTTTTGAAACTTTCCCTTTTTTGAATGCAAAATGTAATCCTTCAATTTCATAAACTCTTCCAGGAAATGCACTCTTTAAAAAGTTAAAAGCTCTGTCGCTTGAAACCATTTTAACATCATGTCCTTTTTCAAGCAAATGTGAAACAATTACTTTTGTTCTGGTTGCATGTCCCATGCCTTCTCCAGGCACTCCATAAAGTATTTTCATCTTATTTTTTTTGAAATATAAAAGGCCTTGTTTTGTCGAAATAAAGAAAAATACTCGCAATTATAATTCCCATAATCGAGCCTGCAGCAATATCAACAATGCTATGAGCGCCTAACATCACTCTTGATATGGCAACCAATGCAGCCCATAAAAAAGGAATCCAATAATATTTTCGAAATTGATGTTTCACTCTTAATTGTAGAATTGAATAAGATAAAACTACTGCAATCATCCATGAATTAAAACTATGTCCTGATGGAAAAGAAAAGCCCGATTCTTCAATCCAATGTGCTTTCACCAATGGATGAATGTCTTGAAAATTACTATCGTTTTTTTGTATGATTTCATTTAAAATCTTGCTTCTTTCTATTTTCGATTTTTCATAGAAATGAGCGGCTTCTATTGGCCAAACACTTTTCGAAAAAATGTAAATATGACTTGGTCTTGCTGCTGATACCATTGGTTTTGTGATGTGTTCATTGATATAGGCAAACAGGATAAAAAATAGAAGTAGGGATACAAATGATTTAAGAAATGCAAATACTTTGTTTTTGAATCCTTCTAGCCGAATGCCATAAAACCAAGAGCATAAAACCAATATCACTATGGTTCCATATTTTCCGGCACTTTCGGTGATAAAATAGGAGGGATACACCCAAATAGAATCGACCTGACTTCCTAAAAATGCCAATGAAAAAAATCCAATTGGTAATAGCATCAAAGCATAAAACAAGAGTGATGTTTTGAAGACTTTACCAATTGGATGTTCCATTATTTAAGCCAATAAATTTTTCCAACTTACTGCATCACTTACCAAGGCTTTTATTTGGTCGATTGCAATTCTTTCTTGAACCATCGTATCTCTGTAACGAATGGTAACAGTATTGGTAGTTAAGCTTTCGTGATCAATGGTAATACAGAATGGAGTTCCCAAAGCATCTTGTCTTCTGTATCTTTTTCCAATTGCATCTTTTTCTTCGTAGAAACAGTTGAAATCGAATTTTAAATCATCAATAATATTTCTAGCGATTTCAGGTAATCCATCTTTTTTGGTTAATGGGAAAACCGCCAATTTAATTGGAGCCAATGCTGGTGGTAAAGCCAATACAACACGTGTATCTTTTTTATCGCCTTCACCCACTTCTTCTTCTTTGTATGCAGCACACATAGTGGCTAAGAACAAACGGTCTAAACCAATTGATGTTTCGATTACATAAGGAATATAGTTGCCATAAGCTTTTCCATTTTCGTCTAGTTCAGCATCAAAATACTGAAGTTTTTTACCTGATAATTCACCATGGTTTCTCAAATCGAAATCTGTTCTGCTATGGATACCTTCCATTTCTTTGAAACCAAATGGGAAGTCGAATTCAATATCAACTGCTGCATCGGCATAATGAGCCAATTTCACATGGTCATGAAAACGGTATTTTTCTGGTCCAAAACCTAATTTATGATGCCATTTCATTCTGGCTTCTTTCCAATAGGCATACCATTCTTTTTGTGTACCTGGACGAACAAAAAATTGCATTTCCATTTGTTCAAACTCACGCATGCGCATGATAAACTGACGCGCAATGATTTCATTTCTGAAAGCTTTTCCTGTTTGAGCAATTCCAAAAGGAACTTTCATTCTACCTGTTTTTTGTACGTTTAAGAAGTTCACAAAAATTCCTTGTGCAGTTTCAGGACGTAAATAAACTTTATCCGCTTCACCACCAGCCATAGCGCCCATTTCGGTGCTAAACATGAGGTTAAACTGACGAACATCTGTCCAAGTTCTAGTGCCACTTACAGGACAAGCGATTTCGTGTTTTTCAATCAGGTTTTTTAGCTCAGCTAAATTGTTATCTAACAAAGCTTGGTCCATAGCAGCTTGTAATTCTTCTGCTTTTTGGGTTTTGCCATCTTTGTTATAACGTTCTATTTTATCCTCCAATAATTGGTCGGCACGGTATCTTTTTTTCGAATCTTTGTTATCAATCATGGGGTCGCTAAAACCATCGATATGGCCAGAAGCTTTCCAAACTTTAGGATGCATGAAAATGGCGGCATCAATACCCACAATGTTTTCGTGCATTTGCACCATCGATTTCCACCAATATTGGCGGAGATTATTTTTTAATTCAGCACCATTTTGTCCGTAATCATATACAGCACCTAAACCTTCATAAATTTCACTGGAAGGAAATACAAACCCATATTCCTTGGCATGGGAAACCACTTTTTTAAATACTTCTTCAGACATAGCCGCGAAAATAGTGATTTTGATTGAAAATGGCGTGTTGAATCGGTATTCCGAATGATTATATATGCCATCGTAGGGATGGACGACCGTCCATCCCTAGTTGGTATGGATGGACGGCGGTCCATCCCTACGATGCCATCCCCATTTCAACAATCCTATCAATCCATCTCTACAATTTCGTCAGCCACTGGTTACCATATCTTCCATCATCCCAAACTGAATAGGAATGAATCTGAACTAAGATTGATTTGTTTTTTTTAAAATGTAGCTTAAACAAACCTCATTTCAAGCTCAAAAATCCAAATATTTGAGCTCAATGTTGATGTTGATTGAGCTTGAAATATTAGAAATAGGCCAGTTCTTTGTCTAATTGTAAGTGTTTTTTTAATTATAGATGTTTCAAAACTTAGGTTGGAATTGAAAATTTCATTAAACAATATAATTTTAGGATGATAATATTAAAGTCCTACTGAAATGAGGATTTAGTACAATATCCAGTAAGTTTGTATTGGTAAATTAAGTCAAAAAACATTACAGAAGGCACTATGGCATAAATTATGAAAATTAAAATTGAACCTTTTATTAGATATACAGTTTTAATAGTTTTTTTACTGGTATTTTTAGTTTACTTCTATTGGAAATCTATAGAAGAGGCAAATATTTTAAATGAAAACCATAGATATACTATTGGTCAAATAAATAAAATTGAATTTGGGGCTGAAGGAGGACAAGATGCAGACTATATTTTTCATGTAAATAGTATAGAATATAAATCAAGTGAACCTCTTGATGGAACAAAGAAAGTGCAAGCTCAAGTTGGACAACGATACTTAATAAAGTATTGTGTTAATAATCCTAAAATCTCTAAACTGATGGTATCAAATTTAATTTTGGATTCTTTGGAAATTGTTCCAAAAGATGGTTGGGATAGTATTCCAAGTTATGTATTGCAATCAAAATAATAAATACTAATAATTGTGAGCTTACCGAAATTTCAAAATTCATTTCAATACAAAATCAACTAAATTGTGTTTTCATTTTTATGAATTAAGTTATTGATGTTGCTAATCGAATTTTAAAAAGTATGAAGAATTTAGTTTTGGCTTTTTTGTTTCTGATTTCGCTGAGTTTGTTTGGGCAATCTCCTCATAAAATTGTCTTCAAAAAGGCTAAATTCATTGCAATTGATTCAACTCAATACCATGAATCAATTACTAACATGCCTAAATCTTATTTTTAATTAATCGAAATTTTAGATGAAAACTATGATACTACTCTCTTTTGTCGTAGAAGATTTGTTTCAGCATATGAAGCTAAATATTGTGTTTTAATGAAGGCTCCATTTATGAATTAGAAATAGATAGACATAGCTTTAAGCTTAAAGAAGAGGAATTAATAGCGAATTATAAAGGCTTGTTAAAACAAAATACGCCGAATTGTTATGATCCAATTTTTTATTTGAATGATAAAAATAAATTTTTAATTGTTAGCTGGAAAATAAATTGACAAAATGTAGGGCTAGCAAGTTCAAAATTATCACTTCTTGAAATTATAATGTTTAAGTTGATTTTATTAGATTAGGGTTTTCAAATTTTCTTATTCAAATCATTAATCTAATGATTGTATACTGGAATCAATTTTTTAAACTATAGAATGATAATTACTCATAACATAAATAAAATAAGCTTTGAAGCTAATTCAATGATACTTCAAATTGATGGAAAGATATTGACTTTGGATTTAGCCAAATTATCTCCTAAACTTTTAAATGCCAATGCCATCGAAAGGGAATTTTATAAAATAACACCTTCCGGATATGGTGTTCATTGGCCCTTGATAGATGAAGATATTTCTATTGAAGCAATTCTTAAAAATTGAACTTATAATTGTCGAAATCAGTATAAAGAAATTTTGTTTTACAATAAATGAAATTTAACATCACAGATATAATTCTTAAAAATAAGCTTGGTGAAGACTTAGACCTTAAAAAATCTAATTTTGTTCAAATTGCTAATTTGATTGGATTTCCTGATAATGTTGAATTTTTAGAAACTACTAAAGGTTTTTGTGCCCACTATACAAATTCGAACATTGAAATATATTATAAGAATGATTTTGAGGTGATAGACCAACTCAAAATTTATTCAAATTTGTTTTTTAATGATAAGAATGAACCTTGTGAGAATAAAGTGTTACAAGATTATAATTTCCTTTATAAGTCGGCAGAAGAAATTTTGCGAACAATAATTCAGGCAAAGAAAAGGGTATTTTTTATTGATGAAATTAGTGATGAATATTCTGGTTTCTATTACCTAGTTGAAGGGGAGATTTTGTTAAATTTTAATCATAGTTTGAGTCAATTTCACGCTGATATTCTATTAGAATCAATTTCCTTAAATAATACTGGTATTGCTGATTGGCAAGCAAAGTACTATAACGCAAAGGAGATTAATCATAAATATTTTATTGTACCCCCATTATTTAATGAAGTTGAAAGATTTCCGAAGGGGAAAATTGCAGATTTTTAATTTGGGATGAAACGCCGTCCAGCCTAGATTTTGTTATAGATGGATTTTATTAAAATATTAAACCAAGATAAAAGTATGAAGGGAGTATTTTTTATAATAGCATGTCTGGTATTTACTAATCTTACTGCTCAATCAAAGTACTCAGACCAAATGATAAAAGAACTATGGCAAAAAGATTCTTGTGGAGTAGGAGATGAGAGATCAAAGATTAAAAATTATATTTTGTCGTCTAAAAAATTTAAGAAGAAGAATATTAATGAGGTAAAAGAGTTGTTGGGATATCCAATTGAAACAGACACCATTGAAAACGGTAAGATTTTAGTTTTTCATTATATTGTAGATAGCTTGTATTTTGATAGTTGTTCTTGCTGTCTAAAAGACCTAGCTCAAATAGCTTCATTGTCCATTTATTTTAGGAAGAACAGAATAATTAATATTGAATTTGGGTTGGAATAAAAAATTTCGATAAAAAATCCATCCCTACAATGCCATCCGTCCATCCCTAACAACCATTTTTATTGTATTCCCTTTTGAAAAGTACGGATGGACGGCCGTCCATCCCTAACTTATTGGCGTGGGCAATAGAATCACCACTGATAATCAAATAAGGATGATTATGCGAATATCCTGCGCTGCGGCTTCTTAAGAATATTTTGTCATTTACTTTTAAAGTACTAATGGACGGCTGTCCATCCCTAACTAACCCAAATCCTTTCTGACTAAACTGCATCATGTATTTTTCACCGAGTATTTTTACAATCAACCATTTAGGACCATTTGCTGGAGCATTTTCACGCTGAAATGTAACTGAAGTAACAATAGCTTCCATTTCGCTGTAATCTTTGATGTACTTTTTTATTTTATCATGACTGGCATGAACCTTTTTACCCGCTGGAGAAGCTTCCCAGTCTTTAAACCTTTTACCTTCTGGTGTTGCTTCCCATTTTTTTCTTTCCTCCAAAGCAGCTTTTTTCTCAGCCTCTGTCATTTGTTTGGGGGCATTTGCATTTGCTTCGATTTTTGCTTCTGTTTTTACTTCACTATTGGAACATGAGTAGAACAATCCATTTGCAGCAAACACTGATACAATCAGCAGTAACAAGCTTCTTTTCATAATTTTATTTTCCTTAATGATGGTTGGTTTTTATATCTCGACACGTAGGGATGGATCGCAGTCCATCCTTAACAAGTAGTGATGGACCGAAGTCCATCCTTGAGAAGTAAAGATGGACCGAAGTCCATCCTTGGCAAATTAGGTTTTTGTCAATGAATCTATCTGTTCAAAAATCCCAAATGCATTTTTTCGTATCCTATCTTCCTAAAATCGAATTCCAACTGAAGATGATGATGACAGCACAAATCAATAAGGAGATAATAAGTGGTTTTAATATTGATTTTTTAGGATAATCTAATGAGCCTGGAATAAGTGTTTTCTGGAAATGATCAGCCAAAATTTTACCTCCAATATAATTGATGGCCAAGGTTAACAAAGCCATTGGTTTTGAAGGAATCATCACAATTACCAATGTGGCTACAAAATACAATAGGGCAAATATACTCACCATTTTTGCAGCTTGTTTATTGCCTACTGCCCTTAGGTTCGATACCAATAATGCTGCTCCAAAAATAGAGGAGAACAAAATTGAAAAGGCAATAATATTCAGCCTAGAATAAATCTGTATACCATTGCTTTCTATTTCTTTTTCTACTGAATAAACTTCTTTTTTTTCTTCTTCTTCCATTAATTTTTTGCTTTCAGCATACCCTAATTGCTTTCATCATGTACATATAATACACTCACTGCTCCAGAAAGCATGAAGATTCCTGCTAATACAATCGCATAAATAGCATTGTCATTGTAGAGTGAATGTACAATTGGTCCACCTACAATTCCATTAATAATTTGCGGGATGGTAATAAAGAAATTAAAAATCCCCATGTAAACGCCCATTTTGGCTGAAGGTAACTTGCCTGCTAATATCGCATAAGGCATGGCTAATATAGATGCCCATGCAAAACCAACGCCAACCATCGAAAACAATAAATCGGTTTTATCATCCGCAAAATACATGCTGATTAATCCAATTCCACCTGCAATTAATGAGAATGCATGTGTTTTTTTCTTACCAATCATTGCAGCAATTCTTGGTAACATCAATGCGTAAATTGCACTCACGCCATTGTAAACGCCAAATATAATTCCAGTCCAATTTTGTGCATCTCTAAACTGATCACTGCTATTGTCATCAATAGATAATCCATAAACATGATGTGCGATGGCTGGTGTAGTAAATACCCACATACTAAACAAAGCAAACCAAGAGAAGAACTGAACCAAACCCAATTGTTTCATGGCTTTTGGCATGTTTGCAAAGTCTTTAAAGATTTCAGAAAACTCTGATTTTGTTTCTTCTTTCTGACCATTATATAAAGCCAATTCAGAAGGAGAGTATTCTTTGGTGAAAATCACAGTAATTAAAATACAAGCAAGGAATACAATGGCTCCAACATAAAATGAGTAAGTCACATTATCTGCTACCATTCCTGCCGGTGCCGAAGATGAAACTCCGAAATAGTTGAACATGATATATGGCAACCATGAACCAACTACTGCGCCTATTCCAATTAAAAATGTTTGTATAGAAAAGCCCAATGTTCTTTGTTTGTCTGATAAGTTATCTGCTACCAATGCCCTGAATGGTTCCATAGCAATATTGATACTGGCATCCATAATCATCAACATTCCTGCGCCTATCATCAATGCAGATTTGGCTTGAAAAAATGATGCTGAGTTAGGTAACAGCAACAAAGCCAAACAACACAAAATAGTGCCTATCATGATATAGGGTTTTCTTCTTCCAAATTTGCCCCAAGTATTATCGCTGTAATGTCCGATAATAGGTTGTACTATCATTCCGGTTAAAGGCGCTACCAACCAAAACCAAGATAATTGCTCAACATGAGCACCATAGTTTTGTAAAATACCGCTGGCATTTCCGTTTTGTAATGCAAATCCGAATTGAATTCCCATGAATCCAAAACTCATGTTGAATATTTGTAAGAGACTGAGATGTGGTTTTTCTACTTTAGTCATTTTTTCATTGGTTTTAGGTAAAGATATAAAAAGACCTCATTCTTTGCGAATGAGGTCTGCTTTTATTGAATAGATAAACGAATACTTTCTCCTTTTTTTAATACAATTTGTTTTTCATACACTTCACAAATCATTTCTTCTTTTTCGTTTTGTTGAAGTACAATTTCTTCTCTACTCACACTTACTTTAATATTGGCATTTCTGTAATGAACCAAGAAGCTAAAGCCTGACCATTGTTCAGGTAACATTGGAGAAAAGTTCAATAAATTATTTTTGATTCTCAATCCGCCAAATCCCATTACAACTGCCATCCAAGTGCCAGCCATACTAGTAATATGTAAGCCTTCATGTACTTCTCTATTGTAATCGTCTAAATCTAAACGAGAGGTTCTTAAGTACATTTCATAAGCTTTTTCTTTATAACCTAATTTGGCTGCTTGTATCACGTGAATACATGGAGATAATGATGATTCATGAACAGTTCTTGGTTCATAAAAATCGAAATTCCTTCTTAATGTTTCTTTATCGAAATGGTCTTCGAATAAAAACAATCCTTGTAATACATCTGCTTGTTTAATGAAACATGATCTTAGGATTCTATCCCAGCTCCAATGTTGGTTGATGGGTCTTTCGGCAGGATTTAAATCAGCTGCCATTTTTTGTTCTTTATCTAAATATCCTTCTTGTTGTAAGAAGATTCCAAGTTCATCATCTTTGGCAAAAAACATATTGTTTGTGATATGTTGCCACTTGCTTAATTCTTCTTTTTGTAGAGAGGTTTTTGAAACAAAATTTTGGTAATAAGCCGATTGATTTTTCTCTAAATAGTCAATTACTTCAGCAGTGTATTTCAAACACCACATAGCAATATAACTGGTATACCAATTGTTGTTTACGTTGTTTTCGTATTCATTTGGACCAGTTACACCATGCATCACATATAACTTTTTGGCATCCGACCAATGCACTCTTTGTGCCCAAAATCTACTAATACCTAAAAGAACTTCAGCTCCACCTTCACTTAGATAAGATAAATCACCAGTGTACAATGCATATTGGAAAACAGCAAATGCAATTGCTCCATTGCGGTGAATTTCTTCAAAAGTAATTTCCCATTCGTTGTGACATTCTTCTCCGTTCATTGTCACCATTGGATACAATGCTGCTCCCTTTGTAAAGCCTAATTTTGCTGCATTTTCAATGGCTTTGTCTAATTGTTTATAGCGATATACCAACAATTGTTTTGAGATAGCAGGGTCAGATGTCCCTAAGTAAAATGGAATACAATAAGCTTCTGTATCCCAATAAGTAGAACCGCCGTATTTCTCTCCTGTAAAGCCTTTCGGACCAATATTAAATCGAGGGTCTCTTCCTGTATAAGTTTGATGTAATTGGAAAATATTAAAACGAATTCCTTGCTGTGCAGCAGTATCGCCATGGATTTGAATATCACCATTCTTCCAGATTTCTGCCCATGAATTGATATGTCTTTGTTTCAAAGTATCATAACCCATTTCATAAGCTTTTTGAATGCCAGCTTCACATGCTTTTTCTATTTCATTGTTATCATAGTACAAACTTGAAACAATAGAAACATACTTTTCAAATGTATATGTTTTGCCTTTTTCGAATTGAATGCTGCTGCTGCTTTGTGCCTTCCATTCAGCGCTAGAGTAAGT
Source organism: Bacteroidia bacterium (assembly GCA_051861545.1). GTDB lineage: Bacteria > Bacteroidota > Bacteroidia > UKL13-3 > UKL13-3 > CAISCU01. The sequence goes on along the minus strand of JBIMKP010000006.1, from coordinate 8,639 downwards.
TGTTGATTGTATTTCGTTACCATCAACATCTAATCTTACTTTAAATCCTTCGCAAACTTCAAAATTTAATTTGTTGGTTTTAGAACGAAGTAAGGCATAATCTGAACCATGTTTTTCATTCACCCTACTCCAGAATATTTCATCGTAATTAGAGTCTTTGTTTTTAACATAAGAATCAATGAAAGCATTCCATTTTACAGTAGCATTTTCATGTGCTTTAATTTGATAACGGATACATGCAGTTTCATCATCTTCTCTGCTCATGAAACGTTCAACAAACACATCAAACTTTTTACCGGTGCTTGTTTCATAAGAAAAGCTTCTTTGTAACAAGCCTTCTTTCATATCTAAAACACGTTTGAAATTGCTAGGTCTATTATTGAATAAATCCATTGATTCACCATCAATAATTATATCCATGCCAATCCAATTCGGACTGTTTAATACCTTTGCGAAATATTCAGGATATCCGTTTTTCCACCAGCCCACGCGGGTTTTGTCGGGATAATAAACTCCTGCTACATAAGAACCTTGTAGTGATTTCCCACTGTATTTTTCTTCAAACATGGCTCTTTGTCCCATTTTTCCATTTCCAATACTGAAAATACTTTCAGATGCTTCATGAAATGCTGGGTCAAATCCTTCTTCAATAATTTGCCATTCGTTTTGTTTAAAGTAATCTTTCATTGCTTAAAATTTTATCTGATTTAATTTTTCAAAACTCAATCCTTCTAGTGAAGGAAATACAATATCTGCTTGTGTTAATACATCTTCGCTTCCAATTCCAATGGCATAAAATCCACCTGATTTTGCAGCTTGAACACCACTTATTGCATCTTCAAAAACGATACATTCATTTGGCTTACAGCCAAGTTCGTTTGCTCCCATTAAAAATACTTCTGGGTCTGGTTTAGATTTAGAAGTTTTTGTTCCATCAATAATGGCATCAAAGTATTTGTAGATATCAACTCTTTCGAGAATCAATACCGCATTTTTACTAGCTGAACCCAAAGCAATTTTACAACCATTGGCTTTTAAATCTGCTAATAATTCTTTTGTATTTGGAAGAACTTCTTCAGCATTCATTTGATGAACGAGTTCGAGGTACCATTCATTTTTATTGAACATCCATTCGGTTCTTTGCTCTAATGTGGCACTTACTCCGCCTTTTTTTAGTATCACATCCAATGATGCATCTCTCGACAATCCCTTTAGTTGTTCATTGTCATGTTCATTAAAATCAACTCCTAATTCATTTGCCAATCTTCTCCAGGCAATAAAATGGTATTTCGCTGTATCTACCAGCACTCCATCTAAATCAAAAATACAAGCCTTCATGTTCTGTTTTAATTGCTAATTAACTTCAAATCCCTTGTTCTATTAAGGATTTAAACAAGTTAGCAACATAATAATTTTTTAGTTAAGAATAAATTCAAATGTGATTTTTTACGATTCAACTTGCAAAATTTCACCACTATTGAAATTCTGTTTTTGTTTCTTTCATATATCTGTTTTATTATCAATACAATTTGCCCTTTTGTCAATACAATGTTCCTTTTACGTAAAAAATCAGCTTAACAAATTGTTTCTACCATCTTCAAGCCCTATTTTCGGAAGTATGAAGAGGATAATTAGTAGTAAAAAAGTTTTCATTTGGGCTTTATGCCTTTCTGTTATTGGACTTTTGTCGTTTAAAGTAGGTGATAAATACTTTGAAATATCAAAAAATCTGGAATTATATGCATCTGTTTTTCGTGAAATCAATACCTATTATGTTGATGAAATTGATGCAGGTAAGATGAACAAAAAGGCCATCGATGAGATGCTGAAAACACTTGATCCTTACACCAATTTTATTTCAGAAGCAGAAGCTGAAGATTTCCGTTTTCAAATGACAGGGCAGTATGGTGGAGTAGGTGCACAAATCATGCAACGTGATGATTATGTAATGGTAACCGACCCTTATGAAGGTTTTGCAGCTCAAAAAGCCGATTTACGTGCAGGTGATATTTTAATTGAAGTGGATGGAAAATCCGTGAAGGGAAAAAATACTTCTGATATCAGTAAATTGTTAAAAGGTCAGGCTGGTTCTGAGGTGAAACTTTTAATCAAACGTGGCAATGAAACCTTAACCAAATCGATTATCCGCGAAGAAATCAAATTGAAAAATGTTCCTTATTTCGGAATGATTAATGCAGAAACTGGTTATATCAAATTGACTTCTTTTACAAACGATGCAGGTAATGAAGTAAGAAATGCTTTGGTCGAATTAAAAAAGCAAAATGCTAAAAATGTGATTTTGGATGTTCGTGGAAATCCAGGCGGTTTGTTGAATGAAGCAGTAAATATTGTAAATGTTTTTGTTCCCCAGGGTCAATTGGTAGTGAGTACAAAAGGTAAAATTTCTGAATGGGATAAATCATATCCAACACAGTTAAATAGCACTGATATCAATATTCCTGTAGTAGTTTTAACTAGTAGAGGTTCTGCTTCAGCATCTGAAATTGTTTCAGGTACTATTCAAGATTTAGATAGGGGAGTGGTTATTGGACAAAGAACTTTTGGAAAAGGATTGGTTCAATCAACTCGTCCTTTGAACTACAATACCCAAATTAAAATTACAACGGCTAAATATTATACTCCAAGTGGAAGATGTATTCAAGCTTTAGATTATTCTCATAGAAATGAAGATGGAAGCGTGGCTTCGGTTCCTGATTCTTTAAAAAGATCATTCAAAACTAAAAATGGAAGAACTGTTTATGATGGCGGTGGTGTTGAGCCAGATATCAAAGTGGAATTAAAAACATTGTCGTTACCTGTTCAAAGTTTGGTTGCAAAACATATCATTTTTGATTATGCTACTAAGTATAAAGAAACCCATGTTACTTTAGGGAATGATGCCAAATCATTTAAATTTACTGATGCTGATTTTGAAGATTTCAAACAATTTGCTTCAGGTAAAAGCTACGACTATACTACTAAAACAGAACAGGAACTTGAAGACTTCAAATTAAAAGCGGAAGAAGAAAAGTACTTTGAATCGATTAAGGCAACTTACGAAACTTTAAAACAACAATTAAAGAGAGATAAAGCAGCTGATATTCAAAAGAACAAAGAAGAAATAGTGTCTTTATTGGAAGAAGAAATTGTTAAAAGATATTTCTTTCAAAAAGGAAAAACTGAAGCATCTTTTGCTCATGACTTAGAAATTCAAGAAGCTTTAAATCTGTTTGCAAATCCAACTAAATATGTTTCTTTGCTTCAAGTAAAGAAGTAAGTTTTGTTAGAATTATCTGATTATATTTTATTGGCACTATTTGGTTCATTTGGTGCATTTCTATCTGGTTTTCTAGGAGTTGGCGGCGGATTGGTTTATATACCTGTTTTAGATTATTTCCTCTCCAAAATGGGTTTAAAAAACGATGTTTTAGTAAAAGCAATCCTTGCCAATTCTTTATTTACAATCATTTTTTCGGGAAGTTTAGCTTCTTATAAACAGTATAAAATGGGAAATTTTTATCCCAAAGAAATACTTAAAACTGCTTTGCCGGGAATGATGAGTGCTTTGGTATTGACTTATTTTATTCAAACAGGTAATTGGTATTCGAAGCAAGTATTTAACTATGTTTTTGCGTTGATGTTGTTTATTATAATCATTCGAATGTTTGCCAAGAAGCCGGTTTTGATTGGAGAACAACATGCTCCTACATGGAAATACCAGACCACCGGATTTTTTGCAGGTTTGATTACAGCTTTTTCAGGATTGGGTGGCGGTGTTGTAATGACTCCCTTATTCACAGATTGGATGAAACAATCTATCAAAAAAGCATCTTCCATTTCAAATGGAGTTATTCCGATGTTTGCAATTGTGATGGGGATTTTTAATTTATCCGGTCCTGCATCTCAAAAAATAAGCAATTATCAATATGGAAATATTTATTTTGAAGTGATTTTTCCAATGATACTTGCCACTTTTTTCTTCGCTCCTTTGGGAGTAAAAATGGCTCAAAAAACTTCACCTAAAATAATTCGAATTGTGTTTGCATGTTTTGTTTCAGGTGTTTTGCTTAAACTCATATTTGAAATTTTAAGGAATTTGAATGTGATTTAAAAACTATTCAATAAGGAATTAATACCCGAACTTCTGTATTTTTGGAGCGATATGAAAAAAATCGCACTTAGTCTTATACTGTTTATTCCGTTTTTGCTTGCTGCTCAAACTCTTCCAAAACCGGATGCAGATATCATTCAATCTTTAGAACACAATATTTCTTACTTAGCTGATGACCGCTTAGAGGGCCGACTTATTGGTAGCAAGGGCGAAAAAATGGCTTACGAATTTTTGGTTGAAAATTTTCAATCTATGAACCTTTGGCAAAAAGGAGAACAAGGTTATTTGCAAAAGTTTAAAATCAAAAAAATATCCTATAAAAAGGCTTCACTTATTTTAGAAACCAAAGCTGGTGAACTTAAATTTGAGAGAATTGATAGGGGTAAAAACTTTCCTTTAGAAGGCACTGGAATTGGCGAAGTTTCAGGTAAATGCGTATGGTTGGGTTATGGTATCGAAGCTCCTACTTTAGGTCATAATGATTACGCCACACATAAAAGTATCAAGGGCAAAATAGTAGTGATTAAATTGGGTCGCCCCGATGCTGATAATCCTCATTCAAATTTAGCAGCTTATGCTTCTTTGGAGGCAAAATTGGATACTGCTTTCCATAAAGGCGCTGATGCTGTAATTGTTATTAATACCAATGATGCCAATATAGAACCAGATTTTAAACCTATTACAAAAGCGAAATTTACTTATGGTCCTGTTTATTTTTTAAGTAAATCCAATAACCTCGATTCTATCAATTTTGTAAATGCAAAAGCAGCTATTGCAATTGATACCATGGGAATTGAATTAGAAGGCCATAATGTAATTGGGTATATCAACAACAAAGCAGAAAAAACAGTAGTAATTGGGGCTCATTACGACCATTTAGGTTACAATGAATTGGGTGGTTCAACTTATAGAAAAACACAAAATGAAAAACCACAAATTCATAATGGTGCCGATGACAATGCAAGTGGAACCGCGGCTTTGATTGAATTGGCTGAATTGATTCAAAAATCACCATATCGTTCTCAAAACTATGTGTTCATTGCTTTTAGTGGAGAAGAAGAAGGTTTATTGGGTTCAAGGTATTTTGTTGAACACCCAACCGTAGATTTAAACAAAGTAAATTACATGATAAACATGGATATGGTTGGACGTTTAGATACCACCAAAAATATGTTTTCAATTAGCGGTACAGGTACTTCTCCAAGATGGGATTCTGTGTTGAATGAAATAAGTGTAGATAATATCAAAGCTAAATACGATCCATCAGGAACAGGTGCCAGCGATCATACCAGCTTTTACAATGCAGGAATGCCGGTTTTACATTTCTTTACAGGTAGTCATTACGATTACCACAAACCATCAGATGATTGGGAATTGGTTAATTTAAAAGGAGAATTAAGTGTCATCAAATACATATATACCCTTATTGGTAAACTCGATAAACAAAGTAAATTAAGCTTCACCAAAACCAAAGAAGTTCAGGAGAACAGTAGAGGTTTTAAAGTAACTTTAGGCATTATGCCCGATTATTTGTTTGAAGGCAAGGGCGTAAAAGTAGATGGCGTTACCGATGGTCGTCCTGCTGCATTAGCCGGTGTAAAAAGGGGTGATATTTTATTGCAATTAGGTAACATTGAACTAGCTTCAATGGATGCTTATATGAAAGCTTTAGGAAGTTTTGAAAAAGGACAATCTACTTCTTTAAAATTAAAAAGAGGAGCTGAAGAATTAAGTTTTCAAATTAAATTTTAAGAAGTAAACATTCATGAAATTAAGTGTAGTTATACCTGCTTACAACGAATCTGAATCGATTACAGAAACGCTTGAAAGTTTATACCAAGTTTTACAAAGAGAGCAAATACCACATGAGATATTGGTGGTCAACGATAATTCAAAAGACAATACTTTAGAGGTATTAGACCAATTAAAAAAATCGATTCACTCCTTAAACGTAGTTACCAATTCAGGACCTAATGGATTTGGTTATGCAGTAAGAAAAGGATTAGATAATTTTTCTGGTGATTGTGTAGCAGTAATGATGGCTGATTTATCTGATTCACCAGAGGATTTAATTGCTTACTATAAAAAATTATTAGAAGGTTACGACTGTGTATTTGGTTCACGTTGGAGCAAAGGTGGTAAGGTATATGATTACCCACGACATAAATTGTTTTTAAACCGTGCGGTAAACAACATGGTTCGATTGCTTTTTGGTATTAGGTATAACGATTGCACCAATGCCTTTAAAATGTACAGGAAAGAAACCATTCAAGGTATTCAGCCTCTTTTGTCACCACACTTCAATTTAACACTTGAAATGCCATTAAAAGCTATTGTAAGAGGATATACCTATGCAGTATTACCTAATAGCTGGACCAACAGAAAATTTGGTGTATCTAAATTGAAAATAAGAGAAATGGGTTCGAGGTATTTCTTTATTTTATTGTATTGTTTGATTGAAAAGTTTTTTGCTAGAGGAGACTTTAAAAAGAAGTGGGATTAGAGGGAATGAAAGAGAATTGTTCCGTAAATTTGTTTTACTAGTTTTTAAATTTCTTCTCGATAATAATAATAAAGTGAAACCATGAAACTCCAATTCATATGTGATAATATTGGCAATACAACAGGAGTTTTTATTCCCATTGAGCATTGGCAAACCTTAAAAGCGAAATATGCAGGATTAGAGAATGAAGATGTTAAATATCCATCAGAGCTTGAAACTTGGCAAAAACAGTTAATTGAAGACCGCTTAAATGATTATTATAAACACTCAAATGATACTAAGGATTTCGATGATACCTTAGATGAGATTGAGAAGAGTTTATAAGTTATGTTATTGTGCCAAATCGTAACAAAGATTGTGGTTAATTATAGATTTGGATTCAATGTTCATTAGCCTCTCATTACGGATTTTTTATAACACTTCTCTTTCATTACTTTTACCAACAAAGTAAATGGATTAAAATACTAAGTTCATGATTCTCTTTTTCATTTAAGGCTTTAGTTTATCAACTTAAATATTTATTTATTAAAGTTAATCAGCCAACCTTTTTCATCTAAATACTTAATATTTAATGGGATTGTTTCAATTATTACCTTTTTAATAAAATTTGAATCCATGTTCATTTGACTTATTGAATTTAGCGAATCAATATCTAAAATATAGAGATTAGATTTTTTATCCTTTTCTAAAAAATCTTCCCAATCATTGTTTTGAATTGCAAAAGTCTTAGTCTCATTTTTTTTATAATAGGTACTCTCATTTTTCTTCCTTTCCACAATTAAACTATCTCCTATTCTGTAAGTAGAATTGAAATAAGGTTGAGACATTTCGTGCAATACTTGGTTAGAAATACTATCACTAATGATAAAATCAATAGTTCTATTTGAATTATTGGTGATTTTAAGAATTCTATTGCTAAGATGGTACTTATAGTAATTGGAAGCAATATATATTAGGAAAGTGCATAGTAAAATGGCGCTTATATATGTAAATAATTTCTTTTTCATTTGTTTGAAAAGATAAATTAACAAAATACTTTAAGAATAAATAGTAGTATTAATTAATGACTTTTTTAATTGAATCAAACGAAGTTTCCTTTTTGAAGGTTTTGTCTTATACTTTGGTCTATTTGTTTTTCAAAACTTTCTATCAATGAATTAGCAATGACCTTGAAAATTTGCACAAATAAAAAGGGAACAATTATTAAAGAAAAAGCAGATGCAAACAAGTAGTTTAAATTTCTTGAATCTATAAATTGAAAGATATAAACTATTCCAATAATAATCCCTAAAGTAAACCAAACATAGTATCCAATTGCAGGTTTTATGTTGATTTGAATAGTTGACTTTTCTTGTTTTTCTGATGATATGCTACCCAGAAGTTTTGTATTTCCTATGAAGCCAATTACTAGAGCGATATGAGAAAACTTTATTTCAAATGAATCTTTAGAGCTCATATAGCCAGAATACTGATTATCATTATTAACGATTGTATTTCTTTGAAATATATCTGTTAATCTTTCAGACAATACCTCTTTTGAAAATTCAAAAGAATATGTTTGAATGGGATATTTAAAAATGGGTAATGAATAGAATTTCATAGACTTTTTAATAATAGACTCAAAATTAATGAAAAATTTATCGTGTAGTTTTTAATAATCCAGCAGCTTAATATTCTAAATACAAAGTGACTTTTGTTTTTTTGATAATACAATTTTCGAATTAGTCTATTTAATAAACTTTTACGACTTGTTCCAAAGTTTACTTAAACACCTTGTTAGACAACTAGCATCGATGAACTAATCAATCAAATAAGATTAGCTGAATATTTCGGTACCAACTGAGCCACCTATTTCGGATTCAACTGAGCCACCATTCCGGTTTCAACTGAGCCACTAATTCCGGATTCAACTGAGCCACTATTTGGGGATAAATTGATGCATTTGCTTTAATCTTTGGATTATGGCTAATCAAGAAAAAAACATGCGTCAAATAAAAGACATTTTCAGAAGAAAAGACCAAGGAG
>JBIMKP010000005.1:0-151437 GCA_051861545.1 Bacteroidia bacterium | reverse complement strand
TTTTAATTTAAAATCAAATTTGAAAATCAAACATTAACTATACTTTTGAATTGAACTAAAGAAGGGGTAAACACAATACTATTAATGACAGGTTATAATTTGGCAAAACCTAAATTATTTAAAAGTATGTTTCATTTGGGAATGAAACAGTTTTTACCATTTATTATTACAATTATTGTAATTCTATCAACCGACTTATTAATAGGAGTAACAATAGGATTATTGATTTCAATTTATTTCATCATCCAGAATAATTTTAAAGCTGAATACAAAATCATTACCAATAAAAAATCGAATACAGATTATCATTTAATAAAACTCAATTCGAATGTTTCTTTTCTAAACAAGGTTAAACTTAGAAAATCTCTCGATGAAATTGCAGAATACAGCGTATTAACTATTGATGGAACTGAATGTAATTTTATTGATTACGATATTTTGGAAATTATAAGTGAATTTGAGGAAAAAGCTAAAGATAGACACATCGAAGTTATACTAAATGGAATTGAAAAAGTAAGTGTAAGTTCACTTCATTAGCATAAATATTGCATATTTCTGTTAAAAAAATCAAATAAAACCACCAAAAACTTTAAAAAAGCACTAAAAAAATTAGAAAAATATTTCATCATATCTAACTGTTTTAAAGAAACTTACATTGTGTTGTAGTAGTAATGTAGTAGCATTGAATTGTCTAAAAAAGGAAGGTGAAAGTATTGAAGGGGTTCAAAAGAATCTATCAGCTTGAATATAGATTAGATTTACGACACTAAATCAAATAGCTGATGAATTTTTTTACTAAACTTTTCTTATTTGCTCTTTTACTTTTGGGAACAGAAGTTGCTAGAGCTCAGAGTAATGTTACTTTTAAAGTAGACATGACTCAATATACCGGTCTAAACGATACGGTATATGTTAATGGCACCTGGAATAATTGGTGCGGAAGATGTAATCCTCTTGTAAAACAAGGGAATACAAATATCTGGGAAGGAACATTTTTAGTTCCATCAGGCGCTCAAGAATACAAATTCACTATTGGTGGATGGAATGCACAGGAAAACTTTAATAGTGGTGCACCTTGTACAGTAACAAACGGAGCATTTACAAATCGTTCAATTAATGTTACTGGAAACATCGTTCTTCCTGCAGTTTGTTGGAACTCTTGTACTGCTTGTACCACAGTAAATCCAGTTGTTATGGATTTACCTGTAACTTTTGACAGCACAACAGTAAATTATGTTCTAAGTGATTTCGGCAATAACTCAAGTGTGATTGGAAATGACCCAACAAATGCAATGAATAAAGTTGCTATTACAACTAAAACTAATACGGCTGAATCATGGTCTGGTACTACTTATGGTGCACAAGGATTTCCAACTGCTATTCCTTTTGCTCAAAATGCTACTAAAATGACTTTACGCGTTTATTCTCCTGATAGTGGAATTGCTGTAAGATTAAAAATTGAAAATGCAACAGATGGAAGTAAATCTTGTGAAACAGAAGCCCGCACTACTAAAGCTAATTCTTGGGAAACATTAGAGTTTAACTTCGCAAACCATGCTGCTAATACTCAAGCATTAAACCTTACAACCGTTTTCAAAAAAGTTTCTGTTTTCTTTAATTTTGGTGTTACAGGTGCTACTGCAGGAACAAAAGTTTATTACCATGATGATTTAAGATTCGTTCCAGGTTCAGGACCTATTATGAAAACTGTTAAGTTACCTATCGATTTCCAAGCAACTGATGTTGATTATACAGTTACTGATTTTGGTGGAAATGCCTCAACTATGATGCTTGAGCCAGGACATAATACCAATAAAGTAATGAGTACTGTAAAAGGTTTAGCTGGTGAAACATGGGCTGGAACAACAATGAGCACAGGTTCTGGTATGGCTGAGGCATTACCATTCTCTGCTGGGAAAGCTAAAATAAAAATAAAAGTATTCTCTCCAGATAGTGGAATTGTAGTGCGTTTAAAAGCTGAAGTTGTTGGAGACCCTACAAAAAGTGTAGAAACAGATACAAGAACAACAAAAGCAAATGCTTGGGAAGACATGGAATTCAATTTTGAAAATCATGTTTCAGGTACAGCCCCAATTAATTATACTTATTCTTACAAAATGCTTTCTGTATTCTTCAACTTTGGAGTAACAGGAGCAAGTGCTGGTGTAAAAACTTATATGTGGGATGATGTTAGAGTAGCTGGTGATTCAACACCTCCCCCTCCACCGCCTGCAAAAGTTAGATTGGCATTTACTGTAGATGCAAGAGCTTTAACATTAGCACCAACAGATACATTAACTCTTAACGGAACTTTTAATAACTGGTGTGGAGAGTGCATTAAAATGAGAAATGTACCAGGAACTAAAATTTGGACTGTAAACGTGGAATTAGATTCAATGAAAGAAATTGAATACAAATTCACAGTAGGAAATTGGTCTAAACAAGAAATGTTGAATCCTAATTTAACTTGTACAAAAACAACTGGTAGCTTTACCAACCGTGTGTTTGTAACTGGTAAAACAAATGATTCTCTTCCAATGGTTTGTTGGGAAAGTTGTTCAGCTTGTCCTGAAGTACCTCGTCCAAAAACAAAAGTAACTTTCAGAGTAAACATGAAAGATTATACTGGTGATATCAGCAAAGGAATTACATTAAACGGTACATTCAATGGCTGGTGTGGCGAATGTACACCTATGGCTAATGTTGGTGGAACTATTTACAGTGCAACTTTAGACTTAGATACAGGCGTTTATGATTTCAAATTCACTATTGGAAATTGGGTAGCACAAGAAGAATTCACAGCTGGTGCTCCTTGTACTAGAACTAAAGATGCTTTTACTAACCGTACTTTCTATGTTGCAGATTCAAATGCAATGTTAATTGGAACTTATTGCTTTAATTCTTGCAACAAATGTGATGCAAATAGCTTAAGCGAACAATTATTAAACAACTTAAAAGTATATCCAAATCCAGCTAGCGACGTATTGTACCTAGATTTTGGAATGTCAAATAAACTTGCTTCAAAAGTTACTATTTATAATACTATTGGTGAAGAATTGATCGATGAGAGTAGATCTAATTCAACTACTGGTACTATGAATATAGATATCAAATCTTTGAAACAAGGTATTTACCTGCTGAAAATAGAGATGGAAAACTCTGTTAAAATGGTAAAATTCCAGGTTAACTAATCTGGGAAATTGGTGGAAGAAGGCCGGGCATTGCCCGGCCTTTCTTTTTTTTAAAGACTTATAACTTCGATAAATATTCTGTTAGATTAATGCCATTCTCGAGATTCATCTTCTTTCTTAATCTATATCTACTTATCTCAACTCCTCTAACCGAAATGTTTAATATTGATGCAATTTCTTTAGTCGATAGATTCATGCGCAAATAAGCACACATTTTTATATCATTCGCTGTTAAAATAGGAAACTTCTCTTTTAGAATTTGAGTAAATCTATCATGGATATTATTAAAATAAATCTCAAATTTCTCCCAATCCTTATCAATCAAGGTATCTTTCTCAATATTTTTAATTAACTCAGTAATTTCAGGCTTAATCTTAGGGTCATTACTAATTTGTGAAATGCGTTTCAATTTATCTTTAATAGTTAAAAGCATTTCACTTTTCTGAACTATATGCATCGTACTTGATGCTAATTCCTTTCCTTGGTGTTCTAAATCTCTTTGGAGTTGCTGGTTCTTTAACTCTATCAACTCTTTTTCCTGCTTTTCTTTTTCAAGTCTTAGTATTTCAGTCTGACGTTTAAAATGATCATCTTTTTCTGCTAAAATCCTTGAAGCTTTCTTTCTAACAAGCATTTGCGGGTAAAAACCAATCATAACAACCAAAATAATTGCTATCAAACCATAAAAGAATTTCGCAAATCGAGTCCAATACCATGGCGCAGGAATATGTATCCTTATAATGGTTTCTGGACCTTCTAATCCCATATATTTTGCCTTAACCTTTAATTGATAATCTCCATAGGTTAAACGACTAAATTCTCTGGTAGAAACGGGCTTCCAAGCCGACCACGATTTATCCCAACCCTCTAAATAACTCGAAAAACTAAGGTCTTTGTAAAAATAAGCGTTTGTTGAACTAAAAGAGAATTCTATACTTCTGTCATTAATTTCAACAATTTCATGGTTGTTTGAAAGGAATTTTGAATAAATAGAATCACCAATACTTAAAGAGCCAATAGAGGTAACTAAAACTGAAGGTAGCTCTTGGGTAAATTTACTAATTTGCTTAAAGTTTAAATGCACAAAACCAGATTCAACTCCTAAAAATAAATTTCCATCTTCACACTCATTCAAAAACTCAAATCCACCTACCAAATTCTGATCCAATTTCGGTAAAGCAATTTTAGTATACGAATATTCTACGCCATTATATACCGGTTTTAAATAGCCAATATCATTTAAACCAATAAACCAAATATTACCATTTTTGCCACTAATTAATCGTTTGTAAGTTTTCGATGAATCAATTAAACCACTGAAAGCCTTAAACAATTCAAACTTATCTGTATTTTCTTTATATCTAAAAATCCCTTTTGGAGTGCAGAATCCTAATCCCAAATCGGTTGAAAAAACGTAATTTTCTGTTGCTTCAGGAAGTCCATCTTTTACACCATATAATTTAACTTGCCGAGCAGCTAATAAATCTGGGCTCAATTGAATTCTGTAAACTCCCTTATACGGATGTCCTACCCAAATTTTTCCAGATTCATCTTCCTCTAAAAAACGACTAGATTCCTTAAATCTAGAAATATTCCCGACAAAACTTAAGGAACCATTGAGCCATTTAAATAAACATAAACCACTATAAGTTCCCATGATATAGTAACCTGGATGTTTATTAAGTTCAATTATTTTCCAACAACCTTTTATATCTGAAATGCGTTTTGCGCTTGTTCCTTCAACCTCAAACAATCCCTCATGATGAGAAACATATAACTTATCATGAATAATTTGTGTCCACCAAACTTGTCCCTCTGAATTTGAAACCAATCTAAAAGCATCAACAGATCGACTGGATTTCGCTCTGGTATACAGACCATTATTAGTTCCAAAATAGTAATTATTACCATATTCAGTCATTGAATATCCTGTTCCCTTTAATAATCCATCAGGTAAAATATATCCAAAAGGATAATTTAAACGAACTAGGTCAATTCCATTATCTAATCCTAACCAAACGTTGTTATTTGCATCTTTAAAAAGGGATAATATATTACTGTTCTGTAAACCATCTTCCAAACTAATATTTTTAAAAACACGACCTGTACTATCTAAAAAAAATATTCCCGACCTATTTGAGGCCAATAAATAATTAGAACCATAAGTACAAGCTTTATAAATCCTACTCCTTTTTAATAATTCATCATTAGTTTCAAGCTTACTAATTATACCTGTTTTTAGAACAAAAAGGCCGTTTTTAAAGGTGCTTATTAAAATGTCGGGCCCAAATGGAAGCAATGAAGAAATATCTAAATTAGCGGATCTAACTAAAACCTGAAAAGCCCCACCTTTGTATTGATAAATAGTGCCTAAGGCATCGGTTAAGTAAAGATTATTATGAACCTTATAAATATTCTCCAATAAAAACTCAGACGGTTTTAGAATTGTAATCGAAGTACCATCATAAACTAATAACTGTTGACTTGTCTGAAAGAAAAACTTCCCTTCAGTTTCTTCAATACCCCAAACATCTTCAAATCCCTTAAAACCAGCGGGTAATAAATGTGCTAATGAAACAAATCTCAAACTTCCATTTTTTTCAAATTGAAAATACCCCAATTCATTTTGTCCGCCTGCAAAAATTTTCCTTGAAATTTTATCAAAATAAATAGAACGTAAAATAGTTTTTCCTGGCAATGGGTACTTTGAGAAACTCTTTCCATCAAATAGTAAAAGACCATCATTATTGGCAAAAAATATCAAGCCATTGTCACCTTCACAAATATCCCAAGTTTGAGTGCCTCCATTATAAATCTGTTTAGGATAATTCTTTACCATTGGACCAGATGCCATATTCTGACCTTGAACAAAATTTATATTGCAAAAAAGAATCAATACTATTGATAAAAAACATCTTAATATATATCCCAAATTAGTCATAGTTATTTCTGCAAGTAAGTGAATTTATAGAAATATCAAAGTAGAATAAACATTTTATTTACAGCACATTGAGTAAAATTGAAGTAGTGATGTTGTATGCAGATAATTTTGACGTATACAAGTTTCTTAAAGAAAAATTTAAAACGGGGAAAGACTTTCTTCTTAACTATTTAATCATCATTCTTTAACTAAACAGTAGAAAATTCTCAAAATGAGAATAAAATCTTACATAGAAAAAGGAGAAAGAAAAAAGGTTCTTTTAAAGCAGAACTATTAAGAAGAGTAAATAAACATTGCGCGATTTACAGTTCTAAAATTGCCAATGTCATTTCCTTTTTTAAGGGTTTGACAATATATCCTTTAACTACAGAATAGCTCTTAGCCTTATTCATATCTGCATCATAATTTGACGAAGTTAGAATATAAATGGGAACCTGTGAATGAATTTCCATTTTCATAAATATCTCTAAGAATTGCCAACCATCTAAAACGGGCATATTCAAATCCAAGAAAATTACATCTGGCAAATTTTGATTATCAGATTTTTCTAAGAAATCAATAGCCTCTTGACCATTGAAACATTCTTTGAAAACTTCAGCAATCTTTGATTGTTTAATTATTAGTGTTGAGAGAAAATTATTTATTTTATCATCATCTATAAGTAGTACCTTTTTCATTTCAATAATTTTAGGCTTCGCCAAATTTAAGTATTCATCCAATATTAGTAAATTTTAAAATCTTTGATTTTAACAACATTCTATTTTAAACTCTATTCTATTCATTTTTGCAAAGGTATTGAAATGGTAAATTCTGTTCCAACTTGTTCTTGACTTTGCACACTTAAACTTCCTCCTAAAGCTTCTAATTGTGATTTAACCAAATACAAACCTAAGCCCCTTCCTTCAACATGGTTATGAAATCTTTGGTATAATGTAAACAATCTATTTTTAATTTTAGACATATCCATACCAAGTCCATTATCAGAAAAGCTAATCACATATTTTCCATACAAAACCCTTGTTGAAACCTTTAATTCTAAAGTTCTCTCAGGATCTGAATACTTAACAGAATTAGTAATTAAATTAGTGAAAATGCTATTTAATACCGACTTAGCAAAATAAACTTCATGGAGATTACAAAAATCAGAGAAAATTTTAGCGTTAACACTTTTTAATAATTCTATATTATCATTCACACAATTGTTAAAAATCTCCGAAACTTTACATTTAGTCTTTTCTTCACTTTGTGTTCTATCTTTTACCCTAGTAACCTCAAGCAAATCATTTAAGGTTTCTGATATTCTTTCAGCAGAACTTTTAAATTTTGAAATAAGTTCCAGATTTAATTCCGATGAAGGATTATTCATATCATAATATTCCAAAAGTGCATTCAAGTTAATTACAGGAGCTCTTAAATCATGGGAAGTTATATAAGCAAATCGTTTTAAATCTTCATTTTGTTTAGATAACTCTTGAGCCAAAGATTTTAGATTGTTCTCTGATTTTTTTCGTTCCTCAATATTTCTAATAAATGCGCTAAATACTTCCTGGCCATTTATTTCAATAGCAACAATAAAAAGTTCAACCGGGAATTCGTAACCATCTTTGTGCAATGCTGGAAGTTCTAGCAATTTATTTAGGGCAGGACCAATTTTGGTTAAATTATATCTCTCTATTCCTTCTCGGTGCTTCTGTTTATATTTTTCTGGAATGATAAATTGCTCAAGGGATTTGCCAATTACTTCATTCATTGTATATCCAAGTATCGTTTCCGCTTGTTTATTCCATTCTATAATTTTACCAGAACTATCTATTAATACAATGGCATCTAAACTAGAATTTAAAATTGCCTTAGACCTATACTCAGCAGCCTTCTCTCTAGCTTCAGCTTGTCTGATACTTGTAATATTATTAAACACAGCTAATGTTAAGACTTCATCTTTAGTTTTAAACAAAGTACCATTAATAAGAACATTTAGTTTTTCTCCATCTAGGGTTTGCATAAGCACTTCGCAGTCCATCACCTTTTCTGCACTACTATACCGCTCAGCAATTTTTAAGGATAAGTATTCATGAAATTGAGAATCCACAAGATCTAGTAAAAATTTGTTTTTTGCTTCTTCTTTTTTAAGACAAAACAAATCACAAAATGCAGTATTCACATTTATAATAATACCCTGTTCTATAACTGCCACCGGAACAGGCATTTCTTCCAATAACATTTTGTTAAATTCAGAACTTTCCTGTAACAATTTTTCATTCCTTTTTTTCTCAGATATATCTGTACAAACTACTAGTAGAACTGGCTCTTCTGTTTCAACAATTTTAATGCATCTAGCTACTTCAAATACATTAATTATAATCCCATCCTTTTTAATTTTTACCAATTCCCAATTATGTTCTTTGTACGATTGTTCAAAGCAAACATTGATCGATTTTTCAACTATACTATGGTAATCAACAGGAAACAATTTAGAGACATTTTCATTCACCAATTCATCATAAGAATAACCTAATTGAATAATTCCCGAATTGTTTACATCTAAAATGATTCCACTTTTGTCGATAATAAAAACCATTTGAGGATTACTATCAAAAAGTGCTTTATACCTATGTCTGCTCTTCTCAAATTTTTGTTCAGCTAAAACCCTGTCAGTTATATCAATACCGTATCCAATAACCAAATTAATTTCATCTTTAAGGTTTTTTACAGGATGAAACTTCCTTAAGATATGCTGTGGAGTGCCATTCTTTAGAATATAGGAATCCATAAAAATAGTATCGACCTTTGACCTTTTTGCCTCTAGGAATGCTTTTCTCCTTCTTTCAAATCTAGCTAAATTTTCAGGCTGCCTTCGTTGCATATAATCTTCATCTGTTTTCCCTATTATCCATGTCCTTAAATTCTCATCCTTAATCGCCATTGGATTTACATAAAGATAAACCTGTTCTGGAGAAAATACCCCTAAATCTGCTGGAAGATTATCTAGAATTTCCTTATAAAATTCTTCTTGTTTAGTAATCTTTTCTTCAGCTAATCTTAACAAAGTAATTTCACTAAAATAAATATTTGTATAACCTTTGCTTTGCTGTGTAGAAAAGGTAATATTAAACAACTCACTTCCTATTTCATAACTTCTGCTAATATTATGATGTGTTGCTAAAGCTTCCTTTGCATTGTTCTTTATAAAATTGTTAAATGCTATTCTTTCACCTTCATTTAACTTCTGATACCGTCGTATAAATTCAGGATTACTATATTGATATACAAAATTAACATTATCAACCCTTGTAACAGGATTTGGATTCTCATTAGGAAAATTAGCCATTGCCTCAAGCCTCGTCTTCCAACTGTTATATTTTTCAATTTGCTTTTGAATAGCACTCAACAATTCATCTGAACTAAATGGCTTGCCTATAAAATCATCAGCACCTCGTCTCAATATTTCCTTTAGAAATGTAGAATCATCTATTGCAGAAATTATAATAAATGGTACGTCAAAATTGTGATGACCTTCTATTCGCAATTTATTCAAAACTTCAACACCATTAATTTCTTTCATGAAATTATCACAAAGAATTAAATCAAATCGAAACTCTTTCAGTCGTTCTAAAGCAGTTAAAGGATTTGCGAATGCTTCAACATAAAAACCCTTTAAACTTAATATCTCAAACAAGTTACCTTGTAAGGTTATATCATCTTCAATTAATAAAATTCTTTCCGACATTTTAATGGTTCTGATTGGGCTTTGAGCATGCTAATATATTTCTTTGAAAATATTGTATGTGTTTGATAATGTCAATTCTAGCATTTTGCAGATTAATTAACTTTAATTGACGTTTCAAAGCTCTGCACTGCTAATAATTAAACATGATTAAGTGATATATTCATATAAAAAAATCGCGATTTGAAATAACTCAAATTGATTTAGAAGCTTAGAAATTAATAAAAATGAAATAAATTCAAGTTGCTTTGTACAATAAAGCATAATCAGTAAAAGAATTTCAATAAGTTTAAAATAAGTCTAATTTTTGTTAGCTTGTCTTATAAAATAAACCAACAATGCGAACTATATTCCTCATATTTTTAACTTTTATACTTCTAAAGGTAGATGCTCAAATTGTTGATACGCTCAATGGATATAAAACCAAAATTCTAGGTGATGAAATCAAATACTATTCACCATTACATGAGTTTGCTTCAACAGCTCTATTAACCAGAGCAAATGGCAAAATGCCTATTGAATGGAAAGCTACACCGTATTCAGGGAAGGCAAAATTTGTATATTATGAATTGTTGATTGCTCATTCCACAGGAACAAGTGGTGGTTCGCGAACATTTGAATTAACACTAAACAAGAAGCAAATTTTATCCATCCAAACAAAAGAAAAACAAAAATTAGGAAGTATCAATTCAGGCAGTAAAAAGAAAATTAGTTATTATTTCAAAATTGAAGATCAGGACATCAACAAGGATGCCTTTGGTAAATTGTATTTAAAAATTCCAGCAAAATTAGTAAAAGATAAAGCTGAGTTTAAACTAATTGGAATAGACTCGAACAGTCGCGATTGGATGATGGTATTTATGTATTCACCAAAATTTGCTGCTGAAATTCAAGTGGGTAATTTGCTTTTAAGAAACCAACAAAAACGAAAAGTAAACATACATATCGATAACCCATTTAAACAAGCTAATTTAGAAATTAAAATAGATGGAAGTACAAAATTCTTCGAGGCAAAAAAAGGCTATAATGAGTTCAGTTTTACTGCTTATGATACTTCATTAATTGGAAAACAAGAAGTAGAATTAATTTTGAATAACAAAGAGCATCTTAACAAGACTATTGAGCTTTATCCCTTTAAAAATACAAGTTTTCATATCATACATCATTCTCATAACGATATTGGTTATTCACACCATCAAACAGAAGTAGAAAAAATTCAAAATAATAATATTGTTGATGCAATACATTGGATTGAATCTCATAAATCAACTGAAAACCTACCCATTTGGCATATTGAATCATTATGGGCAGTTGAAAATTTCTTCAGGATTGCTAATGAAAAGCAAATACAACAATTCATAAAACATGTAAAAAATGGTCAAATTGTTCTTTCAGGTAATTATGCAAATATTCTCACCGGACTTTGCCGCCCTGAGGAACAAAACTGGGCACTAGAATACGCAGATTACCTGAGAAAAACTTACCAATTGCCTATCAATAATATCATGACCACCGACATACCAGGATTAAGTTCATCAGCCTTTAAAGCTTATCTTAAAAATGGATATAAATACTTATCATTTGGACCAAATTATGTAGCAACTCAAGCACATTTAGGAGATAGAGTTGGTGGCGTAATTAAAGAACAAGGTGATAAAGTTTTTTATTGGAAAGAAAGCATAAATGCAAAAGAGAAACTACTGGTTTGGACAGCAGGTAAAGGGTATTCCTATTTTCATGGAATTACCGAAAATCAAAAACAATCTGAGTGGGAAAAACGTATTTCGGATTATGTAATTGAATTAGAAAAAAACCAATATCCCTATGATATGGTTCAATTGCGCTATACCAAAAATGCTGACAATGGACCGGTTGACCAAAACTTATCTGAGTTTGTAAGAAAATGGAATGAAACCTATGCTGCTCCGACATTAAAGTTAAGTTCCATACCTGTTCTTTTTAAAGAATTTGAAGATAAATACTCAGCTCTTATACAAGAAGAAACAGGAGAAATTACACCTTATTGGGAAGATGGTGCATATTCTTCAGCATTGGAGGAAATAGAAATTAGAAGATTGGTAAGTTCTAGTATTCAATTTGAAAAAACAGCCAGAGAATTGAATTTATACGAAAAAAACAAAGTTGATTTTTATAATCTACATAAAAGTATCATACTGTTTCATGAGCACACCTGGGGTTCATGGTGCAGTATATCAGATCCCGAAATTCCATTTACTACTGAACAATGGAAATACAAAAGAGCTTTCCTTGATTCAGCAAACAAGTACTATAACAAAATTGTGAAAATCATTCCTAAAAAACCTGAAGTATATAAAAATAATTCAACCAATATATCTGTTAAAATTGATTCCATAAATGGTGGAATTCTATTGATAAATGCAGAAAATAAAACCATGCCTTTAGACCTTAATAATTACAATTTACTACAACCCATTTATTCTCTTGGAATCAACCCGATTCAACATTTAGTACCAAAACTTAGAAATAGTAGGATTATTAAAGAAAGTGAAACAATGATGGTTACTGAACAAGAATATGAACTCAAAAATTTCACTCGGATTTTAGTAAGGTATGATGTGTGGAAAAAGGTAGGCAAAATACACTGTAACTATGCTTTTTATAAAAATGAGGTTAAAGAAAAAGAGGCACTTCATGTTGCTTTAAACTTCCAAAATCTAAATACCCAACTTATCTATAACAATGGATTAAGATATCCTGACTCACAATTACCCGGTTCTAACAAGGAATTTATATGTGTTGAAGAGGCTGTAAAATTAGATTATAAAGAATACGAAATACAAATTTCATCACCCGATTTTGCTTTGTTTGAAATTGGCGCTCCCATTGATGAAAACCAATTAAATGGAGCCAAAGTTTGGAAGCGTGAAAACCAAAATCCATCCACCTTGTTTTTGTATGTATTGAACAATTACTGGCATACCAATTATAAGGCTTATCAAAAAGGATACTTTAATTTTAGCATAGATATAGACATCAAAATGAAATAAAGATGGGATTAGAAAGAAGAAGTTTTTTAAGAAGATTAGGAATTGGTTTAGGCACAGCACTTACCATTCCATTCGAAAATGCAGCTAATACAATTAAAAAAAGTATGGAAAATTCATCAGCTATTTTAGACATTGAAGCCATGGGATTTCAGTGGGAAACACTAGATCCATTCCTATTTTGTGTGCATCACGAAGACAATTTTCCGAAAGGTAATGTAGCTATGGGACCAGCAACTTCTTTATCAGGAAGGAGCTTGGGTGATGACTTTATAATTAAAGATGGTTTTAGGATGTATCATGGTCGTCAAGTACCTGGTTTTCCTGGACATCCACACAGGGGATTTGAAACCATTACAGTTGTTAGAAAAGGTTTAGTAGACCATGCTGACTCACTTGGTGCTGCTGGAAGATATGGCAATGGTGATGTGCAATGGATGACAGCAGGAAAAGGAGTTCAACACTCAGAAATGTTTCCTCTTTTAAAACAGGATAAAGAAAATCCATTGGAGTTATTTCAAATCTGGATTAACCTTCCTGCAGCAAAAAAAATGGTTGAACCTCACTTTAAAATGTTGTGGGCAGAATCAATTCCAAAAATCAAGGAAAAAGATAAAAACGGAAAGCAAATCACAATAGAGGTTATAGCTGGAAGTATTGGTAAACATAAAGCACTTCAGCCACCTCCAAATTCATGGGCTGCCAATCCTGCACATGAAGTTGCGGTATGGAATATTTTTTTGGAAGAAGGAGCTGAATGGAGCATTCCTGCTGCATCAAAAGGTATCAATAGAAAAGTATATTTCTATGAAGGAGATGACTTAAACCTTGAAGGACAAATCATAAAAAAATATCATTCTGTTAGTCTTCAATCTGATAAAAGTATTCGCTTAAAAGCAGGTAAAGGTTTAACAAGAATCTTATTGTTACAAGGAAAACCTATTGGAGAAAAAGTCATACAATATGGTCCATTTGTAATGAACACCAAAGAAGAAATAAACCAAGCTTTTGAAGATTACCACCGCACGCAATTTGGCGGCTGGCCATGGTCGAGAATGGACCAAGTACACCCGCGTAATAAAGGTAGATTTGCCAAGCACGCAGATGGAACTTTAGAAGAAAAAGCTTAATAAAAAGGGGTACAAATCGAATAAATTTATACCCCTTTTTGAATACTATTTTCCTCCACGAATAGAAGACGCTCTCAATGGTTTTATTCTGAATACTAATTCGATAAATTTTTCCATCGAAGGAAAAAACTGAACTGCATTTAAAATGGGATTCAGGTAATTTGTTAGAATACAATAATTACAATCATAAGGAGCCTTGTGATGCCAACCATGGTGCTTTCTTGATTGCATAAAACCAAGCCGCTGCAGAAAACAAATCAATTTGCCATTTTCTTTATCTGTTTGATGGGCTTTGCGATGCACCTCATTCGATTGGGAAGCAAGAAGAATACTTATAGTATAGAACCAACTAAACCATCCAAAACAAGCAGGAATTCCAATTAAAATAATAGCTGAAATAATTGCAGTATTGTTTCTCTGCCAATAATTCCCTTTTAAAAAAGCTCTGGGTTCTGTATGGTGCAACAAATTAGGTATAACTACATGTTTACCTAGAATTTTCCAATTGGGATTTCCATAAGCATCCTCCCACCAATGGAACAATCCGGATATTAAATCCGAACTTAGAATAATCATAACAATTTGAAAAGCTAATTTAATCATATTCGTATTCATTTATCGAATACAAAACTCAGCCTAAGCAGTATCTAATTCTAATTGCTTTAAGTGATTAAAGCTTCAAAAAAATAGCATATAATAAAAATAATCAATTGCAATTTGCGAGAAACAATAATTTCTAATTCTTTGTAAAAGAATAGTTGCATGAAACAATAAATTCCAATTTTTAATTAATTTTACTGTTTATTTTAAACCTATGGAACTTACTACTATCATTTCAATTGCAGTGCCTGTGTTACTGCTTATTTTTTACAAATTTACCTTCAGAGTTTTACTTGGAATAGTCATTGTTCCTGAAGACAGAATTGGATTGGTTACCAAGAAATTTGTGCTTTTTGGAGATAAAAGAGAATTGCCTGATGGAAGAATCATTGCTTTAGAAGGTGAAGCAGGTTTTCAGGCTCAAACCCTTGCACCAGGAATATACTTCTGGAAATGGATTTGGCAATATGAAATTACCATGCAAGCCTTAACTGTAATTCCGGAAGGTAAAATTGGTTTGTTTGTTGCAAAAGATGGTAATGAGCTTCCAACAGGACATATCCTCGCTCGTAAAATAGAATGTGATGCATTTCAAAGCGCTGAAATGTTTCTACAAAATGGAGGTTGTAAAGGTCGACAAGCTGCTTTTATTACTGCCGGTACTTATCGTATCAATGCTTTTTTGTTTGATGTAATTATTGTTGATATGACCATCATTCAAGAAAACATGGTTGGTATTGTTACAACATTAGATGGACAACCTATTGAAGAAGGTAGTATAGCAGGTAAACAAATTGGTGGTCATAATAATTTCCAAGATGTTGGTTCCTTCTTAAATAGTGGTGGTAATAAAGGACTTCAACCTCAGGTAATATTAGCCGGTTCTTATTATCTAAATCCTTGGTTTGTGCAGGTTGAACAAATTAAAATGACCGAAATTCCTATTGGTCATGTTGGTGTTGTTATAAGTTATGTTGGCAATGAAGGAACTGATTTAAGTGGTAGTGAATTTAAACATGGTAATATTGTAAGTAAGGGCGAAAAAGGTGTTTGGGCAGAACCATTCGGACCAGGTAAGTATCCTGTAAACACCTTTATCATGAGAGTTGAATTGGTTCCAACAACAAACCTTGTTCTTAACTGGGCAAGCGCCAGAAGTGAATCACATCAATTAGATAAAAACCTTTCTACAATAACCGTTCGTTCAAAAGATGGTTTCCCTTTTAATTTAGACGTATCTCAAATCATTCATATTCCTACAACTGAAGCACCAAAAGTAATTGCTCGTTTTGGTAATATGAATAATTTGGTTAGCCAAGTATTAGAACCAACTATTGGAAACTACTTTAGAAACTCAGCTCAAGACAGCGATGTTATTGCTTTCTTGGGAACTAGAAAAGAAAGACAGGAGTCTGCTAAAATGCATATTGGAAGAGTTTTGGAGCAATACAATGTAAACGGAGTTGATACATTGATTGGAGACATTGTACCACCAGAAAGTTTGATGAAAACATTAACCGATAGAAAACTTGCAGAAGAACAAAATGTAACATTTGAAACTCAGAAAAAAGCAGAACAAACTCGTCAGACTTTAGAAAAAGAAACTGCAATTGCCGATATGCAAAAAGAAATTGTAAAATCGGACCAAGGTGTTTGGATTGCACAAAGAGTTGCAGATGCTGCTGTTAAAAAAGCAGAAGGAGAAGCAAGTAGCGTAAAAATTCAAGCAACAGCAGAAGCTGAAAGACTAAAAGTAATTGCAGGAGCTGAAGCTGAAAAAACCAAATTAATTGCAAATGCAGATGCAGCTAAAATTAAAGCACTTGCAAATGCTGAAGCTGAGAAAATTGCAGTTGAAGGTAATGCTGAAGCTGAGAAAATTTTAGCAATTGGAAAATCAAATGCTGAAGCATACAAACTATCTGTTTCGGCTATGGGAGGCGACAACTTTACCAAATTAAAAGTAACAGAAGTTATAGGAAATCAAGGTGTAAAAATTATTCCTGATGTATTGATTTCAGGTTCTGGAGATGGCACAAATGGCGCCATTAGCGGATTACTTGGTATGCAATTACTAGACGATGTTTTAGCAAAAAAAGCAAAGGAAGTTCAGGATAAAAAACAGGAATAATATTTTGAATTATACTATTCCTATACATGAAATAATATTCTATGTATTTGTAATCATTTGGGGAATCGTTCGCTTTAAAGTTTTTGGAGAAAAAGAAAAGTACGGTGAATCGTTTAGCAATTTTGCAGGCTTTTATGAATACAATAAACTGCTTGAAAGCAAAAACCCTTACTATAAAGGATTAAGCGAAAAAGGAAAACACAAATTTGCACATAGAACCTTCCTCATTAAATCTGAAATTGAATTTCAGGAAAGAGAAGGTTTTGTGATAACTGAGGAGGTGAAAATTCTAATCTCAGGATGTATTGCTCAATTAACATTTGGTTTCAGTAATCCACTCATACCAAATTTAAAAGGCGTTATAATTTTCCCGGGAGTATTTTACAGCAAGCTATCCGAAGCATGGGTAAAAGGACTTGCCATGGGCAATGGCGCCGTTTTTCTTTCTTGGGAAGATTTTGTTAGTGGATACGAACCAGATACTGCAACATATAATCTCGGCTTACATGAATTCGCACATATTCTTAGATTAAGTGTAAATGATAGCTATGAGGACAATTTCAGGTTATTTCATTATTACGATGATTGGGAAGCACATGGAGCAAGTACTTTTACACAGATAAGAAATGCGAAACAAGACTTCTTCCGAGAATATGGAGGAACAAATCAAGCTGAGTTTTTTTCTGTTTGTATTGAAAATTTCTTTGAAGTACCGCAGGCCTTTTGCGATAAATTCCCGAAAGTTTACTGGCATTTATGTTTCCTTATGCAACAAAATCCATTAAATGTAGCCGAAGATTATGCTTTTGATAAAGAAGATACAGAAGAAGCAAATATGAAAATTGTTGAGCCTATGCCAGAATTGAACTTTTTCTTATCGGATTTTGAATACAAGATTTGGCAATATATTGAGACTAAGAAACACAATTTTATAATCCCTTTATTCCTCAGCATAGCCTTTTTCGTTCTTACTTCTTATCCTATAGATATCATAAGAATGACTATTGTTTCAATTACAATTGGTGCATTGATGCGGGTTTATTTTCACGGTAGTTTTAATATCATCCGAAATGATGAATATGTTCTATTTATTCTTTTTAAAAGCTTACCAATTGCCTTTATTATTGCCTGGCTTCCAAGCTTAATTACTGTTTTGATAATGGCAAAGAAATTGTAAAAGTACTTCCTTCACCTATATTACTTTCAATTTTCAAACGACCATTCATTGCAAGGATAAATTCCTTACAAATCATTAATCCTAAACCACTTCCCTTTTCTCCTTGTGTGCCATTTAAACTAAGCTTTGAATTACTATTATTAAGCTTATCTAGCATTTCATCATCTATACCAATTCCTTTATCTATAATTTCAATCAATGCCTCACCATTGTTATCAGCATTCACTGAATAAATTACTGAAATCTTTGAACCAGCATGTGAAAATTTAATGGCATTATGTATTAAATTACGTAAAACAACCAACATTAGATTTTTATCTGCTAAAAACTCTTTTGTGGCATTTTCAGTGTACTGAATTGAAATTGATTTTACCTCACAAATGGGTTTTATTTGAAGGATGATTTCTGAAATGATTGAGGCAAAATTCAAGCTTTCAATATTAACCTTAATTCCTTGCTCCATGCCAACCTTTGCCCAACTCATGATATTCTCGAAAGTACCAGATAGGCCATGAATTGACTTATTTATATCCTTACAAAACAACAAAAACTCTTCATCACTCAAAGCCTTATCTGCATGTAAATCAATTAAGTTTCTTAAGTTAGCAAAAGGGCTCCTCATATCGTGTGCCACTACCGAAAACAATTTAGATTTTTGTGCATTTAACTCTTGTAAAACTTTCGCCTGTTCTTCAATTTGACTATTCTTTTCTTTTAACTTTTTATTGAATTTTCTTTGATTAAATAGTGTCATAATCAACCAAAAGACAATTATAATGATGAAAAATATAATGTACTTTCTCCTGTTCGATTTATCTTCTAGCTCAGAGATTTTGCTTACATTTTCCTCAAAGGCAAATCGTTTACTATTTAAATTAGAAGTTAAAAACAACTTATTCTTATACCTGCTTTTTAATGCGAGATAAGCCTTCTGCATATTTTTAAGAGACTCAATTTTGTTTCCTTTCAACAATTGAAGTGCCCCTAATTTACTCGTTATTTCTATGTTATAAAAACTTTTCTCTTCTTCATTATTTGTTGAATAAGCATTTATTAATGAATCTGCCTGATTTAAATAAATTTCGGCCTCCTTTACATTGTTCTGAGACAATTTAATATCGACTAATGTAAATATAGCATTGATTGCACTGGTAATTTGATTTGAAAGTATAGATTCAGTTTTATCTATAATTAATAATTTCTCCCCCATTGCATAATAACCTTTGCTAGCCAAAATGCTTCCTAAATTTCCTGATATGATTCCTATCCAAATTCTATTACTATCAGTTTTAGCTCTGTTTAATCCTATTCGAAAGTACTTCTCTGCAGAATCTAATTGTTCCTCATTTTTAAAAAGCATCCCAAATGAATTGGCTAATTGAATGGCTTCATAACCATCAAAATTTTTCAATCCAGCAAATTCTAAATCACTTAATAATTTTTCATTTTGGTAGAAATGTCTTTTTGCTTCTTTAACCTGATTTATAGATGATAAATAATGGCAAACCTTGAGGTTTAAATTAAACAATTCTTTGTAACGTTTCCTTTCTTTTAATTCTTCTTCTGTTTGTTCAATAATAGTATGAAACTCGGCAGAATGACCAATATACATTTCCATCACTGCTCTTGAAAAATTTAATAAATATTTTGTGTGAAGAAACTCTGGATGTTTATCGTAGAATTTATCAAATTCATTGATATAATATTTCAACTCCTTTAAAGCAATAGTTGAACGATATGAATGTTCAGCAAGGGTTTCCAAAAATTCTATTAGTCTCTCTTCCTTTGGATTAGATTTTAACTTTTCGAAAACCTCTCTATGCCTGATAATATTCCTCGCTTCTTCCAAAGAATCGATCTGAGCAAATGAGAGTTTAACTAAAAGAGTGAAAAGAATGATTGGTAGAATTTTCTTCATTGGATTGGTCCCAAAATAAATAAAAAAATGGGAAACAAATTAATTTCCTCAAAATTTAAAAAAAATTTCAAATTCCCGACAAATTATTGATATAAAGATATCTATCGTTTAATAAAACTGATACTTGTTATGAATTTTATAACAGAATACTCAAAAAATTTAATGCCTATCATAAGAATTTCCAAAATTGTCAGCCACAAACAAAATGTATTAAAAAATATTTCAGACATTTGGCGCATGAGTTCAAACGCGGATAGCAATTATATCAGACCTACTTGGGATGAATACTTTATGGAAGTAATGGATGCCATTAGCAAAAGAGCAACATGTGGCAGAGGTAGAAGTGGATGTGTAATTGCTAAAGACAACCAATTATTAGTTACAGGATATGTGGGTTCACCAATAGGATTGCCTCACTGTGATGAAGTGGGTCATCAAATGAAAAAAATGATTCATGAAGATGATAGCATTACAGAACATTGCGTAAGAACAGTTCATGCCGAACAAAAT
This sequence comes from Bacteroidia bacterium, assembly GCA_051861545.1. Classification (GTDB taxonomy): domain Bacteria; phylum Bacteroidota; class Bacteroidia; order UKL13-3; family UKL13-3; genus CAISCU01. The sequence goes on along the minus strand of JBIMKP010000005.1, from coordinate 131,089 downwards.
GCAATTTGTCAAGCAGCTAAAAATGGTGTTGCATTAGATGGTGCAACTTTGTATTGCAGAATGACACCTTGCAGGGTATGTGCCATGTTAATTATCAATTGCGGAATAAAAAGAGTTGTTTGTGAAAGAAAATACCATGCTGGAAGCGAAAGTGAACTGATGCTAAAAACAGCAGGAATTCGTCTAGATTTTGTACATGATGAATTGCAAAAATACTAAGGCCTCATTTGTTCAAGTCAATCTACTTTTCTTTTCCATGGTATTTCAATTGCATACCAAATAAAAAATTACGTAAAACTTGGTCTTTGCATTCCCTAAATTTATCTTGATCGGGTTTTCGAAACAAGGCACTTAACTCATGTTTGCCAAATTGGAAATCGGCAAGTTTAAGTATTTCCAAAATATCTTCATCTTTTAAATTTAAAGCAATTTTGAGTTTCCTAAAAATCAAATTGTTGTTTAAACTCTTTTCTGGATTAGGAATTTCACCTTCCTTTTTTCCTCTTTTTAAAATAATAAACCCATTCAAAAAAGCAGCTAAATCTTTGTCGTAAATAGGTTTAAAATCAGGATCCTCGTCTTTTTTTAGCCAATTACTTAAAGTTTCTCTATCTACCAAAGCGCCGCCTTCTGCAAATAGTTCCAACATTTTTGAATCATTAAAATTAAATGTATACCTAACTCGGCGAATGATATCATTGTTATTCATCCTACAAACTTAAGAAAGACATTGGATTTTTAGCGTCTTTGCACATGAAGCCGAATTAAATTTCCAATTATCATTCTTATAAAATCCGTTTTTATAGCACTAAACTTTAGCATTTCCTAAACTATTCCATTTATCAGGTTTTATAGTTTAATTGCAGAAAATTAAAAACCATGTTAAAATCATCATCAAGCCTCATTCTTCTTTTCTCACTTTTTCTATTAGCTTCATGTGGCTCAAATTCAAGCACACCGGCAGAAAACACTATTGATTCTGCAAGTATTAAAGCACAACAAGATAGTATCAACAATTTAAATTCCGCTAATGAACTAATCAGTGAAGATGCATTAGAAGTTACTTATTTAGATACAACTATTGAAGTAATGGGCGATTATACTGTAAGTGAAATCAGGTATAATGATGGAGAGAGAGATGGTATAACTAACATAGTAAAGAACAACAAAAATGGTGTAAGTTACGAACGTGGAGGAGCTATTCATAAAAAAGTTGGAAATTTCTTTTTAGTTGGTAATGATGGCTCAGAATCTAGCATAGAAGAATATTTACATGTTGTTAAAGCAGAAGATGGAAAAAGCATTTATGATTTTTTTTACCAAGAAGAATATAAAATTGAAAAAGAAAATCTAATCATTTTTGTAATAATCAGTAAAGGAGATATATCAGATCAAACAAAACTTCCTAACTGTGAAGAAGAGATGAAAGATAATCTACAAAACATTGGTTATGCTGAAGAACAAATTGTTAACCTAAAAACAGGTGAATTAAAACATACACAAAAGTACAAATGTGTGCATGTGCAATAAACAGTATAACTAAATTATATGAATGAGAATAATTTATTTTACCACTTACTCATATAAATTAAGGCCTGCTGAAAAAGATTTTTAGCAGGCCCTAATTTAGTTTACTATTGTTTAATTAATCGCTTGTATGATTTTGAATTCTTTGATTCAATCAAAATAAAATACAAGCCTGCGTTTAGGTTTTCGATAGAAACTTGCGTTTGGTTATTATCCACGCTTACACCATCTGATTTTTGAATCATTAAAATTAAATTTATACCTAACTCGGCGAATGATATCATTGTTATTCATCCTACAAACTTAAGAAAGACATTGAATTTTTAGCGTCTTTGCTTATGAAGCAGAATTAAATTTCCAATTATCATTCTTATAAAATCCGTTTTTATAGCACTAAACTTTAGCATTTCCTAAACTATTCCATTTATCAGGTTTTATAGTTTAATTGCAGAAAATTAAAAACCATGTTAAAATCATCAACAAGCCTCATTCTTCTTTTCTCACTTTTTCTATTAGCTTCATGTGGCTCAAATTCAAGCACACCAGCAGAAAACACTATTGATTCTGTAAGTATTAAAGCACAACAAGATAGTATCAACAATTTAAACTCCAATAATGAACTAATCAGTGAAGATGCATTAGAAGTTACCTACTTAGATACAACTATTGAAGTAATGGGCGATTTTACTGTAAGTCGAATCACTTATAATGATGGAGAGAGAGATCTTATAACCAACATGGTAAAGAACAATAAAAGTGGTGTTAGTTACGAACTTGGAGGAGCCATTCGCAAAAAAGTTGGAAATTTCTTTTTAGTTGGTAATGATGGTTCTGAAACAACCAATGAACAATATTTACGTGTTGCTAAAGTAGAAGATGGAAACGGGATTCATGATTTTATATACCAAGATGAATATAAAATTGAAAAAGATAATCTAATAATTCTAGCACTAATCAATACAAGAGAAGTATCAGATCAAACAAAACTTCCCAACTGTGAAGAAGAGATGAAAAATCCTTCACTAAGTTTTGCTACAGCAGAAGAACAAATTGTTAACCTAAAAACCGGTGAATTAAAACATACACAAAAGTACAAATGTGTGCGAGTGGAATAATTGCCAACTTATTATCTGTATTTTCAAATAAAACCAAGGTATTTTCAGAAAAAGACTAAACTCATATTTTAATCTTTTGAAATAGTCTACTTTGCCCCTCAAATGAGCGATACAATTATACCTTGCCCTATTTGCAAATGCGAATACACATATCCAATGGATCATTTAATGGTTTGTCCTGAATGTGCCCACGAATGGAACCCAAATGAGGTAGAAGAAGACCCTTACAAATTGGTAGTTAAAGATTCAAATGGTAATATTCTTCAAGATGGAGATTCTGTTACCATCATCAAAGATTTACCAGTAAAGGGATTTTCTAAATCAATAAAAGTTGGTACCAAAGTAAACAATATCAGATTGGTTCAAGGCGATCACAATATCGATTGTAAAGTACCTGAATTTGGTGCCATGGCTTTAAAAAGTGAATTTGTAAAGAAGGTTTAAGTTTATATTTATTAAATAGAAAAATCCTCAATTGATTAGTCGATTGAGGATTTCTTTTTTAAATCAAAGTCTAAACTTGTTTGAAATACAATTGATTCAAGATTTTTGCATTTTCTGCAAATGTCGATTTCTAATCTGCAATCTTTGCAAGTTAATCTCGGGCATCAAAAGGATTTCCACAACAATACTTCGCTTTTCAAATACCAATTTTGTCTCATCAATTATTCAAAAATTATGACACAAACATCTGGTTCTTTTAAAGCAGCTTCTTGGATTGCATTAGCAGTTGGATTCATTGGATTTATTGTTGGGATTTGGAATGCCGAAATGTTACTCAATGAAAAAGGGTATTATATCACTGTTTTATTCTTTGGCTTATTTGCAGTTGTTTCTCTTCAAAAAAGTGTTAGAGATAAAATGGAGGGGCTTCCTGTTACCGATATCTATTATGGTTTATGTTGGTTTACAACGGTTCTTTCAGCTGTTTTACTCATTGTAGGTTTGTGGAATGCAGTTATATTACCTAGTGAAAAAGGCTATTATGTATTCGCTTTTGTTTTAGGAATGTTTGGTGCCATTGCTGTTCAAAAAAATACCCGTGATGCCAAATCAGAAGAAATTTCACAAAACTAAAATTTAAGCTTAACCAATAAAAATATTCTATTTTTTTCATACCATTGGTTTAAATACGTCCTTAAATTGAATACGAAAAATCATAACATATTAATCTCAGGTGCCAGAGCTCCCATAGCTTTGGAAATGGCGCGCAGTTTTAAAAAGGCGGGTTGCCGGGTTATTATGATAGACTCATTACATCTTACCATTTCCAGGTGGTCGAAGCATGTAGATAAATACTATGTTGTTGCTTCCCCAAGATTCTTTATTCATTTGTTTGTTAAACAGGTTCAGGATATCATTCAAAATGAAAACATCTCTCATTTTATCCCAACTTGTGAAGAGGCTATTTTTGTTGCAAGTCGATTATCTCATTTCAACTGTAAAGTATGGACAAGCCCTATTGAACTTATATTGAAGCTGCATAACAAATTTGAGTTTACAAAGTATAATTCAAGCAAATTTCCGATTCCAGAAACCAAACTGCTTACTGATTTTAAAGATTGGGAAAACAGCGATACCTATGTATTTAAACCTGTATATTCTCGTTTTGCTTCTTCCGTTATCATCAATAAAAAACTGAATTCAAATGATATCATAGATGTAGAAAAACCGAAGTGGATTGCACAGAAAAAAGTGATTGGAAAGGAGATTTGTATTTATTCGATTTGGGATAGTGGTAAGCTAAAAGCCTATGCAGCATACCATCCATTATACCGCGCTGGTAAAGGTGCTGGGGTGTTTTTTGAACCTGTGTTTAATGAGCAAGTGCTAGAATTTGTGAAGGGTTTTGGACAACAAGTGAATTATACCGGACAATTAAGTTTTGATGTTATTATTGATAAAAACCAAACACCTTATTTTATTGAATGCAATCCAAGAGGTACCAGTGGTGCACATCTACTTCATGAAAATCTAGCTAAGGCATTCTTGCAAAATGAAAGCTTTATCCTTAAAGACAAAACTGAATATTGTATCAAATATGCTATGTTCATTTTACATCTTCCCTCCTATTTTAAACCCAGAACTTTAAAGGCAAAGGATGTCATTCTAAAAAGAAATGATATCAAACCTTTTTTATTACAAATATTGAGTTTGGTAGAAATTACCTATTTGAAATTCAGCAAAAACATTACCTGGCTCGAAGCAAGTACTTCAGATATTGAATGGAACCATGATGAAAAATAAATCCATCCATATAACTGAATCAATGGAAGATTTTCATCAATCTTTATCTGTTTTGTTTTTGAAGCAAAATTCAGAAGCTATCATTCGTAATGTGAAAACTGAAATGAAACTTTTGAAAATTGGAGACAAATACATCTTCCCAATCAGCATTAACCACAAACAAGAAAATAATTCTTTTGTATGCTCACCACATACTGCTTATGCACTTTATTCAAAAGATGAACTCAATCAAAAGGTAAACAATAAGCTTCTTCAAATTCCTGTTTTAGGAATCATCAATTTCATTGATATCATTTTAAGATTGGGAAAAATCGATAAAAATATTCATGTCAATAATTTCCTGCTTTCTACCAATCCTTATCCTGAATGGGATGGAAAAGAAATTGGTGAAATCACTGATGAGTTATTAAAAGAATATCCAAAACATGCTATTATTTTCCGTTCATTAAACGAATACCAGCATCAGCAAATCATCAATAAATTTGAAGATAAAGGTTATATCAAACTGGGAAGTCGACAAGTTTATATCTATGATACAGATTATGATACTTGGATTAAACACAATAACAATCGCAACGACATCAGGCTTATCAAAAAACAAAAACTAAGGTATATTTCTCATGAAGAAATGTATCCTTACTTGGAACAAGCACTTGACTTATATAACAAATTATACCTTGTAAAATACTCACAATTCAATCCTCAGTTTACTATTGATTATTTCAGGATTTCTTACGAACAAAAGCTCATTCACTTTCAAGGTTATGTTGATGACAATAACAAACTCAAATCATTTGCAGGATTGTTTATCATTGAAAACACCATTACTTCACCTTTGGTTGGCTATGATACAGATGCACCACAAAAGGAGGGATTATATATTCATGCCATTCATTTGATTTTTTTATATAAATTCAAAAGTGGTTTATTACTCAATCTTAGTTCAGGCGCCTCACTTTTCAAACGCATGCGTGGCGGACAAGCTTCCATTGAATATTCTTTAATCTATATACAACATTTACCATTTGGAAGAAAATTGATTTGGAAGACACTTCAATTTGTTTCCAATAAAATAGGTATCCCAATTCTGAATAAATATGAACTTTGATTTTTATACAGCCATCGCATTTTCAAGTCAGCTTGAAATGAATTCAACCATGAAGGTCGTTAATCAAAAAACACCTGTAGTAATCATTCGTTCTGTAAAAGGCATTTTTGCTTATGAAGATTATTGTCCGCACCGTGGATTGGCTTTATCTCAAGGAAAAATCATCAATGGTGAAATCCGCTGTAAATACCATGGCTGGACTTTCGATTCTGAATCGGGTGTCAATACAAACATTCCTGTAAAACAAGGCAAAATCGATTGTCAGTTGAAAAGATATTTTGTTCGTGAAAAATACGGGCTCATTTGGTTAAGTTCAAATCAGGAAGCTTTGTTACCTGAACTATCAGAACAAAAAGCACAGATCTTTTTAAAAGGAAATATTACTGCTCAATTATCCAATGTCCTGGAAAATTTTCTTGAAGGAAGTCATACCCATTATGTTCACGATGGATTAATCAGAACAAAAGAGAAAAAAAGAAACCCGATACAAGCAAAAATAGTAAAAGCAGAAAACAGTTTTCAGGTCTTCTACGAGCATGAGCCGGCAAAAGGATTTGTTACAAAAATACTACCTAAAAAATGGCAGCAATTAAAAGCAGTTTCAACTTATATACATCCTGGAATTGCAGTACTTGAATACTTCAATACCGAAAACAAAGCAGTTTCAAGATTTGAAGCAATTGTAAATGAAAACGAAAATGGTGTCGAGTACTTTGCCAGGATATTTTTAGATATCTCATGGATAACACCTATGCTGATTCCATTTGCAAAACAGATGTTTAAGAAGATTATTCAACAAGACAAAGACATATTAGAATTACAAGAAACGAATCTGGTTGAATTCCCTGAAAAACGATTTGTTTCTGATGAAACAGATATGGTTGGTAAATACATTTATGCCTTTCAAACAGGTAAAAATTCAGAATTAAAAAGTGAAGTAAAATTTAACGTAAACTGGTAAGATGCAAAAAACAATATTAATAACGGGAGCCGCAGGATTTCTGGGAGGAAGAGCAGCTAAGTACTTTGGCAAGCATGCTGATTACAAGGTTATAGCTACATCAAGAAGGGCACTAAAAAAAGAGGAACTGGAAGCACATTCATGTACATTTATTCAAGGTGATTTAGAAGAATATTCCTTTTGCGAAAAACTAACAAATGAGGTTGATATCATTATTCATTGTGCAGCACTTTCATCACCATTTGGCTTTTATGAGCATTTTTATGCATCGAATGTGTTGGCTACTGAGAATCTTTTAAAAGCAGGTAAAAAGAATGGTGTGAAGCAATTTATTTTTATCTCCACTCCCAGTATTTACTTCACCTACAAAGACCGATTCAATATCAAAGAATCAGAACCACTTCCAGAAAAAATGGTAAATGATTATGCCATCACCAAATTGATGGCAGAGAAAATGGTATTGGATTCAAACGAAGCTCATTTCAAAACCCTTGCCTTGCGTCCACGTGCCATTATTGGAGCCGAAGACACGGTGATATTCCCTCGTATGTTGGAAGCTTATCACCAGGGAAAACTCAAAATAGTTGGTGATGGCAAAAACGTTTGCGACTTCACCTGTGTAAGAAATGTAATTCATGCCATGGAATGTGCCATCAATGCTCCTGAAAATGCCTATGGTGAAGCTTATAATATCTCAGATGGTAATCCAAGTGAATTGTGGCCAAGCATTCAGTACACATTAAAAGAACTGGGTTTAACTCCACCAAGTAAAAAAGTACCGGTTGGTATTGCATTGTTTGCTGCAGGAATCATTGAATTCATTGCTAAAAATTTGCAAGGAGGAAAAGAACCAGCCATGACAAAATATGGTATTGGTATTCTATCTAAAAGCATGACCATGGACATAAGCAAAGCCAGAGAATTATTGAAGTATCAGCCAATTATGACTACCAAAGAAGGCATCAAAGAATTTACAGAATGGCAAAAGAAGCAACAATAAAAACTGAACTGTTTGCTTCCGGTTATTGTGAGGCACATGAGAAAGTAGTGAATCCCCAAAAAGGATTAAAAAAACTACGCTTTTATGCAGTTTGGGCATTGATTCATGTGCCTGATTTGGGTTATATCATGTTTGATACAGGTTATAGCAATCACTTTGATTCTGCTACTAAATATTTCCCTGAAATACTTTACAAGTTTGCAACTCCCGTTCAGTTAAAAGATGATGAAAAAGCCATTGAAATCCTTAGAAAAAAAGGAATTCATCATACTGAAATCAAATACATTATCATCTCACATTTTCATGCAGATCATATTGCAGGATTGAAAGACTTTCCGAATGCAAAATTAGTCTGCACGAAAGAAGCTTTCCAACAAACACAAAACCTGAAAGGAATCAGTGCAGTTAGCAAAGGAGTTATTCATAAACTGATTCCAAATGATATCAAAGAAAGAGTGGTGTATATTGAAGATATTTCATCACAAACAATCAATGACTTTGGAATAACAGAATTCAAGTGGACATTAATCCCTCATTTCAAACTATTGCTTCTACCCGGCCATGCCAAAGGAATGTTGGGCTTTTATGATGAAAGTTCACATTTACTCTTTGCTACGGATGCAGCCTGGGATTTTGATTGTTTTATCAAGGGAATTTTGCCTTTACAATTGGTTAGAATATTCATTGATTCATGGACAGATTTAAAAGAAACCATGGAAAAATTGAGTAGAATAAAACAAGCTAATCCCGAAACAAAAATTGTTTTTACTCATTGTCCTAAAACCCTTCAATTGATATCAAATGAAATTTAAGTTGAAAATCATCTGGTATTATTTGAAGTTAATCGCAAGAGGAAAATTCAACTCGCTTGAAGAACTGCGTGCTTATCAAAATAAACAGGTAAAAATATTTCAGGAAAAGGTATTAAGTAAATCAACTTACTACAAAAAATATACACATCTTGATACCAAGCAATGGACAGAAATTCCCATCATTTCCAAACCTGAATTCATGTCGAATTTTGATGCCATCAATACCTGTGGAATCAAGCTAAATGAAGCATTGGATTTAGCCATACAATCTGAAAATACCAGAGATTTTAAAAGTGAAATTAATGGAATAACTGTAGGACTATCAACCGGAACCAGTGGTAAGAGAGGTGTTTTTTTGGTGTCTGAAACTGAAAGAGCCAAATGGGTAGCATTGGTGATGCAAAGAGTGATTCGGGTTAAATTATTTAAACGACAAAAAGTAGCTTTCTTTTTAAGAGCCAATAGCAATTTGTATTCATCGGTTGATTCATTGTTGTTTGAATTTAAATACTTCGATATTTTTAAAAACAAGGATGAATTATTAAAGGAACTTGAATCCTTTCAACCTGATATATTAGCATCGCAACCTTCCTATTTAATGGAAATTGCGAAGGCCAAATGCAATCAAACTATAAAGATTAGTCCTACCCAAATTATCTCTTTTGCAGAAGTGTTGGATGAAGCAGATAAGCAATTCATCAAACAAGTATTTCCAGTACAACTGAGTGAGGTTTACCAATGTACAGAAGGTTTTCTTGGATGTACCTGTGAACATGGAACCATGCACATCAATGAAGATTTGGTGATGATTGAAAAAGAATGGATTGATGAAACTAAATTTTATCCCATCATCACAGATTTTTCGAGAGAAAGTCAGCCCATTGTGCGTTACCGTTTAAATGATATTTTGGAAGTTAAAAAAGATAAATGTACTTGTGGTTCAGCATTCATTGCCATCGAAAAAATCATTGGAAGAGAAGATGATGTGTTGGAATTATCGGGTATCAAAATTTACCCAGATTTGTTATCAAGAAAAATTGCCTTGTTTACCGACCATTTTACTCGTTATACCATTGTACAAAAATCGGCCACACTTTTAGAAATAGGAATTGAGTGTGAAAGCAAAGAATTTGAAAAGGCATGCGAATCCTTTAAAACGTGCATCTCCACTTACTTTACAACATTAGGGATTAGTCAGTTTAGCTTAGCATTTAAAAATGAAATTGAGCTGATTCCCGGAAACAAACTCAGAAAAATAAAAAGAATATCAGATGAAAACCAATATACTAGCTATTGAAAAATACTTACCCAAACAACGTATTTCATCAGAAGAACTCGATAAACAAGTAAAGGGTGTTGAGGGCAGAATTGAAAAAAATACAGGCGTACAATTCCGACACAAAGCCTCAGCTGAAGAAACTGTTTCTGAGATGGGCGTAAGGGCACTAAAAAAGGCTATTGAAAAGAGCGGAATTCAAATAAGTGATATCAATTTGCTCATTTATTGCGGAGCATCTTTTGATTATCCGGTGCCACATACCTCAGCCATTATCAAATCAAAGTTAACCGATGATAAGGTTGAGTTTCATTGTATGGATATCGACAGTACTTGTTTGAGTTTTATGAATGCATTGGATATATCCCAATTATTCATACAAAGTGGCAGGTATAAAAGAATTGCATTGGTATGTTCAGAAATCGCTTCAGCAGCACTTAATAAACACGACGAAAAAGTATTCGGATTATTTGGAGATGCAGCTGTAGCAATGATTCTAGAAGCATCGGAACACATAGGATTTAAACAGACTTATATCCAATTTAAAAATTATACTTCAGGAGCCTTGTTTGCGAATGTACCCATTGGCGGTTATGTAAACAGAGGAATAAATGCACTAGCAGATGACCAAGGTTATCATTTTAAAATGAATGGCAAGGGTATGATGAAATTGATTAAGTCGAAATTTGAACCATTTATACTTGAAGTGCAAAAGGAATCAAAAACTAAACTTTGTGAATTTGATGCCATCATCACTCATCAGGCAAGTAAATTTGGTAATGATTTTTTCAGGAACACCTATATGCCCAACTCTGATAAAATCGTTGAAACCCTTGCCGATTATGGCAACTGCATCTCCGCATCCATCCCACTTGGACTAGAAAAACTATTGAATTCAGGATTTGAAACAAAAGGAAAAAAGTTGCTTATTCTTGGCTCCGGTGCAGGATTGAGTATAGGTGCTCAGGTGTTGGATTTTGGGTAGGAATCTAATTTGGTGAAACCATTGACTAATTCAACATTTCCAAAAAAGCATTTTTTGAAAATCTAGTCAAATCAAAAAATCACTGACAAGAGCACTTCGAAAAGATAGTAGTGTCAGAATATTGCAAATTCAAATCCTCAAATTTTAGGTTTGGATATTCCTTTTCAACTGCCACTTTAGCCCACGAGACAAATTTTTCATGAAAAAGCAATTGAATAACTGTTATAAGTCGTTTTAGTTCAATTTCAGATAAGATCTGTCTTCTACTATTTCGATTTTCAAGATAAGTAGAATAAATCCAATCATAAACTTGTGTTTTTTGGTCGAATGTAAGTAATGTTTGATGAGCATCTAAAAACTTAAATACACAATAATGAAGAGAATCATTTTGGGGGTTTGATTTAACAAAATATTGCACAAAATAATTAGTTACATCAACTACCTCACTTATAGAAAAAAGCGTTTCAGATTTGCTCCTTGAACATAAATTATGTATTTCATTTTTTTTATTTGTACGCCATGCGAAATCAAAAACATAATCTTTAAGCATTAGTTTCTGATAAGCTACATCACTTTTTTTCCATTGTTTTATAAACTTAATTTTGATCCAATCAGCATCAAAACTAAGCTGACAATAACAAAAATTTGAAGTAAATAAAACTACTATGAATACTACTGTTTTCATTCTAAATTATTAAAATCTTTTAGCTCATTTATTGTAAAGTACCTGTTTATAGTTTAAATATAAACAAGATAAGATTCCTCTGGTAAAATTGCTTTCATGAAGATATATCCCCTTTGATTTATCTCAAAATAAATTAAAAAATACTTAAACTCTACTTTTATCCGTTAAAAAACAAAGCTTAAAGGATTTGCTCCTTTAGTATCAGAATTTTTAATCAAATTTGAAGTCTTTGTTTCATCCTTAATTACTACTCTATGAAAAACATTCTTATTCTTTTAACAGTGCTTCTAAATTCCTTTGATGTTTGGGCTCAAGTTCAAGATCAAACTAAAGAGAAAGAAAGTTTCATCAGATGGAGTGTCTATTTTAGCTCTGCAAAACATGAGCTAAATGATAATGAAAGTAAACGTATCAACGATTTTCTGGATACTTTAAATATTGAACAAGTTAAATCTGTTTTTCTAAGAGGGTTTACAGATAGCGACGCAGATAGTCTTTACAATATCAAACTTTCTGATAGGCGAGTTGCCACTGTGCAAGGTTTGTTTGAAGAAACGGGAATCAATGAAAAAATAATTAAAAGAAGTTATTACGGCGAAAACATGGCAGGAAGAGACTCCGCATCAGAAAACTTAAAAAGCCGCAATCGCAGGGTTGAAATTGTTGTGGTTTTTAAACCAATTCCCAAACCTTTACCTGCACCAAAAGATACTTGTAAAATGGGTGATACTTTGCTTGTATTAAAAAATGGGACCATTCTAAAAGGAAGCATTTGTGATTTGAATGACAGTAGTGATTTGGAGATTATTGAAGCCTTGAGTATTGAAGACATCATGGCCCAAAGCCTACAAACTATGGGTAATAATGAGAATCAATTGGTTTCTGGTGGTATGATAAGCATAAGAAGTAAAAGTGGAAATTGTAATTTCAATAAGCCTGTTACAATATATATTCCAATAACTGATAGTTGTGCAGATGCAAAACGAATGTCCTTTTTTAATTCGAGTGATGGCCAGAATGGAAGAACCTGGTCACCTGTAAATGGAATTAAGATTAAAATTGTGAATAGGAATGGTACTAGTTACTATGAAATTGTGGCAACCAAATGTGCAAAAATGAACCTAGATTTTATAGTAAAACCTCCATTAGATACGAAAACAACTCTTATAGAATCAAAAGTTAGTGGATATACTTTAAAAAGGATTGATATGTATAATGATTGTCCGCGTTTTTACTGGTCGTTTAAAAAGAAAATCTCTGCCAATAAAATGAGTATTCGGGTAATGAACATGAGCAAACCTCCCCAAATCAGATTTCTTCTTGTAAATAATGAAAACAGAAAAGACACGATTCTAACTCCGTTTATGTCGGTATCCGAATTAAAGCATGGAAAGTTTAAGGGATTCAGCGGACAATATGAAGATAGAACCCAACGCTGGATAATATTCAAAAAACGAGAAATGAACCTCTATCCTTGGTATCAATTACAGAATAAACATGTAATAAAAGACTAAAACAAAAAACCCTTTGGAAGTAATATTCTGAAGGGTTTTGAGAATGTTTAAAATGATGAAAGCATTAAATATTTATTCTTAAAGTAAAAAATTTAGGTAGAAACTCTTGTTAAACTTTTTGTTAGAAAAAATTGAAATTTTTTCTAACAAAACCAATAAAAATAAAAAGAAGGAAATAAGATTTACTCATTCTAAGGCAGTGCTCATCTAATTGTAAATAACTTATCGCAAGGACTTTATTTTCTGCATTTATTAGATGATAATAAAAACCTCATTCTAAATAAAAAGATGTTGAAGTTAGATTGATATTAAAACTCCTGATAGTTGAAATAATTTAATTTGTATTTTTAAATGATAACAAGTTTAAGATTTCTTGAAAAGAGAATCTACTTTGTAAAAAAAAACTTAAAATCCTTGTGTTTCATTATTTATAAATTCCACTAGTTATATTTAATTAAAGTTGAAACAGAAAATTCATTGTTATGCGAAAAAGTAATAAAACTATAAGAAAATCTTATCAATCATTTTTGTTATATTTATTATGCTTGACAAGTTTTCAAAGTTTGGCTTTTACTCCACTTGGAGGTTATATCAATCATGAAAAATTAACCAATTCTATTTGTCCAGGAGGTTTAACTTTAACAGATTATCAGTTCGATGCAGTTATCTTTTTTGAAGATGATAATATCCCTGATTCAGTTCTTTTTAAATTTGGTGATTCAAAATCTGCGTACGTAAAATTGGGCAATGCAGAATTATTATGCGATGGACTATGGAAGTGTACTTATGATACAATTTACCAATATTTCTATTGTGGTACTTTCATTTTAAATGTAACAATAGACACCAATACATTATTTTTTGGAAAAAATGCAAATGTAAATACTCAATTTTTTTTAGAGTCTGTCATCAAGTTATCTGCTCTTACATCATTAGATGTATCTTACAAATTGCTTCAAAATGGCTTGATAGATTTTTATCCAGGTATACGATTTTCTCTTCCGATTGAAACTGAATTTATAGATAGTTTACACTATTCACTTAACTCAAAGTTTTCTAGCATTCCTCCCAATAGTATATCTATAAATTCCGAAACTGGGGATGTTTTAATCAAGCAACTCCCTGATACCGGTTTATTTCTTTTTATAATTGAAGTAAGAGAGTTTCATGAATCAGGTAGTTTAAGTAACATCCATTTTATTATTTTAAGTGTTCGTAACAGAAATACTCCTAATATCATGAGTTTTCAAGATTCATTAAAAATAGATGTTGCTGGAATATTTAATAGTAGGCTTAAACCAGGAGATACACTTCAATACGATTTGTATTTTGATGCCAAAAACATTGATTTGTTAAATGTTAATCTAAAAACAAAAATTCCATTTGAAAAAGACCCAAAAATTGAGATTTTAAAATTTAATGATTCTTTCTTTGTGAAGTCTACTTTTTATATGGATAATAAAAGTTATGATGCTTTACCACAATCCGTATTGTTTCATTTTACTATGTATAAACAAGGAAATTGTATTGAAAAGTATCACTCATTTTACTTTGCGCCTGAAAATTATAAGCCTATTGGAATTGACGAATTAAAATATAAAAGAGAAACATTTTTGTATCCCAATCCTACAACCAGCTTATTAAATCTTGATTTGGAGCATTATTACTTTGACCTGAATCAAATTTCGATTTTTAATGTTTCGGGAAACAAAATGAAATATCAATATAAAAATGACCAATTAGATATTTCAGATTTTCCCCCTGGAATATATTTTGTTTTGATTAAAAATGAGGACGAATATTTCATCCAAAAAATAATTAAGCAGTGATAAAACTAAATTTTTTAAGCAAAGAATTTCTTCAGAAAGAAATTATTAATAACAATGAGTTAACCGTGTTTTCTAGAGAAAACCTTAACTTTAAATTACTAATTGAGTAAAATGTTCAATAAAATAAAATTTATATTAATTCTTATAAGCCTTGAGCTTTGTGCCTTATCATTTTATGGTAAGGCACAATCCTTTGAGTGGGAATCAAATCAAGAAGAAGGATTAAATGAAATTCCTTTAACTAAAATTATCGAATCGAATAATGGAGAGTTAATATTGGCTGGACCAAAGCAGTGGAACAATTGTATTTATAAATTTAATAATTATGGCAAACTTATTTGGATGGTAAGTCCAAAAATTCAAGGAGGAGATTATATAGACAATATTGTCAGTTTCGATGAATATAATACCTTTTTTATGATTGGGCCAGGACTTCCATTTCCACAAAGAAATAATTTGTATCAAATAAGTGCTGATGGAAAATTTAAATTAGAAAAGGTTATTTATACCAACACTTATCTCACACAGAATGTGTGTAATAGGTTATTAAACGGAAAAATAGTAACCGGTGGGTATAGATTTTTTTATCATCCACAGGGAACTCAAATGAATCCGGTAGTTGAATATCGTTCAATGAATGGTGATACCTTAGGTAAGTTTGAATTTAATTATGGCTGGAATAGCCAGGTGAGAAAAACGTTCTTGAACCAAAATAATTCAGAGATTTTGGCATTCTGTTCACAACATGGGCTTGGATACTTAACAAGCTTAAGTATTGACACTCTTGGAAACATCATTAAAGCAAATTTTTGGGGTAGGAAAAATGGAAAACGTTTATATGATTGTAAATACATAGACATGGTAGAAAAAAATAATTCATATTACATGCTA
Organism: Bacteroidia bacterium; assembly: GCA_051861545.1. Lineage (GTDB taxonomy): Bacteria > Bacteroidota > Bacteroidia > UKL13-3 > UKL13-3 > CAISCU01. Next base: position 115,139 of record JBIMKP010000005.1, on the reverse strand, counting down.
GTTGATGTATCAGCTTCACCTTCGGAATTAAATGGTACTTTTATTTATAAATTCAATGAGTATGGAGATTCAGTTAGTTTGACTAAAATCAATGGTAATTTTAATACAATTTCAAGCACTCCTGATAATGGTTTTATACTTGCAGAATATACTTTACTAAAATTAGACAGCAATTTGCAAGTAGAGTGGGAGAAACCGTTTAAAGAAGGGGTACAAATTCAAAGCATAGGTGCTTCTAAATTTGGCGGCTATTATGGTTCCGGAAGAAGAGTTGAAAGGAATGAAAAGAATGAAAGGAAATACAGAACCTATGTATTTAGAACAAATTTAAATGGAGATATTGAAACCCAAACAAATTATCCAGAATTAGAAATTTACCCCAATCCATTTACTGATAAAATAAGTATTGAACTCCCTTTTGGTAAAAAATATTATGCCAGTGTTTATAATTTACAAGGTAAAAAATGCATAGAATACGAGTTTACAGGCAGTGCTCATCTAAATGTAAATAACTTGTCGCAAGGACTTTATTTTCTACATTTATTAGATGATAATAAAAACCTCATTCTTAATAAAAAGATGTTGAAGGTAGATTGAGTTAATAATACTTAAACTAGGGCCTGCTGAAAATCTTTATTTAGACTTTTTATCAATCAATTAGACTTTGTTTTAATAATTTAAATGTTAGATTTTAAGAGTAATTGCTTAAAAATCTTAGCATCAAGTAAAATGAGTTTTCAAATTACATAAAGACAGAAACAAAGTCATCTTTGTCGTTGCTGCCAAATTGAGGTATTTAATATACATCTAATTTGGCAGCGTCTAAAATCTGACTTGTTTCTGTCTTTTTCAGCTGGCCCTAAACTGGTTTATTTGCCCAATATCATAAAACAAAAAACCCTCCGGAACTTTCATTCTGAAGGGTTTTGAAAATGTGTTAATTTAGGAGAATAAAATTCCATTTTATAGCCAAATTATAAGCACCACAATGAAAATACTATTAGATATTCCTGATAACAAAGCCTCTTCATTAATGGAGGTTTTAAACAGTCTTTCCTCTGTTAATGCCACGGTAATCACAAATGAAAAGGCATTACTATTAACAGAAATAAAAGATGCAGTAGAAGAAATGAAATTAATTAGGACTGGTAAAAAGAAAGCAAGAAAAGCAGAGGTCTTTTTAAAAACCTTATGATTTAAACATCCAACTTATTAAAGCTATTTTAGTATTTGTTTATATTCTTTTCTATAAAAAAACTAAAAACAGTCCCCCATTCCGCCCCCAGAAATAAAAAAACCCTCGGAAACGTAGTGTTTACAAGGGTTTAACGTGGTGTGGGAGGGAACAGAATATCCATATTTCATTATATTCAAATTCCTTTAATACTCAATAAATATAGTATTTATAAGGGTTTAAACAAATCAATAGAAAGAAATCAAATGTAATTGAATGAATTTTTTGTTTCAGTATAGTTTCAGTAAGTGACATAAAAAACTACTTTTGAAGAAACAAAAAAAAATGACTACTACTTATAAACCAGAATTGAATAATAAGCCTAAAGCTGATGGAACTTATCTTGTATTGATTAGATTAACAGAAAATAGAAAGATAAAAAGGGTTTCAACTGGAGTTTATATAAATGAAAAAGACTGGGCAGCTTATGAAAGCCCAAAAGCTAAAAAAGAAAGAATCAAAAAAAATTCACAAGAGTCTGATAAAGCTAAGCACATAAAACAACCTCATGCTAAATATGGTGCATGGATAAAAAAATCACCTAATAGTCAATATCTAAATAATGAGATTGATAAAACTATTAAAAAGCTTGAATCATCAAAAGCTAAACTTGAAAAGCTTAACCATTTAGCAAACCCAAAGGGAATAATTTCAGAATACAAAAACAATAATGCTTCAAGCTTTACAGCTTTCTATAAAAGCTTTGTTGATGATACACAGCACAAAAATTCAATAGGATACTATAAACACTTATTATCAAAATATAACAATTTAGAAGCTTATCAAAAGGATATTCTATTTAGTGAAGTTACAAGTAGTTTTATAGACAAATATGAAACATACCTATCTAAAAAAGGGTTAAATCAAAACTCTATTATTTCAAACTTAAGAGCTATAAGGACTGTCTTATACAAAGCTTATAAACTTGATAAGTATGAGGGAAAAAATCCTTTTTTATCAAACCCATTGAAAGAAATAAAAGGGAATAAATCAAGGCTAACTATTGAAGATATAAAAAAGCTTGAAAGTTTAGAATTAGAACCAAATTCCAAAATATGGCATACAAGAAATTTCTTTCTATTTTCATTCTATTCAGCAGGCATGAGAATAAGTGACCTTATTTCTTTGAAGTGGTCAAATATCAAAGGAAAAGAGCTAAATTATATCATGGGTAAAACTAATAATACTACCAAAATTGAGTTAATTGAAAAAGCTTTAAAAATCTTAGAACACTATAAAAGCAATAAGAAATATATCTTTCCTATCTTGGATGAAAGTGCTTTAAAATTAAGCCCTGAAAACCTTTACAAGCTCAAACAAAGTAAAGCAGCTTTAATAAATAGAAACTTAAAAGACCTTGCAGATATTGCAGAAATAGAAATAAATCTTACTTCACATATTAGTAGGCATTCCTATGCAGATATACTAAGAGAAAAGAAAGTTTCTATTTATGACATCATGAATCTATTAGGACATTCAGACATCAAAATTACTCAAAGGTATTTAGCAGGATTTGACAATAAAGCTTCAAATGAAGCACACAATAGTGCAATGGAATTCTAATTATTCTCTTTTATGTATAAAAAAAGGGGATGATTTCTTACTTATTTAAATTTATTTTTAAGTAAAATTAGCTTTTAAATTCACATTTTAAATGTCAATATTCATGCATGATTGAGAATGAATATGTGAATAAAAATATAAATAAATATTCATTTCGTATATATTATTTGAATCTGATATTCAGACCATTGTGAATAACTTGGTGTTGTAGTTACTTATTTAGTTGATGAATTTTGAATCAAAAATATCAATTAAATATAAAATGAAGCAAACAAGTAAAAACAAAGTGAATTCCCATCAAGCTGATGGAAGCATTTGGCAAAATGTAAAAGCCAATGAAATGAATTTTATTATGCTTCCAGAATCAGAATTAATAAACTGGAGAAATGAACTTAAAGAAATGAAAGAATCTCTTTCTAAAAAGAATGAAGATGATTTTGCTTCCAGTTACATTGAATCAAAAAAAATCCCTCACTTATTAGGGATTAGTGTTAAGACATGGCAAACTTATAGGGATAAAGGTTACATTCCTTATATTCAATTTGGCTCAAAAATTTGGGTTAAAAGAGTTGATTTAGATGCTTTCCTTAATCAGCATTATATTAAAAAATCTGCTTAATCATAAGTAAAGAGAATGATTAATAAGGATTTTATTAGAGTATGTCACAAGGTGGCAACCTATGCACTAAAAGAGGGAACTAAAACAAGCTTTTATTTTGTTACTGGAGAAAAAGAAATCCTTCCAGAAAGAATTTCATTTTCAAACTATACTGGAAGACAAGGAACAAGACCAGCTACATATCAAATTCAAGGAAGCTATAAGAAAACTGAATCAGGGCTTTATTATGACATGGATAATAGAAAAATCCATACAAAGATTATGTCAATAAAAGACTTTCCAATGTTTGAGGGATGGGGTGAAATAAATGAAAGGTTTAATATTTATGATTTGTTAATTATCTATTCTTCCAATGGGTGCAAATATGACTTTGAAATTCATCATTTCAGGGGATTGGCAAAGCCTCAATATTTGGAAGCAGTTTGTGAATACATGGAAGCTTACATAAAAAACAAAAGCCCTTATAGGGCTATTGCTTAAAGAGATTGATTATGCAAGTTGATTTTACTGAGATAATCAAAAGGTATGGCAAAGATAAGCCAAATTTAAAGACACTTAAAAAAATTGGCTCTTATTCTACTGGATGGGATATTTATGAACTAAAAGGAATCAATAAAATTCTATTTAATGTGCATGAAGAATCTCAAATTATTAAAGCAAAAGCAAACTTTCCTTACTATTGGCAAGGTCACAATTTCACATTTTCAGTTGATGAAATGAAGGAAGCAATAAAACATACTTCCAATATTATTGACTTAAATTTATTTGATGCAAAAATAAAGTCTTTTGAATTTGGCTCAGTACTTCAATTAGATGATACACCTCATGAATATTTATCAAACCATTTAACAATAAAAGGAAAGCCCTTTCAAACTTACCTTGCATCAAATCACAAAAACATTTCAGGGAAAGAATATAAAAATGAGATATTAAAAATAAAGCTTTATGACTTTCAAGAAAACTTAAGATATAAAGCAGCTGATGCAATTAAAGCAAGTTTAAGGGGTTTAAATGAATATGATAGGAATAACCATTATCTAAAGATTGAAGCTCACTATAAAAGCCCTGAAAAACATTTCTTGATGGGTGGCTTAATGGTGAATGATATTCTAAAGCCTGAATTCCTTCAAACTTGTAAGAATGACTTAATAAACCTTTATAGAAGTATTATGAAAACTGGTATAGTGAAAACACCAACAAATAAAAAAGATTTAAGCTCTGGAGGTATTGCATTCTTAATGCTTTATGAATTGGGTATGTTACACCAATTTGATGCAGAAAGCTTGATGATTGATAAAATAAATTCAATTCCTGAAAGCACATTGAATAAGGAAGATAAGAAAGCAAGAAAGAGGTTTATAAAAGAGGGATTTAAGAAAATGAAAACATTTGAAAGTAGTAGGTTTGATTTAAGTGAAATCTTAGAAAGCAAACAAATAAGGTAGGTAAGAAATCTTACCCAAACCCATAAGGGAGGTCTTTTTATTGTGTGGTATGAAAGTAACCAGTGCTTCCCTTTTGTTCATACAAACATCAAAAAAAAATATAGGGGGTTAAAAATGAAAAAAACAGATAGACAAATTGAAAATGAAAACAAGATTATTAAATTCTTGAATGATAAAGAGGTATTTAATGAAGTGGATAAGGCACTAATATCAATTTATGCAAATGAACTTGAATGCTTTTTAGAAACTGATGAAATGCTTAAAAAAGAGGGCTATTATTTAACCTCATCAAATGGAATCAGATATATAAATCCATATTACAAAATAAGAAATCAATCTTTTAAGAATGTGAATTCATGTGCTAAAGCTCTTGGATTGAATCCACTTTCAAGAAAAGCATTGAATATAAGTTCAAATATTGGAGGGGATGACATTCTGGATGAATTAATAAGGGGGTGAAATGGCAAACAAATCAAAATTAAACCCTGATGAATTGGAAAGTCTTGCTTTCAATTATATTCAAGATTGTTTAAACCACAAAAAAGACATTCAAACCTCTTCTGGTAAGATTGTTTTTATTTCAGATAGGAAAATCCCAACTATTGACTATTTCTTAAGAATCTGGATTCCTTTGCAACAAAAGCCAACTATTTGCAGGGCTACATATTACAATTGGCTTAAAAGTGAAGATTTAACCAAATTAGACACTATAAAAAACATTGAAGCTATATTCAAAGCTTTGGCAATTGATATAGTTGCAAATGAGTGCAAAGGGATATTTTATGCTAAAAACAAATTAGGGATGACAGATAAAGCCCAGAATGAACTTAAATTTACAGAGCAGCCACTTTTTCCAGATTGGTTAACTGATAAATTAGTGAACTAAAATAGAAAATAATTTCAGTATTGTTTCAGTAAGCATAAACAAAAAAGCCCTAAATAACTTAATATTCAGGGCTTTATGTTGTTTTTAATGTGGTGTGGGAGGGAATCGAACCCCCGACACAAAGATTTTCAGTCTTTTGCTCTACCGACTGAGCTACCGCACCATCTTTTCCCATAAGGGAATGCGAAGGTAAGCTTTTAAATATTATTTGCAAATTTTTTTATCTATTTGCTCAGGTTCAGCACAATTTGTTATTTTGTTTGTTAAGTTTCAACTATGCTGCAACAAATACTATTCCTTTTAGTAAGCGGAGTTTCCGTTTTTTTCTTTGCCAAAAACCTAGGCAAAATTCGTCGTAATATCTTGTTAGGCAAAGATATAGACAGAAGTGACAATCCTTCTGAACGCTTAAAAACCATGCTAAAAGTGGCATTTGGACAGACCAAAATGACGGTTCGTCCTGTTCCTGCTTTCTTTCATTTTATCATTTATATTGGTTTTATTTTAATAAATATTGAGGTTCTAGAAATTTTTGTTGATGGAATTTTTGGCACGCATCGTGCTTTTTCTTTCCTAGGTTCGGTATATAATTTAGCTATTGGCTTCTTCGAAATTCTGGCTTTTGGCGTTTTTGTTGCTTGTGTAGTTTTCTTAAGTCGCCGTTTTATTGTAAAAATCAAACGTTTTTCGGGTGTTGAAATGACAGGATTTCCAACCCGTGATGCTGCTACCATTTTAATAGTAGAAATTGTTTTGATGGCCGCATTATTAAAAATGAATGCTTGTGATCAAATTCTTCAATTACGCGGTGCAGAACATTTTGTGAATGCGGGCTCATTCCCTATTTCTCAGTTCTTGGTTCCGTTCTTTCAATCTTGGAGCACTGAATCGTTAATTATTATGGAAAGAGTTTTCTGGTGGTTTCATATCCTTGGCATTTTTGCTTTTATGAACTATTTGCCTTTCAGTAAACATTTCCATGTAATTCTTGCTTTCCCTAATACTTATTATTCAAACCTAAAAGCAAAAGGTGAACTCAACAATATGGCTTCTGTAACACAGGAAGTGAAATTGATGTTAGACCCATCTGCACAAGTTCCTGAGGGATACGAGCCTCCAACAAGTTTTGGAGTAAAAGATGTACAAGACCTTACTTGGAAAAACTTGATGGATGCTTATAGCTGCACAGAGTGTGGTAGGTGCACAAGTTCTTGTCCGCAGAACCAAACAGGCAAATTACTTTCTCCAAGAAAAATTATGATGGATACCCGCGACCGTTTAGAGGAAGTAGGTAAAAACATTGATAAAAACGGAAGTTTTGTTGATGATGGAAAAAACCTTCATACGCTCATCAGCGAAGAAGAATTATGGGCTTGTAATACATGTAATGCTTGTGTAGAAGCTTGTCCGGTAAACATCAACCCAATGGAGATTATTGTGGAAATGAGAAGATTCAAAGTGATGGAACAGTCTTCTGCTCCTGCTTCTTTGAATAGCATGTTCAATAACTTAGAAAACAACCAAGCGCCTTGGCAATTTAGTCCTATGGACAGAGCCAACTGGACACAAGAAGTTTAAAACATGTTGCAGAAATCCTGCAACATGGTATACTTGTTGCATATTTCCTGCAACATCAAGTGGTGTAGATTTAATCAAACAAAATGATAAAAATAAAAAGCATTTCAGTTCTTATTTACATTGCGTTTATAATGCAGCTAAGTTCATGCTGCTATGGTATAATTTGCGATTGTTTCGATGATATGGATGCTTCAATTGGACTGATATTTAATATGGATTCTACCAATACTTCAGGGTTTAAAAGAAGTGAAATTGAAAATGCCATCTTTATTAAATACAATAAATCTGGACAGGCTATTGATACAAGTAGGTTAGGTGCTTATTATTATGAACACTATTTTAGCATCAATAATTACATCGCTTCACAGGTAAAAACTTACCAAGATACTTGCACTTACAGAGTTATTAATCAAACAGGAAATGTAAATTTACTCATCAGTGATATTGCAATAAAAGGTGATTTTGGAGGCGGATGTTGCGATTGCTACCACAATGAAAATATCAGCTTTAAAGTAAACGGAGTACAACAATATTTTGAAGGTAAAAACAGGTCGGGTGCTGGTTATGCCATCAACAAAAAATAAAAAGAGTTTTATAAAATATATTTGAAAGTAATTTGCTAAACAGATTCCAATAAAATGAGTGAATTTAAAGTAAGAACATTAGCCGAATTGGCTGCCAATGGCGAAACTGCCGAGATTTTATTCTGGGTAGGTTGTGCCGGAAGTTTTGATGAAAGAGCACAAAAAATAACCAAAGCTGTTGCCAAAATATTACACCATGCGGGTTTAAAATTTGCCATTCTTGGAACAGAAGAAGCCTGCACTGGTGATCCTGCAAAAAGAGCTGGAAATGAATTTCTTTTCCAAATGATGGCGATGCAAAACATCACCACAATGAATGCTTATGAGGTGAAAAAAATTGTTACCGCTTGTCCGCATTGCTTCAATACCCTTAAAAACGAATACCCGGCTTTAGGCGGTAGTTATGAAGTTGTTCACCATACTTCGCTTATCAACGAATTACTTGAAGCTGGAAAAATCAGCATTCAAGGTGGTGCTTTCAAAGGACAAAAAATTACTTATCACGATAGTTGTTATTTAGGAAGAGCAAATGGTGTGTATGAAGCTCCTCGTGAAGTAATACAAAAATTAGATGCTGCTTTGGTTGAAATGAAACGTAGTAAAGCCAATGGTTTGTGCTGTGGTGCTGGTGGTGCTCAAATGTTTAAAGAAGCTGAAAACGGTAACAAAGAAGTAAATCTTGAAAGAGCTGATGACATGCTGGAGACTCAAGCAGGTGTTGTTGCAGCAGCTTGTCCGTTTTGTATGACCATGTTACGTGATGGTATTAAACACCACAACAAGGAACAAGAAGTTCAAGTTCTAGATGTGGCTGAGTTGGTTTCAAAAGCCATGGATTTATAATTCATTCATGAAAAATTGGATTTTGATTTTAGTTGGTTTGTGCTTGTTAGGAAACTTACAAGCGCAAATTAATAATGAGGTTTTATCAGATAAAATCGAAGTTCAAGAAAGTGATTCTGGCAAATTCTCCTTCCTTTTAAAGACCAATACTTATTTCAGAAATACTGAATATTTTAATGAAATAGAACTAGGAAGAACCTTGTTAGGATATCAGTTTCAACCAGGTTTAGCTTATCAGGTTAATTCTCATGTAAAACTAGAAGCAGGTGTTTATGTAAGAAGAGATTTTGGTTCACCTGAAGTCTTTACTGAATTGCAACCTGTATTTAGTTTAAAGGCACAGAAAAAAGGATTCAGCATGATTATGGGAACGCTGGAAGGCGCGCTGAGTCATGGTTTTCATGAACCCATATTTGATATCAATCGTTTTATTGAAAGAAGAAACGAAGAAGGTTTACAATTTAAATTCAAGGACCAACAAACCTTTGTTGACTTATTTATTGATTGGAATAGGTATATCAATAGAAATTCAAATGAGCAGGAAAAATTTGTGTTTGGTTTTCATGCAAAAAGAAACCTGCTTAACAAAAATTCCTCTTATAAAATTATGCCTGATGTGCAGGTAATTGGCAAACATCATGGTGGTCAGATTGGTAGTAATTCCGACCCAGTAACCATGAGGTGGAATAGTGCTCTGGGATTAAGATTCGAACAAGGAAATGTAACTACAAAAGGTTTCTTCGACTTCAATTATTTGTTTTACTCAGAGCCTGATAAAACTGGAATATGGCCATCGAGTAAAGGATGGGCAATTTTCTCTAATTTAGGATTTAAAAAGAAACATATAACAGTTTCTGGAACTATCTTTTCGGGTTCTGATTTTCTAGTCCCTATTGGTACACCTATTTATTCATCTCAATCTATAGAAAATGCAAGCACTTATCAAACAGATAGAAAGTTGTTCTTTCTAAGATTGATGTATGAAAAAGCATTGATGAAAAGTGATGTTATGGCCTCAATTAGATTTGAACCAGTTTACGATTTACAAGCAGATATATTTGATTACAGTTATTCTGTTTACCTGGTATATAAAATCAACAAACATCTTTCTAAGAAATAGTTCCAAAATCTTCTTCAATCAATTCAGCAACAATCTTACCTGAATTTAAACACAAAGGAATTCCTCCACCAGGATGAACGCTTCCTCCACATAAATAAAAACCTTTAATATCAGATGAAAAGTTCTTGTGTCGAAGAAAGGCTGCATACCTGTTATTACTGGCGTTTCCATACAAAGCACCTCCATAACTAGATGTCTTTTTTTCTATTAATCGCGGGTCTAAAACATCTTCTTCTTCAATTAAATCTTCGAGTTTTATATTCAAAATTCTATTGAGTTTTTTGATGATATTTTCTTTAGCTGATTTAATTAATTCATCCCAATTTTGAGAACCATCATTAAAAGGAACATTAATCATCACAAACCAGTTTTCGCTGTTTACAGGAGCATCATCGGGTTTATATTTCGAAGTAATATTGATATAAACAGTTGGGTCAGAATCAATGCTTTTCTGATTGAATATCGTATCAAATTCCTTCTTATAATCTTCTGCAAAAAAGATATTATGAAGACTCAATTCAGGAAATGATTTTTTGATGCCCCAATAAAATATCAAGGCTGAAGACGACTTCTCTTGTTGAAGAATTTTCTCTGGTTGTTTTTCTTTCTTTAATAGTTTTCTATAAAGTGGAAATACATCCATGTTTGAAACCACTAAGTCGGAAGGAATTTCCCTCTCTCCTATTCGTATTCCTTTTAATTTTTTATCTGAAACCAAAATTTCATCAACCCTATTATTAAAATGGAATTTAACTCCTTTTTCTAAACAAGTTTCGTAAATAGTTTGGGTGATATGATACATTCCCTTTACAGGAAAAAAGGAACCAATATTGTGTTCCAAATGCGGAATCATGTTTAATAATCCCGGAGCTAAATAAGGACTTGAGCCATTGTAAGTAGCAAATCTGTTGAAATACTGCACCAAATGTTTAGAAGCAAAACTCCTCTCATTAATGTCATTCATTGAATTAAATAAATCGAGTTTCGGCATTGCTAAAATGCCCGCTAAAGTTTCACCTAATTTATAATGTGAAAAACGGTGAAGCGTATCTTCAACAAATAAACCTGCAGTTTTTTGGTATTTGAATTCTGCTTTCTTTAAGTAGTTTCTTAACTCGTTTGAATCTAAGCCAAGTTTATACTTTAATTCCTTTTCAAACTGATTAATATCTGCATAAGCCGAGAAACGAGTACCATCTTCATAAAAGTAATTACAGGTTTTTTCTAATTTGATATAAGAAAATGTTTCTTTAGGATTTTTACCTGCTGCCACTAATAAATCTTCAACCAAATGAGGCAAAGTAAACAGAGAAGGACCAGCATCAAAGCGATAATTGCCTAGTTTAAACTCCGATAATTTTCCACCGGGATAAGCATTAGCTTCATAAACTTGAACTTCATATCCTTTAGAAGCTAATCTTAAAGAAGCAGCCAAACCTGCAATTCCTGCGCCTATCACAATTACTTTCATGTGCCCTTTTTATTTGATAGCAGCTAAAACTTCTTTTTGTTTTCCTTCTGTGAAAATTTCATGATGAAAATGATCTAATTTTCTTAAAGCAAACAACAAGGTTTTCTTTTCTTCTTCATTTAAATCGCCACCTACAAGCATTGATACTTGTTGCATTTTTCCAACTGAAGAAAAAAATGCAGCACGACCTTTATCTGTAATAGCAACACATTTGCTTCTTTTATCCTCTGGATTATCGTATTGGAAAATCAATTCCATGGAGAGCAATCTCTTTAAAATTTCCATGCCTGTTGTTTTTTCCTGAATGTTTAATTGAATCAATTCACTTTTTCCCATTCCAGTTCTAGTTACTAATGAAGCTAGGTAAGCAAATTCATCTGCTGTTTGAATTTCACTTCCTTCTAAAGCTTGTTTGATATATGTTTTGGCATAACGATACATAAAAACAATCAGTCTAGTTATTTCAACTTCTGCTGGCTCTTGTCTATTTACATTCCCTTCAAATGGAAGCTCTCCATTTAATTTTCTAGCTGTTGGGATTTTTTGTTCCAGTTCAACATTTTCTTTAAGCCAAGTAGCAAAATCAGAAATTCCTGATGAAGCAGAATTTCCGCCCATTTCGTATAAATCAAGTTTATACATCAGGTCCTTCATCAATTGAAATTTGTCCATTTTTAAAACAATTAGCACACAAAAATACTTATTTAGTACGAAAACATGATTATTTTCTTGCATAAAAGTACGTTTTAGTATTTATTTGCATCATATTTAATACAAAAACATACCAATGAAGCAATTTTTATTTAGTATTACCATACTGCTAACTATTAGTTTAAGCGCATTCTCACAAGAAAAAACAGGAAGCATTTCAGGAACTGTAAAAGACAAAAACACCCAAGAAATGTTAATTGGGGCTAGTATAAGTTTAGAAAATACGCAATTGGGCATTTTAACAGATGCTGAAGGAAAATTCAAACTCTCAGGAATTGCCCCAAAATCCTACAATATCAAAATTCAGTATGTAGGTTATTTACCAAAAACAATTTATAATGTTGTAATCACAACAGGTAATATTCAAACCTTTTCGGTAGAACTCGAATCGGAAAACAAAAACCTAAAAGAAGTGGTGGTGAAATCTAAACCTTTTGTCAAAAGAACTGAAACTCCTTTGTCAATCCAGAATTTGACTGCCGAAGAAATCAGAAGTAATCCAGGAGGAAATTTTGATATATCAAGAGTTATCCAAGCTTTACCTGGAGTTGGAGGTAATACTGGTGGAGCCAGTTTCAGAAACGATATTATCATAAGAGGTGGAGCACCAAATGAAAATGTTTTTTATTTAGATGGAATCGAAATTCCTGTAATTAACCATTTTTCTACCCAAGGAAGTTCAGGTGGTCCACAAGGTATTTTAAATGTGAGTTTTATTGAAGATGTAACTTTAAGCTCAAGTAGTTTTGGTGCTCGTTACGACAATCCACTTTCAAGCGTATTTACCTTCAAACAAAAAAATGGAAATACTGAAAGATTACAAGGAAATGTAAGGTTATCAGGTTCTGAATTTGGATTAACTATGGATGGACCTTTAACCAAAAAGACAACATTCTTAGCATCAGCAAGACGCAGTTATTTGCAGTTTTTGTTTACAGCTTTAGATATTCCAATCAGACCAAACTATTGGGATTTTCAATACAAAACAACAACAACCATAAACGAAAAAACGAGCTTAACAACTCTAGGTGTAGGTGCTATAGATAATTTCAAGTTTGCTGTTCCTAGGGAATCAACCCCCGATAAAGAATATGCCATTCGTTCTAGTCCAAACATTAACCAGTGGAATTATACCATGGGGGCATTATTGAAAAGAAGAATCAAAAATGGTTACTATAATTTATCTGCAAGCAGAAATATGTTTAACAATGCATTAGATAGATTTCAGGATGGGCAGGATAATGATGAATCAAAAAGAACATTAAAAATCCGTTCTCAAGAAATTGAAAATAAATTGAGATTAGACGTAAATCAGTTTAAAGGAAAATGGAAATATGCTTATGGTGGAATGTTACAATATGTGAAGTATAACAATACTACTTTCACCAAAATCAATAATGGCTTTTATGATAGTTTAGGTAATCAAATTGCACCTCCAGTTTTCATCAACTTTAATACTGCTGTTGAATTCTTTAAAATGGGTGCATTTGCTGAAACATCAGGAAAAGTACTAAACGACAGATTGAGTATCAATGCGGGTTTAAGGTTCGATATGAACACCTTCACCAATGATGGATTGAATCCTTTAGAAACACTTTCACCAAGAGTTTCATTTAGCTATGCATTAACAGAAAAATGGAACCTGAATTTTACAACAGGAAGGTATTTCAAAATGCCAACCTATACAGCATTAGGATTTAAAAACAACAATGGTGAATTGGTTAACAAGAACAATAAATATATTGCCTCAAACCATATTGTGGGTGGATTGGAATTCTTACCTGCAAGTAATACACGTATTACATTGGAAGGATTTGCAAAATATTATAGCAATTACCCGGTTTCAGTAAGAGATGGAATTTCACTTGCCAACCAGGGAGCTGATTTTAATGTTTTAGGAAATGAAGCAGTTGAAAGCACAGGCAAAGGACAATCATTGGGTTTTGAAGTTTTCTTCCAACAAAAATTAACAAAGAATTTCTATGCAACAGTATCCTATACTTTCTTTAACAGCAAATTCTCAGGTCGTGATGGAAAACTAATTTCTACAGCGTGGGATAATAGACATCTATTATCGGCTATAATGGGGTATAAATTTAAGAGAGGATGGGAAGTTGGAGCCAAGTATAGATTAGCTGGTGGCTCTCCATACACACCTTTCGACCTTCAAAATTCAAGAATAAATTATTTAACAACAGGCACAGGAGTGCTGGATTACAGCAGATTAAACCAAGAAAGATTAACCGCATTTACACAATTTGATTTTCGTATAGATAAAAAGATTAACTTCAAAAACAAAACGCTGGATATTTACTTAGATATACAGAATGCTTTTGCAAAAGTAAATGCATCATTACCGAACTATACTTTTCAAAGAACAGCCGATAATACAGGTTGGTTAAGTACAGATGGAAATCAAATTAGAGCAGATGGTTCAAATGCCATTCCTCTTATTTTGAATGATGATTCAGCATTGATTTTGCCAAGCTTTGGTTTCATACTAGAATTTTAAAAAAATGGCATCTAAATCAGCAATTGTTATTGGCTCCGGAGTAGCAGGATTATCAACCGCTTCTTATTTAGGACAAAATGGTTATGAAGTAACAATCATCGAAAAACATAACCAAGCAGGTGGAAGAGCAAGGCAATATTCTCATGAAGGTTTTGTTTTTGACATGGGACCAAGTTGGTATTGGATGCCTGATGTTTTTGAAAAATTCTATAACGATTTCGGTCATACCACTTCTGATTTTTACAATCTTAAAAGATTAGACCCAAGTTATAGGGTTTTTGATAAGCAAGGTAAAGCAGTAGATATTCCAGCAGACATGAACGAACTAGAAGCTCTTTTTGAATCATATGAAAAGGGTTCTAGTCTTAAACTTCGTCAGTTTTTAAAAGAAGCAGCTTATAAGTACGAAGTCGGTATCAACGATTTAGTTTATAAACCGGGATTGAGTTTACTTGAATTTGCAGATTTACGCCTTTTAAAAGGATTGTTAAAAATGGATGTTTTAACAAGCATGAGAAACCATGTTCAATCTTTTATTAAAGACCCATTTTTACAAGAATTACTAGAGTTTCCAATTTTGTTTTTAGGCGCCTTACCAGAAAATACACCTGCTTTATATAGTTTAATGAATTATGCAGACATGAGCTTAGGCACATGGTATCCAATGGGAGGAATGCATAAAATTATAGAAGCTTTTGTGAAAATTGCTAAAGAACAAGGTGTGAAAATTGAATTAGAAACAGAGGCCAAATCTATTCTAATCGAAAACGGAAAAGCAATTGGAGTTGAAACTGCAAAAGGTAAATTTCTAGCCGATGTAGTAATTGGAGCTGGAGATTATCATCATATTGAAACCAAACTTTTAAAACCAGAATTCCAACAATATTCAAATTCATATTGGGAAAGAAGGAAAATGGCTCCTTCATGTTTGTTGTATTATATTGGATTAAATAAAAGAATTAAAGGCATGAGACACCATAATTTGTTTTTTGATACAGATTTTGGTTTACATTCACACGAAATATATACAGACCCAAAATGGCCTAGCAATCCACTTTTTTATGCATCAGCACCATCAGTTACCGACCCAAGCGTTGCACCTGAAGGTTGTGAAAATCTATTTTTACTGATTCCATTAGCTCCAGGTTTAGGTGGAGATGATGAAGCAATTCGTGAAAAGTATTTGGATATGATGTTGAATAGAATTGAGGAAAAATTAGGGGATAGTATTAAAGACCATATTGTATACAAACGAAGTTATAGCATCAGCAATTTTATAGAAGACTATCATGCTTTTAAAGGAAATGCTTATGGATTGGCTAATACCTTGAGTCAAACTGCCCTTCTAAAACCTAGGATGAAAAGCAAAAAAGTTAAAAGCCTCTATTTCTCAGGCCAGTTAACGGTTCCAGGGCCAGGAGTGCCTCCAGGAATCATCAGCGGAAAGGTTTGTGCCCTACAAATTTTGAAGGATAGTAAAACAAATTAGGGCAAAATGAATTTATACTTATACTTTATTGACCTGAATCAGGTTTTTGGGTATTAATTTTAAGAAGAATCAAATGAAAACACTATACGACCGTGTATCAATGAAAAGCAGTAAGCTGGTTACTAATGCATACAGCACCTCATTTTCAATGGGCATTAGGTTTCTGGCACCAAGATTTCATAATCCAATTTATGCTATTTACGGTTTTGTGCGTCTTGCTGATGAAATTGTAGATAGTTTCCATGATTTTGATAAAGCCAAACTTTTAAAAGAATTCAAAAGAGATACTTATCAAGCAATTGAAGAAGGCATCAGTATGAATCCGATTTTACAGTCTTTTCAAGAAGTTGCAAATAAATTTGGTATAGAAAACTACTTAATAGAAACATTTCTTAAAAGCATGGAAATGGACCTTCATAAGTCGGAATACGACCAAAATGGTTATGAAACTTATATTTTAGGTTCTGCTGAAGTTGTTGGTTTGATGTGTTTGAGAGTTTTTACTGAAGGTGATACAAAAAGATACGAAGAGTTGAAACCGTATGCGATGAAATTGGGTTCAGCATTTCAGAAAATAAATTTCTTAAGAGATTTACATGCCGATAAAGAAGGTTTAGGTAGAATGTATTTCCCTCAACTTAAAAACCAAAATTTCACAGAAGCTATTAAAAAAGAAATAGAGGAAGACGTTGCGGCTGATTTTGAATTGGGTTACCAAGGAATAAAAATGCTTCCTAAAGATGCCAGATTTGGAGTTTATGTAGCGTATATTTATTATTCAAAATTATTGAATAAAATAACTCAATTGCCTGCAGAATGTATCATGGAAGAAAGAGTGCGTATTTCTGACCAACATAAATATGCCCTATTTTTTGGTTCATTCTTAAGGCATAGTTTTAATATGTTATAAGATGTCTTTGTTCATTTTGATTATCAGTTTATTGCTTCCATCGAATAAAAGTTTAAGCGAAATAAGGTCATTGTACCACGCTTCGATTTATTCTGCTGATCAATCAAAAGAAATTATAAATTACTTCGATTCAAAGCCAAGCTCTACACCAATAGAATTGGCTTACGAAGGTGCTTCGAGAATGGTAAGAGCTAAACATGTTTTTTTTCCAACGGAGAAACTTTCTACTTTTCAAAAAGGAAAAACACTTGTTGAAGAGGCAATAAAAAAAGAGCCTAATTCTATAGAAATTCGATATTTAAGATTTAGTATACAACTAGGAAGTCCAAGCTTTTTGGCTTATAGGTCAAATTTATCAGAAGATAGAAAATTTATCATTAATCATTATTCTGAAGTTAAGGATATAGAACTAAAAACAAGGTTAAAAGACTTTTTAATAAAAGAAGCAAATCTTAGTATTGAAGAGAGAAAAATTATAAAGTAAATGGTAGAGGAAGTAATTCTAGTAGACGAAAACGATAACGAAATAGGTTTGATGGAAAAAATGGAAGCCCATGAAAAGGCTTTGTTACATCGCGCTTTTTCGGTTTTTGTTTTTAATAAAAAAGGGGAATTACTTCTTCAACAAAGAGCACTTCATAAATACCATTCAGGTGGCTTATGGACAAATACTTGTTGCTCACATCCACGTAAAGGAGAGGAAGTTATACAATCTGCACATAGAAGATTGATGGAAGAAATGGGATTTGACTGTGAACTAGAATTAAAACACAAATTCATTTACAAAGCACCTTTTACAAACGGTCTTACTGAACACGAATTAGATTATATTTTTACAGGAGAATTCGAAACAAGTCCAAATCCAAACGCAGACGAAGTTGCCTCATACAGATGGATTTCAATGGAAGACTTACAAAAAGAGATTATTGAACAACCTGAAAATTTTACTGTCTGGTTTAGAATCATTTTAGACCAATATCTTCACACATTGGCTTAAACAGCCATTGTATTATTCATTTCTTAGCATCTTTGTAAAGTATGGCGATTCATTATTTACAGAATAAAATAGCAGGTGGAGAAAGTGAAATTCTAGATTTCAAAAAAACCATTTCATCAGCTTCAAAAATTGCCAAAACCATTTGTGCATTTGCTAACCACAAAGGAGGAACTTTGCTTGTTGGTGTTAACGACAATAAAAGTATATCTGGAGTTAAAAGTGAAGATGAGAGATATATGCTAGATTTAGCAGCCCAATTTTACGTAAAACCCATTATTGAAATGAAAATGATAGAATGGGAAGTTGGTAATAAAATTGTAATCGAAGCTATTATTCCCGAAGGAAACGATAAACCATATTATTCAAAAGATGAAGATGGAAAATGGTGGGCACATATTCGGGTAAAAGACCAATCGCTACTTGCAAGTAAAATTGTACTAGATGTTTTGAAAAGAAACAGCGGTAAACAACAAAACATCATTAATTATACGCGTCACGAAGAAGGATTGCTGAAATTTCTTCAAAAAAATGAAAAAGCAACTCTTAAAGAATTGTGCCAAGCACTAAATATCTCGAGATGGAGAGCTCAAAAAATTCTTGTTGCTTTAGTTAGTGCCGGTATTATTAGAAACCATACAACAGAAAAAATGGAATTCTTTACTTTGAGTTAGCACAAAATACGTCTTGGCAAGAAATTTGAATTAAGTTAGAATAAAGATTTTAAATCTTAATTTGCAAACCAAAGAAACTTATATGAGATACATTTTAATTGTCTTAGCCATTGTATTATCAGGCGTTCAAGGAAACTCGCAAACCACTCCGCAAAACATGGAGATAGTTAAACGTTTTGTTTACTTCTTAGATAATGGTTTCGAAAAAATAGATTTACTAAAAGTTCCATCAGTAAAACGTTCGTTTTTTAGTATTGGCAAACCACAATTAATTATTGCTGATAAAAATGATAAATCGAAGAAAAATTTAGTGAATTCATTTACAATTTTGGTAAAAGAAGGTGGTAATGATGAACACGGAAAATCGTATGCAAACCCTTCACCATTTACTACAGGCACTTGTAATTCAGTAATTTCAGCTCAAAAACCAAAAGCAACAATTACATTTTTAGAAATAAAATTAAACGTTACTTTACCTTCAACTGGAAGCAAATACAGCAATCCAATTGGCAGTTTACCTGTAGGATTTTTCCTTTATCTTGATTAGAAGCAAATAGTCGACTACTTTTGCGAACTCAAATCAGCAAAATTTATGAAAGTAGGCGTTGTAATTTTCCCAGGCTCCAATTGTGACCAAGATGCTATTTATGCATTCAGAAACCAGTTTGGCTGCGAAACAGTAGAACTTTGGCACAAAGACAATGATTTACAAAGCTGCGATTTGATATTTTTACCGGGTGGTTTCAGTTATGGAGATTACTTAAGAAGTGGTGCTATTGCTCGTTTTTCTCCTATTATGCAAAATGTAATAGAATTTGCAAACAAAGGAGGTTTATTAATGGGCGTTTGTAATGGTTTCCAAATTTTATGTGAAAGTCATTTGTTACCAGGCGCTTTATTACACAACGACCACCAAAAATTCAACTGTAAAAATGTATTCATCAAACCTGAAACAAATAATTCATTAATTACTTCAGGATTAGATTTAAGCAAAGGATATAAAATTCCAATTGCGCATGGTGAAGGCCGTTATTATTGTGATGAAACTACTTTGGCAGAATTAAAAGCTAATGATCAGATTTTATTCAGATATTCAGATGAAAACGGAAATATAAATGATTCTACAAACCCAAATGGTTCATTAGAAAACATTGCCGGTATTTGTAACAAAAACAGAAATGTATTTGGTATGATGCCACATCCTGAAAGAGCTATTGATGCTGAATTATATAATACAGACGGCAGAGGAATTTTCGAAAGTTTATTAAAACTAAGTTTGGTTTAGGTAAACTAAATTCAACTTACTTCATCTTATCTATTTTTATTTAAAGTTAAAGAATCAGACATACTGATTTTGATGTCGTTGTCTGTTTGAAGTAAACATACATAAGCAATATTTATCGCTCTTAATCCAGCAATTTTCCTATTAATTTTAACTAAAATAGCCTTTCTATTCTATGAAATAGTTTTAAGGTCAAGCACTTATCACATCTGTTTACATAAAGTTTTTAAAAATAAAACATTGATTTGAGTCAATATTTGAATAATTGGATGTATAATTGTCAGTATGAAACAATTATTCAAAATTCTATTCTTATGCTTACCATTGTTTGGGCTAGCACAAGAAAAAATTAAAACGGATGCCACTTCGAGTAATATACCATTGCTTGAGAAAAATAAAGGTGGTCAATTAGGTTTTTCCTTAAAAGCTGGAACCATGGGTTTTGGAGCTGAATTAGCAAAAAATCTTAACGCGAAAAGAACCATCAGCTTAAGACTTGGTGGCACTTATTTACCTATTACCTACAATGGACTTGAATTAGAAGTTGATGGAAGTACAATTGTAGCAGACATCAGTGGTAATTTAGGAAATGGTTTTTTAATGTTTGATTTCCATCCTTTTGGAAATGCTTTTAAATTTACTTTAGGTGGTGCAATGATGCTAACTAAAATAAACGGAGCTGCCAGAATGAAAGATTCTATTCAACAAGGTGAAATTATTCTTGCACCAGAAAAAGTTGGGTTAATTAATACAAGCATTACTCATGAACCTTTTGCTCCTTATGTTGGTATTGGTTTTGGTAGAGCAATACCTAAAAACAGAATAGGTTTTAGTTTTGAAATTGGAACTTATTATACTGGTGCTCCAAAATTAGATTTTGTAACTACTGGTTTATTAGAACCAACTTCAGACCAAGAACCTGTTTTACAAAAAGGTATTTCTGTTTACGAATGGATGCCACAAATGATGTTCAATATTACCTTTAAACTAGCTAAATAATTAAATCATGAAATTACTATATAAAGTCCTTAGCTTAGGTTTAATAAGCTTCATCACATTCTCAAATATTTCATGTAACAATCCTATTGAAGATTTAAAAATTACATTAAATACAGATATTTCTAGCAACAATTATGGTGTTCGTGTTATCGATGCCAAAAATCCAGATGTTGCAGTTCAGCAATTATCAATTCAAATTGTTGGTCCAGGAAAAAAATTCATTTATAATTCAGATGGAACAAGAAACTTTACTGCAGAAAATGGAATATTTTCAATGTTACTTGAACCTGGTTTAAAACCTAGCGTTGAGAATCCAATACGTTTCACAATTTTAATTGAATCACCTGGATATTTAAAAGCAGTATATCCTGTTGAAATTAATGCTGAAGGAAACCGTGCAATGGATATTCCTATGGTAAAGTTTGATGCTCCACCAGTTGGTGTTGCTTCTAAAACAGAAACCGTAACTGTTGATGCTACTAATGGTACTACAAGCAACATTAAGATTGTTGTTCCTGCTGAAAATGGCAAACAAGAAGCTGCCGAAATCAGCATTCCAGCTGGTACAAAAATGTTAGATGAAGAAGGAAAACCTGTAACAGGAAATGTTTCTATTGAAATGGTTCATTTTGATAATAGAAACCCTGAATCACTTTTATCTTTTCCTGGCGGATTTGATGCATCAAATGTAATTGGTCCAAACGGACAACAACTAGACCCTATTACTTTTGAAACTGCAGGTTTTATTTCTGTAGAAATGAGTAGTGGTGGTCAGAAAGTAAAGTCATTCTCAAACCCAATATCTGTAAAAACAGAAATCAATGCCGAAACCATTAATCCAAATACTGGTCAAAAGGTTCAAGAAGGAGATACTATTCCCGTTTGGAGTTTAGATACAAAAACAGGACAATGGAAATTTGAAGGAAATGCAGTTATATCAAAAAATCCAAGTACTAATAAACTAGAAGCAACTATGACTGTTCCACATTTAAGCTGGTGGAATTTAGATTACTTTTGGAATTCATGTACTTATGGATCAACAGTAAGGTTTATTTCAAATGTAAATACAACTACGTACAGATACATGGAATTAGTAAATTCAAATGGCTCAATTTACAGGTACTTGTATGATAATGTAGCAAACGGAAGTGTTTTTGGTTTATATAGGGCACCAAATGGTATGAGATGTAAACTTAAAGTTTACTCAGGTACAAGTTATTTCAACAAAGGAACATTAATTGCAGAAACTCCATTATTTAACCTTTGCGGCTCAAACCTAAATCTTACTTTGAATTTACCAGTTCCTCAAATCGTTAATATTGATATTGCAGGAAATTGTGAGGGAAATGGCAGAATTCTTAGACCTTCAATTTATGTATATTATAAAAAAGTGGGAACAGGAGGATTTAACTATCTTGGTTATTTAAACAATGGTAAAATGTTAACAGATCAATTTACAATTGGTCAAACTTATGTTTTCGGAACTTATTATTCTGGTCGTTGGTATGAATATACTAGAACAATCGACAGAACAAATTATATTGAAACAATGAGTCTACCAGCAACAACTCCAGGTTGTAGATAATAAAGTGTAATCAATAAAAAAAGCGGTACTTGTCTTTTTAACAAGTACCGCTTTTTTGTGCGATTATGAGTTTACAGCGTAAGCAGATTGACTTTCTTTCGCTTTCTTTTTACCTCTAAAGAATAAAAACAAATTGAAGAACAATGTTATACCCAGATAAATTGAGAAGCCTCCTAACTTGCTACTGAGTTCTTCCATCAAGTTTCGTGAATCGGCTAAGTCATAAGAAATACGCATAATTAATAATGCATAACCAATATTAAGTAAGTAAAATCCTACTTGAAATAAATGATTGGTTGCATTGGAAATGTCTTCTCTACCGTGAAAAATATCTAGCATAAACACTTTTGCATTTTTAAACAAAACTTTTGCTACATACCAAGTAAGACCCATTGCTATCGGTAAGTAAACTGCATACGCGATAACGTTTAACATTAAATTTTCCATTTGTTATATAATTAAACCTTTGTGTATAAGGATTTGATTTCTTTTGAAAAGTATATGATGCTATAGATATTGAAATAATGAATCAAACCAAGTCCTAAAACCAATGAACCCAAGTGCAAACTCAATTCATTTATTAGATCCTTCGTACTCATTATATTCGGCCAGAAACTTAAACTGTAAGCGTCATAACCTAAATTCAGTAAATAATAACCAACCAGCAAAAAATGATTAATTGCATTCGTAATTGTTTCGTCACCCGAGAATGCTTCAAGTATAAAATACCTGCCATTTCTATAAAAAACCTTGCCCAGAATTACACTTATATAAAATGAAATCGGCAGGTAAATCAAATAAGCAATAACATTATAATTCATATCTGTAATTATTATACTTTCAGAATTTATTGAAACTTATTGTCAAAAAAATATTACTTCATCATTTGAACAAGGATTTTGTAAAACCAGTTCTCGTCTGATTTAGAAAATTTCTCAAGTAAATCATCCACCCTTAAGGTTAAGTCTTTAATATCTCCGGTTACTTTTTTGAATTCATCCATTTCAGATTTAGTGCCGCCTTCAAGCTCATTCATCTCTGTAAACAATTTCAAAACCGGCTCCAATTCACGCTTCCTTCTTTCTTTGGTGATTTGTCGAGCTACTTTTAAAATATCCTTTTCAGCTACAAAAAATTCTCTTCTTTCTCCCTGCACCAATTCTTTGTAAACTATACCCCAATCCATGAGACTTCTCAGGTTCATGTTTGTATTGCCTCTTGAAATACTCAATTGTTCCATGATATCTTCTGCCGAAAGTGCCTCGGGAGAAATTAACAACAAGGCATGAATCTGCGCCATGGTTCTATTTATTCCCCACTCCGAACCCAAAGTTCCCCATGCTCGAATAAATTTATTTTTTGCTTCTGTTAATTCCACGACACAAAGATAATAGTAGTTTTCAAACTTTCAATTATTTCTGAAACTTTTTTTAGTTTTTTAAAATAGTACCTTCGAACCATGAGTAAAATTGGCTATGTAATAGGTATTGAATGGATACTTTGCACCTTACTTCTGCTGGCTGCTTATATTAATGCCATTTCGGGATTTGGCTTAACCCTTAGTTGCGATTCAGCAAATTATCTTTCAGTGGCACAAAGTTTATCTCAGGGAAATGGTTTTAATCAGTTTGATGATTTCCCGTTTTTAAATACAGCTCCCCTCTACCCTATTTTACTTTTGCCTGCTTATTTATTTGGAATAAACCCTATTTACTACGCTGTCATTCTTAATGGTATATTCCTGCTAGGAGCAACAACTACAGCTGTCATGTTGTTTCAAAGATTTTCAAAACCCGTTTGGTTTCCATTAGGTATTCCGGCCCTATTCTTTCCATTTTGGGTGTTTACGCTTAATGCAGTTTCATTGCTTTCAGAAATGGCATTCATATTTACTTTTCTACTTTTTATCATTCACTTTTATGATATGTTACAAGGAAAAGATGAAATTAGAAAAACAGCGATTTTATTTGCAATTTTATTACTCTTAAGGTTTGCTGGATTTCTATTTGTTCCCGCTATTCTTTTCCTTTTATATCAACATAAACAACATTCAAACAAACAAAAAATAGAGTTTTTAATTATTGCCTTTTTACCCATAACAATTTGGCTAATTAGAAATTACATCATATCTGGTAGTGGTTTTGGAGAACACCAATTAAGCGAAAAATTTAGCCTACTTGCAATTGGTGAAAATATAAATGAGCTAACAAAAGTGGGTTTACAATCACCATTAAAAATGATTATTGCAATTCTTGCTGTTGTAGCTTGGATGATTGCTGCATACGAAATTTTCAGAAAACAGGTGCAGTCAAAAATGATTCAGCTACTTCAAATTTTATTCTACATCATTTCTAGTTATATCCTACTTTTATTCTTTCAAAAGAATTTACCCATCAACCAAATTCCTCGTTTTTTAAGCATCGTATGGCTACCAATGACCATCTTTTGGTTGCTACTTTTTCAAGTTTGGCTGCTCGAACATGTTTATAGAAAATGGTTAGTTAGAAGTATCAGCATTTTTATTCTTGCTTTAGGTTTATTCCAATTAGGAGGCGTTATTGGAAAATCTGTCATTTTTCATTTTAAGGGTACTGGTGTTTACTCATCAAAAAATTGGCAAAACATAGCAATAAATGAACTGCAAAAACAAATAAGTCCTAATACAAAAATCATTTCGAATCACCCAGATTTTATATGGCTAAAAACTGGCATTAGAGCTCAACATGCACAGTTTATGGAGGAAAGCGTAGTTGAGTTTGAAAAGCGCTCCCATCAAGCAAATACACTTATTTGGTTTAATGAAAGCGACCGTGAGAAAATTGTTCTTCCATTAGAAAATTATGCCAACAATATCAAAGGAATTAGCTACGAAAACCCCGATTATGTGATTTTTGAATTAAAAACTCAAAAGTAGAAGTTTGACACTTATTGGTGTATTTCAATCTTTTGGTTTAATTTGAATATGCGCAGTATTCATTTAATCCTGATTTTATTGTTTGTAAAAACAAGTTTTGCTCAATCTACCTTCCCTCAAAATGGTCCAGCCGACCAAAGACCTAATGCTTTTGTTATTAGTCATGCCACCATTTGGCTTGATGCTGATAACAAAATTGAGGACGCTTCTCTAGTTATAGAAAATGGCGTCATAAAAGCAGTAGGGAAGAATTTATCTATACCAAAAAATTTCAAAGAAATAAATGCCAAAGGAAAAACAATATACCCTGCCTTTGTTGATGTATACTCAAACTATGGAATAAAGTGGGACCCTAAAAAAGAGAATCATAGAGGCCAACAATTTAACTCAAACAAAGCTGGTGCTTATAATTGGAATGAAGCTATCAGGGCAGAATTAAATGCTGTTGATTATTTTATGCCTGATGAAAAATCAGCTAAAAACTACAAATCTGCTGGCTTTGGTATTAGCCTTAGTTCAATACAAGATGGTATTTGTCGTGGCAGCGCAAGTTTGGTTTCAACAGGAAGCGGAAATGCACAGGAATTAATTATCAAACCACAATCTGCACAAGCTTGGAGTTTTAATAAAGGTAGCTCAAGTCAGGATTACCCGGGTTCTATGATGGGATGCATTGCTTTAATTAGACAAAGTTTTCTTGATGTAATGTGGTATTCGAAACAAAACAAAGAAGTTGATTTAAGTATGGAAGCATTTCGTAAAAACCTTTCTTTACCATTGGTTTTTGAAGCTGAAAATAAACTTGCAATACTAAGAGCATCAAAAATTGCCAAAGAATTCAACCAAAATAATTGGATTATAAAAGGTGCTGGTGATGAATACCAAAGAATTAAAGATATTAAAGCTACAGGAAGACCATTAATTATTCCAATCAACTTCCCAAAACCTTATGAAGTAGAAGACCCTTTTGATGCAGAATTGGTAGGATTAGGAGATTTAAAACACTGGGAACTTGCTCCTGCGAATTTGTCGTTTCTGCAAAAAGAAGGAATGACATTTTGTATCACTATGAAAGGTTGTGAAAGCTCAAGTGAATTTTTGAAAAATCTTAGGAAAGCCATTCAGTATGGATTAAAACCTAATGAAGCATTAAGAGCATTAACACAAACTCCAGCGAGATTAATAGGTGCTTCAAATGTATGCGGAAAATTGGCTGCAGGAATGCCAGCTCATTTCAGTATTGCCGACAAAGATATTTTCACCGAGAATGGTAAAATAGAAGAAATCTGGAGTTTTGGGAACCAAGAGGTTTTATTTAAAAACAATGAAAAAGACATCAATGGAAACTGGACAATTTCCGGAGATAAACACTTTTCTCAATTAAACATTCTTGAAAATAAAGGAAAACAGGAATGGAAAATGATGGGTAAAGACACCATAAAAATAGATGCAGATTTTTCATTGGATATGTATACTTTAAGTTGGAAAGACAAGTCGAAAAAAGATTCTGTAACCAGAGCGAAAATATTCTTCACTGAAATCAATCAAACATTAAATGCTAATGGTTTTGTTTTTTATGCTGATGGTTCAAAAAGTACAATCACCTTAAACAGAACTCAAACACAATCAATTAAAGAAGAAAAAGACAGTATAGTTAAACCAAATTTAGCAGAAATTATCTATCCGTTTACTGATTATGGAAGCAGTAAAATAGCTGCTGAAGACGAAATCATCTTTAAAAATGCAAGTGTTTGGACCAATGAAAAAGAAGGTGTTTTAGGAGAAGCAGATGTTTGGATTAAAGCAGGCAAAATTGTTGCTGTTGGAAAAAATCTCAGCTCGCCATCTGCAAAAATAATTGATGCAAAAGGTAAACATTTAACCAATGGAATTATTGATGAACACTCGCATCTTGCCATTTACAGAGGAGTGAATGAATGTACCCAAGCCATTACTGCAGAAGTTAGAATTGGTGATGTTTTAAATTCAGAAGATTTAAATATATACCGTCAATTAGCAGGCGGAGTAATTGGTGCTCAGCTTTTACATGGTAGCTGTAATCCTGTTGGTGGTCAGAGTGCCTTGATTAAACTAAGATGGGGAAAATCGCCAGAAGAATTAAAAATTGCTGGTGCTGATGGTTTCATCAAATTTGCTTTGGGTGAAAACGTAAAACAAAGTAGTTGGGGAAGTGCCAGCAATCGTTACCCTCAAACCCGAATGGGAGTTGAACAAGTTTATGTTGATGCATTTACAAGAGCCAGAGAATACGAAAAGAAAATGAAACTAAATCCGCTGTTAACTAGAAAGGACTTAGAACTCGAAACTTTGCTTGAGATACTAAACAAAAAACGTTTCATTAGTTGCCACAGTTATGTTCAAAGTGAAATCAATATGTTGATGCATGTTGCAGATAGTTTTGGATTTAAAGTGAATACATTCACACATATTTTAGAAGGTTACAAAGTGGCAGACAAAATGAAGGCTCATGGAGTAAGTGCAAGTACATTCGCAGATTGGTGGGCTTATAAATATGAAGTGGTTGAAGCCATTCCATACAATGGTGCTATACTTCACGACATGGGCGTCACAACTGCCATCAATAGCGATGATGCTGAAATGGGAAGAAGATTGAATCAGGAAGCTGCTAAAATGGTGAAGTATGGCAAATTGAGCGAAGAAGCTGCATGGAAAATGGTGACATTAAACCCTGCAGAAATGCTACATCTCGATAAATTCACGGGTTCCATTAAAGCTGGTAAAGATGCTGATTTGGTGCTTTGGAATGATAATCCATTGAGTATTTATGCCAAACCTGAAATGACTTTTGTTGATGGTATTTGTTACTTCTCTATAGAAAAAGACAAAGAACTTAGAGAATACATCAAAAAAGAAAGAAACAGAATTATTCAATTGATGATTCAGGCCAAAAACAAAGGCGAAAAAGCGGTTGCTCATGTAACTGAACAAGATGAAGTTTACCATTGTGAAGATTACTAAAACTTGAAAAGCAGGTTCACATATATTTTATTCCTTTTGACTTTTTTGTCTGATGTTAATTTACAGGCACAAGACTTTACGCCCTTTAAGGAAGCACCAAAATCTGAACTCAATTTAAGAAATGAGCTCAATTTAACAACAAACAGCGCAGGCAATCCTTATTATGATGAGCTTGTAAATGTGCGTGTTCATGATTCAGAAGATCGCTTGTTAAGATTAGTGTTTTTCATGAATTCTTCATTAGAATATTGGCTCATATGTGAGTGGAATTATAAGGGAAAATGTTATAGTCAAATGGTAGAAACCAGCGAAATTGGTGAACTTGGAGACTTGAGAAAAATAGAAACTGCAACAGGATTAAACTATTTAATTAAATCAAGCATTTCAAAAACAGAACCAATTGCATACTGTCATCACTTGCAAATAGATTCTACTGAAGCAGTTTTTCAAGCTCTGCGTTTTCATTCAATTAGAGAAGAAGAATTCCTTGCAATACCAAAATCAGTTAATTCAGAAAATAACAATATCATTATTGCTCCAAATGGAATTTCTTTTACTCAGAATATTTCAAGTAATAACAAAGTATTCATCATAAGAGAAGGAAATTTTGTTTATGATACTTCTGAAAAAAGAATGGTGCTGGAGGAAATCAATGAAGAATTAAATCCACCTATAGAAAAACAAATACCAGATACTTTATTCAGACATGTAGGATATATTGGAAAAGAAAAAATCAAAACTTATATCTTACAATATGTTGATATGAATGGAGATGAGGGCAATTCACAATTATGTGATTTATTCAAAGTAATATACCTCTTCAGAGGACAAAAATTCGAATCAGAATTATATACGCTGACAAATCCAGAAACAGAAGAAAAATTCGATTTCAGTCAATTCCTACCACAACATATCAGCTTAAGTAATGGAGTAATTCTCCTTAAAACCCAAAATCTCTATAATGATTTAAGAAGTGGCATGTGTGGTGCATGCGATTATTGGGATTTTAGTATTCACGAGGTAAATAAAAAATCATCAGAAATAGTATTCAATGCAGCAATCAATCTTGGTATGCAAAACAATTCTTATGAAATATTTAATAAAGGAAATCTCATTCAATCATCACATTTTAGAATGGGTGATGATGATGCAGAAATGAATATCAACGATGTGATTTGGATAAAGAATAAAACTTGGAAAATCAGCCTACACAAAGGAGAAGAAACAAAAGAAGTATACCTCAATATTCATCCAATTAAGGGCATAACAGGTGTAGCTAATGTCAATCAATCAACAAAGAAAAAAACAAAACGAGTATGAAATATATCAAATCAATTTTAGCTGGAATTTTAGGAACCTGTTTAGCAATTAATGTGCAGGCACAGGAAATTCCTATTGTTATTAGTGGAGGAACGATTCATTTAGGTAATGGAAAACTCATCCAAAACGGGACCATCGTATTAAACCGAGGTAAAGTAATGGAAGTTGGTGATGCTCCAGTAAGTTTTATAAAAAATGCAAAAACAATTGATGCAACAGGAAAGCATATTTATCCTGGAATCATAGCCTTGAACAATATCATGGGCTTAAATGAAATTGATGCTGTAAGAGCAACCAGAGATTTTAATGAAACCGGTGATATGAATCCGAATGTACGCGCTTTAATTGCCTACAATACTGATTCAAAAATATTACCAACTGCAACTTTTAACGGAATTTTATTTACCCAATGTGTTCCTCAAGGTGGCAATATCAGTGGCACAAGCAGTTTGGTTTATACAAAAGCATGGAATTGGGAAGATGCAGCAGTAAAAGCAGATGATGGCGTTCATTTAAATTATCCTGATTTAAGAGTTGCAAGACGTGCAGAAGACAAAGAAAATCAACAAAAGGAATTAGACAATATCCGTCACTTTTTTGAAGATGCAGCTCAATATGCAAAGCTTGATAATCCTGAACCGGTAAATCAAAGACTAAAAGCCATGAAAACTGTTATGGAAGGCAAAACCAATTTATATGTACATGTGAATCATTCAAAAGGACTGGTTTCTGCCATTCAATTTTTCAAGGAAAATTATCCTCAAATCAAAATGGTTTTAGTTGGTGCTGATGATGCTTATAAAATAAGTGATTTAATTGCTCAACATAAAATTCCTGTAATTTTAGGAAATGTTCACAGATTACCTTCACATGCATCTGAAGACTATGACCAACCTTATAAAACCGCAACTCAATTGGTTGAAAAAGGAATATTGGTTGCTATTAGTCAGGCTGGCAGCTGGGAATCACGCAACGTAATGTTTAATGCTGGAACCTGCGCTGCATATGGTTTAACGAAAGAGCAAGCACTACAATTAGTTACAGAAAATGCTGCAAAAATTGTTGGCATCGATAACAGAATTGGAACTTTAGAAAAAGGAAAAGATGCAAGTCTTGTTATAAGTGATGGAGATATTCTTGACATGAAAACGAGCAATGTAATTCAGGCTTTTATCATGGGTGAAGAAATCGACCTAAGAAACCAACAAGTTGAATTATACGAAAAGTATAAAAAGAAATTTGGAATAGACTAAAACAAAAAAGGCCCGAAAAAAATCGGGCCTTTTTTATTCACCGGGCTTATGCCGAGGTGCTATTTAAAATAATTACCATTCTGCCGAAGGATCTACTCTAAATACTTCACTCATTTCTTCAACAAGTGGTGCTAAATAATCTGAATGATAAGCTTTACGTCCACCATAAACAGGCTCCCAACTTGATTCTGCAGGGATTCTTAATCCAGCCTTTTCAATAATTGGAGTAATCTTAGCTAACCATCTTGCTTGTAAAGCAGCTTCACCTTCAAACACACCAGATTCTGCTAATTCTTTTTCAAAATCTCCTGGTTCAAAAATACCTAGTGCGTAATTCCAAGATTCGTTTAAAGCCGATTGCATTCTAGCTTTACTCACTTCGGTTGCATTACTTAATTTCACCAACCAAGTATCGCCATGAAAAACATGGTATTTAATTTCGCCTTTAATTTTTCTAGCCACTTTTGCTAAAGGTTCGAAACTGCTATTAGCCAACATTTCAAATCTTTGTTGATCGGCATGGTCGAATAAAAAATGACGAACCATACTGAAATCGTATTCGCCATTAGGCAATTCAACTAACTGACAATTGTGAAATTTAGATGCTTCTCTTGTGAATGCAATGGTATCAGGATCTTGTTCACCTAAGTCATGTAAAATTTGGTACATAGCTTGAGCATGACCAATTTTATCTTGTGCCATGGATGAGAATGCAATATCCTCTTCCAAAATCGGACCTAAGCCAGTCCATTCGCTATTCCTATGACCAAAGATCAATAAATCATCAGCCATTTTATACAATAATTCTTTTACTGCTTCCATAATTTTGATTGATGATTAAAGGGCTTTTTCTTTTTTGTATTTGTTGATTTTCTCCATCACTTTGTAACCTCCTGCTTCGCGGTATTGCTTTTCAGGAACTGTTTCAAAGATGTCTGAATCATCATAATCTGAAGCGAAAACATTGCTAGTTTTTACTACCCAAATGTTTACACTTACACCTCTTCTACCATATTGTTCTTTGGCAAAAATCAAGGCCATTTCAGGATTAGCGGCATGTACAATTCCAACATGTATGTGTTGGTCGCCACGACGTTTTTGGTGAAATACCTCATATGTTTCCCATTGGTCTAAAGTATCCAAAGGTGCAATGGTATTGTTTTCTTCTATCTGAGCCCTGGTAATGCGGGGGTCGAGTGAGTTAATCATAAGTTTGGTCTTTAAGATTTAAGCTAAAGGTACAACATAAGCAGACTGATTTGCTTTCAGAGCCTCACGTACCCAACGGCCACGTTCTTCAGCATTTCTTCTAACAGCAAGTCTTTCTGCATTACAAGGACCATCTCCATTTATTACTCTTTTGAACTCATCCCAATCTGGCTCAGTATAATCCCACTTACCTGTTTCTTCATTTTTACGAAGATTTGGATCAGGTAAAGTCAAACCTAAATCCCAAATTTTAGGAACATACATGTTTAAGTATTGTTGACGCATATCATCATTACTTGCCATCTTTACTTTCCATCTCATTAAGATTTCTGTATGTGATGAAATTTTATCTGAAGGACCAAAGAAATGCATGATTGGTGGCCACCAACGATTCAAAGCTTCTTGAACCATTTTACGTTGAACAGGAGTTCCTGTTGCAAGCGTAACTATATTATCATGACCATATTTTAAATGGAAAGATTCTTCAGTACAAATCCTATCTAATGCTCTGCAATAAGGGCCATAAGAACCTTTTGCATTAGCAACCTGATTGATGATTGCACCCGCATCAATTAACCAAGCAATGATACAAGCATCTGCCCAAGTATAAGCAGGATAATTAAATACGTTTGAGTACTTTGATTTACCTGTGATGAGGTCATTAATCATTTCTTCACGACTTTTTCCAAGAGTTTCAGCAGCACTATAAAGTAATTGTGCATGTCCAACTTCATCCTGAACCTTAGCCATTAAAGCTAATTTTCTTTTGAAACCCGGAGCTCTAGTAATCCAAGTACCTTCGGGTAAAGCACCAATAATTTCTGAATGACCATGTTGTTCAATCATTCTAATTAATTGTTTGCGATACTCTCTCGGCATCCAATCTTTAGGTTCAATTTTTTCACCTCTTTGAATTCTTGCTTCAAATTCAGCTAATTTAACCGGATCCTCTCCTGCGAGAATTCCGTTTAATTTCTCATTTGGGTCGATGTAAGCGTTTCCGTACATGGTATTAGGTTTTTGGTTTAAGTTTTATCCTTTAAAATGTGGGTCTGTCACTAATTTTTTTCTTAGTCCACCCATCACAAAATCACTGATTCTGTTGGCAATTTCGTCTGCTGTCATTCCTCCATCTACACGGTACCATTCTGCAATCCAATTTACAGAACTAAGCACACTTAAAACAGCAAATTTCAAATCAACATCATCAAAAATATCTTCATTAATTCCTTCTTGTATGATGGTTTTAAATCCCTTCTCGTATTTGTCTCTTAGCTCTTTGAATTCTATTAACTTTTCTCCGTTTAAGCTTCTCCATTCATGAAGAAAAACAGTGCTTTTCGATAAATTTCCTGTAAGTACTCTTACGTGACTTTTAATCGCCATTCTTAGTTTTTCTTCGGCACTGAAATAAATATCATTCACCTCATCAATTCCAGTTAAAAATTGATCTGCCATACTAAAGCATATTTTCTCTAGAATCTCTTCTTTCGATTTAATATGGTGATATAAACTGGCAGCTTCAATTTCCAGTTGTAGGGCTATATCTCTCATAGAGGTTGCCTCATATCCTCTAATCTTAAACAAATCAGCAGCTACCTGAATGATTTGATCTTTTCTTGAAACGACTAAACTTGCCATATGCCTAACAAATGTTAGACAAAAATAATAGTTTCTATTAAATTTGCAACTAATTGATATTTATCATGTAACAAATCTACTCATTGTTAGTTAGGGCAATTCGGACTAAAATCAATTATTATTATAAAATAATCCTTTATACGTTGCGTTTCAAATGGCTATGAATCAATCAAAACAATTTACACGTGCCTTCATTTTGTTGATGGCAGGCTTATTCTGTTTTCTTCTTTACCACAAATCACCCGGTTTAAACTATTTTTTACTTAGTTTAGTTACTATTGGAGCTTGGCTATGGACAAGAAACACGCAAACATCAAGAGGTTTTGTTGTTTTAATCATTGGTTTACTGCTTAGCGGACAATCTGTTGTGCTTGGACACAATACTCTTGGTATACTGATGTTCTGGTTTTCATTTGCTATGTTTATCGGAACTGTTCATTATACCCAAATCAAACACATTCAATTTGCACCTAATTATTTCTTTTATGCTTTAAGTAATGCAAGAATAAGCTTAGTACAAGGATTAAGTGGTGGAACAGAAAGTAAGAGTAATTGGAAAAATTTTACGCGTTTTTTCTTCTTACCTGCATTTACTTTAATTATTCTAGTTTCAATTTATGCATCTGCAAATGAGTTTTTCGGAGAAAGTTTCAAAGCTGTTTGGCAAAGTATCAAAGATTTTTTTGGGGAGTTTTCTTTCGATGGAATCCTACTATATATTTTAGGTTTAATTCTTTACTCCTTCTTTTTGGTGAAAACCTATTCTGAAAAATTAGTTTCAAAGGAACAAGCTCTAGAAATGGAACTTTTGCGCAAAAGGAAAAAACCAGAATTCAGAAAATTAAACAGATTATTATTAAGACAACAACAAGTTGCCATTTCATTTTTTATCATTATAAACTTAATCCTAGCCTGGCAAAATTTCTTAGAAGTTAAAAATGTTTGGTTTGGTTTTACTTGGACAGGTCAGCTTTTAAAAGGATTTGTTCACGAAGGAACCTATTTACTCATTTTTGCTCTTTTGATTTCTATTGCCATAACAATATACTATTTAAATGGAAACCTGGTGTTTATGAAAAACAATGGACTATTTAAAACCCTAGTAATAATATGGCTGGCACAAAACTTATTGATGGTAGCTGCTGTGGCAGTTAGAAATACTTATTACGTTCAGTTTTATGCATTGGCTTATAAAAGAATTTTTATTTACTTCTTTTTAGTAGCAGCAGCAATTGCCTTAATTAGTATCATTTATAAAATCTTAAATAGAAAATCTATCAGCTTCCTTATTTCAACTAATTCAATATCTGTATATTTTATTGCAATCATAGGAGCTTGTTTTAATTGGGATGGAATTATTGCTAGATACAATTTTAATCATTCCGACAAAGCTTATCTTCATTATGAGTTTATGCTTGAATTAAATGATGCAGCACTTCCTTGGTTAAGCAGTGATTATAATAAATTAAAACAAATTGATAGTTTACAATACAGCAGGTTTCCAGTTAAAATTAATTCAATTGAATCGAATTTTGGCAGCCAGGTTAGCAGCAGAAAATCATCTTTTGTGAAAGAATTTAGCGAAAAATCGTGGCTTGAATGGAATTTACCAGAGCAAAGAGCCTATAATATGTTAATTGAAACTGGTCAAACTCAATAAAACATTGCTATAAAACTAGATTCCAATAATAAAAATTACTGGTTTCTTATGTAAATCAGGCAATTCCTTTTTCCAATCTGCAATAGTTTTTGTTCGAATAAAGCTGTTGTTTGAAGTAAGATCGCATCCAATACATAAACGCATATTTGGTTTACAGTTTTGTAAAACATCCATTAAAAGTGCATTATTCCTATAAGGTGCTTCCATAAAAATTTGGGTTTGGCCTTTTAATGCTAATTGTTCCAAAAACTGTATTCGTTTTGCCCTTTGTGCCTTATCAACAGGAATATATCCGCTGAATGCAAAACTTTGTCCATTTAAGCCACTTCCCATTAATGTGAGTAAAATGCTAGATGAACCTGGTAATGGAATGACTTCAATTTTCTTTCTGTGAGCCAAAGCAACTAGCAAAGAACCAGGATCTGCAATACAAGGTAAACCAGCATCAGTAATAATTCCTGCATCTTGACCATTTTCGAGTGCAATTAGCAGGTTTCCTATCTCAGATTCGGGTGTATGTTCGTCTAATTTCCAAAAATTTAGCTCATTTTGTGGCTTTTCTAATTTTAATTTTTTGATTAATGCCCTTGCATCCTTTTCATTTTCAACCACAAACCTATCTATATGGTGAACCATTCTTTTTACCATTTCTGGTATAAAATCGTCTGTATTGTCATCACTCAACACATTGGGAATCAGGTACAATTTACCAAATTTATTAGAATCACTCATGTTCAAATCTTATTAATAATCAGAAATATATTGTCGGAATTAGCCCCTAATTGAATAGTCAAAATTAGGCCAAAGCAGAAAACAATTAAAAAAGACGCAATATTCATTTGATTTTTTGAAAAAATGGCCGTTATTTTTGCCACTCTTTAAAAATCTATATAGATGGCAATTTTAACTAAAATAAGAAACAGGTCTGGACTGGCAATTGGTGTTGTCGGTGGTGCCCTGTTACTCTTTGTGATTTCTGATGCACTAAACAGCAATTCTAGTTTATTCAGTGGACAAGCAAGCAGCAACAATGTGGCTGAAATTGATGGTGAAACGGTTGGTATCCGTCAATTTGAAGAAAGGTTAGAAATCAATACCGAAAACTTCAAAAAACGTTCTCAACAAGAAAATCTTGATGAAAATACCCGTAACCAAGTTCGTGAACAAACATGGGCAGAGGTAATGAACGATTACTTAATGGCTAAACAATACAAAGATTTAGGCATTGAAATCAGCAATGAAGAATTAGAAGATATGTTAATTGGAAAAAACATACACCCACAAATTCTTCAATCATTCACAGATCCTGCAACCGGACAATTTGATGTAAATAATGTAAAACGTTATTTAAAACAAATGTCGGAAGGCACTGATGAAAACATGAAAGCTCAGTGGAAAGAATTTGAAGACTATTTAGTTACAGATGGTCAGTCGCGTAAATTCACCAATTTATTAAAAAAAGGTGTTTACACTACTAGTTTAGAAGCTAAAAATGCATTTCAAGCTAGAACAGCTTCATCAGAATTTAATTTTGTTGCTATTCCTTACATGACTATTGTTGATACAACTATTACTGCTGAAGAATCTGATTTAAAATCATACTTCAAAAAGAACATGGACAAGTACAAAGAGCGTGAAAATAGCAGAAAATTAGATTTCGTTGTTTGGGATTTCGCTCCAAGTTCTGAAGATAGCGCTGCTGCACAAAAATGGGCTTATGACCAGTTAGAACAATTTAAAGTTGCTGATAACGACACAACTTATACAAATTCAAATAGTGAAGTAGGATTTGATCCAACTGCAAAAAATCGTTCAGCTTATCCTGAAGAATTACAAGCACAATTATTCTCTGCTGCTCCTGGAACAGTTTTTGGTCCAATATTTAATAATGGCAAATACTCATTATATAAAGTAGTTGGTGAAAAACAAGATACTGTATTTAGTATGAGAGCAAGTCATATTCTAATTAGAGTTGAAGGTGCTACAATGGAAGATACAATTAAAGCAAGAACTAAAGCTAATGATGTTTTAGCTCGTGTTAAAAAGGGAGAATCTTTTGCTGCATTAGCTTCTGAATTCGGTACTGATGGTACTAAAGATAAAGGTGGTGATTTAGGTTGGTTTCCAGAAGGTGCAATGGTGAAAGACTTTAACGATGCAGTAAAAAATGGTAAAAAAGGCGACCAATTTGTTTTAAAAACACAGTTTGGATTCCACATTATTAAAATTACTGAAGACAAGAGTAAAAAATTGGTTACAGCTGCTATTTTAGAAAGAACAGTTGAAGCAAGTGATAAAACTACTGGTGTTGCATACAACGAAGCAAGCACATTTGCTGCAGCCTCTACAGATGCTAAAGCCTTTGATGCAAATATTGCTGAAAAGAAAATGGAAAAAAGAGTAGCTGAATTTGTTCGTGAAAACGATAATTTCTTACCAGGTTATTCTGAAGCTAGAGAAGTTGTAAAATGGGCATTTACTGCAAAAGTTGGAGCAGTTAGTGAAGTAATTACTATTGGAAACGATAAATATGTAATTGCAACTGTTACCGCAACTAGAGAAAAAGGAAAAGCAAGTTTTGAATCTTCTAGAGAAAGAGTTTTAGCTGATTATAGAAAAGATAAAAAAGCAGAACAGTTAATGGAAAAAATGAAAACTGCAATGGAATCTAATACCACTTTAGATGCATTGAGTCGTAATTTAAACCAAGCATTAAATCCAGTACCATCGCAAACATTTGAAAACTCAAGTGTTCCAATGGTTGGTTTTGATCCTACTTTTGTTGGCACAGTAATGGGAACTCCTGCTGGTAAATTAGTTGGTCCAGTTAAAGGTGATGGTGGTGTTTATGCATTTCAGGTAACCAAATCTACACCTGCTCCTGCTCAAACTGATTTAAATAGCTTTAAAACTGAAATTTCTAGCGCATTACAATCTAGAATTGAGTATAGCTACTTAGAAGTTTTAAAAGAAGTTAAAAACGTAAAAGATTACAGATATAAATTCTACTAGTACAATGAATTTGGTTAGTTATACAAAAGGTAACGGACCCGAAACAATTGTATTTCTTCATGGATTTTGTGAAAATAATACCTGCTTCAACGAGCAGGTATTATTTTTTTATAAGCACTATGAAGTAATAACAATTGATTTACCGGGTTTTGGAAATAGTGAAACTGTTTCTAATATCAGTTTAGTTGATATGGCTAAGTCTGTACATGAACTACTTCTCCAAAAAGGGAAAACCAAAGTTTATTTGTTTGGTCACAGTATGGGTGGTTATGTAAGTTTGGCTTTTGCAAAATTATTTCCTGAGCACTTAAAAGGAATTGGCCTTATTCACTCCACTCCTATTGCTGATTCTGATGAAAGGAAAGACAAACGAAAACAAGTAATAAAGTTTTTAGAGAAACATGATACAGAATTGTATTTAAAGAATTTCATTCCGCCATTATTCAGAGAAGAAAACGCTACGAAATATGCTGCAAAATTCATTGAGCAGGGTAAAAAAGGTCCCAAAGAAGGAATAATTGAAGCAGTAAAAGCAATGATGGAAAGAGAGGACAATACCGAATTAATAGAAAAATTGACTATTCCCTTTTTCTGGGGAATTGGAAAATACGATGAATTAATTCCAGAAAACGACTTATTTACATTCGCAACTAAATGTAAATATCCATATATAGCCTATTTAAAAAATTCTGCTCATATGGGAATGGTTGAAGAAGCTGATGTACTAAACAAACACATACATCAATTTATTAAATTATTGGGAAACAGCTAATTTGCTTAAAAACTTAATACCTTTGAAGAATGAATAATCAATATCAGGATATGATTTCTCATTGGAGAAAACAATTCGAAAAAGTAGAAGGAACATTAAATAAAGGATTAGAAGAAGCCATTGAAAACTTCGAATCAAATAAAGACTCATTAAAAGGTAACCTAGAAAAATGGAAACTAGAATTAGATAAACAAGTTGAAAATGGTGAAGAAAAGGCACATGAACTTAGGGGTAAAATCGAAGCTCTTCAAGTACAATTAGCTTTAGGAAAAGCAGAAGGCAAAGAAGTTTTTGAAGAACAAAGTAAAAAAATTGAAGCTGCACTGCAAGAATTGTATAAAAATGGAAAAGAAAATGGCTCCAAAATTTTTGAGCAATCTTTAGAACTTTTCGAACAACAATCTCAAACATTCAAAACCTCTTTAGAAATTGCGAGATTACAATTTACTTTAGGTAAAATGGAAGCTGGAGCAGAACTTGATGAGGCTAAAAAAGAAGTAAGAGAAAAGCTTGATGAATTAAAAATTCAATACAAAGAAACACAGGATTTAGCTCTAAAAAATGTGCTAGAATGGCAACAAGAAAGCATCAAAAAAATGGAGAAATTTCAAGAGTGGACGAAATCTTTTTTAAGTAATAAAGGCTAATTTCCAAGACTTCTAAGCGATTTCATAAGAATAATAAAGTCTTTCTCAACTGAATAATCTTTAGCATAAAGAAAATTTAGTTTTTGAGCAGTAACTTCATTGATAAACTTTCCTTGGTTTTTATCAACCGGACTTAAAACTCCTTCTCTTAAACCGGGAAGGAGTTTATTGTTTTCGGTCTTTGCATAACCAACCCATGTTAAATCGCCACTTAATACACGGAACCAATTTGAAAATAAACCAGTTCTATTTTTAACAAATAATAAAATCAGTGGTAAAAAAGGTAAAATGATTAGAGCAAAACCAATATCAAAAAGTCGTTTCTTTTGTTGTTCAAATGGTTTTGATAAGGAAAGATTGAATTCAATGGTATAAAAATCACCTGGCGCATTTTTAGAGTTCGAACCAATGATAAACAAACTTTCTTCAGGAACAATTTTAAACATCACATCCGGTTTCCCAATTATACCCATCCACTCTATAATGCGTGCTGCTGATAAATCCTTACTACAAAAAATAATTTCTTCAACACCAAACAATTCAACTATATCAGCTAGTTGATTTACATTGCCAATATAATGATCATCTTCTGTTTCTGAATCGTTAACACCAACAAAACCAATGTATTCTGTTCTGCTTTTTGATTTTACAAGAAGGTCTTGTACGCGTGAAACCTCATCCTTATTACCAACAATAATTGTTTTTAGTTCGGAACCTAAACTAAAACTCAATTTTTTATTTGAAAGAAAGTAAATGAATAAACGATTTAGATAAGCAATAAAAATTGAAGCAAATGTGCCCAAAACTATGAGTGCCCTAGAAAATCTAAAAGCCTCATCAACAAAAGCATAAAAAACAGCTATTGCCAAAGTACCAATTGCAATTCCCTTTACAACACTTAGAAAGGTTTTTCTCTTATGATAAGAGCCTGCCGTAAATAAGCCCAGCATCCAAAGTATAGAATAAACAATTGAGTTTACCCAAACTGAATATTCAGGATATGCTTCTTTGGTTTCAAACTTATATTCACTCCATACATTTTTAATGATAAGAAATGCTAGAATAAAAAATATAAAATCTAAACCTGGAAGCAAAGCTTGTTTAAAAAATCGAATTCCAATTGCAGCAATTGCTCTTATATAAATAGCAAAATGTATAAGAATACTAAATGTTCTGGCGTGTTTCTGTGAATAATGTTTTTGAGCAAAAATTATCATTGCTCTATAAAAGGTAAACACATAATTTACAGAAGTACGTTTTGTACTTTCACCTTTATAATGAATAATGGTGGTATCTGCAAAATAGTAATTCTTAAAGCCTGCTTTAGAAATGCGAAAACTTAAATCAATGTCTTCACCATACATAAAATAGTCTTCATCTAATAAACCTGCCTTATCAAAAGCAGCTTTACTAATCATCATAAAAGCACCAGCAAGAATTTCTACCTCATGCGACTTATTATTATCTAAAAAGCCCAAATGGTATTTTCCAAATCGTTTTGATTTTGGAAACAAAGCAGCAAGTCCAAATATTTTATAAAAAGCTACTTCAGGAGTTGGCAAACCACGTTTCGATTCTGGAAGAAACTTTCCTGCCCCATCAATCATTTTAACACCAACAGCTCCAGCATCAGGTGTTGCTTCCATAAAATCAATTACTTTTTTAAAGCAATCTTCTTCTACAACTGTATCAGGATTAATTAGTAGGATGTATTTTCCTTTAGCTAAACGAATGGCTTGATTATTGGCTTTCGAAAAGCCGTAATTTTCCTTGTTATCTAATAAAATAACTTCCGGAAATCTATGACGAACCATTTCGCAAGAACCATCTGCAGAATGGTTATCAACGACAAAAATTTCCGCTTCAATTCCCTCACAAGCCTTTCTAATTGAATAGAGCGCTTGTTCAAGAAAGTACCGAACATTATAATTTACTACTACTACGGAAAGCTGCATAGGGTTATAAGCAAACGAAAATAGGCATTTGGAATTGTTTATTTAACAAGCTTGGCATTGATAATGTAACAACAATTATCGTTTACCACTTAAACCAAGTTTAAACCGCTGATTATTAGTGCCATTTCCTTAACATTTTCTTAAAGCTCCTTTTATCTAATTAAAAACTTACTTCATCTTAAAAAAAATCAACTTCATCTAAAAATATTTCAGCAGTTGTGTAACTAATTTCACCTTTGTTGCGTCAAATGCATAACAACAACAAAAAATAAATATATGAAAACATTACAATCATTAGTTTTAGGTATTATGCTTTTAGGAGGTTTAAGCTTTTCTACATGTTCAAAAGCAAACGCTAAAAATTCTCCAGAAGCAGCTAAAGTAAAGGCAATTAGCACTGAAATACGTAGCAAAGTTGCATTTCCAGCAGAATTAGTTGATAAAACTGTTAATGAAAAAGTAACTGTAGAATTCAAAATAAAAGAAGATAAAACAATTGAAGTAGTTTCAATTGAAACCCAAAACGAATTTTTGAAGACTTATGTTAAAGAGCAAATCACAGCTATGAGCTTAGAAAACTATTCAGGATTTGAGGGAAAAACATTACAGATCAATCTGTATTTCGCAAACTAAAAAAACTTCAGGGGTGAAGGTTTATTAAATGGGTTAGCTCTCTTTGAGGGCTAATCCTTTAATAACAAATCCAACCATACTGCGGTGCCAGGGTACATCGCTTTCTCATAAGCACTTACATTTACACTTACCCAAGAAAGCCGCCGAAAGCGGCTTTCGCTTTTTATGCTATTGAGTTTGATAAGGAATTCTGCTTACGATTGAACGTCCCAAAGTAATTTCATCTGCAAATTCCAATTCTCCTCCAATTGCTATTCCTCTTGATATTGTAGAAATTTTAACTGGCAAAGTTTGAAGTTTTCTTGACAAATAAAAAACAGTTGTATCACCTTCCATAGTAGCCGAAAGTGCCATGATAATTTCTTTGGTTTCTTCTGATTTTACTCTTTCTATTAAAGATTCAGCCTGCAGTTTATCTGGCCCAATCCCTTGAATTGGATTAATTAATCCACCTAAAATATGATAAGTACCATTAAACTGATTGGTATTTTCAATCGCCATTACATCCCTTAAATCTTCAACAACACAAATTAATTGTTTATCGCGTTTCGGATTGTTACAGATATTACAAATTTCAGAATCACTTACATTGTGACAAGTTTTGCAATATTTTATTTTCGATCTTAGGTCAATTATCGATTGCCCTAATTTATTTACATCTTTTTCACCCTGTTTTAATAAATGTAAAACCATTCTTAGTGCTGATTTTTTCCCAACACCGGGAAAACGTGAAAGCTCGTTGACAGCATCTTCAATTAATTGAGAGGGAAAATTCATTACTTCAAAAATACAAAATC
Organism: Bacteroidia bacterium; assembly: GCA_051861545.1. GTDB lineage: Bacteria > Bacteroidota > Bacteroidia > UKL13-3 > UKL13-3 > CAISCU01. The sequence goes on along the minus strand of JBIMKP010000005.1, from coordinate 71,827 downwards.
AAACTGAATGAATTGGGCCTATTTGATTTTAAAATTTAATACTCAGCGCAATAGATTTATAAGCTATTGTAGTTATTTTTACTGAAAATTAATCTCATGAATCTACAATCAATCTGCGAAAAAACATGCAAAGCGGCTGAGGAAGCTGGTAATTTTATCATTAAGGAAAGAGAAAACTTTTCAATTGATAATGTAGAAACAAAAAGCTTTAATCAATTAGTTAGTTATGTCGACAAGACTAGTGAAGAAATGTTGGTTAAATCATTGAGCATCATTTTTCCTGAAGCCGGTTTTATTACAGAAGAAAAAACGATTGCCAGTGGTGAAAAAGAATGGATGTGGGTGATTGATCCATTAGATGGTACCACAAATTTTATCCATGATTTGCCCGTTTATAGTGTAAGTATTGGTCTTCTTCAAAACGGAAAACCTATGTTAGGAGTTGTTTACGAACCTAATAAAAAAGAAATGTTTTATGCTTGGAAAGATGGAGGAGCTTATTTAAATGGTAAAGCTATCAGAGTTAAAGAAAATTCTGATATAGGAAAATCTCTAATGGCAACCGGATTTCCTTATTACGATTTTAAAATCATGCCTCAATACTTAAACACTTTAAGTGAGCTCATGAAAACAACACAGGGAATGCGAAGAATGGGAAGTGCTGCTATTGATTTGGCTTATACTGCTTGTGGAAGGTTTGATGGTTTCTTTGAATATGGATTAAGTCCTTGGGATGTAGCAGGAGGCATTATTATTATTGAAGAAGCTGGCGGTATTGTTAAAGATTTTAAAGGTGGTGATGATATGATATTTGGAAGAACAATATTAGGTTGTTCAACTGCTATTTACCGAGAATTTTCAGGCGTACTAAAACGTCATTTTACTGACTATTAAAAAAGAAAGGCGATTGTAAACAATCGCCTTTCTTTTTATTATGCTGTTTGTCTGACACCCAACATTGATTTTGCTTTCTTAGCAATTGCTGCGGCATCGTAACCACATTCTGCATATAATTCCGATGGTTCGCCATGTTCTACTATTCTATCTGGCATTCCCATTCTTATTACTTCAGAATTATAGTGATTATCTGCCATGAACTCAATAACAGCAGAACCTGCACCACCAACAACTGTTCCGTCTTCAATGGTAATAATATGCTTGAATTTTCTGAAAACCTCATGTAACATCTCTTCATCCAATGGCTTCACGAAACGTAAATCGTAATGTGCACCAAGAATTCCATCTTTTTTCAATTCATCTAAGGCCGTAATAGCCATATTACCAACTGTTCCAAAAGAAACAATTGCAAAGTCTTCACCACTTCTTAATTTTCTTCCTTTACCAATTTCAATTTCAGTAAAAGGTCTTTTCCAATCTAGCATTACACCATTACCTCTAGGGTATCTAATAGTAAAAGGCAAAGCATTTTTATCTAAACTAGCGGTGAACATTAAATTTCTTAATTCCTCTTCATTCATAGGAGCAGAAACCACCATATTAGGAACACATCTCATATAAGGAACATCTAACATTCCATGGTGTGTTTGTCCATCTGCACCTGCAATACCAGCTCTATCCATACAAAAAACTACATGTAATTTCTGCAAAGCCACATCATGAACAACTTGGTCGTAAGCCCTTTGCATAAAAGTAGAATAGATATTACAGAAAGGAACCAAACCTTGAGTTGCCATACCTGCACTAAAAGTAACTGCATGTTGTTCTGCAATACCCACATCAAAAGAGCGATCTGGCATTGCTTTCATCATGATATTTAAGCTACTACCTGAAGGCATTGCTGGAGTAACGCCAACAATTTTTGGATTCATCTCTGCTAATTCAACCATGGTATGTCCAAAAACATCTTGGTACTTAGGAGGTTGAGGAACCGGATTTGGAGTTTTTATAATTTCACCTGAAACCTTATCAAAAAGTCCTGGTGCATGCCACTTAGTTTGGTCTTTTTCAGCTGGTGCGAAACCTTTTCCTTTAACAGTTACACAATGCAGCAATTTCGGACCTGGAATCTTTTTTAAATCGTTGAATATTTTCACCATATGGTCAACATCATGCCCATCAACTGGACCAAAATACCTGAAGCCCAAAGCTTCAAACAAATTGCTATGTTTTAATAAACCACCTTTTAAAGTATCGTGAACCTTTGATAAAATATCTTGAGAAACCTGACCTAATTTACTAAGTCTATCAAGAGCTTTCCAAACATCGTCTTTAAATTTATTGTAGGTAGGTGATGTTGTAATATCTGTTAAATAATCTTTTAGAGCACCAACATTTGGATCTATGCTCATGCAATTGTCGTTTAAAACTACAATTAAATTAGCATTAGCAACACCAGCGTGATTTAAGCCTTCAAAAGCCATTCCACCTGTTAAAGCACCATCACCAATAACAGCAATATGTTGGCGATGATGATCACCTTTTAATTTTGAAGCAACAGCCATTCCAAGAGCTGCAGAAATTGAAGTAGAGGAATGTCCTACACCAAAAGTATCATATTCACTTTCTGCTCTTTTAGGAAAACCACTTATTCCTTTGTAAACTCTATTGGTATGAAATTTTTCTCTTCTACCAGTTAGAACTTTATGTCCATAAGCTTGGTGTCCAACATCCCAAACTAATTGGTCATCGGGAGTATTAAAAGCATAGTGTAAAGCAACGCTAAGTTCAACAACACCAAGGCTTGCACCAAAATGGCCACCATAAACAGAAACAGTATCTATGATATATTGACGTAAATCGGCACAGACCTTTACGAGGTCATCTTCCTTTACTTTTCTGAGGTCATTCGGATTGATAATATCCTTTAAATATGGTCCGGCTTCAATTTTCATCATGTGAGTATCAACACCTAAGAGGTATTAAGGTTTTTAAAATCAAAAATTTAGGTTTGGCAAATTAAGAAAATGTACTCAAAATCAACCTAAAAATGAATTGATTTTTAATACCAGACTAATTTATCTGAGTCAATTTTGTTTGAAATGCCAGAAAAGGAACGATAAAATAGATTAAAACTTACAATTAAAGTCGGGCTTCACTAACAACTAAATCCTTAGGATGTATAGAAAGTACAGGAACAGGAGAATTTTTTATCATTTGTTCTGAGTATTTTCCTTTAAAGAAATTAGTGAAACCAGTTTCTTGTTCAGTCATAATAATGATTAATCCAGCATTATTTTGAGCTGCATATTCAAGAATTTTATCGGTAGGATTACCACCCATTTGCATGTCGAGAGTGCATCTAAATCCTTTTTCTTCCATATGATTGCTAACTTGTCTGGTATAATTTTTAACAGCAACTTCAGCGTCTTTTCCAGTATCATTAGATACGCCTACAATATGGAGTATTGAATTAAATGCTTTTGCAAAAGTTAATGCATAAGGAGTTTTTTGCCTCGTTTCAAATGAAGTATCAATTGGTACTATAATGTTTGAAAGGTCGAACTTTTTACCATTACAAGGCACAGTTAGCACCATTCGTTCGTAATGATCAATAATTTTTATTGCCTCAGCCGGAGTAACTAATCCATCAGAATTTGCATCTGATTTGATTGGGAGTATAAGTAAATCGGGAGGAGTTTCACCAATAATTCTATTTATACCTTTAACAGAAAACTCATCTGAAACAGCATTCACTTTAAGTTTCGGAGCATAAAATTTGCTTTGATAATCAGCTTCTTCTTTGCCAAAATGCAAAACATTTACAGCAGAACCTGCCCCAAGCGATAAACGAGAAGTTACTTCAATTGCTTCAGTACTAGAATTACTTCCAGAAATAGCAAGCATAAGATTTTGGATAATAATAGCCATATTTCTCCTTTTTGTTGACTTACAAATTATTTAATAAAATTTTAAGAAACAAGTCAATTTGAAAACTGAATCCTCCAAAAATCAAATATACTTATTTATCAAGCAATTACAATATTATTAATTTCCTTTAAAAGAAGGTTTCCTCTTTTCAACGAAAGCTTGCACACCTTCCTTATAATCTTCACTTCTTCCAGCAATTTCTTGGCAATAAGCTTCATACTCTAACATGGTATCTAAATCTGAATGAAAAGATTTATTTAACATCTTCTTCATCAAACCTATAGCTTTTGTTGGAGCAGTGGAATAATGTAAAGCCAGCTTATTTACCTCTGCATCTAAATCTTCAGCTTTAACAACTTTATTTATCATTCCCCAATCTGCTGCTTGTTGAGCAGTAACTTTAGAACCCAAAGTTGACAATTCAAATGCTCTAGCAGAACCAACTAATCTAGGCAAAAAGTAAGATGAACCAGAATCTAAAACCAATCCTACATTCACAAAAACCTCAATTAAACTTGCGGCTTCTGATGCAATAATCATATCGCAAGCAAGCGCAAGAGAACAACCCGCTCCTGCAGCAACCCCATTTAATTTACAAATAACAGGAATAGGTAAATTTCTAATAGCCTTAATCATTGGATTGTAACGTTTATGAATACTTTCACTAAGGCTTCTTTTGGTGCCAGCAATTGATTTCAAATCTTGTCCACTACAAAAGGCTTTTCCAGAACCAGAAATTACCAAAACTCTGATACTTTTATCTTTGGCAGTTCTTTTCAAAGCATCTAAAACATCAGCACTTAATTGTTCATTAAATGCATTAAAAACATCAGGTCTATTAAGGGTTAAACTTGCAATACCCTCATTTACATCAAATAATACTGTTTCGTAACTCATTTTGTTTTTTATAAAAGAATAAACATAAAAATTGTACCTAATAGATAACCCAAATAAATTTGTGCCTCATCATGCGATTTCATAAACATTCGGGCACTACAAACCAAACCACTAACAATCAAAAATCCGGCCAAAAATAATCTAGTATCAAACGAATTATGATAGGCAGCCGAAAGTAATATTGCCGCTCCTGAACCTAATGTAGCAGCATGAATAGAAATTTTATAAAAATAATTTATTACAACAATTGCCAACATAATTACTGCACCCGAAAATAAATAAGATAGTAGCAATGGTGGTACAGCATATTTAGTTAGGTTGTAATAATTAAATACATACATCAAAAATGTAATAAGGTATGGCAGCCTTCTTTCTTCTTTGTCTTCAATACTTAATGATTTAATTTTTCCTGTAATTCTAAGGCTAAATACCACAACCATTGGAACGATGCTAGTTGTAATAAAAACATAACCCATGTAATACATTCGCAATTTTGCCGGCACACCATGGCTAAGTGCAGGAAAAAAAGTAAACAGCATAAATAAGTTCAACAGGTTTACAAAAACCGGATGAAATAATGCTGATAGAAAAAATGCAAAATTACGACTCATTAATTTAAGCCAACAGCTACAACACTAATTTCTACATTAGCTCCTAAAGGTAATTTTACAACTTGAACTGTTTCTCTTGCTGGAAAATACTTATCGAAATAAGTACCATAAACTTCATTAATGGCAGCAAAATTGCCCAAATCAGTGCAATAAATGGTAGTTTTTACAATATCAGAAAAATCCATTCCTGCTTCTTCTAAAATTGAAGCTAGATTTTCCATTACCTTTTTTGTCTCTGATTTAATATCAGATTGAATCATTTCACCACTAACTGCATCCTTTGCCACTTGACCGCTGACATACAAAGTATGACCAACCTTTACCGCATGACTATAAGGACCGATTGGAGCAGGAGCTCCTTCACTTGTAACAATTATCTTTTCCATATGGATTGTGTTGTTATTTTTGTTTGATTAATTATTCTACGAATATGAAGATTTTGGCAAGAGGTTCAAACACAAGATTGAAAGAACTTCAAGAAAAACTTGGAGATAAGGCAAATAATTTAACCCAAATTGATGATTTAGACCTAATTTCTGACAATGTTAATGATTATGATTTAATTTTTGACTTGAAATTCGATGACCATCAAGATAGATTAAAATATTATGCTCACCTAAAAAATAAACCAGTTATTGTTGGTGCTGTTAAGCAACAATTGGCAAAAGCACAATTTCATTTTAAGAGAGAAATTGAATGCAATCTAATAGGAATGAACACCTTACCTGGATTTATCAATCGTTCTCTTGTTGAAGTAAGTTTGCTTGATTCAAATCAAACAAATGAACTGGAAGAACTTATGAAAAATCTTGGCTGGGATTTTAAATTGGTTCAAGACCGCGTTGGTATGGTTACCCCAAGAGTCATTTTTATGATTATTAATGAAGCTTGTTATACTTTGCAGGAAGGAACTGCCGACATGAAGGATATTGATACCAGCATGAAATTAGGGACCAATTATCCTTTTGGTCCATTTGAATGGGCTGATAATATCGGAATCAAACATGTTTATGAAACCCTTGAAGCTATGTATGCAGATACTCACGACGAACGATATAAAGTTTGTCCATTACTAAAAACTAAATATTTAAAAGGCGAAACTTTTTATTAAGCCTAAAAACCATCATGAAAAAAACAATTCTCTTACTCTTAATAATCATAGGTTTTGATGCATTTGCACAAGACCATATTTGTGCTTCATCAAAAATTAAATCCTATTCATTAAAGAAAAAAGCTGTTGCAAGTTATCAAACAGTAAGATTAATGGAGTTTTATGATGTGCATTACCACAAATTCAAACTCAATATAGAAAAAGATACAACATACATAGAAGGAAGTGTCGCAACTGGTGTAAGTTCATTAAAAAATGGTTTAGATACTTTTGCATTTGAATTACATAGTAACTTAATCTTAGATTCTGTTGTAATGTCTAACGGAAAGTCAATAGGATTTTCAAGAGATAAACATGGTGTTTATTGTAAACTAGATAAACCTTATAACAAAGGTGAATGGATAGGAGTAGAAATTTTTTACCATGGCTTACCACCTTCAGATGCAAGTGCAGCCATAGGAAACGGATTTTCTAATGGACGCTCACAAACTTATGGTGCAAGAATCACTTGGAGTTTAAGTCAGCCATATGCAGCAATGGAATGGTGGCCTTGCAAACAAAGTTTGGATGATAAGATTGATTCTGTTGACATGAATATTACCACATCATCGGTAAATAGAGTTGGAAGTAATGGAAAACTAGAACAAATTGTTTCATTGGCTAATAACAAAAATCGTTACGATTGGAAATCTCGTTACCCAATTGATTATTACTTGATATCTGTAAGTGTTGGTGAGTACATTGAAATTATAGACTATGCCAAACCAAAAGGATATTCAGACAGTATTTTGATTCAGCATTATTTGTATAACGATAGAGCTTATACCAACAACAAAGCTAATATTGATGCAACAACGCCAATGTTAGAATACTTTAGCGAATTATTTGGTTTATATCCATTTCACAAAGAAAAATATGGTCATTCAATGGCACCATTTTCAGGAGGTATGGAACACCAAACGATGACAACACAAGGCATTTTTCCTTATACAATTGTAGCACATGAATTGGGTCATCAATGGTTTGGCGACCATGTTACATGTGGCTCTTGGTCTGATTTATGGTTGAATGAAGGATTTGCCACCTATACCGAATTTCTTGCTCTTGAAGGATTAAAACCTGGACAAGAAAAAGCAGAAATGATAGATGTTCATAATAATGCCAAAAATGGTAATGAATCTATTTTTATAGTTGATACAGCATCTGTTCCTAGATTATTTAGCAGCAGTTTAACATACAATAAAGGCGGTGCTGTAATGCACATGCTTAGATATGTTGTAGGTGATTCTGCATTTTTTAGAGGATTAAGAGAATACTTGAAACTTTATGGTGGCGCAACAGCTAGAACCTCAGATTTCAAAAAAGTGATGGAGCAAACATCTGGGCTAAACCTAAATGCATTCTTTAATGAATGGATTTATGGAACAGGTTATCCGTATTATATAGTAAACTGGAATTATACCCCTGGTTTTGTTCATTTATTAAGTCTTCAAAAGAATGCAAAAGAAACAGGAAACTTATTCAGCATTCCTCCATCATACCGCTTTTATTATGCAAATGGAGATTCTATGGATGTGAAAGTTAATGGTAAAGCCGCACAAAACGATTATAATAAAATTGCTGTAACTGATAGTGTAGTTAAAATTGTTTTCGACCCTGAAAATTACATACTAAATGATATAACTATAATCAAAAACAGTAGTTTAACTGGAATAGGGAAATTAAATGGAGAAACTGATTTTCTAGTTTACCCTAATCCTGCTAAAGATAAAATTACAGTTAGTTCTAGCCATGAAAAATTTGAATTGTATTTGTATGATTTGAATGGAAGACTGATTCATAGTTCAATAGGATTTGATTTTGAAAAGAACCTAATCTCGAATGAAAAAGCAGGATTGTATTTATTGAAAATACACACCGAAAAAGGCGATTATTATAAGAAGATTCAGCTTGAAAATTAAGTTATCTTAATAGCGTAACATTTCCCTTAAGTGTTACATATTCACCCTTTCTGCCATATCCATTTGCTACATAAACATAAACTCCTGCCGGGGCTGGTTCATTTCCAAATGTGCCATCCCAGGCTTGATTGAGGTTGTTTGTTTCAAAAACTAATGTTCCCCAACGGTCGTAAATTCTAAGCTCGTATTGTTTGATAAAAACACCTTTTAATAAAAATCCATCATTGATTTTATCGCCATTAACAGTAAATGCATTGGGCGCAAACAAACGTGGTTTGGTAGACATACAGCCAATATTCGACCAACTTTCGACCCAATTACTATCCTTTTGATAAGCCACAACTCTGTAACAATAATCATCTTGTTCAAAGTTTAAATATGCATGTGAAGTTACTAATGAATCGTTTTCCCTTTTTATACTGATTAGTTCTTTTGAGCCTAAGCTATCATTATAAAAAAACACATCATACTTTTCAATACCAGATGCCCAATCTCTATAGCTATTCCAGTAAATTTTTGGATCTTCAGTTAATTTATCATTCTTTTCAATATCAACTAAAAGCAAAATTGTTTTGGCTTCATTTGAAAGTAATCCAAGTCCACCACATTCATCCTCCATTTGAACTACATAAGAATAACTAAAAGCATTAACATTTACATCTGTATCAACATAAAAACTATCACTACTATTAACCACGATTCTTTTGCTTCTTCTTATAGGGTCATCAGAAGTTCTATTCAAAATATATTTAAAAGAGTACTTATGTTTCCTTTTAAACCATTGCAATAATACAGAACCATTGTCTTGAACAGTAACCCTGAAAGTCCTAGTGCTTGGAGTACTTGGTTCATATAAAGGAATGGCAGAAGCTGAATCACTCCAAGAGTTTATAAAACCATTTACTGCTTTTATTTTATAGGTAAAAAGTTTATGGCAAAAGGTTTGTGAGTCTATATAAGTCCTTACTGAATCAGACACCTTTCCAATTTTTTCAAATAAATTGGTATTGACATTTAGCCTATAAATTTCATAGGCCCAAACAGAATCCCAACCCAAATATGGCGACCAATTTAATAAGTTGGCATTTATAATACCTGTTGCTTTTAATTCAATGCTTGTATGTTTCTCTGTAGGTTCAGAAAAATTCTTACAAGCATCTACCGTTTGCATGCGGTATGAATAGGTATAAAATCGGGTATTTAAATTAGAAAAAACGGGAATAGTATCTAATATATCTGTAATAATTCTAGTTTGATTAGGAATAGAACCATTGAAATCAAATTGTATTAGATAATGATCAAAATCGGCTTCTGGTGAACCATAAAAAGAAAAATCAACCTGTTCATCATTTACAACACTAGCTCTAAGAGGACTTGGTTTAAGTGGTGCAATAGAGTCCTTAAAAACCTGAATGGCAAATGAATCTTGAAAGAATCCTTTGCAATTGTTAATATCGGTAACTTCAAACAAAACAGGAATATCACCTACCCTATTACAATGGTAATTAATAGGACCTAATATAGAATAATTGTTAGTATCAATTTTCCATAAATAATTAGTTATAGGATTTACACTTGAAACAGTTCCCGTTAATTCAACATCTGCACCTAAACAATTAATTTTCTTACTTACAGCAACACTTACTTTAGGATTTGGTAAAACCATAATTGTATCAATTGGAGGAAGACCAATTTTACAACCTGCAGAATCAACCAAAGTTAAACTAGGAATAAACCTACCATCACGCTCATATAAATGACTTGTATTTGCGTTAGTATCTAAAACACCATCACCAAAATCCCATTCAAATTTCACTACATTAGTTGCGTTCGATTTCATTTCTACTTGTAGAGGAGCACAACCAAAATCTGGTGTAATGGAATAAGTACCTTTTGGACCACCAATAACAAGCATATCAGGAATAGATTGTGTTGCAGTACAGCCTAAAGAATCAGTTACTTTTAATGAAACTGAATAGGTTCCTGCCAACAAATAAATTCTGGCTGGATTTTGCAAATCTGATTGACCACCATCACCAAAATTCCATTGCCACGATACAAGTGGAGTAGAACCTGCTGAGCTAAAATCTGTAAAAAATATTGGTGGGCCTGGACAATTAATAATTTTAGGGTTTGCATCAAATAAAACCCTTGGTGGACCAGTTAATATTGGAACATTTTTGGTAATGCTATCTTTGCAACCATTTACATCTGTAACCCTAAATAAAACTGGCAAAATTGTATCACCTGAATATTGTAATAGAGCAGTTCGTGATGAATAAGTATTACCTAGAATTTTCCAATTAAAACTTAAATTACCTAGTCCAATTTGTGCATCTGGATTTGGAGTAAATAGGAAAGTATCTTGTATACAATTCTTCTTTTGTACAAATGAAAAATCAGGGATTGGTTTCGAAAGAAAAATCTTCTTTGAATTGAAAAACCTGCAACCTTCAGAATCTTGAATAGTTAATTTTAGAAAGAAACCATCAGCTTGATTGGCTGGTGGATTTCTATAAAAATACCTTGCAAAAACCGAATCAGGATGTGTGTATACAGTTGAATCTCCATTACCCCAAGACCATATTCTTTTAACAATTGGAAAATCAGACTGACTCGTATCTTGTGTCGTTAAAAGCAAGGGCAAACAAGAAATATTTGGAGAAGATGCAAACTCTACATTCGCATTGACTACCTGAATAGAATCGGTTTTGGTAATAGAAAAAGTACAACCTTTATTATCTGTTAGAACCATTGTAACAGAATACTTACCTGGATTTAATAACAAAGCTGAAACATTATTTCCTACCAAAGTTTTTCCATCAATGAGAAATTCGGTTTTAACAATGTTGGTCATTGGATTTGTAGTATTTACCAATGAAACCAATAGTGGAAAACAGCCCTTCTTTGAAGAAATGTTGAACTTAGGAAGCATAAAAATTTCTGCTTTAATAGGAAGCGTATAAACAGAAGTACATGAAGTTAAAGTATCATAAGCAAAAAGTTTAACCATGTAGTTTGCAGATGAATCATAATCGTGGTTTGGAGAAAATAATGTTGAGGAATCGCCATCACCAAAAACCCATAAAAATTTATTACCACCAATGCTTCTATTAATAAAACGTAATTGTGAATTTGAACAAGGAAGATAATTGAAACTATACCTAGCAATTGGACCAAGAATACGGAATACACTATCTTTAAAAATGCCTGAAGTACAACCATTATGACTCATTAACAAACTCAGGCTTTGCCAACCAGTATCATTAAAAAATACAGAATTGTTTAATGAACTTCCTGTAAAGGAGGAGTCTTTTGTTACCCATGTATAACCAAAACCCGGAATCTTTAAATGGTTAGGTATTTGCAAACTAATGGGTTGTTCGCCATAGCAATAAGTTGTTTTGAAGCTTGAAAAATCAGGATTTAAAACTAAACCAACTCGAACTGTATCATACCTAGTTGAAACACACCCCTCGGCATTTGTAGCGGTAAGTGAAACATAATAAACGCCTGTATCAGTATATGTATAATTATGTGAGGCCATATTACTTGTAACACCAGGTTTTCCTAAGTTCCACAAAAAGGAATTAAATGGAGGTGAATTGGTATCGTAAACTCCAAAATTAACCAATAAAGGTGCGCAACCCTTTTTTGGACTTACAAGCGGTAAAACAAATGCGGGTTTAATTTTAATATACAAAGGTTTTACGAGCGTATCGCGACAGCCATTTGTATGTGTTGTAATTAAACTTACAGTATATTCTCCAAAATTATTATAGGTTACAATAGGCTCTCTTAAATTTGCTGTTTGTGCGTTACCTAAATTCCACGACCAAGCAACTGCATTAGAACTGCTGTCTTTAAAACTGACCATTACAGGTACCTTACAATAGCTTGTTTTTTCTGCATAAAAATTAGATTTAGGACCAGGAATTACATTGATAAATGAGTTTCGAATGGTAGAAGCAATGCAATTTCCAACCCTTACCCTTAGCTCTAATGAATGATTACCTACAGGTAAATTGTTTAATTGAACATTTTTAAAACTAGAAACCAAATTACCATTTAAATACCACTCAAATACAATTCCTAAGGTATCAAAAGCAGTTGTATTTAAAACCTTTACATTCCCTGGTGCACATAAATCGGGAGTACCATCAATTACAAAATCTGGAACCACATCAATAAGTCTGATGAAATTTGGCTTAACAACATTCACTGTGCATTGAGCCAGATTTATCACTCTTAAGCTAACAGGAAAAGTTCCTTTAGTATTGTAAGTGGCTTGTGGATTTGAAACAGTTGATTGAGTAGTGTTTCCAAAATTCCATAAGTAAGAATAATTTCCAAGAGCAGGAGTAATGTTTGGAGTAAAAGTAGGCTGAAATGGCAAACTGCAACCAAAATTTGAACTTGCTACAAAATCAACTATAGGAGCAGTTTGAACATTGATATAGTTGTTTTTAATTAAGGAGTTTGAACAATTATTGGAATCGGTTACTAATAAACTAATTGAATAATTTCCAGGAAGATTAAATGTATTTAAAGGATGTCTTTGATTAGAAACATTTCCATTACCAAAATCCCAAGCCCATAATTTCAAACCTCTTAAAACAGAAGAACTAGAATCTCTAAATTGAACTGATAGTGGAGAACAACCTGAAAGTTTTAAGGAGCCAAATTTAACATCAGGCAAAGGATAAACATCAATATAATTACTTACAGTTTTTTGGTTTGAACCAGCAGCATTTGTTACAGTTAAACGAACAGTAAACTTACCAGGATTTACGTATGAAGCCGAGGGATTTATTAAGGTTGATGTATTTCCATTACCAAAATCCCATAAATAACTTGAAGGATTTCCAGTTGAAAGGCTAGTAAATTGAACCGTTAAAGGAGCACAACCATTTACATGATTCGCAACAAAATTTGCTACAGGTTGAGAAATAGCAGGAAAGGCCAAAATAATAAGCCAAATCAAAACCGCGTATTTCCTTATAATGTGCATACTTTGAGTAGATGCACAAAGTAAAGCAAATCAGGCAGTTTTCCTTATAAATGAAGAATTTTTAACAATTCATTAAACTTAGGAAATTTCAATGTAAACAGGACAATGGTCGGAATGAACAGCATCCGACATAATTCCTGCAGATTTAAGCTTGTGTTTTATAGATTCATGAATCATACAATAATCTATTCTCCAACCTTTATTCCTAGCTCTAGAACCAGCTCTGTAGCTCCACCAACTGTAATGATGTGGGTCTTTATTAAAAAATCTAAAGCTGTCGATGAAACCATTATCGGTAAATTGAGTAAGCCAAGCTCTTTCTTCTGGTAAAAATCCACTTGAATTTTTATTACTAACTGGGTCGTGAATATCTATTGGATGATGAACAATATTATAATCTCCACAGATAATCAGGTTAGGAAATTTCCAGCTTAACTCACGTATGTAGTTTTCAAAAAAATCAAGCCAAACCATTTTATAAGCCTGTCTTTCATCACCACTTGAACCACTTGGAATATAAACACTAATAATAGAAGTATCACCAAAATCTGCCCTTATGATTCTACCTTCCCTATCATATTCAGGATTTCCAAAACCATACTCCACATGATCAGGTTGTATCTTGCTAAAGATGGCAACACCACTGTAACCCTTTTTTTCGGCACTAAACCAATAACGGTGTTTGAAACCTATTACATCAAAACTATATTCTTCTGCACTAATATTGGCGGATTCTGCTTTGGTTTCTTGAAAACAAAAAACATCTGCACCAGTTCCTTGCATAAAATTAATCAAACCCTTGCTAATGGCCGAACGAATGCCATTTACATTATAACTAATGATTTTCATTCTTAATTATTATAAACCGTATTCGCTAATTAAATAAACTAAACTAGCCAAAACAACTGTACCAAATTGCAATTCTCTTTTATGAACCTTATCAAATGTATCATTTGAGGTATGGTGATAATCGAAATATTTTTGTCCATCTGGATGGTAACCAATTAAGGTAGTTCCTTGTTTTCTTAATGGACCAATATCAGCTCCTCCTCCATTTTCATCAAAAGCTTGAACACCGTAAGGACCTAATAATTCTTGCCAAGCTGCATACTTTTTGAGTTCATCTTTTTTCAAAGTAAAACCAATATGTCTTGGCATAAAACCACCCGCATCTGTTTCAATAGCAGCAATATGTTTTTCTTTATTTGATTCAGCTAGTTCTGCATACTTTAATCCACCTTTTAAACCATTTTCTTCATTCATAAACAAAACAGCTCTAATGCTTCTTTTGGGTTTAATACCTGAGTGAAGAATTAATCTCAATGCATTCATACTTTGAACGGTTCCAGCACCATCATCATGTGCGCCTTCGCCATTGTCCCACGAATCGAGATGCCCACCAACAATAACATATTCATTTGGAAATTCTGTTCCCTTGATTTCCGCAACTACATTATAACTTAAAACATCAGGAAGCATTTCGCATGTTTGACGGAAATACAATTCAGCATTTGGATTTGCTTTTAGTATATCACTTAAATTCACAGCATCAACAGTACTTACTGCACAAGCAGGTATTTTGGTAATACTATCTTTATAATTGGTAGCACCTGTATGAGGAAAATCGTCAAAAGCATGAGTCATACTTCTAACAATTACACCAATTGCTCCTTTTTGGGCAGCTTCTATCGGACCTTGACCACGCTGATTTACTGTATTTCCATAAGCAGAACCACAACTTAAAACATTATCAGGAAAAGGACGTGAGAAATAAACAATTTTTCCTTTTACAGATTCATCACTCATAGCACGTAGTTCTTCAAAAGTTTTTACTTCAACTACCTTTGCTTTTAATCCAGATTTTGGTGTACCAACACTGTTACCCAAAGCACAAATACTGAGCTCTGTTTTCTTGCCATTGCTCAAAACATAAGCTTGTTCTTTTTCGCCACGCACCCAATGTGGAACCATAACAGGTTGTAGCCAAACAGAATCAAATCCTTCAGATTTTAATGATTTGAAAGCCCAATTAACAGCAGCTTCAGCTTGAGGAGAACCACTTAATCTACCACCAATTTTTTTACAGAGATATTCAAGTTGAGAATAAGATTTTCCATTATGAAACTCTTCATCAAACATTGACCTAATAAGAATTGAATCCTTGTTTTGTGCAAATAACAGGTTCGATAAAAAGAAAAATAAAATACCTAAAAACGATGATTTCATGGTTGGTTTATTTGATTAGAAAATTCTGCTTAAATAATTTGAATACTATTTCTTCCCAATTTTACTAGTCCTTTTTGCTCCATGGTTCTAAGTAAGCGACTAATAGCCTCACGATGGGTGTGCAATTCTTCAGCAATTTCTTGATGGGTTATATCTAAAATACTTACATTTAAAGCTTTGCCTCTTTCTTTGATATAATGCAATAACTGTTTGTCCATATTACTGAATGCAATCAAATCAATTACTTGTAAAAGTTCAGCAAAACGTGTTTGATAGTTATTACTGATATAGGCTTTCCATTCGGGAAAACGGAACCAATCTTCAGTAAGTTTTACGGGAATCATCAAAAGTCTAGATTCTAATTCAGCTATAGCTTTAATCATACTTTTTTTACCCGATTGACAGCAAGTAAGTGACATAGCGCAAGTTTGTCCAGGATATAAATGGTATAAAAAAACTTCCTGTCCATCATCATTCTGGCGCAGAATTCTTAAACAACCCGACAATACAATTGGGATAAACATAATTTCATCGCCAGGCTGAGTAATGACGTGATCGTGATGAAATTTTCTAACCCGCGCCTGCTGAATTATTTCCCTTTTTAAAGCTAAATCGGTAAAAAATAATTCCTTCTCATCTATGATTTGTTCCATAACTCAATTGTAAATAAAAACACACTTAAACACAAAATTTAGAATCAACTAATATAGCAAGATAATTTACAAGTCTTTTGAAATTTTTCCTTCACCAATTTGTTGACGCCACATTGCATAGTACAAACCCTTTTCATTAATTAAATCTTGGTGTTTACCCGATTCAATTACTTTTCCTAATTCTAAAACATAAATTCTATCGGCATGCATAATTGTGCTTAACCTGTGTGCGATTAAAATAGTAATGTGTTCACGTTTTGAGGTTACATCTCTTATGGTTTGACTGATTTCTTCTTCTGTGATTGAATCAAGAGCAGAAGTAGCTTCATCAAATACCAATAACCTTGGATTTCTTAACAAAGCACGTGCAATACTCAATCTTTGTTTTTCCCCTCCAGAAACCTTTACTCCACCTTCTCCAATTATCGTATCAATGCCCTTATCGGCTCTAGCTAACAAATTCTGACAACTTGCTTTTTGTAAAACCATATTAATTTCTTCATCAGTTGCATTTGGTTTTACAAATAATAAATTCTCTTTTATTGAGCCAGAAAACAATTGGGTATCTTGAGTTACAAAACCAATTTGTTCTCTTAATTCATCCAATTCAATATTGTGTGATGGTATTCCATTATAAAGTATTTCACCTTCTTTAGGTCGATATAACCCAACCAATAATTTTACTAATGTAGTTTTACCAGAGCCAGAAGGACCAACAAAAGCAATGGTTTCGCCTTTGTTAACTTCAAAAGAAATATCATTTAAAGAAGGACGATTTGAACTTTGATATCCAAACTTTACCTGATTAAAAGTAAGTTTTTGAATCTCATTTAATGGCTGAGGAGAAACTGCTTTTGGTTCAATAGGTGTATCTAGAATTTTTTGAAAATTAGCCAAACTAACTTCAGCCTCACGATAGATATTTATCACATTACCCAATTCCTGAATTGGACCAAAAATAAAGAATGAATAAAACATCATCATGAAATATTGACCTACTGAAATCTGGTCTTTAAAGATTAAATACATCATCACAAACATGACAGCTGTTCTGAGTAAATTAACAGATGTGCCTTGAATAAAACTTAAGCTTCTTATATATCTAACCTTCTTCAATTCAAGACCTAAAATTTTTGTAGTAGTGGTATTTAAACGGTTAATTTCTTGGGCAGTTAATCCCAAACTTTTTACTAATTCTATATTTCTAAGAGATTCTGTTGTTGAACCAGCTAATTGTGTAGTTTCTGACACAATCAGCTTTTGCATTTTTTTGATTCTTTTACTTAATAAAGAACTTAATAACCCCAAAATAGGAATCACTGAAATAAAAACAGGAAGAATCATCCAGTTTACTTGTATTGCCGCATAAGAAACAAATACAATTCCAATGAAAGTGGTAAATAAAACAGAAATCACAGCCTGAATAAGCTTTTCTGTATCTTGACGAACCTTTTGTAAAACGCCTAAAGTTTCACCACTTCTTTGGTCTTCAAAAGCCTCATAAGAAACTGCCAATGAGTGTTTGATACCATCTGAATAAATATCAGCACCCAAACGCTGAATGATGACATTGGTGAAATAATCTTGGAAGTTTTTTGCTACCCTCGACATAAAAGCAACACCAACAGAATACAAAAGTAATTTGATGACCCCAGCTAAAAATACATCTGAAGGAAGTGTTTTAGCTTTAAGCAGATATTGGTCGATAATTAACTGCGAAATATAAGGATCCATCATCGAAAAACTCTGATTAGCAGCGGCTAAAAAAAGAGCTAATAACAATAATGACCTATATGGTTTTAAATAATTGTATAATAAATTCATGTAAAAAAATGAGGCTGCAATGATAAGTAAGAAAGAAATGAAAATTTAGAGATTCCGAAACCTAAAGATTTGTTTACATAGATTTAAGGAAACTATTTATCTTCCCAAAAGCCTATTTCCTGGCCCTATTCCTTTGGACTGCGCGGTTTCTAGGCTTGGTTTTATTTGGATTTCTTTTTCGAGGACCACCCAAATTAATTTTTGAATTTTTGGCCTTTTTCTCTTGTTTAGCGCCAGCACCATCTTTCTTTTTAGAAGGAGGAAGGTAATTTTTCATTCTAATTTGAGGACGTTCATCTTCGCCAAAAAATGAAGAAATTTCCACCTCTTTTGGAGTTCTTTTTCTGGTAATCTTCATTTTCATTAAAGCCTCAATCTCCTCTAAAAATGGCTCTTCCACTTCATTAAAAAATGTAAATGCAATACCGTTTTTACCTGCCCTTCCTGTTCTTCCAATTCTATGAATATAATCACCGGCTTCTTTTGGAGTATCAAAATTGATGACATGTGAAACCTCAAAAATATCAAGTCCCCTCGCTGCAATATCTGTAGCTATTAGAATTCTGTTTTTACCACTATGAAAATTGGCTAGGGTTGCAAACCTAATATTTTGCGATTTATTTGAATGTATTAAGGCAATATCATCTTTATAAACTGGAAGTAACTGCGCATATAACCTATCAGCAAGTTTAATAGTGCTTACAAAAATCATTACCTTATTAAACACCTTTTTATCCGCAAGAAAATGATTAAGTAAATTTACTTTGGTAAAATAATTCGGACCATCATAAGCCATTTGTTTTATTTTCTCCAAAGGCGTTCCATGTACTGCTACTTCTACCTTCTCGGGGTTTTTGGTGAAGGTATTTATCAAAACATTAATATCTTCACTTAAAGTAGCAGAGAAGAAAATATTCTGACGTTTTGGAGGTAATAAATCGAGGATGGTAGTTAATTGAGACCGAAATCCGATTTCCATCATTTCATCAACCTCATCCATCACAAAATGTTGAACTGTTTTAAGTTTCACAACGCCCATCATGGCCATATCAATAAGTCGGCCTGGAGTTGAAACCAATATATCCAAACCATCAACAATTGCAACTTTTTGGGGATTGATATTTGAGCCTCCAAAGATTCCTGCAAAACGCACATTCATGTATTTTGTGAGTTTTTCAATCTCGGCAACTACCTGCAAAACCAATTCTCTAGTAGGAACTAAAATGAGTGTTTTAGGAGCTTTGGCACCCGTATATTGGTACAAACTTAAAATTGGCAAAAGGTAAGCAAATGTTTTTCCAGTACCGGTTTGAGCAATTCCAATCACATCTTTTCCAGATTTAATTACAGAAAACGAGTGTTCTTGAATAGGTGTTGGATGTATATAATCAAGCTCTTGGAGTGCGTCAATTAAGGGCTTGCTTAGTTTAAGGTCTTCAAAATTCAACATAAAGAAATTTTTGTAAAGGTAGGCTGAAATTGTGCAGTTTACCTAAAAAATTCGTGTTTGTATGAACAGCAATAAATTCGGAAAAATTTGTTTTTCATCATGAAAATTAAGGAATACCTCAAACAAAGCAGTTTGATAGCAATTTTTAATCGGAAACAAAAAAATAGGCTATGATAACCAGTATTTTAGAAATACAAAATCAGTGGATTTAATTCCAAAATCGAATTTTGGTATTGCTAGTTATGCAAGGGCTTGCATAACTAAATCATTTTTAAAAATTTAACAACGAAGTTTAATATGTCAAAATATTTGAACAAATATAGAAATGAATCGTTCAGGGCGCAATGGTGGGATTATTCAAATGAGGGTTCCTATTTTATAACAATTTGCACAGCCAACAGGGAATTAATTTTTGGAGAAATTGATAATAAAGAAATGCACCTGTCGCCAATTGGAGAAATTGTATTTGAAGAATGGAACAAATCATTTGAAATACGCACAGAATTGTTTTGTGACATTTTTGTAATCATGCCAAATCATATTCATGCAATTTTGCGAATTGAAAAATCCTGTAGGGATGGACAGCCGTCCATCCCCATGGCGACAATCCCCAATACGGATGGACGGCCGTCCATCCCTACGGCGGCCATCCCAACGATTTCATCATTTGTTGCGGGATTTAAATCTGCGGCAACAAAACGAATAAATGAATATCGGAATACACCAAAAATCCCTGTTTGGCAAAAATTATTTCATGACCGAATTATTCGTGATGCCAATGAATACGAACGGATTTTTAATTATATCAAAAATAATATTGAAAAATGGGGATCGTAGGGATGGCCGGCCGGCCATCCCCGCAATATCGAACGGTAATCCCCGTAATATCATTAGGATGGCCGGCTGGCCATCCCTACAATATCGAACGGTAATCCCATCATAATCATCATTGGGATGGCCGAACGGTAATTGGGATGGCCGGATCGTCATGGGGATGGCCGGATCATCGTCATGGGGATGGCCGGCTGGCCATCCCTACAATATCGAACGGCAATCCTATCACATTATAATCGTCATTGGGATGACCGAATCGTCATGGGGACGACCGAATCGTCATGGGGATGGCGGGATCGTCATGGGGATGGCCGGATCATCGTCATTGGGATGACCGAATCGTCATGGGGACGACCGAATCGTCATGGGGATGGCGGGATCGTCATGGGGATGGCGGGATCGTCATGGGGATGGCGGGATCGTCATGGGGATGGCCGAATCATCGTCATGGGGATGGCCGGCTGGCCATCCCTACGATAAATACAATTTTTTTTATCGTAAATATGATTCCATATTTGAACCCTAATATTTCTAAAATTGTTTCATATCAATCGGCTTTCTGTTTTTATATTTTTACTCTTTTCACAGATGGTATTTTCTCAAAATGCAGATATCAATCTATTAAAACATATCAATATCAACAGAAATAAAAACCTAGATGGAACAGCAATTTTAATAAGTGAATCGGTTGCCCCACTTTGTTTTGGAATTCCCGCCTTCATGTATATAAAAGGTAGTTTACAAAAAGATAAAACCTTAAAAAGAAATGCACTGATTACAGGAACTAGTTTTGTAGTTGCAGTTGGAGGTGGTTATGTAATCAAAGAATTAGTAAAAAGACAAAGGCCATATCTCGTGTATTCTGAGATAGAATTATATGGACCAACAGAAAGTGGTTATTCATTTCCATCCAATCATACCTCCTCTTCATTTTCTACTGCCACATCATTAAGTATACTTTATCCGAAGTGGTATGTTATAGTTCCAGCGTATACTTGGGCTAGTTCTGTGGCATATTCACGTATGCATATTGGTGTGCATTATCCAACTGATGTTTTAGCTGGTGCTGTTGTTGGTGCTGGCTCAGCATGGGCATGTTATTATTTGAATAAGAAGTTTTTTGAAAGACCCAAAAAGAAAAAAACCATCACCCCTTCCTTTTAAGAAACAATTTAATTGTTACTAAAACTCCAGGCTTTCTTTGTAAGAACCCTTTTGCAATTTTTACAAAATCCAGTTACTTCATCCCAATGGTTTTTACCACCACAATCATGCATGAAACAAGTCCGAAGTTCACAATGACGCAAACCTTCGGTATGTCCTATTTCATGTAAAACCAATTTAAGCAGTTGTTCCATTCTGTTATTGGATGATAATCTAAAAGAAGAAGCAATGCATGAATTTCCATTTACAAAACCAAGTCCCATGATACCGTAATCATCAATTTTTCCTTTTGTATGGCTGATATCTTTAATTGTAATTCCTACAATAATTTGGTCTTTTGTAGCTCTTTTTTGAAGAAATTTTATTAAAGAATCAGCTCTATAACGATTTCTAGTTTTATAGAAACATGAAGTTGGAAGTGGAATCGAATTCTTCACTACAACATTTTTATTCAATCTATTCAATTCATTTTGAATATAAGAAATATACGCTATAGGAATAGTACCTAATGGTTGGATAATTATACTTTTTGAGGACTCATTGTCAATATATTTTTGATTGTTAAGGTCAACATTTTTAGCAAATTGATCGCAAGAATAAATATTCAGCAAAACCAAAAAGAGAATAATCCATTTCATTAAACCAAAAATTTATTCGTAATTATACTGTTAATATACCTCACAAAACTAAATAACTTAATAAACCTGTCGAACACTAATTTTTAATTATTACTATGTGGGATTTTGTATAGTTAATAAAATGAAATTCTTCTCCGAATCAACAACGAAATTCTGAAAAAACTAAAAGTTTTCCATCCTATAAAATCGCTATTTATATTTAAAATTGAATATAAAAAAGAGGCTGTCTCAAAAGATGAAACAGCCTCCTTTTTATTTGAATAGGTATCTGAGAAATTTTCAAATAAGCGATTCTAAACTCGTTTATTTTTACTTTTGAGATAGCCTCATATCATTTAAAATTACTAAAGACAAAAATTATTTACCACCTTAACTTACTTCCAACCTCCTCCTAAAGCCTTGTAGATATTAACAGATGCATTGTACTGGCGTTTTTTTGCAGTTACCAAATCTAACTTTGATTCAAGAGCAGAACGTTGCGTCATGAGAACCTCAAAATAGCTAGCACGTCCCGATTTAAACAAATCAGTTGCAATACTTATAGAGTTTTCCAATGTAGAAACTTCTTCCGATTTTAGCTTATACATGTTTTCTAAATTCTTTATATTAGATATTTCATTCGATACTTCTACATAAGCATTCAATATGGTTTTTTGATACTTATACATGGCTTCAATTTGATTGGCTTTTGCTGTATTAAATTGCGCTTTTATACCACTTCTATTGATAAAAGGTGCAGTTAAATTACCCAATACATTATATGCCAACGATTGAGGAGAAACGAATAAGTAGGATGTATTAAAGGCCTGAAAACCGACATTCCCCGTGATAATAAATGAGGGATAAAATGCAGCTTTTGCTGCTTTAACATTCAGTTTAGAAGCCATTAAATCGAATTCAGTTTGTCTAATATCCGGCCTATTTCGAAGCAATTGAGATGGAATACCAGCTTTAATAAGCATGGGATTTTGTATATTAAAATTTGTCTTGTTTCGAATAATTGGTTGTGAATACTGACCTAGCAAAAAACTTATTTTATTGTTGTTTTCATTAATTTTCTGCAACAATTCAAACTTCAAATTTTTGCTATTTAATACCTGTGCTTGAAACTGTTTTATCGCTAGTTCATTGGTAACTCCGGATTGCTTTTGAACTTCAAATATTTCAAGCATATCCATTTGAATTCTAATTGTTTCATCAATAATATCAAGTTCTACATCTAAAGCAAGAAGTTCATAATAGGCATTTGCTATTTCAGCAATTAAATTAGTTTTCACTAAGTTAACAGCTTCTTTACTTCCCAAATACCTTAAAAAAGCAGCCTTCTTTTTATTACGTAGTTTACCCCAAATATCAATTTCCCAATTGGCTTGAAGTCCAACAAAATAATCAGGTAAATGAGTTGGTATTAATTGTCCTGGAGTGATTTCAGTAACACGATTACCTGCATCATCCATGGTATAATAACCAAACCTTCTTTGCAACGTTGCAAGGTTTGTATTAACACTTGGTAGCATTGCTCCTTTACTTAACCTTAAATCGTTTCTAGCGACTTCAATTTTCTGCAAAGTCATTAATACATCATAGTTGTTTTTTAATGCTGTATCTATAAGTGAAACAAGGTTTGAATCAGTAAAAAACTCTCTCCAATTTATATCAGCAGTAGTTGTGCTATCTACATAAAGTGGATACGTTTCGGGCAATATTTTTTTAGTACTCAATAAATTACTTTCAGGAGTTTTACATCCAACATAAAAGATGCTTACCAAAAAAAGAAAAATGTAAATGATCTTATTATTTGTTGTCATGTTGATTTATTTCTTCTGTTAAAGGATTACTTTCTATTTTATTGGGATGCACAAAATGTGTTGAAATTGTTTCAAACATAAAATACAAACCAGGGATAATGAGCACACCAAATATGGTTCCGAAGAGCATTCCCCCAGCAGATGCAGCTCCAATTGTTTTGTTACCAATAGCACCAGCACCACTAGCAAAAAGCAATGGAAGTAAGCCTGCAATAAATGCAAATGAGGTCATTAAGATTGGCCTTAGTCTAAGTTTAGCTCCTTCAATGGCTGCTTTATACGGCGTATAACCCTCTCTATTCTTTTGAACAGCAAACTCTACTATAAGCACTGCATTTTTACCTAAAAGTCCAATTAACATAACCATTGCTACTTGAGCGTAGATATTGTTCTCTAATCCTAATACAGACAATAGAAAAAATGCTCCAAAAATACCAGGAGGTAATGAAAGAATAATCGGTAATGGTAAGACGAAACTTTCGTATTGAGCTGCCAAAATTAGGTATACAAATAATAAACAAATAAGAAAAATATAAATGGCATCATTACCTGCATTTGCTTGCTCTTTAGATGAACCAGCCCAGTCGAAACCATAACCTTTTGGTAATTTTTCATTGGCTGTTTGTTTAATGGCATCAATAGCTTGTCCACTACTAAAACCTGTTTGTGGTTCTCCATTAACCATTGCCGATGGATACATATTATATCTTGTAATTTGTTCTGGACCATATACCTTTTGAATATTCAAAAAGGAAGAAATGGCTACCATGTTTCCATCACGATTTTTAACAGTTAATTTTAATAAATCCTCAGGCTTAGCTCTATACTCAGGTGCTGCTTGAACCATTACCTTATACATTTGTCCAAACTTGATAAAGTTTGTTGCATAATCACTACCTAAAAAGGTTTGTAATGTGCTTAATGCATCTCTTATAACAACTCCTTTTTGTGCAGCCTTCGTATTATCAATATTGATTAAATACTGAGGGAAACTAGCATCAAAAGATGAAAACGCATTTTTTATTTCTGCACGTTTATTTAGTTCAGCAGAAAAATTATTCGCAATTTCTTCCATTGTTTTTAAATCGCCTTTACCTGTTTTATCTAAAATTCTTAATTCAAAACCACTTGAATTTCCGTAACCAGGAACTGGAGGCGGTGTAAAAAACTCGATTTTTGCATCCTTTATATGAGCTGTTTTTTCTTTTAAGATTCTTATGATTTCTTGGTCGGTTTTATCACGGTCATTCCAGTTCTTCAAACTCATTAATTTCATACCATATGATGCACCAGTTCCATCGGTAATAAAATTGTAACCAACTAAACTAGAAACAGATTCAATTTCACTTATTCCTGATGCAACAGTTTGTATTTCATTTAGAACCTCCTCAGTTCGTTCTAATGTTGCTCCAGAAGGAGTTGTAACACTTGTATAAATAGTACCTTGGTCTTCATTTGGAATAAAACCTGAAGGTAAAAATCCTACTATACCCCAAGTAAATAAACAGAATAATAACAATGATAAAGTAGTAACTACTCTTCGGTTTACAATTTTAGTCAGAACATCTTGATACTTTTTTTCAAGCTTATTGTAATTGTTATTGAAGCCATTTAAGAAACTATTTAATAGATTTTTCTTTTTGGGTTTACCATGAGTGTTCTTTAACAACATAGCACAAAGGGCTGGTGTTAAAGTTAAGGCGCTAATACCAGATAATACAATAGATATAGCTAGTGTTACTGAAAATTGTCGGTAAAAAATACCAACTGGCCCGCTCATAAAAGCTACAGGAATAAACACCGCCGACATTACCAATGTAATAGCAACAATTGCTCCTCCAATTTCCTTCATTGCCAACTCGGTTGCTTCTTTTGCTTCTAAATGATGTTCCTCCATTTTGGCATGAACCGCTTCTACCACTACTATGGCATTATCCACTACAATTCCAATTGCTAAAACCAAAGCAAAAAGAGTTATAAGATTGATAGAGAAACCGAACAATTGCATGAAGAAAAAAGTTCCAATTAATGAAACAGGAACTGCAATGGCCGGGATTAAGGTAGAACGAAAATCACCAAGAAAGATAAATACAATTAAAGCCACCAAAAAGAATGCCTCCAATAAGGTCTTTAGTACTTCATGAATTGAAGCATCTAAGAAATTGGATACATCATAACTAGTTGTATAAGTTACACCAGCAGGGAATCCCTTCTGCAATTCATCCATTTTATTTTTGATGTTTTTAATTACATCACTTGCGTTACTACCAGGTCTTTGTTTTAATACAATTGCTGCCGATGGATTTCCATTTTCCTTCGAAAGCACATCATAATCCAAAGAACCAAATTCAATTTCAGCAATATCTTTTAGGTGAAGTATTTGGCCATCTGAATTTCTCTTTATGACCACATTTTCATATTGTTCTTTTGTATTGTATTTACCTGAATACTTAATTACATATTGTAATGACTGTTCTTTCTTGCCCGAACTCTCACCTACCTTACCTGGAGCAGCTTCAACATTCTGTTCTTTTAAACTTTGAACCACATCTTCAGCAGATATATCGTAGGTATTCATTTTAATAGGATTCAACCAAACCCTCATGGCATATTCCCTTTGACCCATAATATCGGCAAAACCAACACCTTCTATACGCTTAAGTTCTGGTAAAATATTAATATCAGTATAGTTGTATAAAAACTTTTCATCCAAGTTTTTATCTGTACTAAGAAGGTTTAAATACAAAAGCATACTATTTTGAACCTTCTCTACAATTACTCCAGATTTTATAACCTCTTCTGGCATTTCATCTAAAACAGAAGCTGCTCTATTCTGAACATTCACCGCAGCAATCTCAGGGTCAGTACCTGCTTTAAAAACAATATTAATAACACTGGTTCCATCATTTCCAGATACCGATGACATATAAGCCATACCTGGTACACCATTAATGGCTCTTTCTAACGGAGTAACCACAGCTTTAATGCAAGATTCAGCATTAGCACCAGTATATTTGGTAGTAACAGTAACCTCTGGAGGAGCAATATCCGGAAATTGGGTCATGGGTAATTGGGTAATAGCCAAACCACCCAAAATAGTAATCAAAAGCGAAATTACTATTGATAAAACGGGTCTTTGAATAAATTGATTCAGCATGATTTATTTCGAGTTAAAGTTTGAAATAATTTGTTTCATTGAAATAAATTCACCTTTAATCTCATCACCATCTTTTACATTTTGTATGCCTTCAAAAACAACTTTTTCTTGAATAGATAAGTTATTATCTATCACATATAAATGCGGTAAACTTTGTTTAACCACAATGTTTTTTGCTTTTACTTTATTATTAGAATCTAAAATATATACGTAGTACTTATCTTGTATTTCAAATGTTGATTTTTGAGGAATAATCATGGCATTTTCTAGCTCATTAATAATTTGAACTTTCCCGCTTGAACCATGTCTTAGTAGAATTTCAGGATTGGCAAACTTGGCCCTAAAAGCAATATTACCTGTGTTTTTATCAAACTCACCATCAATTGTTTCTATATTACCTTTGTATAAATGAGGTTGATTATTAGCCAACAATAAGGTGATTTTATTTTTATCTATCGATGCCTTTTGGTGTCTTATATTCAAATATTCCTTCTCTGAAACATTAAAATATGCAAATACTTCTTTGTTGTTTGAGATAGTTGTTAATAAAGAACCTTCATCAATCATACTCCCTTTTTTATAAGGAATTCTGTCGATAATACCATCAAATGGAGCCCTAATTTCGGCATAAGTCAAATGAAGTTCTGCAACTTGTTCTTCAGATTTTGCTTCTTCAATTCTTGCATTAGCGGCCTCCAATAATGCCGCTGCTTTATCAAATTCTGTTTTTGATACTATATTTTTCTCATACAATTTTTTTACGTTTTCTAGTCCCAACTGCTCTATTTTTAATTGAGCAATTGCAGACTTTAAATTGGCTTTTGCTTTAAGTAATTCTAACTTAAATGCATCTTTATTGATGCTAAAAAGCAGTTGACCCGCTTTTACAGCAGCACCTTCATCAACATAAATATTTTCTAAATGACCTTTTACTTTCGTACGAATTTCAACGTTTTGTACAGAGTGAATGTCTGCTGCATATTCTATTACATAACTGGTATCGATAACAATAGGACTTGTTGTACTAAATACTTCTTTTGTTTCGTTCTTTTTTTGCTCTGATGAACAGGCAATGAGGCTTAATGCTACAATGGTGACAATGAATGTTTTTGTCATTTTTTTTTATTTAAATAAATTTGGTATTGGTTTAATGTTGTGCATAGGCTTAATCAATAGAATTAATTCAATGAAAAGTGCACAAAAAAGGCTCAAAGCATGCGTTAGAAATGCTAACGTATACTTAAAGTTAAATACTAAAATCCGAAGAGTTTAAAGTGGGTCTAGAATAAACGCGGAGGCTTCAGAAATTCCTTAGGACAGGAAATAAGAGCCTGATTTAATGCAAAATCATTAAGATAATCAAAAGTAAAAAGAATCACCCTTAATTGAATGAAACTGTCATTTGCATCATCATCTTCTTCAAGTTCAGCATTAAAAATGAATTGCTCATTGTCAGAAAAATCGCTACTCGCCTCTATTTGCATAGATGCATTGTTAATGTTTTTCTCTAGGTTTGAGAATGAAACAGTTGAGAACGCACCAAAGGCGATACAACTCAAAAGCATAAACAGAAATAGTCCTTTTGTCTTCATTTTCAGGGCGCGAATATAATGGAAGCCTACAGACAATATGCTCTTTTACCATATTTTTACTGTTGGCTTTCGCGATAATCTTTACTGCCGTATAACACAAAAACTACAAGTTTGTTTACTAAAAAATCAAAGCCCTAAGAAATAAACATATTCAGCAGGCCCTAACTGCATTCTTTTACCATTTCACCAAAACTCATTATTTTAATTTTACTTGAGCCAGCTTCCTTTTTACTAACCACAATCTGTGTTCCAATTCGCTCTTTTAATGCTTCAACATGTGAGATAATTCCAATGCTTTTGCCGTTTTCTCTTAGGTTCTCCAAGGCTGTCATGGCAATATCTAAGGTATCTGCATCTAATGTTCCAAAGCCTTCATCTATAAACAAAGAATCAATTCTGGTTTTTCTTCCAGCTAATTCAGACAATCCTAAGGCCAATGATAAACTCACCAAAAAACTTTCACCACCAGAAAGGGTGGCCATCGACCTAGCTATATCGGCCTGATAAGCATCTATAATTTGTAGTTCTAAATCTTTCTCAATCGACTTCTCTATTCTATATCTGTCGCTTAGTTTTTGTAAATGTACATTAGCCAATTCTGTTAGTCGTGTTAGAGTTAATCCTTGCGCAAAACGACTAAATTTTTTACCATCTGCCGAGCCAATCAAAACATTTAAATTCTTCCATTTTTCGAGTTCTTTTCTTTGCTTCAATATGGTTTCCATCAAAGCTTCAGACTGTGCTCTACTTTCTTCATCCTTCTTCAACACCTCCTCTATTCTTCCAATTTCTCTGTTCAAAACAGCAGTTTTCTCTTCAAGTTCAAGAATCAATTCAATGAGTTTCTCCAAACTATCATCGGGATTCTTTTTCGCAAATAATTCATTTAAATCTGCCCTGCACTCTTTTAAACTTTGTTCAAGTTGTAGTTTTCGTTTTGCTAAATCATCTGCTTTATCTTGATATAATTTCAGCTTTTCTTCAGACAAAATCATTTCTTGCAATTGCTCAATTCCACTAATACCAGATGTTTGCAAATGTTCAACTAATTCTGAAAGTTTAACTTTATAATTCAGTTCATTTTCAGAGAACAATTGTTCTGCTTCCTTTAATTGTACTTGGGTGTTTTTAATTTTTTCCAATAACTGAATCAGAATTTCCTCTTCTTCCTTTTGAGTCTTTAGAAGATTCTTCCATTGCAATTCGGTGCTATTTCTCAAATCTTCAGAATTAGCATCACCTACCAAAGCAAATCGTTCTTCATTCAATTGCTTTAAGTTGCTCTGAATAAGTTGCAGCTTATCATTAACTAGGTTCAAACGCTCCTTCAATTCAACCGAATTAGTAAGAAGATTCAAAATATCTTTTTCCAAACTATCAAGCTTCTGTTGCTCTATAATCAGTTCTTTCTGATAGGTTTTGAAATGCTCAAAGTCAGCTTCTATCAAAGACAATATTTCTTTCCGTTTTTCAATATTGAAAACATAATTCAAGCTAGAAAAAATAAGTTCCAATTCCTTTGTCATTCCCAACAAAATCTCATGCTTTAATTGGCTTTCATCAATACAGTTTTGTAAGTTCTTATTATTTATTTCAATTTCTCTTAGCAATTGCTCGCTTTGGTTCTTTTGTGCAATAATCAACTTATCAGATTCCAATAAATCGAACTTCATTTTTTGTAATGATTTAACATTAATTTGGAGCTCTTTTAATTCAATTTCAAAACTTTCTTTTTGCTTTGTTTTGTTTGAAATGATAGCCTCGATTATAGAAATATTATCATCATTTAACTCCTTAGGCAACAATGAATTGTTCTGTTTAAACATTTCAATATTAGCTTGTATATTCTGTTCTATCTCAGGAATCAATTTAAGTAAATTCTCAAGCTCAAGTTTAACTTTTAACAATGTAGATTCGAGTAATTTCTCTTCATCCAAAACAAGTTTAACTTTTTGTTCCTGTTGTGCAATTTTATCTGGCCACTTCTCTTCATTTGAAAATGGTAAATGCAACAAGAAAGGATGTTCCTCAGAACCGCATAATGGACAAGGTTTTCCCTTTTCTAACAACACTCTCTCCGATTCAAAATTTCTAATGAGTCGCTCCATCTCAAAAGCTTCTCGTATAGTTTTTAAATGCTCTTCCAACTCAGCGCGATTCTCTTGCTTCAACAATAAATCTACTTTTGCTTTTTCATCATTAGACATTAATTCCTTAAGCAATTCCTGCTTTTCAAATAAGCTCTTTCTTTGGGTTTGTAATTGTATTGCAATGCGGTATTGGTCTTTACAAACAGCGATAAGATTGGGTAAATCCTTTAAATTATTTTCTAGTTCAACTATCTTTTCTTCTAAACCTAAACCGATAAGTTCCTCAATTTTTTTCTTTTTTTCTGTTTGATTTGATATCAGTTTTTGCGTTTCTGTTTCTGCTATTTTTAATTGGTTTTCTAATACTGGATTTGCCTGTAAAATCAAATCCTTAGTTTGATTTAAACCATGAATTTGTTTTTCAATTTCGTCAAGCTTCACGTATAAAATTTTAATATCAGACAGTTGCGTATCGAGCTTTTCTAAGTGCTGATTTTCAAGTAAGAATGATTGTAATCGATTTAATTCATTTACACAATCTGTTTTACTTTTCTGAAACTCATTCAGCTTCTTTTCCTGCTTTTTAATTTGTTCATCTAATAATTCTACTTCACTTAAAACAGTCTTTTTATTTTGTTGTATTGATTTGATTTCAACATCCTTTTCATCGGCCAATTTTAATTTTTCAAATAGCTTTTTATTTTCTATTTCTTGTTGATTGATTCGTTCGCGGATTTGATCAACTTGCTCTTTTCTATTGTTACATTCTGCTTCAAGTTCGGGAATTTGATTATGGAGTTCTAGACTCTTTTGTTTCCAAATTTCTATTTGATGTTCAAGCTGGTTTAAACTAAATAAATCTTTGTTAAAAGGAAGTGTTTGCTTGTGGTTCTCCAATTCCTTAAACATGTGGGTATAATTAGAATATTCTTCAACAAATGACAACTCTTGCTGCTCTAATCCCGATAATTTATCAGACAAACCATTAATTTTTTCAAGCAAATTTTTTCTAGCTTGAACAAGTTCTTTTTCTTTTTTATTGTTTGATTCTATTAACTTGTTTTCTGTAAGGGAATTTTGGTATTCAATCCTTAATTCTTCATCAAGCAAAACCACATCTTTTACTTTTTCATTCAACCTATCGAGTTCTGTAGCAACATTTTTGGTTTGCTCAAAAACAAAAGATGAAATTTCAGAATAAACTAAGCTATCTGTAATTTTTTCAAGTAACTCACTGCGTTCTTTTTCTGATGCTTTTAGAAACCTAGTAAAATCACCCTGAGAAAGCATCACAGAACGAAGAAACTGAGAAAAATCGAGTGAGGTAATTTCTACTATTTTCTTTTTTACAGTTGATAATGGATGGGCACAAATGATATCTCCACTTAAAAAAGACAATTCCATTTTGGCTCCTTGGATAGCACCATCAGATTTTCTTCCAGCACGGTGATTCGACCATTTGCATCGGTAAGCCATATCATTTACTTCAAACTCAATTTCAGCAAACGATTCTCCAGTATGTCTGGTCATAATATCATTGGGATCACCTTTATCATGACGATGAACTTCGCCATACAGTGCCAATGTAATGGCATCGAGAATGGTAGTTTTTCCAGCACCTGTGGGACCAGTTATCGCAAATAAACCACTTTCATTTAATGGACTTTCATCAAAACGAATGAGGTGTTTTCCTTTTAAAGAATTAAGGTTAAAAAAATGGATAGAAAGAATCTTCATGATTGCTTTGCTCCTTCCATCATATTTACAGCTAAATCAAATGTTTCTAAAAGTTCTTTACTTGTTGAATCATCCACATTTAGACTTTCACATTTTTTAATGAAAACCGTACGAGGATTTAAATCTGCTAATTCAAAGGCCTTATCAACCTGTTCGCTTAAACTTTTAACAGGAGTATTACGAATTTGTCTTAAGAAAAATTCCTCTATAAAAGGTTTCGCTTTAATTATAGCTTGAAATTCTTCCTGCACATTCACTTCAAATTTATCTGTAATCAGTTGTAGTTCAATCCAGGCCGGCAACTCGCTATTCACTTCTTTTATTTGGCTGATTTTATCTTTGAGTTCATTTAGGTTCCCTTTTAATCTAATAAGTTTTCTAAAAACAGGTATTTCATGTTTGGTGATTTGTAATTCCTTTCCCTTTTCAACATCAATTACAAGTACTTGTTTGATGTCTTCATTTTCAGAAAAACTCAAAGCAATAGGTGAACCCGAATAACGAATATGTTCTAATTTATTAACCAATTGCGGCTTGTGTAAATGACCCAAAGCGATATAGTCAAACTCAGCAGGAAACTGGCTTGCAGCTATCTGACCTAAACTACCCACATGAATTTCTTTTTCACTGTCGGATGGTTCAGCCCCAGCTGCATATAAATGACCAGTGGCAATAACAGGAATGCCTTGTTCTTTATAAGTTAAAATAGATGGAACCAATTCTTGGTAATGATTGCTAATACCCAATTTGATACGCGCCTCTCTTTCTTCAGTGCTTTCTCCTGCAATTGATAAACGAATATCTCTATCGCGTAAAAATGGCACTGCACAAATAACTAACTCTACTTCATTATGATGGTTTTGGATGGGAATAATTTGCTCTAAATGATTTTCAGGAACACCACCAATTACATGAATATTCAGGAATTGCAATAAGGTTTTGGGTGCATTTAAAGTGGAGACAGAATCGTGGTTACCACCAATAATAATCACACGTTTACAAGAAGTATTTTTAACCTGAAGCAAAAAATCATAATACAATTTCAAAGCCTCATTTGAAGGATTTCCCGAATCGAAAATATCGCCTGCAACCAATAAAACATCAATGGAATTTATTTGAATAAAACTCAATAGCCAATCAAGAAACATCTGATGCTCTGTAGTTCTTTCGAATTGTTCCAATCTTTTTCCAAGGTGCCAATCGGCAGTATGCAGTATTTTCATTCGGGTACTAAAATAAAGAAAGAAAAGACGAAATGAATGAAGTAAATTTTATAATTGATTAATCGCAAAAATTGAAAAATCATGTCAAAAATTAAACATCAAAAGCCGGTTTCATTCTATATTGTTCCTCTCTTGAAATTTTTTTCGAATTCGCTAACTTTTCCCAGTCCTTAATAGAAGATTTAACTTTGTTTATTATTTGCAGCGCCTCCCCCTCTTTTAACCTAAAATAATCAATGACAGATAATGCAAGTTCCATGTCTAATGAATTATCATCCTCTGAAATGTTTAGAGTTAATCCTGACCCAAAAGGATTTGGATTGATATCATAAGCAGGAGAAAGAATCCATCCATTCTTAGAAAGAAGAAAACCATGATTTCGTAAATGGTCGTCTGTATTTTTAATTCCTATGTTCAATATAATTCTTGTCCATAATTCCTTTAAATCCTGGTTTATATTTGCTCCATTTCTGGAAATAAATTCGGCTATTTCCAAATAACTAACACCTTCATGATAATCAGCGCCATCGTTATAGCCAAGTAAAGTCATTGCTGAAGCAAAATGAATCCTTTCACCATTTATACTTCTATCAAACCTTTGACTTAAAAAAGTATGGTATTCGTTTGAAAATTTCTGAGCCTCAAAGTTGGCTATATTTATTCCTATTTGTTTTGAGATTTCCATTGCAATAAATTCCCAGGCACCAATATTTACATCATCATTTTTACTAGGGAATTTAGCAATCCATAAATTTCCTGAAGGGTCCTTTACACTTGCTTTAGGCCTTGCCCCACCTAGTGATGAACCAGGAGCCATTAGCATATTTAACCAATGAAGAGAATTTTCATCATCAACTTCATCTTCTAATTTAAGAGAGGCATATTCTAATTCTCTTAATGTTGTAAATGGTGGGGCTGCTAATTCCCTGTTTGAATTGAGGAAATCTTTTTGTGGGTCTAATTTAAATCTTATACCGCCCATTCTATTTTCATCAAAAACACCTAACAAAAAATCTGATTCATTAAGTATCATAGGTTTCCTTTCTTCTCTCTTTGCTATTAATGTTTCTCTCCTTTTCATCAATAACCTGCCCCATCTGTCGGGTGATGAATCTAAGAAAATACCAAAATTTGATTTTACACCGCTGTTATATTGCAGACCTTCAAAATACTGAAGCTGAGGATCAAGGATAAAATTACTGTTTTCTTTCAGCCAATTTTTATCATACTGAAATGAAAAAACTTCTTTTCCTCTAATTATATCCGAAGATAAAATCCCCAATAAGGAAGACTCTTCTTCACTATTCCAATTGGCGTAAACAAATATGTTCTTATTCATTTTTAAAAAATTGAAATATAATTAGCAAGTAAGATTAGTTCTTTTGATCTTTTATTTTTTGCGGTGCCCTCTTCTTTGGCAAAATACCAATATCCTGCAATTTCCTACCGAGTTCATCATCTGCTGCTAATTTTAAAAAATCCTTTTCTAAACCCAGAACAAATAAAACTTGAAAATAAGCACCCATTGTAACAGAAGGCTTACCCTTTTCAATAAGCCACAAAGTACTTCTTGATATTCCCGCTCTTTCAGCGACTTGTTCAGTAGAAAGTTTCCTCCTTAAACGAGCCAGCCTTATTTGCTCACCTAAAAGATTTAATATTTTCATTCCATTAGGAAATATGACTACCTTTTCCTTCATAATGTTTGATATTATAAACAAATATAAATACTTTGTTCGTTTTTTAAAACATTATAAAACCTAAAACAGACTATTAATCAATATTCATTTCACAAAAAGGGGAGATTGTATTTTTTAGATAGGCCCTTCCTATACCTTTTTAAATACATCCTTACCAGACCAAATTCTAGCAAGCCTTATTTTTGATCTGCATATGAATGGTCACTATTTGTTTCCAATAAAATTGCAAGGATTACTTTTTCGTTCCTAATTTTTTTACTTCTTTATCAAAGTCAGAAATAATTTTTTGAGTTTTATTAAACTCATCATATTCTTTTATGGCTTTTTTATCAGCTTGAAGCTTAGAAATTTTGCCTTTTCCTTGCAATATTTTATATTCGTTAAACGTCAAAAACTTGTTTACACTATCTGCCAGTTGTTCCATTGTAAACGTATTTTCTCTTTCAATTAAACCCTCTATATAATCAAAATAACCTGTTACTGTTCTTTCTAGTTGGCTAATTTCTTTTTCTTGCAAATAATTCTTAGCTACAATTACATCAGTTTTAATGATTCTGCCATCTGGTGCATTTTTCCAAGTAGTTAACCCCATGTTGTCATTCTTTTTATTAGCTGATTGATGTATGATTTCAGCTGCTGTTTTGCCTGTTATAGCATAATGAAACTTGTTTTGAACCATTGAATAAAAGTTCTTGGTAATTTCTGAATTTTTATCGTAGTCAAGGCTGCACTCTGCAAAAATATCTGTTATTTGCTGATATATTCTACGCTCGCTGGCACGAATAGAACGAACTCTTCGAAGTAATTCTTTGAAGTAATCTTTACCAAACAGGGTTTGCCCTTGTTTTAGTCTGTTATCATCCAAAACAAAACCTTTGATGATATATTCTTTTAAAGTTTGTGTAGCCCAAATTCTAAATTGAGTTGCTTTGCTCGAATTTACTCTGTAACCAACTGAAATGATGGCATCAAGATTATAGAATTTAGTTTTTCGTGAAACTTCTCTACTCCCTTCCAATTGAACTTGTAAAATTTCTTTACAAGTTGCTTCTTCCTGCAATTCAGCATCTTCGTAAATATTTTTAAGATGAGTAGTGATGTTTTGGGTAGAAGTTTCAAATAATTCAGCTAATGATTTTTGAGTTAACCAAACGGTTTCATCTTGAACAAAAACATCCACCTTAACTTCTCCATTAAGATTATGGTATATAATAAAATTGGTATTTTCTTTCATAAATTGATTTGAGATTTACGATTGGGGAATTACGATTTTTGATTTGCAATTTACGACTTGGGATTGGGGATTTTGGATCTCATTGTTTTAATGGATGATACTACAATCGATAAAATTTCATTTACTTCCTTTTTCAATAAACTAATATTATTTGAATTTAACAATCCACTTTCTTCTATTATTTCCAACCAATAAAGCGTCTCATCTGTTTCTTCTTCTACAATTTTTAATTTATTAATGAAATCCGCTATTGATTTTGCCCTACAAGCAGCTCTATAGTTTGCACCAATTGAGGTTGAACTTCTTACAATTTGCTTTGCAATTGCCCATGCAGAGGGCTTACTTGGCAATTCATCAATTAGCTTAATTAATCCAAACCTATTTGTTTAGTCCGTAATTTTAATTGTTCCTGCATAATCCTTAGTTTATTTAATTGAAGATTTTAGATTTTAAAATTTACGATGTTCAACATTCGTAAATCATAATTGGTAATTCTAAATTCGTAAATCGTAAATCTAAATTCGTAAATCCAAAATCGTAAATCTAAAATCATAAATCTGAATTCATAAATCGTAAATCTAAATTTGTAAATCTTAAATCAAAAAAGGGCCTGCAAATTTCTCTGCAAGCCCTTTTTCTAAAATGAAATATGATTAGTTTTTCATCAATAAAACTTTTTCAAAAGACTTATTGCTGTTTACTATTACTTGATAAATTCCACTTGGCCAAGCAGCAGCATTCAACTCAATAGAATTTGACTTACCTGCAGTTTGCTGATACATAACTTTTCCTTGCATATCGTAAACGGTTAAATCATCATATCCGCTTAAATCTGATAACAATTCTACTCTGAACATATCGTGTGTAGGGTTTGGATATACTCTTAAACCTTTGCTGTTTAATAAACTTGTTTCTACTCCCAAAACCTGAGTTCCTTCAACAAATTTATTGGCAATTGCTTCATTTAAATCAAATGTTGCACCATTGTCAATTCTACCTTGTGGGTCGATTAATAATCCTGCAACATGTAAATGTTCCATCTTCCAAGTTGGATCCAAAATCACACTAAAATTATGTGTAAATGCATCATTTTCTTTAATCGTAGCAGGAAACGAATTGTTTAATCCAGCAAAATTTGGATAGATAATTCTTCCTACATGTCTGTAAATCATTTGGGCTGCAGGAACCGGATTAGGTAATTTTTCATAACCACCCATTTCACCATTTCTGTTAGCAGAATAGGCATTCGATTGACTCCATCCATCGCCTGTTCCAGTAACACTGTCTTCTACCAAAACAAATGCAATTTTATACGCTCCTGTAAGGTCTTGATTGAACTTAGTTGTTAAACTAACTTTTAATTCTTTAGTTGTATTGTTTAAGGAAGCACCTGCAATAATTCCACCTTTAGGTGCAACTGTAATTCTTGTTAAAAAATCTGCTTCAACTGCTGATGGGTCGATGTCTCCACCACGGTCAACCAATAAACTTGGGTAACCACTGATTAATGTTCCAAGACCTTTATCATAGTTCCAATTGGTCATTGGGTCACCATTATGAACAGCAATACCCAAAAACAATTTGCCATATTTATCATCCATTTTTTGAAGATAAACTGCACCACGAGGGCACCATTGACACCATGTTCCGGTTCCTTCTTCAGCAACAACTACTTTACCTTTTGCAGGTACAATTGGAGTTTCAGTCAATGTTTTTGTATTGTCAGCTGCATCATCATCTGCCAATGTATTTACTTTTACAACAGTTGCAGAAATCGTATTGGTTCCTTCTGCAATCGTAATTTCATTGTCTAATACAAAACTTTGTGTTGCCAAACTAGCGATATTTAATCCTGAAAAAGTTTTGTTCTGTATAGTTCCATTGTGATTCAAACTTAATTCAACAGATGTAATGGCAGTTGTACCAAGATTTCTGATTTCAATAGTTGGTTTAACAGATTTACCTGCTAACAAACCATTCACTCCGCCAATCATGGTTAATGCAGCGTTGTTACTTGGCAGTGTATAAGGAGTATAAGTATAACTTACATCATCAATATAATAAGAACTTCCGTTGGTTGGATAAACATTCATTCCCGCTACCTGACGATACATATTTTGGAAACTTCCTTTTGAAATATCATTAAAAAGTATCTCCCAATTATTTTGGTTCAGATTCACTTTTACATCTAGTTTAAACCATTCGTTTTGAGGATAAGTACCTTTTAACAAACTTCCAGAAAGTGTATTAACCAAGTTAAAAGTTCCATCTTCAGCAAAGTTTAAATCCAAACTCCAACCTTTTCCAACAACAGTTTGTTCCTGTAAATTGAAATAAGCCTTTTTGTTGGCATCTATAAACATCCACAAAGAAAGATTGAGGTTTCCTGTATTGTAGTTTCCACCAAAAGGTAAAACAATATCAGCAGGACCACCATTAGTTGCAGTAGAAGAAAAGTAAAGAGAATTACTTCCACTTTTGGCTTTAGTATTGCTGATTTTGATGTCGTCTGCTCCACCCGGCGTTCCTGCCCAGGTTTTCCATGCAACATTGCTAGTTCCTAAATAATTTCCTGCCGTATAGCTATCGAAATTATCTGAAAAAGTTTGTGCGCCTGCTGGTAAAATTAAGCATGAAGCAAGCAGGGATAAAAAGTAGTTTTTTGTCATATTCAAGGGTGTGTGTAAATCAAATATAACAAAAAAGAGCAAACTATCTAGTTGACCGTTTGCTCTTTATCTAAAATCAATCAGACTACTCCGATTTATTACCAAACCTAATTTGTACATAGTTTACTAACTGACTCAATTCATCATCTGTTAAAACAGCATTTGCTGGCATGGCCAAATTGTATTTGATTCCATTTACAAGAATCTCTCCCTTTTGTCCATGGCGGATGATTCCTGCAATTGAATCTGGGTATTTTTTTATGAAATCAGAATTCTTTAATGGTGGAATTAATCTTGCCAATCCTTCTCCTTCTGCACCATGACAATTTTCACAATGAACAGAATACATTTCGTAACCTGTTGCCAAACTTCTCATGTTATCTGGCATTTGTTGTTCACCACATGAAGCTAAAATCATGGCGAACATCAACATTAATAAATTACTCTTTTTCATTCATCAATGTTTCAATGTCCTGAATTAAAACCTTTGTTTCATTGGCATTGGTACCATCATAAATACCTCTGATACGTTTTTGTTTATCTACCAAAATTAAACCTCCACTGTGCACAAAACCACCCGGTTCTGTTGAGTCTGCCATGGCTGTAGAATAATATCCATGCTCTGCCAATTCGTATGTTGTTTCTCTATCACCACGTAAAAAATGCCATTGTTTTGCATCAGCTCCCAAGCGCTCTGCATAGTCTTTTAAAACTGTAATACTATCATGTTCTGGATCGATGGTATGCGATAGAAT
This sequence comes from Bacteroidia bacterium, assembly GCA_051861545.1. Lineage (GTDB taxonomy): Bacteria > Bacteroidota > Bacteroidia > UKL13-3 > UKL13-3 > CAISCU01. The sequence continues at coordinate 31,654 of JBIMKP010000005.1, read as the reverse complement.
GAGGAAATCGGGACTGGTTTTATATTTAGCATAAACATCCAACAAATTCTTTTTCATACGTGGGCAAATGGTAGGACAAGTGACAAAGAAGAAATCAGCCACATAAATCTTCCCATCAATGGTTTTCTGATTAACTTTAATTCCTTCTTGATTGGTAAATTCAAAATCGGGAATAGTTGGATAAATACTATCAATCACTTCTTTTCCATCAACTATAGTTACTTTGGCAATTTTATACCCTAAAATAGGAAGCTTTTTTTCTGTGCATGAACTGATGAAGAAAAGCACCATCAGCATTCCTAAAATTCTATTTCTCATTTAATAATTTTTTTGCGTTTGCAATACTAGTATCTGTAAGTGATTTTACCTTTAGTATTTTTTGATATTCAATTTGAAGGTAAGCCAAAGCAGTATCATTACTCATGTTTGGCTCTTTGTAATTTCTCATCCAATTCATCATTTCTTGGTCGGCAGCATACAATTGCGATGAAACTTTTTGATACACCTCACGTCCATTTGTTTCATTTAAGGAATCAATTTTATCATTGATTCTGCGCTTTAATTTGAGTACCAACGACGAAAACTTCATGGCTTCATCATGCGTATTCATTACTTGCTCACTTATTTTTTTTGCCTGCTCCTCTTTTGCTCCCGACCCTTGCTGATTCGGACCGGAGCAAGCGGCAAGTATCAAAACAATACCTGCCGCCAAACTCAAAATCCTTTTCATCTTAGTGTTGTTCGTTCTCTTTTTTACAAAGACCAACTATTTGATGAAACACATCATGTAATGCAGATAAAGCCGCTGTGATTTCTTTGTCACTTGCTTTATTGCCAACCATTTTGTGCAATTTTTTAGTGTCTGATTTTAATTGTTCAACAGCTTTCACAATGGCATCCGTTTTGTATTCCAATGGAATTTTTGAATCAGCCAATTGCTCAGCTTTTTCCATCATCTCCTTACTTCTTTCTTTGATAGGTTGAAGATTTCCTTCCTCACTTGGATGGAAAGTTTGAGACATGATACTATGGAATGTTTTTAATTCAGGCCATTTATCCATGATACTTTGGGCTTGAACAAATTGGAAACTGATGATACTTATTACGATTAAAACTAGCTTTTTCATTTTTATATAAATTAAAATTATTCCGAGAATAAACCTTAGGCAATGCCTTAAAGGATTCCGCTATCGGAACTACGGAATTTGAAAATTTAAAGAATTAAATAGGATGAGGCCCTTTAATAAAAACACAAACTAAGCACGTGGCGGCTGGAAGACACCCGAAATAAATCCCAAAGGGAAATAGGTTTCCGAATAAACTCCCTGTTCAAAACCAAAGGAATGTAAAGGAGAAATAACATGAGCTAATTGTTCGAAGACTAACCAAGTTGGAGCCTCATGTTGTTTTAAGCCACATGGAACCTTGTTTTCACATTCATTGGCTTTTTTAATTTCCTTGGCGAGGTAACAACAACCCATACATTTTTTTTCAGGTTCGTCCTTGTTGATACAAAACAACTCAGTGATGGTTTCCTGATTCAATTGAAAAGCAGCTACAATCATAAGTCTGTCAAGACTTTGAGCCATAACTGCCAACAAAAGTAAAACAAGAAAAACCCTTCTCATGAACAGCAAAGCTAAGTCCAATTTTGAAGATAACAAGTAAATGATTTGCCTGCTCAGAAAGCTTGTTTATTTTGCAGGTTCATGAAAGCAAGATTCCATTTTAAAAACATTGATGCGCTGAGGTTTTTTGCCTTTGCCAAAGTGTACCTGCTGCATGTTCCAATAGTGTGTTCTGTTTGGTGGTTTCAGCAGATAAAAACGGGTGGTGGAATTGGCGTGATGTTCTTTTTTGTTCTGAGTGGTTTTCTCATTACCTGGCTTTTGTTGAAGGAGAAAACAACAAACAATCAAATCAATGCCAAACGATTTATGATGCGAAGAATCCTGCGCATCTGGCCGGTTTACTTCCTGGCATTACTATTTGTTTACCTCATGCCAAACGATTTACTTGGAACATGGGGATTAAGAATTGTTGGTGGTTATGAACCCGATTGGATTTACTCATTCAGCTTTCTCGAAAACTACAAAATGTTAATGAGTGACCAATTCCCCATCACCACACCTTTATCTGTGTTTTGGTCATTGTGCATTGAAGAGCATTTTTATCTAATCTGGTTATTGGTGATGAGTGTCTTGCCATTGAGATTCATTCCATACTTTTTGCTACTCTGTTTTCCGGTTTCCATTTTAATGAGGTGGTTCGAACCCATGATTTGGCACAATACAATCATGTATACCAATGATTTATTCACCAACCTCGATTTATTTGCTGCTGGCGGATTGGCAGCTTATGTATTTACTTTTAAGCAGGAATTTTATGAAGATTACATGAGCAAAATTCCGAAATACTTTCAACTTGTTTTTATACTGTTTGTTTTAGCACTGGTATTCTTTCACCGATATCTTTTGCCCGAGATTGCTTATAGTACACTCAATTTATTCAGGAGCTGCATTTTCGGAATTTCATTTTCACTTTTAATATTGATGATGGTATCAAAACACAGTCTGATTCATTTCTCTGAAAAACATGTCTTTTCAAAACTGGGTGAACTCAGTTATGGACTTTATGTATATCATTTATTGTGGATTCATGGCATGATGCGTTTTTGTGAAAACCATCAAATAAACCTTTCTGAAAGTCTGAATATAAGTGTGTTTGTATTCGTAAATCTACTATTAAGCATTGGTAGCAGTTATATCAGCAAACGTTATTTTGAAGATTGGTTTTTGGGATTGAAGCGGTATTTTGACTCTAAATAAAGGCTCTTTTTTGTATCATTGCAACATGACAAAAGAAAGGATACAAAGTTTCAAGGAGTTCTACCCTTATTATTTGAAGGAACATCTGAATGCCACTTGCAGGTTATTACATTTTATTGGTACTACTTTGTTTTTTGTTTGTTTGATGGGTGCTTTTTTGTTCCATCAAATTTGGTTCCTGGCATTCGCACCTCTTTGTGGTTATGGTTTTGCTTGGGTTGGACATTTCTTTTATGAGAAAAATAAACCCGCTACTTTTCAATATCCTTTGTGGAGTTTGTTGAGTGATTTCAAATTGTATTTTGAAATCATTGGTGGTAAAGAAAACATCTCGGGAAAATGATAGCTTACAATCCAAAAGAGTGGTTCGGACTTATTTTCTACTTTCATAAAAGTGATACCTTCAGAAGATTATTGCCAATAATTTTGGCAGTGCCTAAAACCTGACCAGTTTCTGTCTTTTTCAGCGGACCCTACCTACTGATAGCATTGCTGAAAACATTGAGAAAAATATCAAGGAAATAAAAGGCTTTTAAAGCACCATTTCCTTGAAAATTTTAACTAGTGCTTGTTTAGGTTCATCACAAAAACCTGGATGAATTTTTGAACACTGCACAATGGTACTTCTGGTTGCAGTAAGCCACCTAAAACGCTCTGCAGGACCATATTCCCCAATAGGACCGGAATCTTTAGCAGCATTTGCAATCATTTCAAAGGCTTTTAAATTCTCTTTGATTTGATTCACATCAGCCATCGAATCGAGTGCCAGTAATTTATCAATATTGAATTCTATTTTGATATCGATAGATTGTAATTGCTTGCAAAAAAGAATCACACCTACATTTATGAATTCTTCTCTTTCAACCCTTGGCACCACACGGATGACAGCATATTCAAACAGATTATTTTTGTGCATCCAATACCTCCTTCACAAAAATATCAGCATGTTGAATTCTGTTTACTAAATAGTTCTCATAAGCAATTCTCTGCTCTTCAATTGAGGGATAAATCAAATCCGTTTCTAACCAAACATCAGGAATTTGTTTGATGATGTTTGATATGATTTCCTTATTCAAAACTTGAGACATTTCAACAGATACTTGTTCTATCTGCTTTGCTTTTTTTACCAATACATGGTTTTTGATTAAAGCAAAAGACTGTTTCGCCTTTTCATCCCAAATATTTCCAGAATGGTGAAAATATAAAGCAGCACCATGATCGATGAGCCACAATTCATTCCTCCACATCAACATATTTGTGTTACGGGCAGTTCTGTCCATGTTCATCAAAAGTGAATCGAGCCAAACAATTTTAGACGCGGTAGTTACATCCAATTGTTTTACAACAGGGTCGTAAGTAATGGCACCTGATAAATAATGCAAAGCAAGATTAAGTCCGGTACTTGCTTTTAATAAATCCTGTATTTCTTCATCAGGTTCTGTTCTTCCGAAAGCTTCATCCAAATCAACAAAAACCAGTTCGGGAACTTTTAAACCAATAGCCCGTGCAATTTCCCCACCAATTAATTCCGCTATCAGAGCTTTAGTTCCCTGACCAGCACCTTTAAATTTCACAACATAATTAAATCCATCATCAGCTTCTGCAATTGCAGGCATAGAACCTCCTTCACGTAATGGTGTGATATAACGTGTTAGATGAACTCTTCTTAAAGGAATAGGAATTACAGACATGCTCCAAAGCTACAAAAGAAAGGCTTGTAAGAAAAGGGATTTGTAATAGCAGAAAAAAGAAGGAATTGAACTAAATTAGCTTCAAATTTTAATGAATCAAGCCTTGTTCAATAGCAAAAATCTACTCTTAATTTTATTCTTCATTTTGTTGTTCCTATTGCCGGGAATAGCTGATTCACAGGAAATCAATCAAAATAAAAGAAAAGAAATAATTTTTCAGGATAAAGGCCTCTTAGGAATTAAAAACTCGAATGGAAAAAAACTGATTGCACCCATCTATGAAAAAATTATCGCCCTAGAAGAAAGCAGCTTTTTAGTTTTCTCAGATAGTATCAAACTCATTAACAAAAAAGGAAAAGTTATTTTCAAACAACATATTGAATCTTATTCGAATTGCAGGAATGGTTTCATTTCTATCAAAAATGAAAAATGGTTTTTAATCAACCTGAAAAAAAAGAAAGTAGTATTCGAAAATTTGGATGATTCTGTTAACTGGATTGGAAGTAATCAAGAAGCAGCAATCTTAAAAAGAAACAATATATATGCTTTGATTGATAAAAAAGGAAAAGTAAAGATTCCATTTAAATATGCATCCATTCAGGAAGCAGGTGAGAATTCAGTCATCCTTCTTAAAGACAATAAATACGAACTTTTTAGTACAAGCGGAAAAGCACTCAGTAAAATCAGTTTTAACAAATTAGAAAAACTTGATTCGAACAGACTTATAGCAAAATCAGGCCAATGGGGCATTATTGATGATACAGGAAAAGAAATTATTCCTTTTGAATACGATACAATTTTTCAAAAATCAAGTCAACTAATAGAACTCAAAAAACAAGGTCGTGTTGGATTATTGAACAAAGAGTTTCAATTAATCTTGCCTTATAATTTTGGTTATATAGGAAGTATGATTGGTGAGTTTTTTGTTGCACAAAATGGAGCCTATTATGGTTTTTACCATCAATCAGGAAAAGAAATTTTCCCATGGATATACAGTCAAATCAACTACAATGAAAATCAATCTATCCTTCTGTTAAAAAAAGACACAAAATGGTGTTTAGCAGATACAAGTGGAAAATTGCTTTGCTCTCTTATTTTTGATGAAATAAGGATGGTAAAAAAGCCAATTAAAACCAATGAGCAAATAATTGCAGTTAGGATAAATAAATTATGGGGCTTTCTTTCAAAAACTGGGAAACTAATAGTTACGCCACAATTTGAAAGTATAAGCAGTTGGAATAACGAAAACTTTGTTGTTAAAAACTCCAATCACTATGGTTTTTATAATGCTGAAGGAGAAAAAATTTATGATACAATTTATGATGATATCAAATTTATACATGAACAATTATTGGCTATAAAAATCAATGGAAAATACAGCTTTGGTGAACTCAATTCCAACAAGATTTTGTTCGAACCTCGCTTTGATGAAGTCAACACATTCTCCGAAGATTTAATTGCAGTTTCAATCAATACAAAATGGGGATTTGCCACTAAAAAAGGTGGACTTGCTATACCTTGTATTTATAAACAAGCTCAACCATTTCATGAAGGAAGAGCTTGTGTAAAGGTGTTTGATAAATGGGGATTCATTGACAAAACAGGCACCATGATTATCAATCCAAAATATGATATACCCGGTAATTTTGATAAAGGAAAAGTAAGTTTACCTGTAAATGGAAACTGGGAAAGTGTCAATAGAAATGGTGAAATTTTGCGCTAAAAAAATCAATTCTCAATCACAAACATAAATGGCCTAAAGCCTATAAAGGCACCACCTTTTTCCATGTTAGGGAATTCTTTTTCATTGGATTTTACCATTAAATAATAACCCGGACTCATATAACTTCCACCTTTTGTTAAACCAGTTTCATTTGTGTATTCAGCAACATTTCCCGACATGTTAAACAAACCAAAATCGTTTGGAGGAAAAGCACCAGCGCATGGATTGGAGTATACATAACCATCAGCACCAAAATCTGAACCTATATAATCGCTTCCTGTATTCACTACATATTTTCCAGTGCTATCTCTTTTGATATTATAATCTCCCATTGTTGCAAAATTTGCTAAGTAACAATGGTTTTTGAAATCCTTTAAAGTAAGTCCATCCCAAGGAAATAGTTTTTTAATGTTGGTACCAGATGAATTACCAATTGCTGCTGTTTCCCATTCTTTTTTACTTGGTAGTCTGAATTCTACTTTTTTATATTTTCTATTTGGTGTTTGATTATAAACTTGGGTTAGCCAATTGCAGTAAGCTATAGCAGCATCTTGTGTAATATTTACAACCGGATAAGTTTTATACTTTGCATGAACTGTGTACATTAATGCCATGGGTTCATTAAAACTTACCATGTTTGGAAAGTAGTTTGAAAATGTCCAACCTGTAGAATCACATTTGTATTTCTCTCTGTGAACAGGATTTGCCTTCAAAAACCACTCATAATTTTCGTTGGTACATTCACATTGGCTTACCAAAAAATTGGTTCCTGGAATTTGTTTGTAGTTAGATTCAATCATAGTTATCATTGATTTTGAATCTTGAGCTTTTACTTGTATTCCTAATACAAATAATAAAAATAGCATTGGATATCTGAATGTTTTCATGGTGGCTAAAACGATAAGTTCTTAGCTAAGGTATACAAAATCAGGCTAAAGCACTTTAAAATACCATTAAAATAAACAATCAATTCGGATACAACCTCACTTGTTTGATATAAAGTAAGCCGTTTTTATCGAACTTAAATTCAATATCGAGACCATAATAATCATATAGTGATTTTTCGTATTCACCCATATTAGTTCTGTAATAAAAATGGTCTTTAATTGATTCCAAAGCGCTGAATAAAGCTTCGATTTCTTGCTGATTTAAAACACGTTTTTGTTTGTTTAAATTGCTAAAGCTAATATAATCTACATTGATTTTAGCTTTGTGATTATTCATGATTCTGCTGCTACTCATAGTAAATTGTTCACATAAAGTTTTCTCATCAGGTAATACCACACTTGTTTCACCAAACTGAACATTCACAGTAAAACCAGGGAAACTTGGACGGTATAAGTTCTTGGTGATGGCTACTCCATTTGATATTTCATCAGGGAAATTCCTGTGACATAAAATAGCCATTGCAACAGAATTCTGGTTGATGTTTCGAATTCGTCTTTCTTCAAAAGCAGCTTCTTTCCAAACACTTGCCCAAACATCTTTAATGGCCTTTTCAACTGATTTATCCGCATCTCCAAGAATTCCAGTTTTTGAAGTATATAATCCTGCACCACTAAAGCCATCTAAATCTTCTGCATTACTACTGCTCCTAAAACGATAAGAATTTCCGCATGCATTGAGTCTGATTTGCTCTTCCACTTTCTTCAATAAATCTGATTGTATAGGAGTTGATTTAATGATTTCTCTAAGATTTTTTAATGCAGCACTTAGTTCTTTTGGTTTAATTTGAGGATTCAGTACCAATTTCAAAGCATTTTGAATAGTATCGTTATTCATGTGCTCTTTGTAATAATAAAACGGTATTGCAAAAACACCTTCAGGCGCCTTCCAAGTTTGTTTTACCAGCGCTTTGATTTGGTGCAATTCTCCTACCGCAGCGGCCTTGTTTCCAAATGCATTTCTATGTCTGAATCTCAAGGTTTTTCCTGTTAATAGTTCTTTCTGATTATAGTTTGCATTGAGATTAATTTCTTCCTGATAGCTTGGTTTGAAGGAATTCTTTTTTAGCTCTTCTTCGCTTATTTTTTCAATAATATATCCATCTGTTGTAAGAACTAATTTTACTGGTTGATTCAGGTATTTCAGTAGTTCCTGATTTGTCCATAAATTTCTGATAGCAGCCGATGGGATTTTTCTGGTTCTGCATAAAATCTGAATATGAGATAAGGGTGTTTGAAATGCGTCGGTTATGATACCTGCACATTCAGGAATTCGAATCGGTGTTCCTTTTAACAATATGATATCATCAGTTTTTACTTTGGTATAAGTTTTATCTAGATTATTAAAATCTCTTAGGTAACCATAAGCTACTCCATTTTCCAGTAATTGAAATTGCTGTGTTTGGTAAATTTCATCAACATAAAGTAAAGGCAATTTTGTTTTTTCTGTTTTGAATAAGTCGATTAAATAGCTTGTACTAACCAATAAATTCAAGGAATCTTTGAGGTAAGAATCTTTTTTAACCTTTTCATAAAATCCTTCCAAATTCTTTAATGAATAAGCAGTACCTGATGTAAATTCAAGAGCATATTTTTTTTGTGAAACATAATAATTCAGGTTTGCAAGAAAGTACTGCTGACCAATTACTTCATCATAGTTTTTGTTATTGAATTCTTCTAGTCCTTCATAAAAATTCAATTGTTCTTCACAGAATTCAAAATGATAATTATAATGATGACTATTGAGAAAAAATAGATGTCCTGTTCTGATATCCCAAACTACTTTTACCGATAAAACCTGGTTAAGTTTCCTGCTTAAAGGTTCACCTTGAAACGATAAAAAATCATCATAGCTATTTAGATGAGTGCTGAATTTTGCTGCTTCCTGCTTCTGAGCCTGTAGTTTACTTCCACAAGCCAGATTCACAAAAACAGAAACCAGAATGATGATATATTTCAATGTGTTTTTTGAACTCATTTAAAACTCTTTTTTTGTTATGCTGATATGATTTCCGTTCATCAATTAATGTCAATATTTATGAATAAAGGGTTCGGAACTTATATTTGACAATCTAATTCAAAAAAATGAAATGTTTCTACAGTTTAATTCTTGTGCTTTTAATTTTCAGCCTACATGTAAATGCTCAAACAGCAGAGCAAAAAGCAGATGAATTGTTGTCGAAACTCAGCCTTGAAGAAAAGATATCTTTATTAGGTTATAAAAACAATGGCGTAAAAAGTCAGCAGATACCTGTGTACAATTGGTGGAACGAGGCCTTACACGGAGTAGCAAGAGCAGGTAAAGCAACAGTTTTCCCACAAGCAATTGGGATGGCTGCTAGTTTTAATCCAGCTTTAGTACAACAAGTTGCCGATGCCATTTCAACAGAAGCAAGAGCCAAATACAATTTAAACAAAGACAAAAATCCGGGTGAGCAATACATGGGCCTGAGTTTTTGGTCGCCCAATATCAATATTTACAGAGACCCAAGATGGGGCCGTGGACAAGAAACTTATGGTGAAGATCCCTATCTGACATCACAAATAGGGATTGCATTTGTAAGAGGATTACAGGGTAATTTTACCAACGAATTAAAGACATCAGCCTGTGCCAAACATTTTGCCGTTCATAGTGGACCAGAAGCTCTACGACATTCATTTAATGCCAAAGTAGATGAAAAAGATTTGAGAGAAACCTATTTGTATGCCTTCCAAAAGCTGGTTGAAAACAATGTAGAAGCTGTGATGTGCGCTTATAATAGAGTAAACGGAGATCCTTGTTGTACTGGCAATACACTTCTTCAAAACATTTTAAGAAAGGAATATGGTTTCAAAGGACATGTAGTAACAGATTGTTGGGCTTTGGAGGACATTCGTTCTGGACATAAAATTGAAACCGATGGAGCTGTTATAGCAGCAGCAGCCATCAAAGCAGGAGTGAATTTAGATTGCAGTACGCATTTACAAAATGAATTAATGAATGCTTATAATCGTAAGCTAGTAACAGAAGAAGATATCAATCGAGCTTTAAAAGGAATCTTAATTACACAAGCCAAATTAGGTTTATTAGATACCAAAGGATTGAACAGATATACTACTTATGGAGAAGATAGTTTGGCCAATAATTATCATCAAAATTTGGCAAGAGAAATAGCTAGAGAATCAATGGTTCTTTTGAAAAATGAAAATGTTCTTCCACTTGATATCAAGCAACTAAAATCGCTGATGGTATTGGGACCAAGAGCTTCAAACGATGAAGTATTATTGGGTAATTATCATGGTGTAAGTAGTCATACCGTTACATTTACAGAAGGAATAACAGCAGCATTACCCGGAAATATCAGGATTGAATATGACCAAGGATGTGATGACAAAGACACCCTACATTTTGGTGGAATCTGGGCTGCAGGAAATGCTGAAATGAGTATTGTGGTGATTGGAAATAGTCCGGTTTATGAAGGCGAAGATGGCGATGCTTTTTTATCGAGAAATGGTGGAGATGGAAAAGAAATGAAGCTTCCACGCTCTCATGAAATATTGGTAAGAGAATTGAAAAAGAATCACCCAAACAAAAAAATAATACTGGTAATTACAGGAGGAAGTGCTTATGATTTAAGTGAAGTTGAACCCTATGCAGATGCTATCATTCTGTCTTGGTATCCTGGTGAACAAGGCGGTAATGCACTGGCAGATATTGTTTTTGGAAAGTATTCACCATCAGGAAAATTACCTATCAGTTATGTTCAAGACATCAACAGTTTACCTGCTTTTGATAATTATTCAATGGCAAACAGAACATATAGGTATCAAACAAAAAAGAATAAATATCCATTTGCTTATGGATTGAGTTATGGAAAATTTGAATACCAATGGTTATCAAAACCCCAATTTATAAATGATAGCATTCAATTCAGTATTGAAATTAAAAACACATCAAGCATTGATGCTTCAGAAGTAGCTCAGGTTTACATTAGTTACCCCAATGGAGAAAGAATGCCAATAAAAGAATTAAAAGCATTTCAGAAAAAGAAAATTTATAAAAATGGTTTGGAGAAATTTGAGTTTTCCATTTCAAAAAACGAATTGAAAAAATGGGATTTAAAAACCTCAAAATGGAAATTAAACAAAGGAAATTATACCATTATGATTGGAAACAGCAGTGAAGATATTCGATTGAAGCATGAAATATCTATTAAAAATTGAGAAAGAAATTCCTGAGAAATTAATTTATTGGGGCAGGTTGTCGAAAGTATTTAACCCTGAAATTTCAAAAAATCACACTTTATGTTACAATTATGTGATTTTTTTCACACTTTTGTAACTTATTATGTGAAATGGCATACTTCAAAAGAGCGCTTTTTAATGAATTGAAAAATTGGGCGAAATCGAAAAACCAAAAACCAATCATTCTTCAAGGGGCTAGACAAGTAGGAAAAACTACATTATTAAAAGAACTTGGTGAAAAAGAGTTCAAAAATTACGCATATTTTAATTTCGATGAAAACCCGGAGTTAAAACAATTTTTTATTGAAACAAAAAGTGTTGATAGGATTTTATCAAATTTAAGTTTAGTAATAGGCCATCAAATAACAGAAGAAACCCTAATAATATTTGATGAAATTCAAGAATGCAAAGAAGCGCTGAATAGTTTAAAATATTTTGCAGAAAATGCCCCAAATTATAAAATCGCAGCAGCTGGTTCATTACTTGGTATAACAATTGGAAACCATAGTTCATTTCCGGTTGGAAAAGTTAAATTTTATACTCTATATCCATTAAGCTTTAGTGAATTTTTATATTGCTCAAACCCCAACTTGCACCAATACCTTCAAACATTTGAATTCAATAGTAGTATTCCTGAAATTTTCTTTAATCAACTAACTGATGTTCTGAGAAAATACTTCATTTGTGGTGGACTTCCAGAAGCATCAAATACAATGATAGAAACTAATTCAACTGATTTAGTTAAGTCGGTTCTAAATGATATTCTGAGGGCTTACGAATTAGACTTTTCTAAACATGTTGTATCAAAGGATATACAAAAAATTTCATATATATGGAATTCATTACCTACTCAATTAGCTCGTGAAAACAAAAAATTTCTTTATCAAACGGTTAAAGAGGGAGCCAGGGCTAGAGAATACGAAGATGCTTTAACCTGGTTAATACAGGCGGGATTGGTATACAAAACTCCAAAAATTTCTAAAGTAGGAGTTCCAATGAGCGCTTATGACGAGCTTAGTGCATTTAAGCTTTATGCATTTGATGTTGGTGTACTTCGACAATTAGCAAAATTAGAACCAAGTGTTTTTTTAGATGGAAATAACTTATTTACAGAATTTAAGGGTGCTTTAAGTGAAAACTTTATTTTGCAAGGCCTTATTCCACTGCTTGAAACAAATCCAAGATATTGGAGCTCTGATGGTAGAGCAGAAGTTGACTTTGTTATACAGTATAAAAATAAAATTCTACCAATTGAAGTGAAATCAGACAAGAATATTAAAAATAAAAGTTTAAGCTCCTTTGCATTAAACAATGACACACCAATAAAAATCAGATACTCTTTAAGAAATTTAAAAATAGAGGACGATTTAGTTAACATCCCTCTTTTTCTTGTTGATTATACAAAAAGAATTTTAGACCCCATATTAGAACTTAAAGAGGGATAATTTCCTTTCAAAATTTATTAATTTTAATAAACCTCTACTGCCTTTTTCAAACGCCACATTTCGCCGTTTCTACTTTTTATTTTTTCAATCATTTCTTCCCTATTTAATTCTTGAAGGATATTGATGGCTTCAAATTCGGGAAGATTGGTTAGGAAAGCAAATTCGCGTGTAGTTAGCGTATTAAAAGAACTAAATAAAGCGTAAGGTTGAGTATCTATTGATTTTTTTTGTGCATCAGGAATAAGAGAATCTAATGCACTTTCAAAATTTTGATAATCTTGAAAACCACTTAAAGTAATATGGTTATCGTATCTATCAGTAAGAATAAAAGTTGGAAGCACTTGAATACCGAATGATTTTACCAAAGACAAATCCTCGTCAAACATTTGTTCTGCTCGACTTTCAATATCTCTAAACAAACGAATTACATCTAAACCTACTTCAAATGCAGCCTCTTTAATATGTTCCTTTCGTACAATGTTTCTATTTTCAAAAAAGAGCATTTCATTTAATCTTCTTAAGAAAATAATTGCCTTATCAATGTCTTGAATTTGTGCTGCTTTAAAAGCTAATGAAGGCGGATAAGAGGAATGTAAGGGGTCGTTTATCCATACATCTCCATTAATTGGAGTATTGTATTTAATGGCAGCATTTTCCCAGTATTTCTGAGCATCTTCAGGCTGTTTAATTCCACCTCTATCGTAAGAATCCCAAGATGGTAATAAACCACTCATACAATATTCTATTTCAACGTGTTCGCCATATTCGAGTTTCAACTTTCTTAATTGTGGTTGAATAATCCAACAAGTTGAACAAACAGGATCAGTGAAATAAAGAATATGAACCTTTTTTGATTTCACTTTAAGATTTGAGTATTCTTCCTTATTCGAAATTAAAGGAACTTTTATCTTATCATCATTTTGTAAATGAAAGTTTAAAAACTCTGCTTTTAGTTTCCGACCTAGTAATAAATGCTCTTTAACAATTGGAGCTCTTTGTTCATAGAATCTTTCAAAAGCATGGCTATAGGTTTTTTCAGAAACTAATAATTGCACCAATAATTTTGCGTCAACAAACGCATTTGTGGTGCCTGCACTCGTAAAAGGCAATGCAAGATGGGCGGCATCACCAATTAGAACAATATTTTGATGATGGAATTTATCGAGCACATCAAAATCTCTTGTATTCCAAACATAACTGCTCGAAAAATCATTTCTGTTTAATATGGCTTTAACATCATCAGGAAAATCTTGTAGTAGATTCAGTGCAAAAGATTTAAGGACTTCTGGTTTTGCTGAAGAATCAATTGGATTAAGAATCGAATTGAACTGAGTAAACCAAACTATCTCATCAGAACTTGTTGGAATATAACCAAAAGACAAGCTACTTTTATCATCGAGATACTTGGTAAAAATACCCTTTTTAGCAATTACCATATCTCTGCATTTACAAACACCAACTATTTCTTTTACCTCTATATCAGTAAACTTTGTTTCACCAAAAAGTAATTCACGAATCTTTGAATTACCTCCATCAGCAGCTATAAAAATATCAGCATATTCAATATCACCATTATCAAAAACAGCAGCAATTGCCTTATCATCTTCATAAATAAAATGAGAAAAGGTTCTGCCAAAACGAATCATATCTTCGGGTAGAATATCTAATAAAAACTGAATCAAATCAGCACGTTTAATGCATTGCCAAGGTCTAAGTTTGATAAACATTAAATCCTTATCACTTGGTCTCTTCAGGTGAAATGCATCTACCAATCTGCCAGGTAAACCATTTTCCTCTTTATAGCCAAGTAATTCTTCTAAAATGTTTAGTCCATCAGAATGCATTAAAAAAGCATTTCCTTTTGGAGAAATTTCTAGGTTTCTTTCACAAATTACCACATCAACCAGGTATCTCTTTAATAAAATACCGGCAGCTAGTCCAGCAATTCCACCACCAATTATTACTGCTTTCATAGTTTCAATAAGGCTTTATTCATTCTATTTAAGGCTTCATTTAAAATTTCATCAGAAGTCGAAAAACATAAACGTATATATCCTTCTGCACCATCACCAAACCACTGTTTCAATCCAGGAACAATAGCCACTTTTGCTTCATTTAAAATATATTGATGCAATTCAGCACTACTCTTTCCTGTTGCTTGAATATTGGCAAATGCAACATAACATGAATCGGGCACATGGCAAGATATACCTGGCATCTTATTCAGTGAAGAAACGGTTAAATCTCTCATTTTTTGTAAGTGAATAACAAATTCATCTAGCCAATATCCACACTCTGTTAACGCTGTATTTGCTGCTACTTGCGATAATATATTAACTCCATGTACAGTAGATTGGTGTAAGGAATTTTGAAACAATACATCAAACAAAATAGGATTTGTTGTAAGTAACATTCCTATTCTTAAACCAGCTAGTCCATATGATTTACTAAAACCATGGACAATTATTGTGCGGTTTGAAATAGATTCATTTAAAGCCGAAATACATGTATATGATGCGGGAGAAAAAACAATATCACTCCAAATTTCATCTGATAAAATTAACAGGTTGTGCTTTTCTGCAATTTCCCCAATTTTTAAAAGTTCTTCCTTTGAAAAAATCTTACCACTTGGGTTTAAAGGATTGCACAAACAAATCATTTTGCAGGAAGGAGAAATCAGCTTTTCTAAAAGTTCGAAATCTACCTCTTGTTTTTCTGGATGAATTGAGAATGGAATTGCCTTTGCACCAACAGACTCGATTGAATACCTAAATAAGAAATCAACGGGATCTAAAATAATGGCTTCATCTCCAGATTTTAAAAACGATTTACATACTACATAAATACCAAATGCAGCGCTATCAACAGGTAAAACAAAATCTGGATCTATTTTTACATTTCTCTTTTGCCAATAATAATTTGAAATACTCTCTCTTAAAACCGGCATACCTTGTGCAGGACCATAACTCAAATACCTGTCTTTAATGTATTTTGAAATAGCCTCTGTTATTTGTGGAGCACATGGAAAATCTGGGTCGGCAGCAGTAAGAGGAATCACACCCTCATCTTGAGCAGCCCAGCGAAGGTTAAAAGCCCTTTGCTTTAGAATATTTAAATTAACTTGTTTTGAATCGAACATGTAAGAAAAAATAAAATCGCAAAAAACTCTACTTAAATAAATAATATTGTCGCTTAAATAAGTTAGCTAAATATTTAAACCAAAGAAAAGCATTAAAATTCAAAAAGAAATAGCCTGATTAAAATATTACAATTTGAATATAAAAAGCAACTTAATTTGGTCTTGCTGAAATCTCAATTGCACCAATTATCAAACAACTGAATTAGGTTTTAATAAATAATAGGCAAAGCTTTAAGTACTATTGCTTTAAAATCCTTGTATCAATTAAAACTCGTTTTCAATTTAACTAAACATAAAAACAAGGCCATCCTTGCCCTTTCTTCAAGCCTCATTTCGATTCAAAAATATCGTAAGATTTAATGGCATTCATTTCTGAACTTACGAAATAAAAATCTTCATTATTTATACCCAACCATAACATTGCTTCATTTATATCCTTAAACTTTTCTACGTCCATTTTAAAGAGCTTTGCCATAGGTTTATATATATTTAACAAAAATTCATGATTTGGTGAAGTATACAGAATTGCAACTCTTATGGTTTTGTTTAAGCGGACATTTTTTTTGAAAAATTCAATATAGTCAGCTAATTCCATTCTGAAAACAATAGCCATTGAACCCTTAAAATCCATTAATAAATTAAAATCAGGATTGTACAATGGGTCTTTCATAAATTCCAATGTTAATTTAATCAAATCACCAACTTGAATTTTATTCTGAAAATTATTCAGAACTAAGCTTTTTTGAGGGAGGATTTTATATGAAATAAATGAATTCATCAGAAGACAAATTTAGCAATTTTATTAGCTCTAATGATGCAAAAATCCGTCAGAAATTTTTAATAATCTCTAATGTTTTAAAATATTGAAATCAATAAAATCACATGAATAAGTTTTGTGTTTGAAACTATTTCTGTGTTTGTAGAAAATAGAGATTATTAAACATGATTATCTACTTCTTTGCTTAAAATCAGGCTTATAGCTATGTTTTTAATATGCCTTAATCTAACACTATTTTAGAAGTTAGTTTTTGCTTATCATCGATAATATTCAACCAATAAATTCCTTTTGGTAAAAACTCCAATGAAATACTATCGGTATAATCAAGCGACAAAACTTCTTCACCCAAAACATTATATATTTTTATTCTTGCTTTGTTTGATGCCTTTCCATCAATAAATATTTTTCCATTAGATGGGTTTGGATAAACCAAGAATTTATTTGTTTCAGAATTCTCTTTAACTGATGAATTTCCTGAACTAATAATTGAATACAATTGATTATTTGAAACAAACAACAGATAATTACCACATGGGTAGAGTCCTTCTGTTTTAAAATTAGGAATAGTATCTGCAAGTGCATAAGCAATTGTAGTGCCAAAACTAGTTCCATTGCTTTTCCATATTTGTTCACCATAAATATTATCATTGGCAACAAAATACAAGGTGTTACCAAGCTTTGAATAAAACCTAGGGTCAGAACCATTTGTATTATTGGAAATATCTTTAAGCAAAACAGTGTTGGCTGCTGAACCATCGCTTAAATAAGGTTCCCAATCATTATTATCTTTTCCAGCTAAAACCAATTGATTGCCGAAGACTCCAATAGCATTGCCTACATTTGTTAAACCTGTAATGGCTCCATGGCTATTTCCATCAGTTTTATGTAGCGCCTTATAAACAGTTCCTGTATGGTAGTAAAATTCATTCTTGAACAAAATTAACTTGCTGATATTTCCACCCCTAATTAAATAAGTACCAGCCTTAGTACCATTTGAACGCCAAAGATTGCTTGCACTTCCTACATTGTCTAAAAACACCAATAAACTATCGGAACTTATTGCTTCAGAAATCCTGCTAATCTGATAATTAAAAGCACTATCCTTTAATATGCTCGTTCCTGCTGAAGTACCATTTGTACTCCATAAAGCAACATAAGAATTGCTTAAGTTATAAGCAGAAAATACTACCCAATTACCAGCTTTATAAAATGATTGAAATTTATCTTTGGCTGATTTGACATAAACATTCGATTTTACTTCAACTGTGCCCGAATTCGTACCATCAGTTTTCCAAACCGAACCAGCATTTGGATTGCTTGAAATTACCGAAAAATAAGCAATGCCATTGATAGAACTTAAACCACTTAATTCAATATTTGTTCCAGGAAATTGTTTAACAACTACGGTACCTGGTTTAGTTCCATCAGACTTATACAATGCAACTTGTCCGGCTAAAGGTTTAGCAAAAAAATAAAGAGAATTGTTAAGATTAATAAGGTTCTTAATGAACTCAAAAGAGTCTTTTACCAAAACAGTTCCCGCAAGTGTGCCATTGGTTTTCCATAACTGAAAATGGTTATTCTGTTTGAACTTAAAATAGCTATCATTTTGAATTAGTGCTATATCCTTTAAAGTTGAATCAGCAATATTCGATTTTAAAAATGTAGGTTTCTGTGCAGTTGAAAGTTTGGTAATTAACAACATCAAAACAGCAAAAACAATTTGTTTACAGTTAGTGTAAATTGAACTCATATACCAAATATATTCAATTCAAACTAATTGTAAATCAATCATGTATTGATTCTAACGAATAAAGAATTAATTAAGACTAAAGCTATAATCATGTATATGTATACAAATGTTAATCAAACATGATAAAGTTCATTGTCGAAGGATAACTATTTTAATATACTTGTCATTCTATATAATTATGAAAACAAATTACCCACGACTACTACTCATACTTTTATTCACAACATTTAGCCTTAATAAGTTAAATGCTCAAACCTATTTTGCAATAAGTTATCAAGGTTCAATGTTTTCAAATGGATTACCAAACTTCAAAAATGAGGTTTACAAATGGAATCAAATCACCTATTCTAATTTTGAAGACAAATTTGAATTCAACAATTTTTTACATGGAGTTGGTTTTGAAATTGGTAACTTTTCGAGGGACAATATGCACGTTTTTACGGGATGGGAGAATAAACATTTTACCACTCATGGTAGCGGAACTTATACCGATTTAGGTAAATCATTTGAAGGTGATATCACTGTTAAAATCAGACATAATATCTTCCACACCTTTGGTATTGGATATAAGTTTTCAAAGAAGTTGACAATGGGTATTACTCCTATTGATATTGGAACTTTTAAAGTTTTAAAGTTAGATACAAAATCAACAGAAAACCCCGATGAATATGTTCAATTATATGAAGGAAATACCGGTTTATTATCACAAAATACAACATTAGGAATGGGACTTTATGCGGATGTATATCCTCTTAGGTTCTTTAGAATAAGAGCCAATTATTATTTTGATTATATAAGAAATGATTTAGGAATTGCTCCATTTCATACTTATCAATTGAGCTCTTTTAATATTCAAGCAGCATTAGTACTTGGCAATAAAAAATAGATTGAAATGAAAAGTATAAAACTCAAACTGATTTTACTATTTACAACATTGCAAAGCCTTGTATTTGCTCAAAAGATTCCAATTGAACTAAATACAAGTTTCGCTTATAATTCAATGAGTGGAAAAAGTTTAGATGCCGCAATTTCATCTTATAATGAAGTTTATGGTTCCCAATTAAAACAACAAATGGGCAGTGTTGAACTTCCATATTTAGCTGATTTTGGAGCTCGATTTTGGATTTCAGATAATGTTGGAATCTGCTTAAATTTAAGTGCGTCAAAAAATGTATATAAAGCTGAATTCAACAATGGAAACATGAGGCAATTTACCATCAACAATAGAAGTCCATTAGATGCGGGAATTGTTTTTGGAAAAAGAGGTAAATGGGCTTTACAAACAAGAATCGGCTTTTTAACAAGCTCATTAATTTCAAACTACGAATACCCTGATGGCACTGTTTCATTTAGTCAGATCCAAGCCTTAAACGGAACCTATAACACATTTGGATTCTTTTATAAAGTTGATACAAGTATAAAACTAAAAGGTCCAGTTCGTTTATACTTTGGACTATCTGGTACAACTAATTCGGGTTCCTATTACAATGATCTTTCAGGCGTAAGAGGTCAGGATGGTGCCAGCGATTCATGGGTTCCAGTTAATTTTGCAGAATATGAAAAAGTAGTAGCAGGGGGTAATTTTTACGATTACCCAGATGACCAATATTGGAAGATGAATTATTTGATGTTTTTTGCTGGTTTACAATTAAATTTTAAGGTGAATGAAAAGTAAAATAAGTATTCTAATACTAGGTGCATTATTCATCTTTTGGGGAGCATGCAAAACAGAAACTTCGCTTCGTCAGAACTTCAGTGGACCAAGAAAACTAAGTCGTTACCAATGGATTAAACAAGATTCCATTTCGGGTAATTTTAACAAAGTAATTTATGATATCGACACTTTGGGCAGCGTTATTTTTTGGGACAATGGAAGTGATACTTATAATAATATTGATTTCAAACTTAAAGCCTATCCTGTATCTTGGGGAACTAGTTTTGAGAAACTAACTACTTCTGGCGCAGCAATTTTATGGTATGCCGATTTTCAGGAAGCTAAATCATTTAGTTTTTTTACCATACCAAAGGGCACAGATTTTATAAGAAGAGTTACCTATACCGTTGATAAAAGAGGAAAAAAACTAGTATTGATAGGTGTTCTAACTGATGGGAAAAATTTGTTTAAAGAAATTCTGGAATTGGATGAAATAGAAAATGGCGGTAAAGTTTAAAACTTTACCGCCATTCATAAAGAGAAATTACTAAAATTATGACTCTAATTTTGACTTATTAAACAACTTTTTCACTCCATAAGTTATTGATGCAATGGTTAATATAACTATTCCGCCATCAATGGGTGTATCAGTAACATCATCATCAAATTCTGGTTGTGCAAATGCTGAATCATGTAAGACAAACATGATAAATAGGACGAATGCAAGTTGAAATATTTTAATTTTCATATTTTTATTATTTATTATTTTACAAAACGAATTGTGCGAGAAGTTTTCTCATTTTTAAAGGAGATAAAATAAATTCCGTTCGCATGATTAGACATGTCTAAACTGAAAACATTTCCTTTTTCATAACTTATTGAACCCATCTCAAGTTCTTGTCCTAATTGGTTAATTAAAACATATGAAAAACCTGAAGATTGAAGAGATGGATTATTAAATTTTACATGTAGTAAATCAGAAACCGGATTTGGGAAAATAACGATGTCGCTTTCATTTGTAAAAGCAGTTTCAACACCGGTAACAGAATTGGTAAACAACAATTCAAAACGATTGATACCAAAGCTAAAAGGATTGTTTTCATTAACATTAAATGCATAGGAATCCTTGTTGTTTAATTTGATGTTTTTGTTTAAATATTTGTCTGATAAATAAACTTGTGTTCCGGTACCAAAAGAGTTCAAATCTTCAAAAGTAAAACTATAGTTACCTGAATTTAATTTGACAGCCACCATCACTTTTTGAGGCTCTGTTGACAAAGGCAAACCACTAATCGAAAGGGTGTTTAATCCGTCAGATGTAAGAAAACCAAGAGCATCTGTTAAATCATAAGCATCATACTTGGTATCAAAATTGAGAGTTGCACCGTTTTCCATGTACACCGATGCATCATCAAATGCTGTATCATTTTTGTACAATCTCACATGCAAACAATTTGCTTTTGCAGGATTGCCCTTAAAAAAACTACTGCCAACATTGTTACTTACTTTATGTGTTTCTTTGATATGTATAACAGGACTTGTGGCATTTGCTTTCACAAAAAAACTTTGCCAACTGCTTACAAAAGGAGTTCCTACTGTAGGAGTACCAGTACCCACACCATTCACATAACTTGCATACCCACCACCACTGCTTGTTGTATTGGTAGGATTCCAAATATATAAGGCATCATCAATGTTATTAAAGTCGCTTGCACCTTGTGATTTAATCAGGTTCCAATTAACAGTACCTGCATAAGGATTACCCACTAAATTCCATCCTTGTGATGCATTACTTGTATAAGTTAAGGGTATTGTTACTGAACTACTCGGATTTGTTCCTTTTACCCATAAAGTAGTGACATTGTTAACGGTATTCGCAGTTGTTAAACTGATGCTTCTATCACCACGAATAAATACTCTGTAACCTTTGCCACTAGTAAGAGAAGTATTGCCATCAATCGCACTCCATTTTGTTGGGTGATTGATATCGTTTCCACCTGTAGCATCGCTTTCATTATAAGAATAAGCAGAACTTTGATGACTTAATGAAAAGTCAACATCGCCAAATGAACCCGTAATTTGGGTTCCTCTTGAAGCTGTGCTGCCGGCATTGTCTCTCCATTGTAAAGATGTTCCGCCAATTACTGGTGATGACAAAAACCTAAACTTGCGACCATTGGCTGGAATATATCTTTCTGCGGTGATGTTTCCACTTATACTGCCACTCACAATTTCGTCAATAGTTGCAGTTGAGCCAGACGAAGAAAGCAAGGTCAAAAAATCATTGGTAACAAGCGTTCCACTTAGAATTTTTAAAGAATGAGTAAGGTTCAAAGTTCCGTTAATATTCACGGTACCTGTTTGATTAATACCCAAGTTACTAATGGTATTAGAACTAAAAGAAGCAGCAGGAATATTTTGAGTTGTTGTTCCTACAAAACTTATTTTAGAACTAGAAGTAGAAACAATGATTTTCCCGGTTGAAAACTGATCTATAGCGCCTGATACACTTAACTCATGTCCATTGGCATCTAAGTTTTTATCTGATGGATTTGTAATATTTCCTACCAAACGATTAGAATCTAAAAGACAATGATTAGCTGGTGTTAATATAAAACCAATGTGCTCGCCTGAAGAAGGAACAAAACCATAAACCCAATTATTTGCCACAGCAAAATCAGTATTGATAATTCCACTCCACAAACCACCATCATAATAAATTACAGTACTTGCATTTATAATGATAGCACCAGTTTTGCTAAGTGCTCTGCCGAAAAAAATAGAATTATTATTCAAGGTAATGGCACCATTTACCAATATATTTCCTCTGAACACAGAGCTATCTCCTAAAGTAAAAGCACCATTTATTTGCCAATACACATTGCGCAAATTGGCTGCATTGATGAGCAGCACATTTGATAAAGCAGCTGTTGCAAAAGCACCATCTACTTTAAAAATAAATATGGAATTGGGATTACCCTGTCCATCTAAAGTTAGATTGCCTGTTAGTGTGCCAGCCGCACCCATACAATAGATACTTGGAGTTAAGGTTTGGTTGCTACCAAGCGTTACACCTAAAACTGTTGCGCATGTTATACCACTCATGTTTGTGTAAGCAGTATTTAAATCTATAGCAACCAGGTTTGATATGGAATCCTCTACATGAATTTGTCCAACCACAGTTGGACTTCCCGTATATGCGCCGGCATTTGTACCAACATCACCCAGAATACCAGAAGTTCCGGTATTGGTAAAAGCACCCACAGAAGTAAACAGGGCATAACTCGATGCAGTTCCTAAATTAGGTACCTGAGCATAGTTTGATTTTGAAAATAATAAACATAGGACCGTTATTATTAAATATAATTTTATTTTCATCTTGATTGCGATTAGCTATTTGAAATGCAAAAATCGCTTGAAAACAATCGTGAGTTGTTATATAACTATTTGTGTATCTTACATAATTGACTGATTGAGAAAGTGTATGGGGAAAGGTTATAGATATTTACTTTATGAGTATAGCTTATGAAATTCAACAATTTCAATTCAGATGAGTAAAAAAGTGTGGTATGAAAAATCGGGTTTGCTTTTAAAATTCATTCTAAATAAAAGTGGTAGGTAATATTTTTACTAGTTATTACTAGTATCAATAAGTCCGTTATCGACTGGCCAATTATAAAACACAAATCAATTAGAATAAGTCAGACGGCATCTGACTTATCGAGGATAGACTAAGCTCTTTCAAAATCAGATAACTATTACAGACAACTTTTAGAGCGAATCTCATTTTCACAGCTTGTTGAACTCATTAAAATTGAAGACAAGACGAAAAGAACTTTTTATGAGTTACAAACATTAAAAACTACAGCCTCTGTTCAAGAACTCAAACGCCAAATAAATACCTTGGCTTATGAGCGTGTAGGAATGTCTTCAAATACCGAAATTGCTTTGAAACAATTACAAAGTAAAATTGAACCTGAAAACACGAATGATGTTATAAAATCTATTTACACATTTGATTTCCTGGGTTTGAAAGTTCAGAAGGAAAATTTACAATCAAAATTTTATTGTTAATTAGACTAGTAATTTTTGCTTCAAAAAAAAGTAAATCAATAAAAATCCACAGAATTTATACTTCGACTTAAATCTTGGTGTTCCTATATTATTGGGTAAATTTGAATAAAAACAAAATGCGCAAGATCTTAGCGATTACTTGTTTTCTTCTTCTCTTTAGTTCATTCAATTTTGCGCAAACATCATTGGATTTACCTCAACTTATTCCCTTTAAATACAAGGGAAAATTTGGTTATAAAAATTTACAAAATCAAATTGTTATTAATCCTATTTACCAAAACGTAGGCTTGTTTATAAATGGAAAAGCAATTGTATCTAAAGAAATAAATGGAATAAGGCTATCGGGTGTTATTGATACAAATGGCAGAGAGCTTGTGCCAATAAAATTTAGAATTTCGAGTTCAATTTATATGGAAGGAAGGGGCTTTGAAGCGAATGGATTTATTGATACTAAAGCCTGTTTTTTCATTGTGATGGATGAGTTGAAACAGTCCAAAAGTGTGGGGGTTTGGGACCGCAACGGTGATGTAATCATTGAGCCCGAATTTACTTCAATTAGTGCAGAAAGAGATCAAACTAGTGGATTAATATTTGTGGCAAAAAAACAAAAGGATAACGATGAACTTGTTGCCGTTTATAATACAGTAGGAACTTGCCTTTTGCCATTAGGTTCAAGAAATAATTTTTACAATTGGCAAAACAATAGATACGGTAAATCTGCAAAAGAAATTTTATCTCAAGAGCAAAAATTACAAGCCGACACCTCACATTCATATACCTACAAAAAGGATTTATACCCACTAGGTTTTTCAATGCATCATGCAGTTGTGATAGATAAAAAAACTGCACTTTATGGTGTATATAACCTGAAAACAAAAACATATATTTTACCTCCTATATACAGGTATATAGGAACTATTGGAAGAGGGTTTTTGGTTTGCACTTTACTAGATAAAAAAAGAAAAACAATTGTGCTAAACAATCAATATCAGGTAAGAGATACCTTAACTGAAAAAAACGATTTTACCTACCATTATGGAAGTCAGTTTACGTATAATCTTTCTGGTATTATTTACAGTGGCAACTATAAACAATTGAATAAACTTGGTGACCCTAGATCAAGATTCAAACATTTCCCTCACTTAGGTTTCATGTTAATTATTGATAAGAGTGCTAATAAGGCCTTAGTATTTGACACACTAGGCAATTCAATATTTGAGTCCATTTTACCAGAAAGTTATCTCTATGATGATGTTCGCTTTAATGATTTGGTTCAGACCGAAATAAAGGAGGCCAAAACCGCTGATTCTTTGCTAAAAGTATTGGATTTGGCGTTTGCACCTTTGGCAGAAACAAACTTATCAAATGCATATAGAACTTCAATTGATGGACAAATATTTTATGCCTCTTATGATGGTAAATTGCTTGCTGTTTTAGCAAAGGATGTAGAAAAATACTTTGCCATAAAACGTTATGGCGTAAGGCCAGTATTTGAGTGTATTAATGGCCGACAAATAACATTACCCGAGGAGCTTAGGTATTTAATATTATTTGGAACCGATACACTTTATGCTGCAAAACATATTACCTCGCCAGAATTCTTTAGGGTTGATGTAAAGGGAAAATTAAGTGCACTTTCTGCACAAGAGAGTTTAGCTTTAATTGCGCGAATAAATGAGAAGATTAAACCTTTAGTAGACAATTGTTATACTTGTACATTTAAGAATTCGTCTTTGTTAAACCAAAATTGGGTTTGGGATTACCAAGCATTTTCCTCAGACAACATAAACATTCCGCTCCCATTATTAGTTCCACATGCTAATCCTTCATCTTATAATATTGATATCTCGCGTGGACAAAGCATCTTTTTCCACCGAACAACATTGGAGGTTTATGGTGTCTTTAAAAAATTTCCTAGTTCGGTTGTATTACCAACACCTTACTATAATCTGTTTCGAATTAACAAAAAGAATGGAGATTTAAAAGAATACCAGATTAGGGCCTTTTAATACAATTGAGATAGGTGTCTTTGAATAATCTCTTTACCAAAATTTAGTTTTGTTAATTTGATATTTAATAATCAAACAATAATGAAAATCATAGCACTGATTTTGTATTTGATAACGAACCTTTATCAAATTTGTTCTACCAAATAATTCAAAGAAAGATTGCAATTGAAACACCATTTAAGTATTGTAATAAACCTTTCTTCTAATGGAGATGAACCATATTTATCAAAATGGCTTTGGCTAAAAGTTTAAGTCATATTACTGAGGAAGCAGAGCTTGTCAGCATCCTGACAGACAACTTTGCGTCAGGTGCTGACGAATCGAAGCTTGTGAGCATCCTGACCAAAAACGTTGTGTCAGGAAAAAAGTAGTCTCGACGAGAATCGAACTCATATCAAATGTTTAGGAAACATCTATTCTATCCATTGAACTACGAGACCATCCTAAATTTCATATTTAACTGAATTTTAGTTTTTTACAATTACAACTTTAAAAGTAGTAAATGAAAATTCTAGAAAAAATGAAGATTTAAGGCTCCAAAAATACACTATTTGCACTCAATAATGCAATATTTCTAATGTAGAATCAATTTCAAGAAGTGGATGAGATAGTTGGCTTAAATCATTTAAGTGATCCTTGAAAGATTCGTAATATAAAATTGTGAAAACTGAATGATTGCTTTTATTACATTCTTATGAAGGGAAAATACTAAGTGGCATAAAAATAGAGGTTGATTTGGGGGTCCTTCAACTCTTACAACAAAATTTACTTGCTTCTGTATAGCTTAAAGTGATTCAGCGTTGGAGTAATAACAACACTATTCATGAGATTTTTATAACAAACTTCGATTGCTTTATTAACACATTGATTTCGTTTATGAATTTCATTTCCAAGTGTAAGAAAAGGTACAAGAAATCGAATATTAGAATAGTCCCAAAAATAGATGTAATCAAGTTTTGTGGAACTATCAATTAATCGTTCATCAAAACTTACCTTAATAACCCCAATACTATCAAATACTACTGGTTTAGATTTTTCCTTATATAGTAAATAATATGAGTTTCTTTCTTCATCATTTAAAGCTGTAGAATAAGATTTAATAAGTAAATCATCAAATTCTCTAATAACTCTTTCTCTCTCATCCAATTTAGATTTTGATAAAAAAGGAACAGTAGCAACATATGTTAAATCATTCGAATATTTTACTTTGTATTTAGGATCAGATTTGTTTACTAAGCTATCAATACTATTTAATGAAGAGCAAGAGCCTAATACAATTAAAATAGAGGTTAAACAGATTAGTTGTTTCATTTTTCAAACTTTATATCTACAATGATAAAAAAATAACAACACTAAGATGCGGATTAGGCAAAGTAAAAGATAATTTCAACAGTTAAAGCCAAATCGACTCCTTTAGTATTTCACTCAAATTGTGTGTGTTTAAAAAGAAAATTAATCTGATGAGGTGATAAGAACCCAAGGATATGCCCAATACGATTGCCAGTTTTTTACTATAAAACCAGTCTTTAAAATATTCCTTTTTACTGATGATTTCTGTTGTAAACAAGAGGATAATCAGCAAACAAAAAACAAAAGTAGCAGGGCCAAATAAATGGTAAGATAAACTTTGTAGTAAATCACCTTTGTATATATATAACAGTGATTTGGTGATGCCACAACCCGGACATGGTAAGCCACTAAGAAGCTTAAATGGACATAATGATTGATTGCTTTTTATATTGTGCTCGATTTCAAATTCAGCAATAAAAAAAGGAATAGCTAGGCTAATAAAAGCTCCGGCTATTCCTATTAATTTTCTTTTTACTGAAAACGAATCAGTCATTCAGCTCCAATAAAACCTTAATCGTTGTACAATTTGTTGATTTCACCTTGTACAATCATGGCTGCAACCATTGGAACGAAAAAGCCAAGTACCAATAATAAAACAGACTGGTCGTTGGCTTGCTGGTTTGTCCTTTGGTAAACAGCAGGTAATCCGTCTTTACCGATTAAATAATAGAAATACAGGTTAACTGGAAATCAACATCCTGAGAAAATAGCAATTGGAGTTGATACAATTTCTTTGTCAGCAACCGCATTAATTACTTCAGCCGATTTGATATTCCAATAAATTAAGTACAATCCGCAGGTGATGAATCCACGGATTAATACAAGAATGGGCTCGTTTTTAAAACGAGGGATGGGTTTTTGAATGAGTTCCATGGGTTTGATTTATATGAAGATACAGATATTTTTTTAAAGCAAAAATTAATATAGTACAACTCCATATTTATCCTTTAATCTGCATTGTGAAAAACATATCTTACATCAACACAAAACCAAACTCAGTTTAAACTACTAAAACAGACCTATTTATAACAAAAAAACCTTTAAAGTTGATGAACGAAAAGGCATGGTTGTGGTACAGTGGCAGGTGGCGATATAGGAGTAGAATAGAAACTAAACAAGGTAAAAATATGATGCTTCTTGTGTCAGTGCCTGCAGATAAAAATTTCTTTTAGTTAAGGATGCTCATCAAAATTAAAATAGACATAATTTTTAAACTGGGTTTTTACCAAACCACATCATGAGATAGGTTTTAACAACTTAGATGTGCATTTTGTAAAATTCTTTCCAAAAATAAGTGTGATTTATGTGAAAATTCTCACATAAATCACACTTATTATTGGCTTTTACGATTGAAAGTTTTGAATTTCTAACTAAAACAAAAATCCGAGATTTATACACTACTTTACAGGAAGCCGATTAATGATTACTGAATAATTTCAAAATCTGCTTCTATTTCCATTATTCAAACTCACAAGAAAGGCGGCCTTCTCAAGCAGCCCTTAACCCAAACAACAGTTTTGTATATTTACAAAATAATTAATTTAATTAATTTTATTTTGCTTTTTGAAAACATAGACATAGATTTGCAACATGATAATCTTAGAACTCCTAAAAAATTACTTCTCCATTCTTACCGCAGCAAGTGCGAAAACTAATGGTACCTTTGATGACCTAAAAAACAATAGAAGAGTTGATACTTCATCAAAAAAAATTATTAAATGGTTTCGAGACAACCATATTGTTTTAAATCAGAATCATGTGTTTATTATAACCATCTTGCTTATGAAAGAGGAGATGATTTTAGGAATTGCAGATTATGACCTTAGTAAAATAAAAGAGTTTTTTCATTTACAAAGCGTTCTAGAACTATTTGCGCTGAATTCAGAAGCTGAAGAATTGAGCGAGATGAGCTTTATCGTCCTTGATGAACCAAGACGCGGACGCAAACGCCCCAATAGGCTATTTCAGGATGCTTACCTAGATGTAGAATTTCTTACCTCCCTTTCCAAAAATGAATCTCCTATAAAACAGAATAATAATATCAAGATAGTTTCAAGTAACAACTTTATCAGGCGAGTTAATCGACTCCTAGAAAGAATGGAGTTCCAAGATGAAAATACAATCGAAAAGTATGTTAAAACCTATGTAGAAATTGCAATATTCAATAAAGATATTGAAATAGTATCAAAGTGTAATGCTTTGTTTGGAGAGTGTACAAAGGGGATTCAATTATGCGTTACAGATAGGTATCAAACTATCATGAATCATTTTCTTATTTGTAGAATGATTTATTATTTTTCACAGGAAAACACAGATAGTTCTTTTGATTTGATTAATGAGTTTGACGATAAAGTAAACGGTGATGTACTGCTAAATCTAGTGAATGAATTTGAAACCGGAAACCATCCTTTACTAAAAGAAAAACTTGTTGAAATATCTCATTCTGAGTTAAAAGAAAGATTAATCGTTAAGTTGATCCCCACTCAAAAATTCTATAAGGAGTTTTTACCAGAACTCGTCAATCAGTTTGATCGTTTTAAATTTCTTCAAATTGAAAAAACAGATTCAGCAGAGTTTGACGAAGAATTTTTTTATCCCGAAGAAATACAGAAGGAGCTAGCGCTCATTGAAGATTTAATAAATTCTGGTGTTCAAAAATTAACCGTCTTTCTAAGCGGTGATCCCGGCGTTGGAAAAACCTCCTTTGTAAAATTTTTAGCAAAAAAATTAGGCAAAAATTTGATTAGTAATAAGGCGATTAAAAGTAAGTGGTTTGGAGAAAGTCAGTCAAATCTTGAAGAAATGTTTAATCAATTTCAAATTGTACAAAAACAACTTGAAATCGCGCCTATTTTTTTTATTGACGAAGCAGATTCTCTGTTAAGCAAGAGAGTAAACCCTGGGGAAAATTTATCTGAAACATTAAATGAATTACAAGGAATCTTACTGAGAAAAATAGAAAATTTTAAAGGTATCTTAATATGCGCTACAAATTTTCCTATTACAAGATTCGATAGTGCATTCGAGCGAAGATTTGATATCATTCTGGAAATGAAAACGAACGAAAACGCAAAAATGAAAATGCTAGAATCAAAAAAATTGAATCTGAGCAAAGATGAGTTAAAAGAACTTGCCTGTAACGAAAAACTTACTCCTGCCGTCATTCAACTAATATTAAAAAAGAAAGGCTTATATGAATCTGCAAGCTTAGACTTTTGTTTTAAAAACGAAGTAGCAAAGCGATTAAACACAAAGATTTCTAATAATTTGATAGGATTCATTAAATAATATGAAAGTTTTAGTTATACCTGATACACACGGTGATTCATCCCAATGGAATAAAAAGGATTTGAGTATTTATGATCAAATTGTATTTATGGGCGATTATTTTGACAGTAAAACAATCTCTTTTTCTAG
This sequence comes from Bacteroidia bacterium, assembly GCA_051861545.1. Classification (GTDB taxonomy): domain Bacteria; phylum Bacteroidota; class Bacteroidia; order UKL13-3; family UKL13-3; genus CAISCU01. The sequence continues at coordinate 625 of JBIMKP010000005.1, read as the reverse complement.
GCAAATGAATGCTTTTGAAAAAATACTATTTGCAAAGGACACTTTTAAAGAAAAAGTTGTTTTACTTATCGGCAATCACGAGTTACATTACATTATCAACAACGAATTGGAAATTTACTCAGGCTACCAGCATAATTACGCAAAGAAATTAAATTTGCTTTTGAGTGAATTGGTGAATATTTCGGTACCAACTGAGCCACCTATTTCGGTTTCAACTGAGCCACCATTTCGGTTTCAACTGAGCCACTAATTCCGGATTCAACTGAGCCACTATTTGGGGATAAATTGATGCATTTGCTCTAATCTTTGGATTATGGCTAATCAAGAAAAAAACATGCGTCAAATAAAAGACATTTTCAGAAGAAAAGACCAAGGAGAAAGCAATAGAAATATTAGCAGAAATACTGGTTTTTCAAGAAATACAATTGATGATTATTTAAGAATAATTTCAATTTGTGGATATGATGCAAAGCATGCACTAGCGCTTTCTGAGGAAGATTTATTAAGCCTAATTAAGGAAGCTAGAAAGGAGATCAAACCTTTAAGTGTCAGCAGAAAGGAAGAGTTTAACCAACAGATAGCTGAACTTACAAAAGAGTTAAGTAAAACAGGAGTTACTCGACTC
>JBIMKP010000004.1:0-152668 GCA_051861545.1 Bacteroidia bacterium | reverse complement strand
TTTGGAGCGCTGCGCGGTGTCTTCGTGTTTTATCAATATTCTACCGATATTTTGCCCCGAGTGGGGCAATTGGTCTACCGTGAAATATTCTATCGGTAATTGTCAATCGATAATTAATTAGAATTGGAGCAATTAGTCTCTCGTTAAAAATTCTATCGCAAATTGTCAATAGATTATATCCGCCATGATCTATTGGTTTTAAATAGATTATTTGACCAAAATTTTTTGTCGATTAATTATCATTATTCAGAATTGATTAACCATAAATTACCTTCATTTTAATCATGAAAACCAATTCAATGTTCTGCTAGGTGAATAACATTGGTTGACAGAACGAGGTGGAGGACATTCAAACCATTTTAATGCAACCAATATTAAACTACCAAACCCTCTTTTTACGTTGTTTAAATTAGGATTTCAACATAGAATCACATAATATCTAACTACTTATGTATTCATTTAAATCACACATCTGACCAGAAGCATATACTAAAATATCCTTCTCTGGTAAACATTCGGATAATCGTAAATTACTATTTGATTTTCATAGATAAACTTATTCTTTTTCTAGCTAAATCAAGTTCAATAATTTTTACTTGAACATGTTGCTGAAGTTTTACAATTTCAGCAGGGTCGTTTATAAATCTATCTGCCATTTGCGAAATGTGAACCATTCCATCTTGTTTAACTCCAATATCAACAAAACATCCAAATTTGGTTATATTGGTTACAATACCAGGAACAATCATTCCTATCTCTAAATCTTCAGGTTTTTTAATGTTTGCAAACTGAAATTCTTCCAACTTTTCTCTTGGATCTCTGCCAGGTTTAGCCAACTCTTCTATTATATCTTTTATACTTGGTAAGCCAAATTCCGTGCTTATATATTTATTAATTTGAATTGATTTTCTAAGCGTTTCATTTTTTATCAAGTCTTCGATTTTACAATTTAAATCCTTCGCCATAGATTCTACAATGCCATAAGCTTCAGGATGAACTGCTGTATTATCTAATATATGTTTTGATTCCGGTATTCTTAAAAATCCAGCACATTGTTCAAAGGCTTTATCTCCTAATCTTGCTACTTTTTTAAGTTCATTTCTACTTTTAAATCCACCTTTTTCGTTTCTATATTCAATTATATTTTGAGCAAGTTGAGCGCCTATTCCTGATACATAAGTAAGTAAACTCTTACTGGCAGTATTTACATGAACACCAACCTTATTTACACAATTAAGCACTGTTTGGTTTAAACTTTCTTTTAGTTGATTTTGATTTACATCATGTTGGTATTGACCAACACCAATGGATTTTGGGTCGATTTTAACAAGTTCGGCTAATGGATCGGCTAATCTTCTGCCAATTGAAATTGCTCCTCTTACGGTTAAATCTAATTCAGGAAATTCTTCTCTAGCAATTTCAGAGGCTGAATAAATTGATGCACCGCTTTCATTCACTAAAAAAACTTGAAGTGTGTTTTCAAATCTAATACCTCTAACCAATGATTCTGTTTCTCTACCAGCAGTTCCATTACCAATTCCAATTGCTTGAATTTGATATCTTTTCACTAATTCCTGAACAGTAATTACAGCACCTTGTTTATCATTTCTTGGCTCAAAAGGATAAATTACTGTATGATGTAATAAGGTGCCTTCTTCATTTAAACAAACCACTTTACAGCCAGTTCTGATTCCTGGATCAATTGCCAGAATTCTCTTACGACCCAATGGAGATGATAACAATAATTGTTTTAAGTTTTCTGCAAATACATCAATTGCTTCTTTATCGGCTTTTAGTTTGGCATTGGCTCTGGTTTCGTTTTCAATAGAAGGAGCTAAAAGTCGTTTATATGAATCTTCTAATGCCAAACGAATTTGTTCACTCGATTCTGTATTTCTTTTGATAAAAAAGCGGTCTAATTTATCTAAACAAATTTCTTCGTTTGGTTCGATACTTAATTTTAGAAAACCTTCTTCTTCTCCTCTAAACATGGCTAGAACTCTATGAGATGGAGCTTGATTCAACTTTTCATTTGAATCGAAATAATCTCTAAATGATGCTGCTTCTGTTTCTTTTTTCTTAACTAATTTAGAGTAGATTACAGCATAATTTTTGAATTGATTTCTTATAATTTCTCTTGCTTCTAGGTTCTCATTTATTAACTCTGCTATAATATCTCTTGAGCCTTGTAATGCTTCTTCGATGTTTTCAACTTTATCGTTTATGAATTTAGACGCAAAAGTATCAACAGAGCCATTTTGTTCTTTTAAAATCCAATCTGCCAAAGGTTCTAAACCTTTCTCTCTTGCTATAACAGCGCGTGTTTTTCTTTTTACTTTGAAAGGCAAGTATAAATCTTCTAATACTTGTTCATCCATGCAAATTGAAATTTTTGCTTTTAATTCTTGGGTTAATTTTCCTTGTTCTTCAATGGTTTGAAGTATATATTTTTTTCGACTTTCTAATTCATCAAATTTTTTAAAAGCTTTTTGAAGTTTTTCTAATTCTACTTCATCTAGTCCGCCTGTTTTTTCTTTCCTATATCGAGCTATAAAAGGAATGGTAGCTCCTTCATCAAAAAGTTTTTGAGCTGCAAGAATTTGGTTTTCTGGGATAGAAATTTGTGACTGAATAAATTGAATAAACATCAACAATAATACTATCTAAATATAGAAAGAACACGGCAATTTTATGTAAATTTATAAGCCAATCTAATTGAGCGTGATTAATTATAAACCAATTTAAAATTTGTTTTTTTGAACAATTTTACTCCTCAATTGCTTATAGATGAAACAATCATTTTATGCTATTTGAATATGAAATAGCTTAGATTTGATTTTATAATTTTAACCTTGTTTTTTCAACTCATACATCAGATCGATTCAAGCAATAAAACTCTCGATAAAGTAGAGGCAATGTTTCAATATTTTTCTAATGTTGATGAAGCTGATATTTTACCTGTGGTTGGATTGTTTTTTGGAAAACGACCTAAAAAGCTTGCAAAAACAAATGAGTTGAAGCAATGGGCCATTCAAAAAGCTGGCATTAGTGAATGGTTATTCGAAGAATGTTATGCTGTGGCAGGCGATTTATCTGAAACTATTAGTAAATTATTACCAGAACCCAAGCAAATTAAAACTTATGGAATTCGAGATTTAATTATAAAAATAAATGAGGTCTCTAAATTAGATGAAGATTTAAGAAAACAGTTTTTATACGATGTATGGGATTCTTTAAAAGCTGAAGATAGGTTTGTTTTTAACAAGCTAAGCTCAGCTGGATTTAGAATTGGTGTTTCAGAAAATTTAGTAATTAAAGCTTTAGCTAAAAGATTTCAACTCGAAGAAAGCATAATTGCTCATCGTTTAATGGGAAATTGGGATCCTATAAAAGATAATATTCACGATTTAATTTTATCTGAATTTCTCAAAATTGATGTTTCTAAGCCTTATCCATTTTTTCTGGCTTCTCCAATTGGTGAAGAGTTAGAGTCTGTTACGCCAATAGGCTGGTCGGCAGAATATAAATGGGATGGAATTAGGGTTCAATTTATAAAAAGAGAGAATGAATGGTTTTTGTGGAGTAGAGGTGAAGAGTTAATCAATCAAAGTTTTCCTGAGTTTGAAGTTTTATCTGGTTTATTACCTAATTCATGTGTAATTGATGGCGAACTTCTTGTAGTTGATAAGGAAAATAAGGTTAAAAGTTTTAATGTACTTCAAAAACGATTAGGAAGAAAAAAACCTGGTAAAAAAGTAATTGAGGATTCTCCTGTTTGCATTTATGCTTATGATTTGCTTGAATGCGACAGTATTGATATTAGGTCGATTCCTTTATCAGAGCGACGACAAAAATTAGTAGAAATTGTTAATGCTACTAATATTTCATTGTTAAAAATATCTCCAGAAATTTCATTTTTAGATTTAAAAGATTTGTATCAAAAACGTGAAGAAGCAAGGTTATTTGGTAGTGAAGGATTAATGTTAAAAAGGAAATCATCTTTTTATCAAACTGGAAGAAAAAAAGGAGATTGGTTTAAATGGAAATTAGATCCTTATTCTGTTGATGCAGTAATGATATATGCCCAAGTTGGGCATGGTAGGAGAGCAAATTTATTTACAGATTATACTTTTGCATTAAAAACAAAAGAAGGTAATTTATTACCTGTTGCAAAAGCCTATAGTGGTTTATCCGATGCTGAAATCAAAGAAGTTGATGCTTGGATTAAACTAAATACAATCGAAAAATTTGGTCCTGTAAGAAGTGTAAAAGCAGAATTGGTATTCGAGATTGGGTTTGAAGGAATTGCATTTTCTGAACGCCATAAATCTGGAGTAGCAGTAAGATTTCCAAGAATATTAAGGTGGAGAAAAGATAAAAATATAAATGAAATAAATGAGCTTGATGACTTAAAATCAATGATAAGAAAATGATTTATTTTTTTACATTCAATTTAGATTGATCAGTTAAAATTTCGTTCATTTGGCTTACCTCCTGATCTAAGGATAAAGCTGAGGTTTTAAGCATTTCTATTAATTCAGGCCTTTGTTCGTTTTCAAGTACATCAACCAAGCCAATTAAGTTAGCTAAAGGAGCTCTTACTTTATGAGAATTAGCAAATGCGTATGATTGAATTCGATCTATTTTTTCTTTTAGTTCAATATTGGCTTGTTCTAGTTTTTGTTCAGCTTGAATTTTGTCTGTAATATCTCTTGCAAAAATTAACCTACAATCTTTTTCTTTAAAATAGAAATTGAAGCTCATTATTTCCATTATCAACAATTCACCTGTTTTTTTTTGATGAATCCAATTTCCCATTCGAGTTGTATTTTTATCTACATTGTTTAAATGATTTTTCATTTTTTCAATCTCTTCAACAGGTCTAATATCTTTTAAACTCATGTTAAGAAATTCTTCTTTCGTAAATTTATATAAATCGATAGCAGCTTGATTAACAGAGAGAAATTTATAGGATTCTACATCGCAAATCCACATTGGATTAGGATTTGAAGTAAAAATTAATTCATATTGGTTTACTGAATCTGTGATTTTAGTATAATAGGCAGATATAAGAAGATAGAGGATGATGGCTGTAAATCCTATAAAAGCAAATCCCTTTAAGCTTTGAAGCGTGCTAAGCATTTCTGAATCTTTAGAAATACTAGCGATGAATTTATCACTGAAAATAATCCACAATAAACCAAAAATCAAATAAATAATTACAACTTTTAATGGCCTATTGTCTTTGAAGAAATTCATCAAACAATATAAATAAAAATCCCGACAAATTTGCCGGGATTTTACAAACAAGGGTATTTAAATTTTCTTAGATTAAGAATGCATTTTGCTTTTCTTCTCAAGCAATACTTCTTGCGACTCTACGTGGTCAGGATCAGGAACGCAGCAATCAACAGGACACACAGCAGCACATTGAGGTTCTTCATGGAAACCTACACATTCTGTGCATTTTGAAGTTACAATGTAATAAGTTTCGTCACTAACAGGAGTATTTCTCTTATTTACGTCTACACCATCAATTTCTCCTGATGAACTGTTTCCATCTGCCCAAGCCCATTCTGCACCTGCTTCGTAGATTGCATTGTTTGGACATTCAGGTTCGCATGCACCACAATTGATGCATTCGTCGGTAATCATAATTGCCATATCAAATAATATTATTAGGTTGAATTCTATTGCAAGTTTAGTTTTGTTGCTTCAATCCAAAAAATAGAATGAGTCTAAATAATATGAATTATACACAACGAGTTGCGGCATTAGCCTCTTTGGGAGACAGTTTAAAGTCGGCAGTAAACGATGAAGCCCTTATCCATCGCGCTTCTACGTACAATCAGTGGTTTACACCAGAATTTCAAAAACAAGCTTTTTTATCTTGGTCAGATTCTTTAAAAATTGAAAATTTACAATCATGGTTGGACGTTTATGACATTCAAAACTCAAAAATCGAACAAAAAACGGTCGCAATTATCATGGCAGGCAATATTCCCTTGGTTGGTTTACATGATTTAATTTCAGTTTTAGCATGTGGACATGCTGCTTTAATTAAGCCATCATCTGATGATACAGTTTTAATGGAATGGATTGTAAAAGAATTAAAAAGAATTGAACCAGGTTTTGAAAATCTCATCAAAATTTCTGAAGAACGTCAAATGAAGGATTTTGATGCTGTAATCGCTACTGGTAGCAACAATAGTTTTAGGTATTTTGAATATTATTTTAAGAACAAACATGCATTACTCAGAAAAAACAGAAATAGCATAGCAGTTTTAAGTGGAAATGAATCAACGCATTCTCTTGAATTACTATCTGATGATGTGTTTCAGTATTTTGGTTTAGGTTGTAGAAATGTTTCGAAGGTATTAGTACCAAAAGACTTTTTTGTTGACCCTATGTTTGAAGCATTTGAAAAGTATAAAGAGCATATCAATCATAATAAATACGCCAATAATTATACTTATCACAAAGCGATTTTCTTAATGAATCTTACTCCTCATCTCGACAATAATTTTTTACTATTCAAACAAGATGAAAAAATTGCTTCACCTCTTGGTGTTTTATTGTTTGATTATTATGAGTCAATTGAACAAGTGAAAGATTATATCAATTTACATAAAGACGAAATTCAATGTGTTGTTAGTGAAATGCCTTTAGAAAATGCAGTGGCTTTTGGTCAATCTCAATACCCAAAATTAAATGATTATGCAGATGGTGTAGATACTATTCACTTTTTGATGAATCTTTCTTGAAATATAGCCCTAATAAAACTGAGCCCTAATAAATTAGGGCTTACAGAAATATAGCCCTAATAAATTAGGGACTACATACAGAAATGGAAATGGCTGGCCCTTTTATGGGACCAGCCTTTTTTGTGATGGTTCCAAAGCGGTTCCAATCTTTTCAACACATAAACTTAATTCTTAGAAAAAGGTTCTTAAATTCTTGTCATGAATTTGTCAATCAAATTATCGTTTGAATATTTTTTCAGGTTTAGCCCCATTTGCCGATATTAAATATACACCAGCCTCCAAGTTACTTAAGTCAATTTCTTTTGTTTTTAAACTTTCTATTTCAAAGTTTTTAATTTCCTTTCCTGTTAAATCAAATATTTTAATTAAAAGAGTTTTTGTTTGGTGATGATTTTCAATTTTAATTGAATTTAAAAATGGATTTGGATAAAATACCCAAGTATTTTTGTTGTCTAAATTTGATAAACCTACAGGCACTACCAATTCACACAAGCTAGTATCTTTACAATTGTCTTTTGTAATTTCTACTGCATAATTACCCGAGTTTATTGGTGAATATATTTTTTGATTTGCACCTGGAATAGGAGAGAAGCCATTTGAACAATCAAGCCATTGATAATTTGCATTTGTTTGATTTGCCGTTAATGTGCCTGGGTTTTTAACTATTGAGACATCTGGTCTATTAACTGTTAATGTTATTGTAACAATACTATCACAACCACCTTTCGACTTTAATAAACTTGGATGAGTTATGCTGATATTTGATTTGGTTCCATCAGGAAACGTAAATGTTCCACCAAAACACATACTCACTGAGTTAATAAAATTATAAGTACTGTTTAGGGTTAAATTTAAATTACTGATTATACTATCACAACCAATTTGAGTTTTTAAAGTATCTTGATACAATCCTGGATTTTTATAAATTTTCCCATTGTAAAGGAATGAATCTCCTTGGCAAATTGAAGCTTGATTGTTTAATAAAATTGCAGGTTTACAACGATTTGGAATATATGAATGTCCATATAATCCGGTTCCTGTTCCCGCTAATAAATCATCAAAATATAAAAAGTTAATTTCTGTTCCAACTGGATAAGCATATCCTAAATACCAAACTGAATCTTGCAATGGATAAATATAAATCTCATTATCAACAGCACAATAAACTGTATCATTTCCTAATGTAATTGCTTTTCCTTTTTTATTAGTAATTGCAGGAAATCCATTTGTTCTCATTGGCGTCCATTTATTAGTTGAACTTACTGGTTTATAATATGCAACTGGGTGATTATTTCCTGCATCGGTACCGGTAATGTATAATGTATCACCAGTTGAACTTCTTTCAATATCTTCTAATGAAGCAACTATTAAACTACTAGTGCTTGTATTAGCAGCATTCATATTTTGTGAGGCAGTCCAAGTACTTCCAGATTTTACAATTCTATAAACACTTCTTCCTTGTGGACTAGCTAAATCATATTTAACAGATACATAAGCAACAGTATCAGTTCCTTCAATATTAAAAATGATATCAGTAACATCAACGTCTTTTCCATTTACCGATGCTTCTAATAACAATTGAGACCAAGAATTACCGCCATTCATTGAATAAAATAAACCACCTTCATCTGATGATTGTATTTCAAATCCAGCAAAAACAATATTGGGGTTATACTGACAAATTTCAATTGTATTAATAAATGTTCCAACCAAAGGAAAGCTATAAGGTGATGATTCTGCATTAAAAACTTGATTCCAAGTAATTCCTCCATTGCTTGTTTTGTAAACTCTTGAATTACCAACATAAACAGTATTTGTATCTGATGGGTGCATATCGGCAGAGTAATATGGAGATCCATCTCCATTAGGAAACATGGGTTTTGTCCAAACCGGACTTACAGTATAATTACTTACTTTTCTAATACCAGCTTTTGAAGCAATCCAAGCTGTATTTTTATCAGTTGTCATATCAAAATCTCTAACCTGAACAGCTTCAACTCCATTTTCAATATCGTTAATTGAAGCACCTCTGTTTTTTGATGCAGCTATGCAAAGGTCGGTTACCATATACACTACATTTGTATCATTAGGGTCTGAAAATACTGGTCCATCATTTGGATGGGTATCTTGAAAAGTGTTTCCAAAATATGTCCAACTTGAACCTTGATTTGTTGAATAACTTGTACTAAAATAGGTTATATAATTTGATGCATTTCCTGCAAATTCAAAGTTATTTCCACCATAACCAACCAAACCAGTATTTATTTGTGTCCAGCTTGTTTCATTGTCTGTATAACGAATTACCCTTAATTGTGGGGAGAAAGTTTGGTTGCCACCTAAAAATATTCTTCCAGAAGGACTTATTCCCATTACTTTTAATTCAGTATTAGCAGGTGTACCAATTGAAATTGTGCTGTATGAAGTTGTATTGTTTAAATTATAGAATTCATTTGAAAGTTTATATAAAATTGGACTAGTACCTCCAAAATAAACATAAACTATATTTGTAATAGGGTGGATTTGAATCATCCCAAAACCAGGTGTTGGTGGGAAGTTTAAAGATGGAGTGCTCGAATGAGTAAAATTTCCAGTAGCATCTAATTTCCCCCAATGTAATTGAGAACCTTCAAGATAAATTAAAACCGAATCTTTAATAATGATATTAGAAATTCCAAAATTTGAATACTTAGTAGTGCTTTGTAAATCAGCAGAAACAGCATACAATCCAGAATTATGACCAAAATACAATCTTCCAGAACTTTTATGAACGGCCATAGAATTTACATTTTGACCAAAATTTTTGGTATCATCTGCAGCAGGTAATTTTGTAAATTTTGTAAATTTAAAATTAGAATCTGATGGATTATAAATATCTGTATAAAAAATAGAATTAGCACTTTGAGTTGAAATAAACAACCTAGTGGAATCTGAATTCTTAGCGTATCCTGCAATATTTGAAACATATCCACCAAAAACACCTTCAACTTTTGGTGCACTTAATTGAGCATTGTTTGTTTTTAAAATGAAAAAGAAAATAAAACAAAGTAGAGTAAGCCTTTTTATCATAATCATTAATTTTATCTAATACGATTTTAGTATTTAGAATTGATTATGAAATCAATAATGAATAATTGGTAGTAAATTCAATTCAATGTGTAAGATATCATCAAGTAGTGGTCATCAAATTGAATTTATGCAACATATTAATAGCTTCTGTTCTATTATTAACCAATAGTTTATCATAAATTCTTCTGGTATGAGTGCGCACAGTATTGATACTAACAAAAAGTTTTTCAGCGATTTCTTTGTCTGGTAAACCTTCTGCCATATATAATAAAACCTCATGTTCACGCTTAGATAGTGGGACTATTTCTTGAGGTAAATCCTCTTTAATTCCAGCATATTTTTTGTTTAATTTGATGAGTTCATCTTCTGTAGCAAGTAATTGTTGCTTTAAACTTACATTTTCAGATTTTACATCTTCAATTTGTTTTTCAATTGATAAGATATTGGCTTCTAAAACAAGTTGATTAGCTATTTTTTTCTTGTTATTTCTGAACATAAAAATGGCTACAACAAAAACAGTAAATGCAAGTATTCCAAGAATAATTAAACCGATTCTGAATTTCGATATTTCTTCAGATTTTTTAACAAGCTCTTTTTCTTTTTGTGTGATTTTAAGTTGACTGTCTACTTCAATGTATTTTAAGTTTTCAGCTAAATCATTAACCTCTTCTTTGTATTCATCATAGATTTTACGATAAGTTAAAGCTTTTTCTGGCATGTTCAATTTTTCATAAACAAAACTTAGGTTTCTAGCTATGATAACAGTATGATTTATGTTTTGACTTTGATTAGAAATTTCAAAAGATTTTTCCATACTTAAAGCTGCATTTTTCCAATCTTTCTTTTTTTGAAAAAGATTTCCTTGATTATTATAAACTGCTGCCTCACCTGATTTATCGTTTAACGCGACAAATACTTTTAATGCTTCTTTATAATTTTTTTCAGCCTCAATTAATCTTCCTGATTCGGTTTCATTGTCAGCAAGATTTACCAATTGTTGGGCATATTCTTTTTGAAAACCTAAACCTTGAAAAATTTGGGCAGCTTGGTTAAATAAAGTGATTGCAGAATCAAATTGATTTTTTTTACTGTAAATAATCCCAAGTCCATTCATTGATTGCGCTAAATATTCTGGATTATTTATTTGTTTAGCTATTTGAAAGCCATTGTAATAAGATTCAAAAGCTCGTTCTGAATCTTTCTTTAACCAATAACAAGAACCAAGATTATTAAATGTTTTGGCTTTGAAATTAGGGTCGTTTAATATTTCATAATAACTCAATGCCTGAGAATGGTAGGATATAGCTTTTGAAAAATCTCCATATTGCTTGCTACACATACCTAAATTATTCAATGCATTAGCTTTTATCTTAATATCATTTGCCCATAAAATAGCATTTTGATATTTGAGTATTGCATCTTTTAAATTTCCTTTTAAATAATAATCTGCGCCTAGTCTGTTACTGTTTCTGGAAATCTCAAAACTATCGCCTGTTTGTAATAAAATAATAGAAGCTTTTTCATGAAAATAAACAGCACTATCGAGTTTATTATTTAAATAATGTAATAGACCAATTTGACTTAAAGCTGAACCGGAGTATTTTGGTAAATCAGATTTAGATGATTCTAAATAAGCTTGGTTTGCATATAAAAATGCTTCATTTAAGTCTGAATTTTTATAAGCATTTGAAATTTCAAGTAATGTTTGAATTCTTTCTTCATTTGGCATTTTTTGCTTAAGCTTTGAAAGCAATTGTGCTGGTGCTTGAGCAAATACTAATTGAAACTTAAAAACAAATAAAAATAGAATACTAAACAATCTCATATTGTAGGCCAAATTACGAAAAAAAACAATTTAGTAATTGTTCGAATCAAAAATAAGTTCAATTAGTAGTCATTATATTTTAAGGATGAGTTCTAAATATTTTAATGGATTTTTTTTGCTTGATATTTAAAAAAAAAGAGAACTTTTTATGTCAAAAAGTTCTCTTTTAATAATTAGAATATTTAGTTTAATTGGAAACCATATTCCAGATTTTCAAAAATAGCTCTGAGCTAATTTCTTCCATTGGATTGGTTCTATCTAATAAAGGATTGATTTCTGTAATTTCCCAAGCAATAGTTTTAGGCGAGTTTAATAAACCACTCAATAAAAATACTGCTTCATCTTTTGATAATCCTTGAGGCACTGGAGTTCCTGTACCAATTGATATTTCTGGATCTAAGCTATCTACATCAAAAGAAATCAAAATTAAATCACAAGCTTCAAGATAAGCCAATGTTTCATTTAGAATAGTTTCAATTCCTTTTACTTTTCTATCGGCCGGACTAAACCATTTGATATGATGTTTATTAATTAAATCATCTTCATCTTCCTCTGTATCTCTTAAATCAATAAAAACTAAATCTTCAAATTGAATTTTAGGCGTAATTTTTTTATCACCTAATTCTAATAAATCCTGCCAAAGTTCAAGTTCTTTTTCTGTGATTTCATTTTTATCTTCAACTTCATGTTTTAATCCTAAAGCAACAGCCAAAGGCATACCATGCATGTTACCAGAAGGAGTTGAAAATGGATTATGCAAATCAGCATGGGCATCAATCCAAATAACACCTAATCGTTTGTCGGGATACTTGTTTTTGATAGCAGCAATAGGTGAGGAGCCATTGCTATGATCGCCAGAAAGAATAATTGGAAATGGATTGTTTTCGTCTAAAATAGAAGTAATTTCTTTAATAGCTCTATTTTGAACTTCAATAATAGAGTCGATGTTTTTTAAAAAAGGATGAAGATTATCAGAACTTAAATCTTCTGCACTAACTCTTAAAACATCAGGATTTTGAAAATCCTCAATTCCTGATTTCTTTAATTGATTAAGCAAAGCTTGAGGTCCGAGTTTGGCCCCTTTTTTACCTGCTCCGAAATCTGATTCAATGGTTACAAATTTTACATTTTTCACAAAACCTCCAAGGGATGGTATACTGGCAAATATAGCTTTTGACTTCAAAAAGCATTATCCATTTAAATAAAGCTTATTTAAAAGTAGTATGATTTTCAGGCATTTAAGTTTAATTATTTAAATTTAAGTACTTAAACACCACAGATTTGACTCAAATTATTCAATTTTTGTCATTTATTAAAATATTTACATTGAATTTTTATTGTTTGCTTAACATTGCAAAAAAATAAAAAAATTGAGCGCACCACACATTAGAAATAGGTACACAGACCTTATTCATCAAACCTTCTTTTTTCCGCGTCATGGTTTTGAAGTAATTGATAATCAATTATTTTTTCATGGGATTGATTTAAATGCTTTGGTAAAGGAGTATGGTTCTCCATTAAAATTTACTTATTTACCTAAAATTGAAAGTCAAATAAGCAAAGCCAAGGAGCTTTTCGCAAATGCAATAGAAAAACACCAATACAATGGTTCTTATAATTATTGTTATTGCACAAAAAGTTCTCATTTTAGTTTTGTATTGAATGAAGTTTTAAAAAGCAATGTAGATTTAGAAACCTCATCGACATTTGATTTAGATATTATTAAATCTCTTGAATCAAAAGGCAAGTTCAGTAAAAATCAATTTATTGTATGCAATGGATATAAAACAGATGCATATGCCCAAAAAATGGCGGAATTGGTTAATGAAGGTTATAATAATTTAGTATGTGTATTAGATAATCCTGAAGAGCTTGATTTAATAAATAAACATGCTAAAAATCAAACAAATTTAGGAATTAGAATCGCAACCGAAGAAGAACCAAATTTTTTGGTTTACACTTCTCGATTGGGAATGAGTTATAAAAGAGTAGTTGATTTATACGAAAGTAAAATCAAGGATAATCCTAACTTTAAGTTAAAAATGCTTCACTTTTTTGTGAACTCAGGAATAAAAGACACAACTTATTATTGGAGTGAACTTACTCGTTTAGTGAATGTTTATTGCGATGTTAAAGAAGTTTGTCCGGATTTAGATACGCTTGATATTGGCGGTGGAATGCCAATTTATACCTCTTTAGGAGTGGAGTATGATTATGGTTATATGATTGACCAGATTGTATATTATATAAAATCGATTTGTGAAAGCAGAGGAGTTCCTGAACCAAACATTTTTACTGAGTTTGGATCATTTACTGTAGGTGAAAGTGGTGCTGTACTTTATTCTATTATTGGAAAAAAAGAACAAAATGATAAAGAGCAATGGTATGTAATTGATAGTTCTTTTATCACAACATTACCAGATACCTGGGGAATTGGACAAAAATTTATTTTATTAGCTTTAAACCAATGGGATCATGAATTTCAAAGAATAAATTTAGGTGGATTAACATGTGATGGTCAAGATTTTTATAATTCTGATACACATACCAACCAGGTTTTTATGCCTAAAATTACCGATGAAGAGCCTTTATTGATGGGCTTTTTCCATACTGGTGCATACCAAGAAAGTTTAGGTGGTTATGGTGGAATACAACATTGTTTAATTCCTGCACCTAAACATCTCATTATTGATAGAAATGAGTCTGGAGAATTAACTTATCAACTATTTGCTGGGGAACAAAGTCCAGAAGCAATGTTGAAAATTTTGGGATATTAAATTTAATCACCTTATATTTGCAAAAAAGAAAATTATGGCTACTACAAGATTAAAAAGAAAAGACAGAAGAAATAAGGTAACTTCGGTACTTCGTAAGAACCGTATTAAAGTAAATACCCAATTGGTGAAAATTAAGTCTCCTTTCAAAGAGCAGACAACTATCATCGAAGAATAGTACTTTCTGTAAGAAATTAAAAAAGTCGATTCGTTTGAATCGACTTTTTTTGTGTCTTAAAATCAATGTTTTGAAACAAAAAAAGGCAACATAAATGTTACCTTTTAAAATATGTGCCGTGAAGGAGACTCGAACTCCTATGCCCTTACGAGCACCACCCCCTCAAGATGGCATGTCTACCAATTTCACCACCACGGCAATGCGGTGGCAAATATGGCTTAAATTACTTAATTCCGCAAAAATAATGTGTAGTTTATCTAACTATTGCTTTTAATGGCGATAGAATTAATGATACTCCATCAACTACTGCTGTAAATCCATCAATTACTGATTGAAAGTCTACAACAAATACTGTAATCATTGCTGTTACTATTGCCATCATTAAACCTCTTACTAAATAAATCATAATGTTTTGTTTTAGGGTTTCTGTCGAATTTTCTGAAAACAAATGTAAGAATGTGGATAAACTAAAAAAATACTTATTCCATAAATAGAGTAATTATCTATTTTAGTAGTCATTATTTTACTTTAAAGCATCAACTTATGCACATCAATGTGGAAAAAACGACGATAAATGGCCTTCGTAATTCATTTTCAATTAATAAAAATGGAGCTGAATTGAGTTCAGTTAAGGATAAACTAACTGATTATGAGTATATGTGGCAAGCTGATGCCAAAGTTTGGCCACGACATGCACCTGTTTTATTTCCTTTTGTAGGAAAAAGTGCTTCTAATCAGATCAATTATTGTGGAAAAGTATACCCAATGGGCCAACATGGCTTTGCTAGAGACAATGAATTTGAAATTACAGAGCTTTATACCGATTTAGTTACATTTAGTTTAAGAGGAGATTCCGAGAGATTTCCACAATATCCTTTTGAGTTTATTTTTAATATTATTTATCAAGTTATTGGTGATGATTTGAAAATAAGCTACAAAACGATTAATATAGGAAAAGATGATTTATTCTTTAGTGTTGGCGCACATCCAGGCTTTGCTTTACCTGTTTCTAATTTATCTGAATTTGTAATAGAATTTGAAACAAATGAAAAATTAGAAGCTCATTTATTGTCGGATGGGCTATTTAATGGAAAAACGGAATTGGTTTTAGAGAATCAAAATCTTTTAAAATTGAATAAAGAAATATTTGAAAAAGACGCCCTTGTGTTTAAAAATCTTAATTCAAAAAGTATAAAACTCAAACATCTTAATTCAAATTTTGCAATAAAAATGGATATTTCTGAATTTCCTTATTTGGCTATTTGGGCAAAAGTGCCTTGTGAAGATTTTATTTGTTTAGAACCTTGGCAAGGATTAGCAGATAAAATCGATTTCAATGCTGAAATCTCGGAAAGGGAAGGAATTGTTAAATTAGCACCTGGTGCAGAGCATGAGCTTAGTTATACAATCAGTTTTCAATCGCCAAACTAACCGATTAGTTTAAGAACTATTAATTCTCTTGATTTACTTTTTGATGAACATATTTTGCAGGAAGTAAAATACTATTCCTCCTGCAAAATATGTGATCATGTCATATTTGTCTGATGTATATGCCGATAAAAATCTAGGAATAACAATTTCGAACACAATTCCGAAATACATTATAACAGAAAGTATGAAGAGTTTTGAATAAACAAAAAGTGGATTTACCCAAGTTTGTTGCAAAAACAAAGAAAATGTAAGCAGCATTGGTACCACCAAAAAGTCATCAACATATGAATTCAAAAAAATGGGATATACAATCCAATTTTTTAAAAGGTGAAAAATCAACCAAAAAACAAAAAATACTAAAAATGACTGAAAACTTCTTTTTTCAAAAGCCTCTTTAATATTGATATACAATCGATTCATCCAGGTAATACAATCAAAATAAATGTGATTAATGCAATTATTCCCATCAAAATTAGTTGACCACCATTTATTAATTTTTCGACAATAAAATATGCAGGATTTTTGTCTGAACCTTTTATTTTAAACCAGTTTAACAAGAAAGGAGCAGCACTCAAATCTTTGCTTTTTTCATCTCTTTCTTTTCTGTATTCTAAATCTAAAATTTCACCACAATTTTCACAAAAAGCTTTGTTCCCATTAGTCCAGTTAAGGCAATGCTCACATTTTTTGATTGAAAATTCACTATTTGAATAGCTCATTTAATTTAGCTTCCCTGTATTCAAAAATCTCTTTTACTTTTTTATCTACGAATAGCCAATGTAAAAGTGGAGCTAATATCCATCCTTTCGACTGGTACGTAATGGTATCAGTCATTTTTGTTTGACCATTTACTTCTTCAAAAGTATGGCGATGGTGCCAGATTGTATATGGACCCGAAAGTTGTTCATCAACAAATTCATAAGGAGGATTCCATTTACTTATTAAAGTTTTCCAAAACATAGGAATTCCTGCTAGAGCAATTTTGTATTTAATGTGAATTCCTTCCTTCATTAAAATAGGAGTTGGAGTTAGAATCTTGAAACTTAATTCAGGAGGAGTAAGCTCATTAAGATTTTCTGCTTTGCTAAAGAATTCGAATACCTCTGGCAATGGGCGAGGTATTATAGTTATTGTTTGAAGAGTCTTAGATAATTTCATTACCTATTAAACAATTAAATAGGGGATTGTTTTGAGCCTAATTGTCATGTTTACATGAGTAAATACAGGGATAAACATATGTAAAAGAAGGGCTAAAACAAATGTTTAAACAATTGTAAATGAGTAATTTATAATATAAAATCACTATTAAAGCTTCAATATAAAACTAAACATATGTTTAAGCCGGCACTAAACAAATGTTTTACGGGTATAGAAATGTTAAATCTTTTTTTTACATTTGTATACCCTATTTGTAAATCAGCATATTAGATGGATGAGCTAAATAAACGTGTGTTAAGTGTAATGGAGCTAAAGCAGATGAGTAAATCCTCTTTTGCTTTGGCATTAGACACATCATTGCCTGTATTGACTCATATAAGCTCTGGACGCAATAAGCCAGGCTTAGAATTGATTCAAAGGTTACTTAGTCGCTTTCCCGATATATCACCAGATTGGCTAATCTTGGGTAATGGAGAAGTTTATAGAGACACCATTGTAAAACCCGATTTTGAACCTGAGATTAAACAATTAGAGCAGTTTCAAAACGAACTTCAACTGCAAATACAACACCTACAGCAAGTAATGGAATATCACCAGCTATTATTGAAGGAAATCAGCTACTTAGGTGATCTTGATAGCCTATTAGAAAGGAATAAACAGGGTGCTGCTGCTATTCAGAACAAAATCACAGAACTCAATAACTCTATAAAATCTAAAGTTTAGTTTTGATTAGTTATTTTAAGTAATTGATAAATAATAGTTTATATTTTACTATTACCACCTCAAATGATAAATTATATTGACTAATTGTCAGTAGCAACAAAGTATATTTTTAGGATTTTATCCCAATTTGGTGCTTTTTGTCTAAATAGGAATCTCACAAACGTTCGTAAGATTAATATTTTTCTCTTATTTAAAATTTCAAAAAAAAATGAATAAAAAAAATCCATTCTGATTTAACTCAAAATGGATTTCTAAAATATCCCAAATCCCCAATCATAAATCTCAAATCTCAAATCTCAAATCTCAACTTTAAGGTAAGCTATTTTTAAAATCAGAATATTCTCCTGTAAACTTTTTACCTTTTTTGCTTCCAAGTTCTTTCCATTTTAAAACAATTTTTTCAACTCTATTTTCTGGATCTGGATGTGTGGAAATAAATTCTGGAATTCCAGGGTTTTTATCGTCTTTTTGAATTTTTTCAAAGAAATTTTTAGCACCTCTTGCATCATATTCAGTAGGATAGA
Organism: Bacteroidia bacterium; assembly: GCA_051861545.1. Classification (GTDB taxonomy): domain Bacteria; phylum Bacteroidota; class Bacteroidia; order UKL13-3; family UKL13-3; genus CAISCU01. The sequence goes on along the minus strand of JBIMKP010000004.1, from coordinate 134,225 downwards.
GGTAGATTACAGAATTCATATCAGCATCACTTTCATCACTTCTACTAAAAGATAATCCAATTAAGTTAACGCCAAGGTTTAAAAGACTTGAATTATCTATTCCTAAAACCGATTGTAAAATAAATCCGATGCCCAAATTTTGCAACATTTGTGAGGTTCCGTGTCGAAGGTCGGCATGTGCAATTTCATGCGCTAAAACTCCCGCTAATGCATCTTCAGAGTCTAAGTATTTTATGATTCCTGTATAAACATAAATATACCCACCTGGTATACAAAAAGCATTTAAAACTGAATCATCATGAATAATCCGCACTTCCCAAGGAAAATCTTCTTTATGTTTTACTTTTCCAGATGCAAGAATATTGTCTTTTATTCTATTTAAATGTTCATAAGATTCTGGATAATCATCAGGACTTAAAACTAGACCTATTTGTCCATTACTAAATTGATTATCTGCTTGTTCTCCTAAAGTTTTATCAACACTTAAAGGAACGTAATCTATGATTTTTTGACCACAGGAGCTGAATAGAACTACAACCCATAAAATAAAGGATAGTTTAATTAGTTTCATGATTTTAAGTTAAAAAAAAGAAGCCGGAATTTCCGGCTTCAATATCAATTCAAAATAAATATTTTTTTACCAAATATTAGCTCTTTCTTCCTCAGATTTATACATTTTTTGACCTTTTTGTACGCCAAAAGCTTCATAAAATGATGGCATATTGCTTAAAGGACCTAAAACTCTAAATTCACCTGGTGAATGAGGGTCGGTTAGGATTAATTGTCTTAATGCTTCTGGACGAACTGTATTTTTCCATACTTGAGCAAAACCAAGGAAAAATCTTTGTTCTGGAGTATAGCCATTTTCAATTCTTGATGGATACTTTTTCAAATGCATTTTATAAGCTTCATAAGCTATAGTTAATCCACCTAAATCTGCAATATTCTCTCCTAATGTAAGTTCTCCATTAACGTGTAAGCTATCAGCTACAAAAAATGAATTGTATTGGTCGACTAATTTTTTAGTTTTTGCTTCAAACAATTTTCTGTCTTCAGGAGTCCACCAGCTTTTTAAATTACCATCTGCACCATATTTACTTCCTTGGTCATCAAAACCATGTGTTAATTCATGTCCGATTACTGCACCAATACTTCCATAATTTACAGCGTCATCAGCTTGAGCATCAAAAAATGGTGGTTGCATGATTGCTGCAGGAAATACGATTTCATTTAAAGTAGGATTATAATAAGCATTTACTGTCTGTGGAAACATGCCCCAACGGTTTTTATCTATTGGTTTTCCAAGTTTTGATATCATGTCGCGGTGACCAAATTCAGCGGCTCTAAAGTAGTTTTGGATATAAGAATCTTCTTTAATTTCCAATTTACTGAAATCTGTCCATTTATCTGGATATCCAAATTTTTTGGTGAAGCTGGCTAATTTTTCTAAAGCTTTAATTCTTGTAGGTTCGCTCATCCAATCCAGTTGAGTTAATCTAACTTTAAATGCAGCCATAATATTATCAACCATTTCATTGACTCTCTTTTTAGATTCAGGAGAAAATGATTTTTCTACAAACAATTGGCCCAATAATTCTCCAACAATTCCATTTGCGGCATTGATTCCTCTTTTCCACATTGGTTTTTGCTCTTTTGTTCCGGTTAATGAAGTTCCATAAAATGCGAAATTTTGTTTTTCAAAAGCAGTTCCTAAATATCCTGCTGATGTATTCATTACATTCCATTTTAAATATGCTTTAAGCTCTTCTACAGAATAATTTGCAATCATATTGTTCAAATTGCTAAAGAATTCTGGTTGCGATATTATTAAACTATCAAATTTGGCAACTTCTGTCAATTTACAATAATTGCTGAAATTTAAGTTTGAATACTCAGTATTGAATTGATTAAATGAGCGTTTGTTATATTGTTTTTCTTGGTTACGTCTTTCGGTTCTTGTCATTGATTTTGTTGCCAAATCAGTTTCAATTTTCATAACTGTTGATGAAAAACCTTCATTAGACATGCCAAATAATTCAGCCATTTTATTAATATGTGCTAAGTAGGCAGTTCTTGTTTCTTCTGATTTTTTATCAGTTTTTGTATAATAATCTCTATCAGGCAATCCTAATCCACCTTGAGAAACGTAAACAATATAAGAAGTCGAATTTTTTAAATCTTGAGATACATAAAAATTAAAGAATCCTCTAATTCCTTTTTTATGAAAATCTGCTACAACCTTAATTAAATCTGATTTTGATGTAATCGAATTAATTTTGTCGAAAAGAGGTTTAACAGGAGTACTTCCTTGTTGATCTCTCTTTAAAGTATCCATGTAAACTCTATAAAAAGCACCAACTTTTTGCTTAGTTGAACCATTTGGAGCTTTTACATCGGCTGCTGCTTCTTCAAGAATTTGTCTTAGTGTTTCATTATTTCTTTCTGTAACAATATTAAAACTGCTCCATCTTGATTCGGTTGAGGGTACAGGATTGTTTGCAATCCAATTACCATTTGCATATCGATAAAAATCTTCAGCAGGATTTACATTTTTATCAATTGCTGTTAAATCGATTCCTTTAATTTTGTCTTCTAACATGGCTGCAGTTCCTACTAAAAGTGTTGCAATACCAATTGTTGTAAGTATTTTTTTATTCATTTTTATTAAGTTTTGGTAAAAGTAATTTTCTAATAATAATCTTTCTAATTGATTTACATGAAATGCTAAAATGGAATTCTATTTTTTCTCATCATCAATCTAACTTTTTTTGATGTGCTATGCAATGCAGGTGAGTTTAATAAATGAATATGAGCTATCGCCATTTTTAATTCATTAGCTAAATCCGGTAACTTAAGAACTATTCTTGCAAATGATTCAATACTAAATGCCTTTACAGCAACAGGTTGATTTGGGTCTTGAATAAATTCAATGCATTGATCAATTAGTGGACTTAAGATATCTTCTGGAACATCAATTTCCATGAAACAACGCATTAAATTTCTATTTGCACCTGTATGTGGTGAATTTTTAAAAAACGAAAGAATTTGATGCGCATAAGGACTAACTAATTCTGGGGAATTTTCGGCCAAATTGCATAAAACCCATGATCCATACATACTTTGTCTTGTTTTTCTTTCTTCAAGAAGTTCCATAAACTCAACTAGTATTTCTGAATTTTTTTCAATTTCAGAAACTAGAATTTCTACATCTTTTTTCGACCTGATTTCCGCAATCCGGTTTCTAAGAATCATTTTATAGTGAAATTTTAGAGAATGGTATTTTAACCAAGGTTTTATCCCAATGTAAATTTAAATGAGCTGTTCCGGTAGAGTCAGCATTATCAAAACTGATTAAAAATAATTCTTGCATTGGAGCATTATTATTGACTTCAATTTCAGTTCTAAAAACATCATTTTTTGGGTCTGGTTCAGTAGCTCCCCATCTATCCCAATCGGTATTAATGCAGATTGTCCATGTTGTTGCACCAGGATAAGCATACAATGCATATTTACCGGCTTTTAATTCCTTGTCATTCATTTTAATTGGACTACTAATATCAATAGTTGTCGCTTCATTAGCACCAACTCTCCAATATTGTCCGTAGGGTTGAAGTGCACCAGCCTGTTCATCTCCAAAAATAACCCTTCCTTTTGCAGCTGGTTGGCAATAACTTATACTGATGTTTAGGCCTTCATGCATGTATGAAGCAGCTGATTGCGGACTAGCTTTTTTAGTATTTTGTTTGAACCAAGTAAAAAGCAAAGCCAATGCAATTAGAACACCGGCGGTTATTAGTAATATTTTCTTCATACACAATTGGAGTTTCTCATTCAAACTTAATAAAATAGATGAATTTAAAAAGTTTTTAAGAAAATTGACTAATTATTGAAACTAAAAAAGGTTTTTTAAAAAGGAAATTTCAATCTCATTTAAGTTTCGTGTTTTTCCAGCTTTCAAATTCTCTAATTTAATTTCGCCAATTTCTAATCGTTTTAGTTTTGTAACTTCTTTACCAAGTTTATAACACATTCTTCTAATTTGTCGGTTTAAACCTTGGTTTAACCAAATATAAAACGATTTTGAATCTATTTTTTGAAGCCTGCATGGAAGAGTTTTTGTACCTAAAATTTCAACACCATTTTCCATGTTTGAAATAAAATTCTCGTCAATATTTGAATTTACTTCAACAAGATATTTTTTCAAAACTTCCTGATTTTTGTTTCTTAGAATTTTATCATGAATCTTACCTTCATTACTAAAAAGCATTAAACCTTCCGATTCTTTATCTAATCTACCTATATGATACAAACCTTTAATTTTAGGTAAAAAGGGGAGAAGATTGTTCTCAATATCAGGGTTTAAAGTACTTTCAATTCCAACAGGTTTATTGAGAATTATAAAGTATTTTAATTCTGAATTTACAATTGGCTGATTTAAAATTTCTATTTCATCTAAAGGATTGATTTGAATATTTTCATTAATTGTAATTTGATTTACTTTTACGTTTGATGATAGAATTAGGTTTTTAGCCTCCTTATTTGAAATGCCTAATTTTTTTACCAAATGGTACTGAAGTTTTTGACGAAAGCTCAATTTTTTTTCGGGAAAATTAGCTGAAAATTATGCTTCTTGCCAACAATGAAATTTTCTTTCGCAAATTCAAATTTTTTAGCTTTACCAGAAAGAGGCATTTTATGGGAAGAAGAACAAGCTATTTTATTAAGTGATTTACATTTAGGAAAGGTTAGTCATTTTAGAAAAAATGGTTTAGCTGTTCCAATGGCAGCAGCTGATCAGAATTTAATTAATATTCAGGAATTATTAGATAAATATCCTGTACAAGAGATAATTATTTTAGGCGACTTATTTCATTCAGATTTGAATGAAGAATGGAATTTATTTATTGAATTAACAATCATTTTTAAACACATAAAATGGACATTAATTCGCGGAAACCATGATAGAATGCCAGCTTATTTATTAAAAGAAGCAGGAATTCAAACCTTTTACAAACAAGAAAGAAGAGGTATTGAAATGATTCATGAACCTGATGAAAATTCAATCAAACCAAGTATAAGTGGACATATTCATCCAGCGGTTTTATTGGAAGGAAAAGGAAAACAACGAGAAAGATTAGCTTGTATTTTTGTTGGTGAAAATCAAATTTTACTACCAGCTTTTGGAAGTTTTACTGGTGCAAAAATTATTGATACAAAACCCAATGATAAAGTCTTTGTGTTTGCTGGTTCAAAAGTTATTGAAGTTTAACTTTTTCTCTTTGAAAAAACTCCAATGCTTCTGCAACAATAAAAGTTGAGGCTCCTATAAAAATTAAATCGTCTTTATCTGCATTTTGAATAGCATTTTGTAAGGCTGATTCAACATTACTAAAAGTACTTCCTTTTAAATTGTTAGTAATTGCTATGGCTTGTAACTCTTTTTCATCTAGGGCTCTAGGTAGATTAGCTTTGGTGAAATAATAGATAGCATTTGTTGGCATGAGTGAAAGCACTTTTGAAATATCTTTATCTTTAACCATTCCAATAACCATGTGAAGATTTTTTCTTTTCACTTTTGATAATTGTTGGCTTACCAATTTCATTCCATGTTCATTATGGCCTGTATCACAAATTATTTTTGGATTGTTTAGAATGAGTTGCCATCTGCCCATTAATCCAGTATTTTTCTTTACCTGAAATAATCCATTTTTAATATCCGTTTCAGTAATTTTAAATCCAGCTTGTCTAATAAATGGAATACTAGAAATGACTGTACAAATATTCTTTTTTTGATAAATACCCGGAAGGTCGCACTGCATGTTTAGCCAATTCTCGCCTGTTCTTAAGTGAATATCGAAGTGACTTTCTGTTTCATTGTTTTTAAAATGAAAAAGTTCGGTTTCGAATTCTGCATAGCATAAAAATGCTTGTTCAGATTTTGCTTTTTGTTGAAATATGGGATTGATTTCAGGATGATTTTCACCGATAACAACTGGCGTATTTTTCTTAATGATACCTGCTTTTTCTCCAGCTATTAATGCCAAAGTATTTCCAAGCATATCCATATGATCAAAACCAATATTTGTTATTATACTTAAAATTGGTTTGATAATATTGGTAGAATCTAATCTGCCACCTAAGCCAGTTTCAATAATGGTAATTTCTACTTTCTGACTAGCAAAATATTGAAAACAAAGTGCAACTGTCCATTCAAAAAATGAGGGTTTAACTTCTTCAAACAATGATTTATATTTATCTACAAAATCAACCACAAATTCTTGTGGAATCATTATTCCATTAATCTTAATACGCTCTCTAAAATCAATAAGATGAGGAGAAGTATATAATCCTGTTTTATAACCAGCTTCTTGAAGTATAGAAGCCAGCATATGAGAACTTGAACCTTTTCCATTGGTTCCAGCAACATGAATTGATTTAAACTTTAAATGTGGATTCCCTAAAGCCTCGCATAAAGCCAAGGTATTAGTTAAATCTTTTTTATATGCAGAAGAACCCACACGCGTAAACATGGGTAACTGAGCATATAAATAATCAAGTGTTTCTTGATATGTCAAAACTTAATTTTTGAATCTAAATACAAAAGTTATATAACCAAATTGTTCATCAGGTCCATTTGATTTTGGTGAAAATTTGGTTTGTAAAGCACCTTGTTTAGCTTTTTCTAATAAAGATGATTCAATGGTTGTCGAACCTGGTTGTCCTGGTACTGCTTTCACCACATTACCTTCTCTGTCAACTACTATTCTAACAACAACCTTACCTACAGATGTTGAATTATCTTCGATGTTAGGTAGTTTTTTCATTGAACGACCTTCAAGTTCATATTTTAGAGGACCATCGCCACCTTTACCATCACCATATAATCCAGAACCTTCTCCATCAGGATTTCCTCTTGGGTCGCCATCAGGTCTACCTTCGTTTCCTGGGATATCTCCATCGCCATAACCACCATTGCCACCTGCTTTGTTTTTACTTTTTCTGAATAAAGCCTGTTGGTCAACTTTTTTAGGTAATTCTAATTGAGGCGTTTTTTCTGGTTTTGGTTTGATATCCTTAGGTTTTTCAGGATCTTTTTTATCCTTTTTATCTTTCTTTTCTTTTTCCTTTTGCTCTTTTATCGCAACACTTTCATCGTTATCCTGAGTCAAATCTTTTAATTCGTCTTCAGTTGCTTCCGAAATTGGTGTATATGTTTCATTAGGTGAAGGGTCGGGAACAGGTGTTAAAGAAGGACCACCCATGTTTTCTTCACCAAGACTCATCATCATTCCAATAGAATCTAAAGGTGGATTTGGAGGATAAATAAAAAACATCAATAAAAAAGCAAGAATTATCCCATGAATCAAGGATGTTCCAATTAAACCGGCAAGCTGATGTCGGTTATTTTTCCTTTCAATTGTGAAGTTTTGCGTAGCCATATTTAGTAATGTAAACATAAACGTATAAAACGGCTTAAATACATCAGCTTTTTCACCAATACACATTAAAAATTGTTTGGTGTTGACATATTAGGGCAGGATTTTGAATTCAGTTCTTCTGTTTTTTTGTTTTCCTTCAGGTGTTTTATTATCAGCAATTGGTTGAGTTTCTGCATAACCTTTATAAGCTAATCTACTTGCTGGAATTTGTTTTGAAACTAAATAATCAAAAACAGATTTAGCTCTATTACTCGATAATTGTTGGTTTTTCTTAACCTCACCGGTATTGTCTGTATGGCCGCCAATTTCAATTTTAACAGTAGGATTTACATTCATAAATTGAATTAACTTTTCTAATTCAACCATAGATTCACTTTTTAAATTGAATTTATCGGTATCAAAGAAAATATTTTTCAAAACTACTTTTGCTCCAGGTGTAATTGGTTGAAGAGGAATATTTAGAATTAATGGTTCTGTTGAACTTTGATTTTTTAAAGCAAAATTTTCAGAATAAAACATATAGCCAGTTCTTGAAGCATTTAAAGCATAATCTTTATTTCCTTGTAAGCTTAGTAAAAACTCACCAGTAAGTTTATTTGAAAACGATTCTACAATAGATTTACCAGTAGCTAAATCTATCAATTCAATTTTAGCAACCAGTTTACTATTTGTTACAGCATCATAAACTATACCTTTTACATAACCCGTTTTATTCGGTTGGGCTTCTTTGTAAAGTTCGAAGTGGTATAAATCCAAACCACCATAACTATCTTCAGCTTGTCTTGAAATGTATGCATCAACACCATTCGAAGCAATAACCAAACATGTTTCATCTAAATCGGTATTGATTGGATAACCTAAATTTACAGGTTTCTGCCATCTACCATCAACTCTTTTTGAGAAAAATAAATCAATTCCACCCATGCCTGGAAGGCCATCACTATTATAATATAAAGTTTGGTCATCTTTAGCAATAAATGGAGATTGGTCATCACCAGCACTATTAATTTCTGGACCCATATTTACAGGTGGCGACCATTTACCGTTTTTAAAAGTAGTGTACCAAATATCACTCTTACCATAACCACCAGCACGATTGCTACTAAAATAAACTGTTTTACCATCAAAACTTACAGTAGGTTGACTTTCCCAATTACCAGTATTTACTGGATTTCCAAGGTTTTTTGGTTCAGACCAAGTAGCTCCATCAAGTTTAGAAATATATAAATCACATGAACCCATTCCACCCAATCTGTTACATGCTGTATAAAATATATATTGACCATCGGAGCTTAAAGAAACTGTACCTTCATTTTTTTCTGTATTAATAGGAGAACCCAAATTCATAGCAGGTAACCAAACATTTTTTTGTTTTTGACTAATAAAAAACTCTTCGTTTCTACCAGCTTCAAGTCGTGTAAAAATAAAGGTTTGATCATCGGCGGTAATTCCAGGGAAATACTCGTTTTCGAATGAATTAATATTTGGACCTAAATTATGAGGCTCGAAAGGAACAGGATTTTGCATGGCATAAACCGCAAAAGCTGCATTTCTTTTCATTCTAAGAACCTCTGATTGTTTCTGAAAATGATCTGGATATTGAAGAAATTTATCACAATCAACCAAAGCCTCTTTGTATTGTTTTTGGATGTAATTTATTTTAGCAGAACCATAATAACTCATTGGAAAATCTGGATTGATTGAAATTACTTTATTGTAAATCGCCATTGCTTCACCATACTTCTCATTGTTTGATTTTACCTCTGCTTGCAACATGTAAGCATCAATAAAATTAGGGTCTGTGCTAATTGCTTTATCTACAAAATTTAGGGTTCTCATTCCGTCACCTTCTTGAAAAGCCTTTAAAGCCTCACCAAAATAGTATTCTGCTTTTTTATTTTTTGTTCCAGAAAAAGGTAAATCTTGAGAGAATAATGGAAGATTAAAAATTAAAAAGGCAAAAAGGATGCTTGTATATTTAATAGTTTTCATGATAATAATTTGGGGTGCATAAACCATACCAGTTTTCCAGACTTATTCTGAGTTAATTTCCAAGTAGGTATATTAAACTGAATTACTGCAATTCCTGATGTAGGTAAGTTTTCTATAAAAGTTTGAGATAACAATCCAATCATTCCTGTAAACGATGGATTATGTCCAACTAACATAACAGTATTAATTTCGTCGGGTAATAATCTTATAACATGCAGGATCTCGGAAGTAGTAGCTTCATACAAATCACTTTCAAGTAAAAGTGAATTGGGTTTTAAATTTAAATCTTCTAAAACAATTTTAGCAGTTTTTTGGGTTCTTTTTGAAGTACTACTTACAATTAATTCTGGTAAAAACTTTTCTCTTTTTAAACTATCAGACATCAATTTTGCATCTTCTTTTCCTTTATCACTTAATTGCCTGTTATGGTCTGTTGAGTCATCAGATTCTTTCAGGGCTTTTGCGTGTCGCATTAGTATTAATGTCTTCATTTAAAAGAGATTTTATTTAGTTTGAATCTGATGATGATTTTTTATGATGTCTTTTTTTATGTGAACTTGATTCTTCTTTTTCATGAGAATCTTCTGATTTATTTAAGCAAAATGTTGCAGTAAAGAACCAACCCAAAATCATACTTAAACCTCCAATTGGAGTAATTGCTCCTAAAAATTTATAGGAATCATCTCCCCATATATTTCTAGTTGCTAATAGAAATAATGAACCAGAAAAAATGATAATTCCAACACTTAATAAAGACAATGAAATGAATAATTTCTTATTAAAATGACGATGATTAATAGCTAAAATTAATATTCCTAAAGCATGAATTAAAAGATATTTAACACCAATTTCCCAAACCGATAAGTCGTATTCTGTAAGTATTGTTTTTAATAAATGCGAACCGAATGCGCCACACATTACCCCTGTACCTGCAAAAATTAAGGATAATCGAATAAATATTTTAGAATAATCTCTCATATTTTTTTATTTAAAATGATTTCAAAATTGCTCAGTTAGTTTGAAAAAACCTTTACATGTGAACAAATTAAGGAATAATAATTATTAAAGGGGAATTAATTTCGTTTCCGTCCTTTTTATATGAATAAACAATTACTTAGTATTCTTAGCATTATATTGTCCATCGCGCTTGGACTAGGTATTTATTTGTATTTTTTTGAAATAGGTGAAAAGAAAGTAAAACCGCTTTTTGTTGTTCCAGAAAACGCAGCAATTGTGTTGGAAAGCAATAAAAGTAGCCAAATGTTACAAGCAATAGGTGATCCTCAATTCATGGAAAAGCTCATGAAAAATGAGGAAATTGAATTATTTTATAATCAATTAATTCTATTAGACTCCATCTTTAAAAGTAATTCAACTTTAGGAAATTGGTTTGAATCTGGTGAAGCCGTTTATTCGTTTCATGCATTTAAAAACAAACAAGTTGGTTTTTTTATGGCTGTTCAAACAACTAATGAAACAGATGGTCAGAAGGTAATGAATTTTATAAACACCATATTTCCTGGAAGATATCAGCTTACTACCAGAAAGTTTTATGGTGAAAATGTTTATGACTTTAATGATTTTGGTGGCGATAATAGTTTTTCAATTGCGTTTAAATCAAAATTAATGATGTTTAGTTTTGATGGCTCTTTGGTTGAAAATGCTCTTTTAAAACTTAGAGATAATAGTCCTGATGTCCAAATGAATGAAAAGAACCATTATATTTTTAATGGAAATAAGGATTTCAATGTCTATTTAAATTACCAATATTTACCCTTATTAATCAAGAGCTTTTCTAATAATGATGAGCCTAATGCTTTTAATACTTTAGGCACCATGGCCGAAAAAGGCTTTTATCAAGTTGAAATAAGTGATAAGGATTTAATTTTTAAAGGAGCATCAATTACTTCTGATAAGAATTTTCAATTTTTAGATTTATTAAACTCTCAAGCACCTACAGAAAACAAAGTCATTCAGTTTTTACCAGAAAATACAGCTTTTTGCTTTAATTTTTCTTTGAATGGTTATGAAAAATGGTATCCTAATTTAAAAGAATATCTTTTTAGTGAAGGCTTATTTAGAGCTTACGAAAATTATTCTGATAGTATTGAATCGATATTTGGAAAAGGATTGAATAAAAAGTTATCATCTTATTTAGGTGCTCAAGCTGGAATATCAGCGGTTATTGAACCTGGCATAAATAAAGATAGTTCGTATATTGTTTATTTTGAATTAAATAATCCTTTGGGTTTTAAATCTTTGATGAATGAAATACAATCAAAATATCAAAGTAAAAATGGAGGAGATTCTACTTTAATAAGTTCATTAGATTCAACACATAGAATTTTTCCGTTTTACTTAGGTGATTATCCTAAAGTTTTATTTGGAAATCTATTCGATGGTTTGAACTTAAATTCGTTTACTATCAAAGGAAATTATGTTTTTCTTTCTGCTCATCCTTCATGTTTAAACGGTTTAATAAGGAATTGGCAAGAAGGTAATTTGCTACAAAAATCAGAACGATTTAAAGATTTTAGAGAGAAAATGGTTGGTCAAAGTAATTTGGAACTATTTATAAACGCAGATATTGCTCCAAAATATGCACTTAATTTTGTTAATGAATCTTGGTATGGAATATTAACTAGAAATATGGGTACATTTAGAAAAGCGGGTTTCATTGCAATGCAATTTGGAGGAAGCACCGATAAAACTTTTGCTAGTCAATTTACAATAGAATTTAACACTGGAAAAACAGATAAAACTGAAAAAATCTGGGAAATTCCTTTAGACACACTCATGGAATCGAATCCTGTTTCAGTTTATTCAAGTAAAATTGGTGAACAAGTATTATTGGTAATGGATAAAAAACACCAATTATATGCGATATCAAAATCGGGGATGATACTTTGGAAATACCAAGTAGAAGATGAGCTAGTTTCTGGGATTGAAGAAATTGATATGTACAAAAATGGAAAACATCAATATGTGTTTAATACAAGTCACAATATTCATATAGTTGATGAAAATGGTAAAGCAATGCAAGCTTGGCCAGCATGGATTCCAACTTCAACTACATTTCCTATTAGCATTATAGAATTGAATGAAGAGAAGCAATTAGGATTTTTTACGGTAGGGAAATTTTATAAGTTAAGCGCATACAATTCACAAGCCAGATTTTTACCTGTTTGGAATCCAATGTCTATTTATCCAAATATAATTTCTGAATTGTATCCAGTTAAACTTTCAGGTATTAAACAAGTTTGGGCATTAAATGAAAAAGGTAAGTTAAGTGGATTTGATTTATCGGGAAAAATATTAAATCCTTTGTTTAATGATTCTAGTTATACTTGGAAAAATATCCTCATTAACCAAGTAGATACTGGTAGTTTGCAAATTTTAGCTTCTGACAGTAATATAGTTTATTCTATCAATTATTATACAAATAAACCAATTGAAATCAAACAGATTTTCAAATCAGAATCTGGAATTTCAAAAATTAATTATTATCAACATAAGGCTTCAGGTTTAATCCAAATTAAGATGTTAAATGAAACCCAAATTATTGATTTAAAGGGTAAATCGGTTTACACTAAATTAGAACCAGATTCAATTATTAGCAATAAATATTGGAAGCCATTTAATAATAAGATAAAATCAATTTGGTATAACAAGTCAAATGGTTTAATTCAAGTTGATGATGATAAATCAGGCAAAACAGAGCCATTTCCAATTCAATCAAATGGTAATTTTACAAGTGGTGATTTGTTTAAAGACCAAGATAATTACATAATATTTGGTAGTAATTCTAATTCTATTTTACTTTATCGAATTAAATAAATTATTGAAAAACTGGGTAATATTTCAGGCAATATTTTTTGGTTTGATTGGCATCTTACTTGTCTATCTTACTTTTTCTAAGGTATCTTTTGTTGAAGTAGTTGATGTAATTAAAACAGGTAATTTTTTAATATTAATACCAATCTTTACAGTATCATTTTTGGTTTTGGTGATTAGGGTTTGGAGATGGAAATTGTTATACAAACAAAGTAAAATTGAAACAAATTCAACATCTCTTTTTCATGCTTTAAGCATTGGATACATGGTGAATTTTGCAGTTCCAAGATTAGGTGAAATTAGTAGAACTTTAATTCTTAAAAAAACTGATTCAATTCCAATTAATCAAAGTCTTTCAACAATAGTATTTGAGAGATTAGCCGATATTTTAGCTTTGTTTTTATTGATATTAACAGCATTTATCTTAGAGTTTTTTTTAGGTAATGGCTTATTAAATCATTTCACCAAGGGATTAGAATTAGATTTAAAATCGAAATTGCTTTATCTATCCATGTTTTTACTGCTACTATTTTTTATTGTTTACTTGGTTTATAAATACAGAGAAAAATTTGGAAATTGGTTTAAAGAATTAATGGAGAGTTTTTTGAATTTATTTTCAATGCCTCATAAAATTCAATTTATTGTTTCAACCAGTTTAATTTGGTTGGGGTTTTATTTGATGACTTATTTATGGATTTTTATGTTTCCTAGTTCATCATATTTAGGAATGTATCCATGTTTTCAAGTGATGGTATTAGGAGTAATTGCAAGAACATTACCAATTCAAGCTGGTTCGGCTGGAGCTTATCATTATGTAGTAAGCACAGCATTTATTCTTTTAGGTACCGATGAATCTACATCGAGTGCATTAGCAATAGTAATCCATGGATTTCAATCTGTTTTGACATTACTATTTGGAATTATATCTTACATTTGGTTTCTTTATTTTGGAAATAAGAAATGAAAAAAATTACCGTATTTATATACTTTAACTTCTTTGTATTCACCGTTTTTGCGCAGTTTCCAAAACTTGGAAATGATTCAACATTAGACGTAGCAACTTGGAATTTAGAATGGTTTGGAGATGCAACTTCAGGAAACGGACCAAGTGATGAGACAACTCAATTTAATAATGTTAAAAATTTACTGAACCAAACTGAATTTGATATTATTGGTGTTCAAGAAATGAGCAATGATGTGGCTTATGCCAATTTAAGCACAGCACTTTCAAGCAAATACGAAACTTATATTTCTGATATCAGTCAAACACAAAAAATGGCTATTTACTGGAGAAAATCGATGTTTAGCCTAATTCCTCTATTAACACAAAGCATTATTACAAACCAAAACTATGCATTTGCATCAAGGCCGCCCTTACAAGTAGCTTTACAAACTATAGGAGGTACTAAAACTGATACAGTTTTTGTTATAGTAATTCACATGAAAGCATTTTCAGATCAAACATCATACGATAGAAGAAAAAATGCTTCGGTTTATTTAAAATCTTATTTAGAAACTAGTTTAATAGGGAAGAAGTGGCTAGTTATTGGAGATTGGAATGATGATTTAAATGGCTCAACTTTTAATAACCAAGCTTCACCTTATAAAAACTTTTTAGATGCAGGATATATTTTTCCAAGCAAAGAACTTACTGATGCTGGAAAAAAGTCGTATGCATTTAGTTCTGTAATGCTTGATCATATTCTTCAATCAAAAACTTTGGATTCATTTTATTATACAGGTTCAGCTAAAGTATTTGATAATGCTTCCACTTTTGTATCTAATTTCAGCAACAATACAAGCGATCATTTTCCTGTTTACTCAAACTATAATTGGTCGAAATTAACTACTAGAATTATTCCAACTTCTGTTTTAGAAAAAGTTAGTTTTGAGAATTTAAGAGTTTACCCTAATCCAAGTGCTACAAAAGTTTATGTTGAGTGCGACTCAGAAGTTTTAGGATTAAAATTGTATGATTTACAAATGCAATTTTTATTAGAAACCAATAAAAATGAACTAGAGTTAAGCAACTTAAAAGATGGAGTTTATTTCCTTGAAATAGCTGGTGCAAATGGTTCACTTATTAAAAGGTTGGTAAAATCAGAAAATTGATTTTCACAATTTGATTTAAATATTGTTAGTATTTTAGTTTGGTGACTTTTTTGAAAAGGCCTAATTTTGCCCAAATCTAAACTAACTTGAATCGTTCAGTTAACAAATTCCCTGCCACTTTATTATTAAAAGACGGAACTGTTTTTACAGGTACCTCAATTGGCAAAATCGGCACCACCACCGGCGAAATCTGCTTCAATACAGGAATGACCGGTTACCAAGAAATTTTCACAGACCCTTCATACTCAGGTCAAATTCTGGTTCAAACCAATGTTCATATTGGTAATTACGGAATTAGTCCTGTAGAAGAAGAATCTGATTCAATTAAAATTGCAGGCTTGGTTTGCAAAAGTTTTAATGTTCCATATTCAAGAAAACAAGCTGACCAAACAGTTCAAGACTATTTTGCTTTGAACAATGTGGTTGGTATTGCCGATATTGATACCAGAGAGCTAGTGCTTCATGTAAGAAGTAAAGGTGCAATGAATGCAATTATTTCTAGTGAAGGAAAAGATTTAGAAACCTTAAAAAAGGAATTAGATGCAGTTCCTTCCATGCAAGGTTTGGAGTTATCGAGCAGTGTTTCTACCAGCCAAACCTATTTTATGGGTTCTGATATTGCATCTAAGAGAATTGCTGTTTTAGATTTAGGAGTTAAGAAAAACATTTTGAGATGTTTAGAGGCAAGAGATAGTTATTTAGCTGTTTTTAATGCACATACAAGTTTTGAGGAAATGCTAAAATTTAATCCAGATGGATTTATGATTAGCAATGGTCCTGGTGATCCCGGTGCGATGCCTTATGCAATTGAAACAGTTAAGAAAATTGTTGATGCTGGAATTCCTCTTTTTGGGATTTGTTTGGGACATCAGATTTTATCGGAATCACAAGGTTTAAAGACTTATAAAATGCACAATGGGCATAGAGGATTAAACCATCCTGTAAAAAACATCATCACCGGACATTGTGAAATAACTTCACAAAATCATGGGTTTGCAGTTTCAATGGACGAATTAAAAAATAATTCACTCGTAGAATTGACTCACATCAACCTCAATGACAATACTGTAGAAGGAATTAGACTTAAAGGAAAAAAAGCTTTTTCTGTTCAGTATCACCCCGAAGCAGCACCTGGACCAGAAGATAGTAGGTATTTGTTTGATGATTTTATAAAAATGCTTTAGATTGTACCATCATCTAAACTATTTTATGAGAAATTTTTTACTTATTTTATCTCTGTTTTTAATTGGATTAACCGATTTATCTGCTCAAAAAGCAAAAGTTACTTGGGGGACAAAAGCCGGTTTAACCATTACAGACGCTGCGCCTGAATTCGAAATTTTGGGGACTATTAATGGAAATTATTATTCATTAATTAAACATTTTTCAAATTCACAAAATAAAACATCAAAGATTTGTACAAGATTAACTTTATTAAAATTTGATGGCTCTCATAATTTAATGTTTTCTAAAGATATTGTGCCAGAAGCTGGTTCAGGATTTTTGAAGGCATTTACCTATCAAGACCATTTTCAATTCTTTTACCAAGGTTTAGATGAAAAGAAAAAAATTGCACTTTATACCCAAGAAATTGGATTAGAAGGTAATGAACTTTCTGTTCCTCAATTGATTGATTCAGAATCACCAACAAAACCTGGATTTGAAACTTATCATATTGAGTTATTTGATAATGATAAATACCTTGTTTCATATAATTTTCAATACGAGCAAAAAACAGAATCAATTATTTTAAATAGTAAATCTAACATAATAGTATTTAGCAGATTGTATCAAAAGATATTTGAATCAGAAACTGGTGCTATTACAAAAGATTCTAAAATTTTGTTTTCACAATTATTTGGCGCTGATAATGGAAATTTAGTATTCTTAAATACATCACCTGGTAAAGCAAAAAATGAATTTAAAAACCAGATTGCTGAATACAACTACGAAACCAAAGAGTACAGAAAAATCGATTTGGGTATCACCGACAAAAACTTGAAATTTTGTCAAAATGAAAACCAATTTATCTTGGTTTCATTAGCAAATAGAGAAGAAACTGAATCATCAGTAAAATTACTTTTTCAAAATGTAGACAGAGAGAGCTTTAAAACTGATAATGCAATTGAAATTGATTTAAACAACAGTAATGAAGGAAGTTATTTGGCAACGACAGAAGAGTTCGCTAATGCCAAATCAAAAGAAATCAAACCATTAAAAAAGTTTTATTTAAGTGAAATTCAAGTAAAGAAAAGTGGAAACATTATCCTAAGATTAAATGAGTCAACAATTAATGGCGCTAAATACATTAGTAATACTGGAAATGTTTTATTTGTAAATATTGATGTTTATGGTAAATATATTTGGTCGAAAATGATTCAAAGACAAAATCAATTTGCAGAGACCAATCCAGATTTTGCTTCTATTTTATCTTTTGAAATAGGAGGAACTATGTACTTTTTGTTTAATGATAATATCGAAAACCAAAAAGCAGATGGAACAAATCCAAGTTTTCAAGCAAAACCTGTAAATGTTCAAAAACCACAAACAGCCATTGTTAGTTGGGTGGGAATTAGTTCAGCAGGAAAATTTTCAAAAGGAAATATAGAAGACATTTCGAATTTGGAAAGATCATTGTATTTTAATCCAGAACTAAGTAAAATTGATGCAAATGGAGTAGGAGTATTGTTGTTGATGGGAGTAGACAAAACTAAATTGGGATACAAATTAGGAACAATCAAATTTTCAATAGATTAATATAGATTTTGAAATTTTAAATTATACAAAAATGAGCGCTATTATTGACATTCACGCCCGTCAGATATTGGATTCAAGGGGCAATCCTACAGTTGAAGTTGAAGTTATTACTGAAGATGGAGCTTTAGGAAGAGCTGCTGTTCCTTCAGGCGCATCTACTGGAATTCACGAAGCTGCTGAGTTACGTGATGGTGATGCAAAAGTTTACATGGGAAAAGGCGTTTTAAATGCTGTATCTAATGTGAATAATGAAATTGCAGATAAGTTAATTGGTTATGATGTTTTTGAACAAAACCAAATCGACCGTGCAATGATTGCATTAGATGGAACTGAAAACAAAGGTAGATTGGGTGCAAATGCAATTCTAGCTGTTTCATTAGCTGCTGCAAAAGCTGCTGCTATTGAATGTAATATGCCATTGTATCGTTATATTGGTGGAGTTAATGCTAATACATTACCAATTCCATTAATGAACATTTTAAATGGTGGTGCTCATGCCGATAATGCAATAGATTTTCAAGAATTTATGATTGTTCCAACAAATGCTGATACTTTTAGTGAAGCATTACAAATGGGAACTTCTGTTTTTCATCACTTAAAATCGGTTTTGAAGAAAAAAGGTTATTCAACCAATGTTGGTGATGAAGGCGGATTTGCTCCAAACATTCAATCGAATGAAGAAGCAATTGAAACTGTTTTAACAGCAATTGAAGCAGCAGGTTTCAAACCAGGCAAAGATATTTATATAGCTATGGATGCTGCTACCAGCGAACTTTGGGATGAGAAAAAAGGATTATACGTTTTCAAAAAATCTGATAAACGCGAATTAAGTCCTGCTGATATGGTTTCATATTGGACAGAATGGGTAAATAAATATCCAATTATTTCAATAGAAGATGGTTGTGCAGAAGATGATTGGAATGGATGGGCTCAATTAACTAAAGCAATTGGTTCTAAGTGCCAGTTGGTTGGTGATGATTTGTTTGTTACCAATGTTAAACGTTTATCGAAAGGTATTAAAGATGGAGTTGCTAATTCTATTTTGGTTAAAGTAAATCAAATTGGTTCTTTAACTGAAACTATTGATACAGTAAATATGGCTACAAAAGCTGCTTATACTAATATCATGAGTCATAGAAGTGGTGAAACTGAAGATACTACAATTGCAGATTTAGCAGTTGCTTTAAATAGTGGTCAAATTAAAACTGGTTCAGCAAGCAGAACAGATAGAATTGCTAAATACAATCAATTAATTAGAATTGAAGAGGAGTTAGGCCATACAGCTTATTTCCCTGGAAAAGATTTTAAATTTTTAAACTAAAAACAAAAGGCCCCGGATTACCGGGGCCTTTTTCAACTTATGAAAATCAGGATAAAGCCTATTATTAGAAACAAATATTTTTTGGCAAGTTTTGCCTTTGTTTTGTTATTGCTTTTGAATGAAAGAAACAGTGTATTTGATCAATACAAATACAAACAGGAATTAAAGGCTGTAGAAGCCAAACACCAATTCTACAGGGATGAAATTGCCCGATTGAGAAAAGAAAAGGAGGAGCTTTTTGGTTCTAATAAAAATCTAGAAAAGTTTGCTAGAGAAAAGTATCTTATGAAAAGAGATGATGAAGATGTTTTTGTTATGATTGATAAGAATTCAGAACAATAATTCTTAGATTACTTTTTCTTCTTTTTACTTTTACTCAAAGATTTTAAAAACTGATTCCAGGCAAAAATATCTAAAACGGGGATAGGTTGCGCCTGACCTGCATAATAAGCTCTGTCAGCAGTTTGATTAAATGTCCATGATGAATTTGCCAAGGCATCATTTGCTAATTCGCCAAAGTCAACAGATGGTTTTCTTCTTAAATTATTTTGAGCAATTGTAAGTTCATCCATAGGAATTTTTGTTCTACTAAACATATAATCCAATTCTTCTGGAGTAGGGTTTGGACGATAAACCATTTCAGGTAAGAAGAAAGTGTCTTCAACTAAAGTAATAACTGAGTTTAATTTATTGCCAGGTAAATTTTCTTGGATATTGAAATATTTTGGTTCAAAACCAATGCACGAGAAAACAATGACATCAGATTTTTTGGCAACAAATGAAAAATAACCTTGCATATCAGAATAGGTTCCTTTGTTGGTACCTTTAATTCTAATTGTTACATAAGGAAGTGTTTTTGAACTATCAATGTTTACCACAAATCCTGTAAATTGAACCAATTCAGGATCTTTTTTATCAGACTTTTGAGTTTGGGCATTTAGTTTAATGAAACCGAACACAAAGAAAAATAGAACAAATATTTTTAAAGATTTAGGCATTAAGTTGATATTTTACGCATTATACGAATGACAATCGAAATAGTAACAACAAATTTATAACAAAACTCCGGCTAATAAAGTTCCAATTACAATTACTGGACTAGGAACCCTAGTGCTCAGAAGCAAAAATAATGTAGAAAGTAAAACCAACATATTGTTTTCATTGATCTGAACTGGTAGAAAAAGCAAATAAGCCGATGTTATAACTAAGCCAGCTGATACCGCGCTAATTCCTTCGATTGCATTTTTTACAGGACTAAAATTTTTTAATTGATTCCAAATTGGATAAACAAAAAATATCAATAAAATTCCAGGTAAAAATATGCCTACACTACCAATAACAGCGCCTAAAATTTGACCACTAAAGCCCCAATCAGACATTGCCATTGCACCAGCAAAAGCAGAGAAACTAAAAACCGGACCAGGAACAGCTTGTAAAATTCCAACACCTGCTAAAAACTGACTGGCTTCTATATAATGTTTATAATAAACAAATTGATTATACATCATAGGAATCAAAACATGACCACCACCAAAAACTAAACTTCCATACCTAAACGAGTTTTCAAATAATCGAATTGGTTTAGCTTGGGTTAAAATTCCAAGGCCTGCTGCTAAAATAAAAATGCCAAAGAATAGAAATAAATTACTCCAATTGATGTTTTGAATTGGCTTAACTTTTTCAATTTTACCTCTCGAATTAATGAAACTACTAACCAATCCTCCAGCCAATAAAATAAGAGGAAAAAGGAAAGGAGTATTTGTAATAATTCCTAATGTTGCTGAAAGGATTAATAGTACCCAATGGTAAGGTTTATGAATAAAAAGTTGCGTGAATTTATAAGCTGCGTATATAATAAAACCAGATGCCATGGGTTGCAAATACTTCAAGAAACTTAAATGCAGAGTTTCAGGTAAAATTGAAATTAACAAAGCAAAAGCTGTCATGAGTAAACATGCTGGAGTAATCCAAACTGCTAATGTTAAAAATGCTAGTTTGGGTCCGCCTATTTTGAATCCAATTGCAGTAATTGTTTGAGTTGAAGTAGGACCGGGTAAAATATTGCACAAGGAGTTCAATTCAATTAGTTCATCCTCAGTTAAGTAATTTTTTTTCTGAACCAATAATTTTCTGAATTGAGTAAAATGAATTTGAGGTCCACCAAAGGCAGTAAGTGCTAACTTCAAGATATCGAGAAGGAAAATGATTTGTCTGAAATGCTTAAACTGCTTTCCCGTCATAAAGCGAATTTATTGTTTTAGTTCGAATTAATCGGTAATTTTTTAAAGTAAAAAGAATCTAGCAAAATTTAATGAATTCCTTAAAAATTGAATGTTTAAATTTTAATTTTGTTTGAAGGTTAAAACACAAAAAATTAATACAATGACTCTATAAAGCGTAATCAGCTGTTAGTGTTGATTTAAATCAGCAAACTACAAAATCTGAGCAAAATTGTGAATAACTTGGTGTTGGAGTCACCAAGAGGGCCATGTATTTTTGTTTTTGGAGATATAATCTTTGAATAAGCAGCAAGACTTCATTAGATTGCTAGCCAATTCAGCATTAGTAATAGAATACAAGAGAGATATGAAATTTATAGTAAATAGTAGCGTATTGTTGAGACATTTGTCTTACATCGATGGAGTAGTAGTTGCAAAACCAATTATTCCTATTTTAAACAATTTTTTGTTTGATATTAAGGATGGTGTATTACATATTTCATCTACAGATTTAGAAACAACTATGAGCACAAACATCAAAGTTGATTCTAAAGAGGATGTTTCAATTGCAATTCCTTCAAAAACTACTATGGAATTGTTGAAATCTTTACCAGATCAACCATTGGCGTTTTCAATCAATATCGAAAAAGGTTTTGTTGAAATTAAATACGAATCTGGAAGATTTAAATTAACTGCTCAAAAAGGTGAAGAGTTTCCAAAATCACCAGAATTAGAAGAAGTAAATACCTTTAAAATTCCAGGAAAAGTTCTTCATAAAGGAATCGTTAAATCTGTTTTTGCTAGTAGCAACGACGAATTACGTTTAAATTTAACTGGTGTTTATGTTCAATTGTTTGCAAATAGCATAACTTTCGTAGCAACAGATGCAAACAGATTGGTTAGAATTTCTAGATCTGATATTAAACCAGGTGTTGAAGATTCATTCATCAT
Source organism: Bacteroidia bacterium (assembly GCA_051861545.1). GTDB lineage: Bacteria > Bacteroidota > Bacteroidia > UKL13-3 > UKL13-3 > CAISCU01. The sequence continues at coordinate 111,600 of JBIMKP010000004.1, read as the reverse complement.
TCCTAAAAAGGCTTTGAGTTTATTAAAATCGGCTTTACCTACAGATGATACTGAAGTAAATATCAGCTTTAATCGTTCAAATGCATTTTTTCAATTTGGTGAAGTAAGTTTGATTTGTCGTTTAATCGACGAAAAATATCCTGATTACAAAGCAGTTATTCCAACTGAAAATCCTAACAAATTAACTATTGATAGGTCGGAATTATTGATGTCTGTTAAACGTGTATCCATTACATCAAACAAAACAACCCATCAAATAAGAATGAAAATTGCAGGTAGTGATTTAACTATCAGTGCGGAGGATATTGATTTTGAAAATGAAGCTCAAGAGAAATTAACTTGCTCTTACGAAGGTGAGGATATGGAAATTGGCTTCAACTCTAAATACTTCTTAGAGATGTTGAATTCAATGGATGCAATGCAAGTAACATTAGAAATGTCACAACCTAACAGAGCTGGTGTTATTGTACCATCGGTGCAAGAACCAAGCGAAGAAATGCTGATGCTGATTATGCCAATGATGTTGAACAATTACTAAATCAAATATTCGTTAAATCCTCCTTCGGGAGGATTTTTTTTTAATAAACTACAAAACAAATTTCTATGAAAAAAATTGCAACGTTTTTGCTAATTGTAATTTCATTAAATTCTTGTAAAAAAGAAGAAACTAAGAACACTTCAACAAGTGGTTCTGATTTAACAAATTGTAAAATAACAAGGTATTATGATGTAAATAATGAAACTAAAATCACTTACAATTCATCAGGAAAAGTTTCAAAGATTGAAGAATTTGAAGAAAATGTTTTAACTAATACCTTTACATACACTTATGAACTTGGAAAAGCTAGTTATGTAAATTCAACAGGTAGAGAAAAAGGTGAATACATTCTAGATTCTAAAGGCAGAGCCACTGGAAGTTCAATTACTTATTACCAAGGTCAAGATCCAACAACAGCAACTAGTGGAGAATTCACTTATTATAAGTACAATTCAGATGGTAATTTAATTGAAAGAAAAACCGAGTACTTAAGTCAAAGCGGAACAACAACCTACACCACAACCTATTTGTGGACTAATGGTAACTTAACAAAGGAAATTGAAGTAAGTAGTTCAAATACCACCAATATTACCGAGTATGAATACTATACAGATAAAGTGAATTCATTAGGAGCCACTGATGCTATTTTGGAATTTACGGGAGTTCAATCTAAAAACTTACAAAAGGATGGAGAAACAGGGGAGACAATCGTAAGTTTTACTTATGAGTTCAATTCATCTGGAAAGCCAACTAAAATTATTTTTGATGAAGATGGCGAATTAGGAGTGATAAATTTAGAAATGATTTGTCCATAAAGAAAACTAAAAAAAAAGAGCTTAAAATAGAAATATTCCAAGCTCTTTTTTTTATATCAAATGGTTAAGATTTTAGTAACTAGGTAAACTATATTTTTTCAATCTCATACTCGATTTTTTGATAATTCTAGCAAAATCGTTTTGGTTATAAGTTACTTTCAAACGTTTAAAATAACTCATAGGATCACCATTTGCAAAAATGTTTAAGGTATTGGCACTAATATTATAAGGCTTTTTATATTGAATAAAATTAGCATCATAAAAGTACAAGCCATAATCAATTTTATTGGTAACGTTTGAAACATCTTCACAAAATGCTGCTAAGAAATAATTACTGGTATCAAAGCTAGTCGCAATTGGATTAAAGCTAGCATCAAAAAGCTTGTTGCTGAAATTTCTTTTTGAAATATCATTTGCATTTGAGTCATAAAAATAAATGATATTACAGAAATCGAAGTGTTTTTTAAATTGAGAAATAACCATCAAATTCGTCATTTTTTGGTGCTCAATTAAGTAATTTATATCTGCTAAACGATTTTTAGTTCTTAGTTTTTCAATAACTTTTTCATTAGGAGTTTCAAGCATAACTAACATGGTGCCTTTAGATAGTTTTTGCAATTCTGATGTTATCTCTTTGTCCTTTTTCATCAAAGTATTTTTAACATCTACAGCGCTAATTTTTAGTCCAAATTCAAGAATTGAAGGACGTCCTTTTATGGCATTATCTTTTATTTGATTTGTAATACTATGCGTATATTTTACTTCAATGCGTGCCACATTTCCCAATGAAAGACTAATTCCTCCTGTTAAACCAAAATCTAAATCACCTGCTTTATAAAGATTTCTACTTTCATTTCTAACAATTTCATAACTACCAAAATTCAATCTTTCATTATTTTGATAGAGTAAATAAGAAGGTCTAAAACCAATCATAAATCGTAAATCATCCGACATTCTATCTGGAATATAATTCACATAAAAAGCAGGATCTATATAATAGTTATTGTATCTAAAATCGGTTTGTTTATCTCTGAAACCGATATAATTCATACTTAATTCAACAGTAAAGTCTTGGCTATTGAAAAATTTATTTGAATGATAAGGCGTAAAAGGAGTTTGATAAAAAGCACCAATACTGTATAAACCTCTTGCAACAGCATCTGTAGGTTTACCCGAAACCATTGAAAAGTTTAAGTTACCAAACATTCCGAAATGTGTTTTTGCCTGCGTAAATCCAGTCTTTATTGAGATTAATAAAACAAATAGTAAAATATATTTTTTCATGCTAATTTTTATTTTCAGGATCTAGATTCAATATGAAGTCAATATTTCTTTTAATTCCGTTGTATTTGCTTCTTTTTAGTGGCGAATCTTTAAAATACTTGACAAAAACTTCTTCTGTTATTTCTTTCCAATCATTTGAAGAATATGTTTTTATAATTGAATTCATTTCAAATCTAGGTTCATTATGAGGCTTCGAGAATCTATTCCAAGGACAAACATCCATACAAATATCACAACCAAACATCCAATTGTCGAATTTACCTTTCATTTCATTAGGAATTGCTTCTTTGAGTTCGATGGTAAAATAGGAGATACACTTACTTCCATCAACAGAATATGGAGTAATCGCTTGTGTGGGACAAGCATCGATACAAGCGGTACAAGAGCCACAATGGTCTGTTTGAGCTGAGTCATATTCTAATTCTAAATCAATAATCAGTTCACTTAAAAAAAAGAAACTTCCTTTTGATTTTGAAATAAGGTTTGAGTTTTTACCAATCCAACCTAAACCACTTTTTTTAGCCCAAGCTTTTTCTAAAACAGGGGCCGAATCAACAAAAGCACGGCCATTTACATTTCCAATTTCGGTTTGAACAAATTGTAGTAACTCTTTAAGTTTATCTTTTATAACAAAATGATAATCTTCGCCATAAGCATATTTTGATATTTTTAAATCGCTATTCGATTGAACCTCATTTGGGAAATAGTTGTATAAAAAACTGATGACAGATTTTGCACCAGGAACCAATAGGGTTGGATTAAGTCTCATATCGAAATGATTTTCCATATAAGACATTTTGCCATTTTTATTTGAATTTAACCAAGTTTCAAGATGTTTGGCTTCATCCTCAAGAAATCCGACTTTGCTGAAACCAACAGCTGTAAAGCCCAGTTCCATTGCCTTTTTTCTGATAAGCTGAGAATGATTCATTTTGTAAATTAAATCAAAAAGAAAGTCTCATAATAAAAAAAAGAAAAAAGCCGTTCCAAATTTTATTTTGAAACGGCTTTTTAAATGTACTTTATATTTAACTATAAACCATCCATAATTGCATCCTCAAGTTCTTTATCTTGTTCAGGATTGGCTTTATTTTTAGCCTTATTTTGTTTCATTTTTTTGATTCTTTCTTGTTTTCTTTTTTCTTTTTCTTCCTTGTAAATCACTTGTTGTTCAGGAGTTAAAATGGCTGTAATTTCTTGATCAGCTGACACCATTGCTTCTCTCATCATTTTTCTTTTCTCTTCTTTACTAGCATTCGGATTGGCAGTAAGTTTAGCTTTAACTTCCTCTCTGGTTTTTTTTCTAATTTCTTTCATTTTAACCATTTGGTCATCAGTAAGATTAAGTTTATCCTTAAATTCCTGACCTTTTGCTTTTATTTCTTTTCTCTTTTCTGCTTTGTTATTTTGAGCTGAAGCATTTAAACTCAAAAAAATAACGAATAACCCAATTAATAATACAATAGTCTTTTTCATGTAATTATGTTTTATAAAATTTAAGATAAGCAAATATCAAAAAAGTTTAATTCGATTAACTCTTTTTTTACTCAATCGCCTTATGTATTTATAAACCAATGCTTTGAAATTTATTTAGGGACTGATGAAAATCTATATTAGAATCAATTAGACTTAGTTATACTAATTTAAATGCAAGGTTTTATGGATTATTGCTTTTTAATACTACAATTTAGTAGCAACTAAAAAGATAACTATGTTTCTGTCTAGACCTTTAAATAATTCAAGATTTTTTATAAAAAAACTCTTAACATATAAATGAAGGTATTAACTTTGGGGAATCCTGATTTTTTTTTTAAAACCAAGTGTACAGAAATGAATACTATTCACTAAAAAAGCTGTGTTTCAACTTTTATCAAAGTAATTAAACATCCATATTTTTGATTACATTATATATATGAAGAATAAGCGAAATCTAATATCAATAAAATACCTAAAAATCATGCATTTAATTGCATTTATGATTTTAGTTACTGGTATTATTTATGGTCAAGATTCAACTAAGATTCAAGTTAAAAAATCACCAGCTTTAGCTGTCAATAAACCAGTAAGCGTTCCCAAAGGAATACAAATTGATACAATTACATTTGATCCAGACATCGATTTATCTAGTCAAATACCAGGTTTAGATTCATTGATAACAATTGCATTATTAAACAATCCTAATTTAAAGTTTGAAGATGCGAGTATAAGAAAGGCCGATTATAATTTAAAATATACGAGGTATTTATGGTTGAATGGAATGACAGGTTTTTTTAATTATACTTATGGAAATCAAACCAATTTAAACACCGTAAATGCAGATGGTTCTGTATTAAACAATAGCTTAGGAGTAGGATGGAGAGCAGGTTTTAATTTCACTTTACCATTAACAGAACTAACTTCTAGAAACTACAGGATGAAGCAAATGCGTGCAGAACTTGATATGGCAAAAGCGAAACGTTTAGATCAAGAAATGGACTTAAGAAGGTTAATCATTCAAGATTATTTTAACTTACTTGCTGCCCAAAAGTTATTGTGGATAAGAACCCAAGATGTAGAAAGTGCAAAATTGACATCAGAAATTGCAACTGTTGAAATGAAAAGAGGAAAAATTCATCCTCAAGAATTATCACGTTTAAAAAACTTGCAAGCATTAGCTGAAAGCAATTTAGAATTAACGAAAAAAGATTTTATGACTTATTACTATTTTTTAGAAAATTGGATTGGGGTTAAATTGACTAAATTAAAAGTAAAATAAACCTAACCAATGAATTTAATTGTTTTCTCTAGAATTATACTTAAAAATGCAAAGTGGTTGCTTATATTTCCGTGCCTATTAGCTGGAATGGTAATATTTTTCACCAGAGATTTACCTAAAGAATTCGAAACCCAAACAACTATTTATACTGGATTAGCTTCTGGATATAGTATTACAGATGACGGTACAGAAAGACTTGATAATTTTAAAGTAAATAATGCTTTTGACAATTTAATTACTACAATTAAAAGTCGCGAAACAGTTGAAGAGGTTGCAATTAAATTACTTGCACAACATTTATTGTTAAAGGAACCTGATCCTAATATCTTGGGAATAAAAGGTTTTCAAAAACTACAAGAATTGGTGCCTGCGGAAAGTAGAAATAAATTGATTGTTGCAGGAAACTTTAACAAAACAGTACAATTATTGTATTCTATAAAAGATAGTTCTAATAGAAATATTGTTAGAGATTTACTAACATTTCCAGGCTCTTACTATTTTTTAGGAAGTATAACAGGAAGTGTAACTGTAAATAGAAAGAATTCAAGTGATATGTTGGAAATGTCGCTGAAGTCTAATGATCCTGGTGTTTGTTGGAATGCTATGAAGTTTTATATTGAGGCATTTTCAATGAGATATAGAGGAATAAAAGGTTCCGAAACTCAAAATGTCGTTAAATATTTCGAACAACAACTACAACATGCATTTTCTGTTTTACAATCTTCAGAAAATAAACTGAGAGATTTTGGTGTAAACAATAAAATCATTAATTATTACGAACAAGCAAAATTTGTTGCAGAGTCTAAAGAGGATTTGTCGACAGATTACTACAAAGAAAAAATGAAATTGGAAGCTGCTCAAAAAGCTACAACCAGAATAGAGGAAAAAATGAACAACTATTCCGATTTTGTGGGCTACAATGAGGAGTTGGTTACATTGCGACAAGACTTAGCAAATATCAATTTTAAAATTACGAATGCTTCAATTTACAAAGCAAATGCAGAAAATATTGCAGACTTAAAAGACCAAGCAGAAGCTATAAAAATTAAACTTAAAGAAAAGGCAAGAGACTATTACGAATTCAATAATTCAATAGAATGGGTTCCTCAAGAATCTTTGTTAAATGAATGGTTGAGCAAGATTATTGAATTAGAAGAATCTAAAGGAAGGCTTCAAGTATTTGAAATGCGAATGAAGCAATACGAAGGTATTTATCAAGAATTTGCACCATTAGGTTCAACATTAGGAAGATTAGAAAGAGAAATTTCAGTAAATGAAAAAGAGTATTTGTCGGTTTTGCATGGTTTAAACTTAGCTAAACTTAGACAACAAAGTTTAGAAATGAGTAATAATCTCAAAGTTATCGATAATCCATTTTTTCCACTTCAACCGCTTCCTTCAAAAAGAGCCTTATTAATTGTTGGTAGTTTTATTGCTGGTTTAGTTTTGTTACTTTCATTTTACATTGGCAAAGAACTAACTAATAAATCATTAAGGTCGCCAGATAAAGTAGAAAGTATATTGGGTTTACCATTATTGAATGCCTTACCTGAAAAACAAGGAATAAATTCAAAATTAATTGGAATTGATGAAGTTGCTTCTTCAATGATGCAACAAGTAGTTAATGAAGTTTTTATTGATTTGAGACAAAGTAATCCTCATAGCAAAAATTATTTAATTGCCATTTTTAGTGTAAAGTCAGGTGAGGGGAAATCATTTTTCGCAGAAGAATTGGTGAAAAAGCTATCAAGAATCCGAAATAAGGTTTTATATCTTTATCCAGAAACTTCACAAGTATTAGATGCTCAATTGAGTGAAAATAATCCTAAAGTTGTTACTCAAGTATATAAGGTTAATGAAGATATCATTGATTATAATGGTATTAATGATTTTTTACGAGAGAATGAATCAGGTCCAAATGATGATATATCTTATACCATTTTAGAAATTCCCGAATTAAAAAAATATCCAATTCCATCGCAACTCATTTCAATATCAAATTTGTCTATTTTGGTTGTACATGCTCAAAAATCTTGGACAAATGCTGACCGTTTTCAATTGAAAAATTACCAAAAATTGTGTGAAGGAAAAATTAAAGTGATTTTGAATCATGTAGAACCTGATTTATTAGAATCAATTTATGGTGAAATTCCTAAGAAACGATCTAATTTTCGTCGAAAGCTAAAATTAGCATTAGGGGGCCAAAAATATTAATATATTTTGTCTGAATTATTAAAAAGTATTCGGAATGATTTAAAACCTTTAATGGGTTTTATATTAATAGCTGCCATCATAGGCTATATGATTGGGAAAGGGCAAGTTGCCACCATCGGTTTTTTAATTGCCTTACCATTCATAATAGTATTTTTAGTTAGTATTTTTTATAAACCTATTTTAGCATTACTATATAGTTTTCATTTATCATTTATCTCAAATGGAATTACACGATTTATAGATGGTAATATTCCCTGGGGTTTAGGAGTTGATTTTTTACTTTTACTATGTATTGTTGCCTTAATCTTTAAAAAGTCTGATAAACAAGGGTATAGAAGCTTTACTAGCCCATTGTTTTGGATAATGTTCGCTTGGTTTTTATTTACTTTTGTTGAATTAGTAAATCCAGAAGCTAGAAGTAAAGAAGCTTGGTTTTATGCCGTTAGAGGATTGTCATTTTATCCAATGCAAATTGTTGCATTAATTTATGTAATAATGGATACTGAGGAAGAATTAGATAGATTTATTATTATCTGGATGATTTGGAGTTTAGTATCAGCATTTTATGGATTTAAAATGCATTATTTAGGAGTTACAGCAGGCGAAAGAAAATGGTTAGATAATGGAGGAAGTATTACACATGAGATTCAAGGCCAATTAAGAATTTTTTCATTTTATTCAGATGCTGGGCAATTTGGCGCAGCAATGGCACATTCTACTTTATTTGCATTATTAATGGCTATTGGTCCTTTTGAGAAAAAAGTAAAATACTTTTATTGGATTGTTGTTGCTGTATGTTTTTGGGGGTATGCATTATCAGGTAGCAGAGGACCATTATTTGTTTTAGCAGCAGGAGGGGCCCTCTATTTGTTTTTAATCGGAAATGTTCGAATTCTAATCATTGGTGGTATTATTGGTGGATTATTATTTGGAGCCCTAAAATACACACATATAGGTGATGCTAATTACCAAATTCATAGAATGAGAACAGCTCTGGATCCAAATGATGCTTCGCTTCAAGTAAGGTTAGATAACCAGAAAAAACTAAAGGCATATTTAGCTTCTCGTCCTTTAGGTGGTGGAATTGGCTCTGGTGGTAGCTGGGGACAAAGATTTACGCCGGGTTCGTTTTTGGCTGAAACCGCATTAGATAGTTGGTATGTAAAAGTTTGGGTGGAAACAGGAATCATTGGATTATATATTCATATTTCATCCTTAATAATTATTCTCATTTATGGAGTTATTAATTGTTTTCGTATTCAAGAGCCAAAACTGCGGCAAAAGATTATTGCTCTAACTGCAGGCTTTTTTGGAATTGCAGCCGCTAGTTACGGAAATCAAGTTTTAGGTCAACAACCTACTGGATATATTATTTATTTTACCTGGGCATATATGTTTTTGGCAGTAGAGTGGGAAAAAGAAAAAAAACTTAATGGCAAAAAAGTTTATGTTAAAATTAGTTAGTTGAAGAATTTTATAAAATTTGCTTTTTGCAAATTACTTTTCAAGATTATTCTATAATTTGTGCCTAGAATGAAAGTAACATTTTTAGGAACAGGAACCTCACAAGGCGTGCCAATTATTGCATGTGATTGTTTGGTATGCTCTTCTACAAATAAACGTGATAAAAGATTGAGGTCGAGTATTTTAATTCAAACTGATGATAGAAATATTGTTGTAGATACTGGCCCCGATTTTAGAGAACAAATGTTGGTTTCTGGAATTCGACATTTAGATGCCATATTATTTACTCATGCACATAGAGATCATTTAGCTGGATTAGATGATATAAGAGGATTTAACTTCATTATGAAAAAGGCAATTGATGTCTATTGCGAAGAATGGGTTGAAAATTCAATTCGCTCTGAATTTCATTATGCTTTTACAGAGCCTAAATATCCTGGTGTTCCTGAAATGAATATTCATAGAATTGGCACTGAAAGTTTTGAGTTATTCGGAAATGTAATTAGACCTATTAGGGTTTTACATCATAAATTACCTGTTTTAGGTTTTCGATTTGGCGAATTCGTTTATATAACTGATGCGAATGCAATTAGTGATGGAGAAAAAGAGAAAATTAAGGGATGTAAATATCTTGTTTTAAATGCATTACGTAGAGAGAAACATATCTCTCATTTTACTTTAGATGAAGCAGTTGAATTAATAAACGAATTAAATCCACAAGAAGCTTTTTTAACTCATATTAGTCATCAATTGGGTTTGCATGATGAAGTTGAAAAAGAATTACCAAGTCATATTCATTTGGCTTATGATGGATTGCAATTAGATTTTAAATCAGAATGATTGCTTCTTTTCACCAACATTACATATGTATTGAACGTATAAGTTTTACACTTACATCAATATTAGAAAATGCTGTTTTATCTGATGCATTCAGGTATAAAGAAGATGAATTGAGTTTAGTATTTAAATTAGATGAAAGCTATTTTTCAATGAGTTTAAATACTTCATGTAGGCAAGGTTTGTTTCAGTTTTTTGATTATGAATTAAGCAGAAGTTCTGGAGTACAACCTTTATTTGAATCAATCAAATACAAAAGAATTAAAAGTATTATTCAAAGTAAAAATGACCGTTCATTTTTGCTAGAGTTTGAACAAGATTTAACACTTTTATTTAAGTGTTATGGCCCTTTAAGTAATGTTATTTTGATTGAAAAAAACATTGCAAAAGAATCTTATAGAAGTTCAATAATTAATGATTTTCAAGTTCAATTAAATCAACTTGATAGGCTTGCTTCTGAAAAATTGAGCTTAGAAATAGAAGAATCGAAAAATAAAATATCATACTTCGTTTATAAAAAAAACAATCAATATGAATTGCAGATTGATAAGCAAATAGAGGAGGAGCAGGTTTATTTTTCGTATGATATTTTAGATGCTTATACTTTTTTCTCACAACGATATATTCAACAATATCATTTTTTAAAGGAAAAGGAGTCTTTACTTAAATCATTATCAGATCAAATTAAAAGACAGGAACAGGTTTTATATAACAACAAAACCCGACTTCATTATTTAGAAAATGCTATTAATCCTGAGGAGATAGGACATATTGTAATGGCCAATTTGCATGCGATAAATAAAGGTGATGAAAAAACTGAGTTGTTCGATTTTTACAGGAATGTAAATATCAGCATAAAATTAAAAAAGGAATTAAGTCCACAGGATAATGCTGCTCAATATTACCGAAAAGCTAAAAACAGAAAATTAGAAATTGAACAAGCATATAAAATGATTGTTCAAGCTGAAGAAAAGTTAAAGTTGTTAAAGCCAAGGCTAGTAGAAGTTCAATTAGCAGAAACTAAAAAAGCTTTAAAGCAAAAAGATAAAATTGAATTTGAACAGAAAAATGCTTCCGGTTTTAAAGAATTTGAATGTGATGGATTTAAGATTTATGTAGGTAGGAATTCGGAGAATAATGATGTTTTAACATTAAAATTCGCAAAAAAAGATGATTTGTGGTTACATGCTAAAGGAGTTAGTGGAAGTCATGTTATTATTAAGAATCAACAAAAAAGAAAAACTCCGGAGCACGTAATTCAACGAGCAGCGGAGTTGGCAGCCTATTTTTCCAAATCAAAATCGAGTGGACTTGTAGCTGTTATGGTTACAGAAAAAAAGTTTGTTCGGAAACCCAAAGGAGCATTGCCCGGACAAGTAAGAGTTGATAGGGAAGATGTGATATTGGCAGAACCTAAGCTAGAGTAGCTGCAGATTTTAACACAACATCATAATGAATCTCTAAATGAGAAGCATTGTAAACACATTTCCCATCTTTAATAATCAAAACTTGTGGTGATTGATGTTCAATTCCATAATGATGAGCAATTTCATTAGAAATAGGTCTATAATTTAGCAAATCAAGATAAAAAGGTTCAAGGATTGCATTATCTGAATCTTGCCAATGCCTTTCAATTCTGGCAAGAGCGCTGCTACTTATAGAACATCTTGTACTGTGTTTAAATAACAGTACAGGATGTTCAAAAGAAACTTTATCAATTTCGGCCAATTGTTCAGACCGATTTAAAGTATTCCAATTCATGATTATATATCTCCTTTGGCAGCTAAGTATCTTTCGGCGTCTAATGCAGCCATACAACCACTTCCTGCGGCAGTAACAGCTTGACGGTAAACTTTATCTTGTGCATCACCACATGCAAAAACAGCTTCAATATTTGTTTTACTTGTACCTGGAATTGTTTGGATATAACCGGTTTCATCCATATTAATAAATGGCTTGAATATATCGGTATTAGGTTTGTGTCCAATTGCTACGAAGAAACCTTGAATTTCAATTTCTTTGGTTTCACCAGTTTGATTGTTTTTAACACGAACTCCATTAACTTTCTCTTCACCTAAGATTTCATCGGTTTCAGAATTGAATAAAACTTCAATATTTGGTGTGTTTAAAACACGATTTTGCATAGCTTTAGAAGCGCGGAATTCTGATTTTCTAACAATCATATAAACCTTACTACAAATTTTCGCAAGGTAACTAGCCTCTTCGCAAGCAGTATCGCCAGCACCAACTATTGCAACGTCTTTTCCACGGAAGAAAAATCCATCACAAACAGCACAAGCAGAAACACCACGGCCATTTAATTTTTCTTCTGATGGGATTCCAAGCCATTTAGCACTAGCACCAGTTGCAATAATGACAGTTTCAGCTAAAATTTCGTGGTTTTCATCAACTTCTAATTTATAAGGAGGTTTTCCTGAAAAATCTGTTTTAGTAATCATACCATATCTAATATCGGTACCAAATCTTTCAGCTTGTTTACGAAAAAGCTCCATCATTTCTGGACCCATAATTCCTTCTGGATATCCTGGGTAGTTTTCTACATCTGTGGTTATGGTTAATTGTCCACCGGGTTGCATTCCAGCGTACATAACAGGTTTCATATCAGCTCTTGCAGCATAAATGGCTGCTGTATACCCAGCAGGACCACTTCCTACAATCAGGCATTCTACATGTTCGATTTGGTTTGACATAATAAATAATTGATTGTAAAGTTATGGCAAATGCCAATCCAATTATTAACAATTTATCTAATAAAGACAAATTGACTGAATATATGAACATATTATCATGTTTGAATATCAAAGCAGAGTAAAATTTGGCATAAAAGCAGCTATTTATCAGAATTGTATGAAAAATATCTACATATTTGCAATTCCATTATTTAAACGTATAAAACATAAATATGAAAAAGACCCTTTTAATTTTAGTAGCAGCAACTTGGGCGTTGTTACCTACATCATGTAAAAAAGAATCAACAAGCACAACTGACAATGGCGGCGGAGGAAATGCAGCTCAAACTTGTTTAGTAACTACTTTAGATGATGGATCAATAGTTTATGATGCGCAAAATAGAATTACATCATTGAAATCTGAAGGTCAGTCTGCCACTTATACTTATTCTGGAAATAAAGCAATTGTTGCTATCATTGGTGATTCAATGACAATAAACGCAGAATACACTTTGAATACCAGTAATTATCCTACTAGTGGTAAATTTGTTACTTCATATATGGGCCTTCCAATTACAATAAATTTCACTTATACTTACGACAGTGAAGGACATTGTATTAAATCAAAACAATCATTAGCGTTTTTTGGACAAGAAATGAATTCAATAGTTGATTACGAATATACAAATGGTAATTTAACTAAAGAATCAGCTTATAATGAAGCTGCTCCTGAAGAAAAAGATGTTACAACTTATACTTATTTTACAGATAAATCTGATAGTAGAGCTTTAAGTATGTCTAAAACTTATGTTATTGATGTACAAGGAAAAGGTTCGAAAAACTTGATAAAACAATCAGTAACTTTAGATACAGAGGGTAATGAAACAGTTGTAAATTATACTTACGAGTATGATTCAACAGGAAAAGTTACTAAAGAAACTCAGAAAGATGAAGATTCTGGCGAAGAGGTTTCATTAACAACTTACGGATATACTTGTAAATAAGCTTCAATTAATTAAAAGAAAGGCTATCTCGAACCAATTGAGATAGCCTTTTTTATGCTTTAAGATTAGCATTGTTACATAAAAAAAGAGGCTAATTCAAATGAAATAGCCTCTTTTATAATTTAAAGTGTTTTTTATTTCTTGAATAAATCACTAACAACTAGTTCTTTGCTGCCAGCAGTGTATTTGTAAAAACCTTCACCTGATTTCACACCAAGGTTTCCAGCTGTAACCATGTTTACTAATAATGGAGAAGGAGCATATTTATCTTGACCTAATCCATCATACAATACATTCATAATTGCCAAACAAACATCTAAACCAATAAAATCGGCTAATTGTAATGGACCCATTGGATGAGCCATACCTAATTTCATAACAGTATCAATAGACTCAACAGTTCCAACACCAGATTGTAGGCAAATAATAGCCTCATTAATCATTGGCATTAAAATACGGTTGGCAATAAATCCTGCGTAGTCATTTGCAATAGCAGGTACTTTTCCAATAGCTTTTGATAAAGTAACAACAGCCTCACTCACTTCAGCAGAAGTTTTGTAACCATTAATAACTTCAACCAATTTCATTACTGGAACTGGGTTCATGAAGTGCATTCCAATTACTTTATCAGCTCTTTTGGTAACACTTGCAATTTTAGTGATTGAAATAGAAGAAGTGTTTGAAGCTAAAATACAATGAGCGGGAGTGTACTCATCAATTTGTTTAAAAATATCTAATTTGATATTGATGTTTTCACTTGCTGCCTCAACAACTAAATCAGCATTTGCACAAGCATCTTTTAAACTTGTAAAAGTTGTAATGTTTCCCAAAGTGCGCGATTTATCGGCCTCTGTTAAACTTCCTTTCGACACTTGTCTGTCGAGATTTTTGCCAATGGTTTCAATGGCTTTTTTTAATTGAGTTTCATTTACGTCGATCAAGTTTACGCTGTAATCATTTTGCGCAAATACGTGGGCAATTCCATTTCCCATTGTTCCCGATCCAATAACTGTAATATTCTTCATTGCTAAAAATTTTGCCCCGCAAATGTATAAAAGCCATGTATATTTAAAAGTACATTTAAACCTTTCTTCAAAACTTTATGTTATGTTTGATAATATGAAGCATTTAAAACTAATCATAATAGGTTTGTTATTTCTGTCAAAGTCTTTATTGGCGCAGGAAAAGCACTGTGCGACAGAAATGTCAACTACTCAAATTGTAAAATTAAGAAATTTCCAATCTAAACTCGATCAGAATAAAAACTTGCTTAAAAAAGCCGAAATTCAATATATACCACTTCAATTTCATATAACTGGAACCGACCAAGGTGTAGGTTATTTTAAAATTGAAAGCGTTTTGCAGGTTTTATGTGATATTAATAACGATTTTGCTCAAACTGGATTTAAGTTTTACCTAAATGGCCCAATAAAATATATAAATAATAGCGATTTTTATAAAGGTGATATTGAAGCTATTTATAATACTGTGGAAGATTACAAATCGGCGGGTGCAGTAAATGTATTATTTCAAGGAACAGGAAATCAATGGTGTGGAGTATATTTTCCTGATGTAGATGTAGTTTTTGTTCTAAATAGATGTCAAGGTCCTAATGCAACAACATTAACCCATGAATTAGGTCATTTTTTCAACTTGCCACATACTTTTGAAGGCTGGGAAGGCGGGAGTAGACCTAGTGAATTCTTTATTGAAAAGCTGGATGGCTCAAATTGCAGAGATGCAGGTGATGGATTTTGTGATACTAAAGCTGATTATGTTTCTGATAGATGGGCTTGTCCATTGGCATATAATTTACAAGATCCAAATGGTATATTTTTCAAACCTGATAGTTCCATTTATATGAGTTACTCATTAGATGCTTGTCAAAGTAGATTTAGTCTTGAACAGCAATTGGCAATGCAATCTGATTTAAATGGTAGGAATATAGCTAAATCACCAGTTAATTTTGATACTTTAAATCCACCTAAAGCAATTTATCCAAGTGAAATAGATTCGAATTTAAATCCAAAATCGGTTCAATTAGTTTGGGAGAAAATTCCGGGAGCTTATGCATATTATGTGCAAGCAGCTAGATTTGGGGCTTGGGAATTTTTAAATTTTGAAACACTAACAGAAGATACACAGGCAATAGCAACATTGTATGGAACTTGGTCGTATAGTTGGCGAGTTAAAGCAATTACAAAAGCAAATCCTTGTGGTCAATATTCTGAGCCTAAAAGTTTTTCAACCAAAGAAGTATTATCAGGTATACAAGATATTAGGTTTGAAAACGGATTTAAGTTTTATCCAAATCCAGCTCAAATAAACAGAGATATTCAACTTATATCAAAAACAGATGGTATCTTAAAAGTTTCCGATTTATCTGGCAAAACTATTTTAGAGTCTGATATAAAAGCAGGCTTAGAAAATGTAATTCAAATTCGTAAAAGTGGAATTTTTATCCTTCAGTTTATCAATGAAAATGGAACTTATACAAGTAGAGTAGTTTGTGAGGAATAGATTAAGTTAATACTTTTTTCGTATACTTTGTAATATTAATTTACAATTATCGTATACTTTTTGTAAATTTGAATAATGAATATTATTGACACTACCACTGGAGAAAAGTTTCAAGTCGAAATTTTACCCGTGTTAGAAGTTGATTTTAAATCAATTACTAAAAAACGGTATTTCTTTAATTGGAAACTTGAATCAGAATATAGAATCTATAAATTAATCATAAAAGGGACTGATGATATTCTTGGTCTAATTTCATTTGAAATAATTCCTGAGGAATGGAGAATTCATGTTAGATTAATTACAGTTTCAATAGAAAACAAAGGTTCAATGAAGAGGTATGATAAAATTATTGGAAATCTTTTGTCTTTTGTTTCAGTAATTGCCGTAAAAGAATTTGGAGAATTTGCCTGTGTTTCTTTAAAGCCCAAAACTAAAATTGCAAAGCATTATATTGAAAAATATAAAATGAATATTACTGGATTAACATTGAGCTTAGAAGTTCCAGAAATTCTTGATTTAATAAAAACCTACAACGATGAAAAGTAAAATAGAATCAACTCTAATTAATGATGCCGAATATGGCATAGATTCTCGATATGATTCAGATAAAGTGAAGGAGAAAGATTCGGTTTATTTAATGGAAGCAAGGTTAAATCGAATTAAAAAATTATCAAATGAAGATATTAAAAGAGCAAAATTGCTTCAATTGAAATTGAAAATGGATGATTTCATTAAAAATCCAGTTTATAATCATGAAAAGTACTTTACGCAATTTTTAGAAAAATACATTGACATAATTTATTCACGGAGAAATGCCTTTGCTATTGATATTGGAATTTCACCAATTAGTCTAAGTCATCTTATTAACAACCACAGAAATCCTCAAGAGGAATTCATATTAAAATTGATGGTTCACTCGGAATTTGTTTTTAAAAATGTATGTGAATTTAATAGCAATATTTGGTTTCAAATATTTTACTTAGAAAAAATTGTTGAAACAATGTCAAATCAGAAGAAATGGCGACCTGCTATTGAAAAACAAATTAACTTGACTGTTACAATTTAATTCCTATTGCACCACTAACTGGGCATTTATTATTCCTTTTTCATCCTCAAAAACAATAAAATAGCTTGATGAAACAGGGTTTTTAATTTGACATTCATAAATAGGAATACCTGCTTTTATGATTTCATCTTGAATTAAAATCCCATTTTTATCGTAAATACTTATTTTTCCAGCTGTATGGTTTTCAGGCATTTCAATTGAAAACTTACCTTTATTCGGATTTGGAAAAACTTTTAACTCTGCTTTCTTTTTATTTGATTCTTTAAACCCAGCACCAGTTTCTTGTCTACCAAAAGCATATTCACCTTTTTTAAGATTATTCACCCAAAATCTACCTGTTTTATCAGTTAAAGACGAACCAGTCTGCCAAGTTAATTCGGTTTCAATTGTCCAAGCGGTATCTGGACGAGAACGATATAATAAAACCAAACCGTTTTCATCAATTTTTAGTAGTTCATTATCTAAACCTCCACCATTTTTTGAAGAAGGACTACTTCCATCATAATTAAAAAATGCAGTTGCTTTAAAAGTAGGAGGGAATGAGCCATCAATTTTCCAGAATCTGTCTGGAGAAAATCTTAAACCTTTTACTGCAAATTCATTAGGATTGACACCTGTAAAATAGTTTTCAGCTAAAATGGTGAATGAGTCTGGGTTGTTTTGAACTGTAATAGTTAATAAAGCATTTGGAAGCTGTTTTACGCCTGTTCCTTTAATTATTTGGTGTTCGTAGGTTTTAGCCAAGGCAATTTTGTTATCTGGATTAATGATTCCATACTCCGGAATAAAATCAAATGGAGTCATAAAAAAAGTATCTAGTAACTCAGCATTCAAAGAAAAAGGGAAATCTAAACTTTTTCCGTTTTTATCGAAAACTCTATAAACCAAAGGAAGAGGTGTATAAAGTGATTTTGAAATTTTTACATGTTCTCTAAATGAAACTTCTAGTAAATTATGAGCATTTCCCAAAGTGAATTTCCATTTATTCAAATAAACATTCGTATTTCCAGCATTATAAATCCAATGATCGAAGAAGGATGTTAGATTGATAGTTGTAAATTTTTGAAATTCATTTAACAAGCTGGCAGATGAAACATCCTGAAAGCTATTTTTTGCCAAATAAGCCTTACAAGCATTAAAAAAAGCTTCATCACCCAAAACAGTTCGAAGCGTATTAACCATTAAAGCACCTTTAGTATAAACATGAGTACCATAAGTAAATTCATGAGGAACACCAGATACTGCTCTATAAGCTTCATCTCTTACATGCGCCCATCTAAATACTTCGAAAGTTTTGTCTTTGATATCCTCATTGTATTTATCTTTTCCATAAAGACATTCCAAAAATAAAGCCTCGCAAAAGCTTGCCCAACCTTCATTGAGCCACATATCGGGAGCAGTTCTACAAGTAGCTAAATTTCCCCACCAATGATGCGAAAGTTCATGAGCCATTAATGTTTCATAATCGGAATTACCATTGATTGCATAAAGTGGATAAGCAATATTTGCCGCATGTTCCATAGCTCCCGAATTAAAAGGAACTCCCACAAAACCAACACGTGAAAATTTATAAGGATTGAATTTTTCCTCAAAGCAGGTGATGGCTTGTTTTAAATGGGTAAATGAAGCTTTAAAATTGCTTGTATCTTTTGCTTCTGATGCAAGTATGATTGGAATCATTCTATCTTTTGATTGAAATTCATCCTTTACCATGACATATTTTCCAACTGCCACAGATGCAAGATAAGTGGGAATCAAATCAGACTTCCAACTCCAAATATTATCCTGAACTCCTAAAAACTCGCCATTACAGATGGCAGAATAACCAGAATCTGTTTGAATATTGAATTCGTAACTTGACCGGTTTGTGAAATTATCATTACAAGGAAACCAACAACGACCAAAATTATGAGGATTGGAGGCAAAACCAACACCCATATTAAATGCATAATTACCAGTAAAATAAAATCCTCCCCATTTAGCATCAGCAACGGGTTGACCGCTATAAACAATTTTAATTGGAGTTGAAATCGGATCAATATTTATAGCCAATTTTACAGTAAGAATTGAATCATTTTGAAAGAATTCCAATTGTTGGTTGCCATAAGTAACTTCAGAAACTTGTAATTTCAATAAATCAAATTGTATTTCTTCACTTTTTCTTGGAATACCATTCAAGCCATTGATTAAAACATGTCCTGAAA
The DNA here is from genome assembly GCA_051861545.1 of Bacteroidia bacterium. GTDB lineage: Bacteria > Bacteroidota > Bacteroidia > UKL13-3 > UKL13-3 > CAISCU01. The sequence goes on along the minus strand of JBIMKP010000004.1, from coordinate 92,209 downwards.
TTGTTTTAGGCTCAGAACTACTGATTTTTAAATTGATTGTATATTTAGATATAAAAAGTCTTTCTGCAGCTTGTGAAGAAGAAATTAGTAGTAAAAAGACTATTAAAAAGTATGATTTGATTTTAGTACTTTGCATAAGTTTCGAATATCGCATTTCAATTATTAATATCCATTTAATAATTAGATAAAATTTAGCTCTCTATTTTTCCACAAAAACTATTTTTCATGTGGGTATTTTCAGCTTAAAAGCTCATTTTAATTGCCTATTTTGCGTTGCTTTGATTTTGGCTCTACAAATGGTATCAGGGTACTACTAAAACCTTTTTTGAGCTAAATGATAAAATAAAACCTAAATAATGGCAGAAGACAGAATTATTCCGATTAACATTGAGGATGAAATGAAGACCGCCTACATCGATTATTCGATGTCGGTTATTGTAAGCCGGGCTTTACCGGATGTGAGAGATGGATTAAAACCCGTGCATAGAAGGGTTTTGTATGGTATGACAGAATTGGGTCTGGCATCGAACAGGCCTTACAAAAAATCAGCGAGAATTGTTGGAGAGGTATTAGGAAAGTACCACCCACATGGTGATTCATCGGTTTATGATACCATGGTTAGGATGGCACAAGAGTGGAATATGCGTTATATGCTGGTTGATGGCCAAGGAAACTTTGGTTCGGTGGATGGTGATCCTCCTGCTGCTATGCGTTATACCGAAGCAAGATTGAGAAAAATTGCTGAAGAGTTATTGGTTGATTTAGAGAAGAATACAGTTGATTTTCGTCCCAATTTCGACGATAGTTTGCAAGAACCTACTGTAATGCCAGCAAAAATTCCTAATTTATTAGTGAATGGCGCTTCTGGTATTGCTGTTGGTATGGCCACAAATATGGCTCCGCATAACTTAGGTGAGGTTATTGATGGTGTAGTAGCATATATTGATAATAATAATGTTACAGTTGCCGATTTAATGAAGTACGTGAAGGCACCAGATTTTCCTACAGGTGGTACAATTTATGGTTACGAGGGTGTAAAAGAAGCTTTTGAAACTGGTCGCGGACGAATAGTGATGCGTGCTAAAGCTAATTTTGAAACTTCTGCAACTGGTAAAAACCAAATCATAGTTTCTGAAATTCCTTATCAAGTAAATAAATCAAGCTTAATTGAAAGAACTGCAGAGTTAATCAATGAAAAAGTAATTGAAGGAATTTCTGATATCAGAGATGAGAGTGATAGAGATGGAATGCGTATTGTTTACGATTTAAAACGTGAAGCAGTTCCAAATGTAATTTTAAACAAATTATATAAATACACTCAATTACAAACTTCGTTTAATATTAATAATGTTTGTTTGGTAAAAGGAAGACCAGAAACATTAAACTTATTAGGTTTAATTAAATTTTATGTTGAACATAGACATGAAGTTGTAGTTAGAAGAACTCAATATGAATTGGATGAGGCTTTAAAAAGAGCTCATATTTTAGAAGGTTTATTAATTGCATTAGATCATTTAGATGAAGTTATTGCATTAATTAGAAAAAGTGTTAATCCAGATGATGCAAAATCAGGATTAATGGAAAACTTCAAATTATCTGAAATTCAAGCGAAAGCTATTTTAGATATGAGATTACAGCGTTTAACCGGACTTGAAAGAGATAAAATACGCGCTGAATATGCTGAATTAATGAAATTCATTACTCATTTAAGAGAAATTCTTGCTGATGAATCTATCAGAATGAAAATTATCAAGGATGAGTTACTTGAAATGAAGGAAAAATATGCTGATGCTCGTCGTTCAATTATTGAAATGAGTGGAAACGAAATGAGCATGGAAGACCTTATTCCAGATGATGACGTGGTTATTACCATTTCACATTTGGGTTATGTTAAAAGAACTTCATTAAGCGAATACCGCACACAAAACCGCGGTGGAAGAGGAAGCCGAGGCGTTGCTAAACGTCAAGAAGATTTTGTAGAATACATTTTCATGGCAACCAACCATAATTTCTTGTTATTATTTACAGAACAAGGAAGATGTTTCTGGTTGAGGATTTTTGAAATTCCAGAAGGAGAAAAAACTTCTAAAGGTAGAGCAATTCAAAACCTTATCAATATGCCTGCTGATGATAAAGTGAAAGCATTCTTGAATGTTAAAAACCTTAACGACCAAGAATATATCAACCAAGCCAATGTAATTATGGTAACCCAACAAGGTACTATCAAAAAAACAACATTGGAAGCATATAGTCGCCCAAGAGCAAATGGTATTAATGCAATCACAGTTAGAGAAGGCGATCATTTGGTTGAAGCCAGATTAACCAGTGGTACCAGCGAAATCATTATTGCTTCAAGATTAGGAAAAGCAATTCGTTTTAACGAAAGTACAGTTCGTCCGATGGGTAGAAATGCCACTGGTGTTAGAGCAATACGTTTAGATGAAGGTGATGAAGTTATTGGAATGGTTTCTATTGCCGATCCTGCTACAACCAATGTTTTGGTAGTTAGTGAAAATGGAATGGGTAAACGTTCTGAGGTAGAAGAGTACCGTATTACCAATCGTGGTGGTAAAGGTGTTCGTGCTATGAATATTACTGATAAAACTGGTAAATTGGTAGCTATTAAAGATGTGGATGATAGCAACGATATCATGATTATCAATAAGTCAGGTATTACCATTCGTTTAGCCATGAAAGACTTAAGAGTATTGGGTCGCGTAACTCAAGGTGTTAGGTTGATTAATATTGGTGGAAAAGACGAGATTGCATCAGTTGCTAAAATTGATGTAATTGAAGGTGAAGAAGATGAATTGTTAGAAGATGATGGAACTATAATTGATGGACCAATTGATTTAACAATAGATATTCCTGAAGACAATGCAGAAGTTTCTCCAGAAGAAACAACTCCAGAAGATGAAACACCACCAACAGAATAGTTGATTGGTTTAAAATAAAAAAAATGCCGCTTCAATTTTGGAGCGGCATTTTTGTTTTTAGAATTGTTAAATCATATGATTTGCCAAATTATAAGCATTCATGAGAATACAATACAACCATTTCAGGGTCTTATCTTCAACGAGGTTGGCCTATAAGCATTCGACTCTTTCATAGTCATGAGATATCGTTATAAAACTTGATTTTAATTGGTATAAATTAAGGATAGAATTTGCGCAATCTGTTGAGCCAGAAAGGTTCACATGTTTATAGAGATATTCATAAGTATGAAATTCGACACCGAAGGTGGTTGCATAAAATTTTTAATTTTTTTGTAAAAAATGCAATTTTTAAGGAAACTATTAATGTTATTTAGGTAAGCCTTAAATTTTATTACATGTCATTGTTTTATAAAATATTCAATAGACTTTTGAGAATATGCCGGGTTCGTATTCACAAATATATATTCAAATTATTTTCGCTGTAAAAGGTCGACAATCTTTAATAAATGAGAGTTGGGAAGAAGACCTTTATAAATATATCACAGGTATTGTCGAAAATAAAAATCAAAAAATATTAGCTATAAATGGTATGCCTGATCATATACATATATTGATTGGAATGAAGCCATCATGTTGTTTATCAGATTTAATTAGAGAAATAAAAAAATCCTCAAATGTGTTTATTAATGAAAGAAGTTTTTCAAAATATAAATTTTCATGGCAGGAAGGTTTTGGTGCTTTTTCTTACAATCAATCTGCTTTAGAAGCAGTTATAAAATATATTAATAATCAAAAAGCGCATCATATGAAAAAGTCCTTTAAATCAGAATATATTGAATTTCTTAGTAAGTTTAATATTGATTTTAAAGATGAATATTTATTTGAATGGTATGATTGATTTAAACTTGATTGTTTAAGAATTTTTGAATTTAATGAACCAGAAAGGTTCACATGTTTATAGAAACATTCATGAGGACACAATTCGACCCCTTCAGGGTCGCATATTTTTTGAGAGTATTTCTATAAACATACGGCTCCTTCAGAGTCGTGAGATTTCGTTATAAAACTTGATTTTAATTGGTATAAATTAACGATAGAATTTGCTCAGTATTCTGAACCAGAAAGGTTCACATGTCTATAGAAACATTCATGAGGAAGCAATTCGACCCCTTCAGGGTCGCACCAATTCATCGGGAGATTGCTATAAACATGCGACTCCTTCTGAGTCGTGCGTTTTCTATTTTGAAACATGAATTTGATATTTTTCAACAAGCAACTAATTTAGCAAAATCTTCTGAACCAGAAAGGTTCACATGTTTATAGCAACATTCCTGCAAAATGCAATTCGACCCCTTCAGGGTCGCACTAATTCATCGGGAGATTGCTATAAACATGCGACTCCTTCTGAGTCGTGCGTTTTCTATTTTGAAACATGAATTTGATATTTTTCAACAAGCAACTAATTTAGCAAAATCTTCTGAACCAGAAAGGTTCACATGTTTATAGCAACATTCCTGCAAAATGCAATTCGACCCCTTCAGGGTCGCACCAATTCATCGGGAGATTGCTATAAACATACGACTCCTTCTGAGTCGTTAGATTTTGGGTTTGAAGTTTGATTTTAATTGGTTTAATAAACAATCTAATTAGCTCAATTTCATGAACCATAAAGGTTCATATGTTTTGCTTTTTTCTTAATAGATAATTCGTTCTTCTCCAGCATAAATATTCATTCTATCTGATTTAAGAAAACCAATTAATGTGATATTAAACTCTTTGGCCATTTCGACTGCTAAGCTCGATGGAGCTCCAATTGCACAAACCAATTGAATTCCCGCCATGGCCGCTTTCTGCATAAGTTCGAAGCTAATGCGACCACTTAAAATTAAGCCATAATTTATTAAAGAATTCCCTAAACTAGCTCCAATAACTTTGTCTAATGCATTATGCCTACCTACATCTTCCCTTAATAAAATAATCTTCGCATTTTCATCAAATAAAGCTGATGCATGTAAGCCTCCAGTATATTTAAAACTTATTTGTTCATTCCTTAATGCATCAGGCAATAATAAGAGGGTAGAAGCTTTAAATTTGGTATTAGAATCAACTTTTATATTACAAGAATCCATTACAGATTCTATACTTGATTTCCCGCAAACACCGCAACTAGAACTAATATAAAAATTTCTTTTAAATAACTTTTCATCCAATAATACAGTTTCAGAAAGTTCAACTTTAACAATATTATTTTCTTCTTCCTCTTTGGTATTTATACAATATTTAATACTGATAATGTCATTTACTTTATGAATAATTCCTTCACTAAACAAAAAACCTCGAACCAATTCAAAGTCGTGGCCTGGCGTGCGCATAGTAATAGCCAAGTTCATTTCTTTTCTATCGTTAATTAAGCCATATCTTAGTCTTATCTCTAAAGGCTCTTCAACAACTAATAAGTCATCTTTACTATCAGCATTTTGCTCTTTATACGATTTAATCGAAAAAACTTTAACACCACTGTTTTTCATAATTTCAATTTAGCTTCATTCATTTGTTCTGGGGTATCCACACTTATTAAAATATCATCATGAATTGGCATTAAAACTTTAGGTTTTATAGTATCTTGAAATTTCTTTAATGATTCATTTCCTTTACTAAACATTTTCCATAAAGTATTAAAATCATTGTTGTGATAAATTGCCAATAAAGGCTCGTATGTTTTATCTTTTCCAAAACAAACACTTGCTTCAGAATTAATAAAAAACTTGTATAAAAACTCAATATCTCTGCATTTTAAATAGGGATAATCGCAGGCTAAAACATACCAATTAGCTAATGGATTTTCTAGTATAGCACTAATCAAAGCCGACATTGGGCCTTTATCAGCAAATAGAGGATTATCGATTATGCTTGGTAAATTACTAGGATTGTTTTCAAAAGTATTTTGTTTCAAACTCAAGTATACCTTTTCACAATGTTTTGATAATTCTTTGTATAAAAAATCTTGTTGATTAAGCCCGTGGTAATTAATTAAACCTTTTGAGATTCCCATACGACTAGATTCTCCACCAGCTAAAACTAAACCTTGGCTTTGAATGGCAGAATTAAACTCATTTAAGTTTAATATTTTGGCATTTTGAAGATGAAATTTTTCAATTCCTTTTTGTAAAAGTGATTGTCGAATTACTAATATTAAATAACCCAATCCTGGTTTTTGATAACTTGAAATTAGCTCATTTAAAATAGGGAAGAAGCCCAAATTTGATTCAATTTCAAGTCTACCAATTTCATCAATTATTAAATACTGAACGCCTTTATCAATAATGTATAATACTTCCTCAGCAGCATCATCCATAACCTTTTTTGAAAAATGAAAACGGCCAATTGAGACCTTATCAACTGCTGTTTCTTCAACTTCAAAATTGTGATAAATTCCTGTATTTAGACTCAGTAACTTCCTTTTATTATCAATATCTGGCGTTAGAAATCCACCCTTAGAACGGATGTTTTTCAGCCAATTGGATAAAGCAATTGATTTTCCAGTTCTTATATCATCACTTAAAATAATAATTCTATTTTCTGCTGGAATCATAATTAGATAAACTCAAAAAAATAAAAGTTTCTAGTGTTCTAAAAATACTTCTGTTTCCAATATTTGAAATTCGTGTAATTTCTTTCGATAAATACCAATTTTCTTTAATAAAAGGCAATTGCCCTAATACCAAGTCAATTTCTTTTTTTCTTTTATCTGATTGCTTTTCTGACCATCTTTTTAAATAGAATTTAATGATTGGATTTAATACGAAAATCATAAAAAGTAAAGCAAATAAACTTCTCATTAAAACCCAAACAATCTCTTTACTTTTAAATCCCATAAAATAAAAAATAGACATCATTCCAATGATTATCCCAATTGAAATAAAAGGCAAAATGTTTTTGTGTTTTTTATGTTTTGATTCGAGTTCAGTAGGTAGTTCAATTTGATTTTCTTTTATAAAATTAGAAAGATGAACGCCCATTTGTTCTTTTCTTTTTTGAATCGATAATCCCCAAAAACCAAGAAAAAATCCCCAAACAAAATAAATGCCGCAATAGCTTGCAATTAGCCACCAGCTTAACTCAAAGTCAGAGAATGTTCCCATATCTTTAAGTACAGATTGAGAAAACATATCTATTGATTCCCAAAAAGCTTTTCCATAAATAAGGGTTGTAATGATGATTTTTTGCAAAGCCGATTCCATCATTGCTAATACAGAAAATAAAAGACTTGCAATTTTTTTATGAGGAATGATTCCAAAAATTAAAGCAGCAGAAAATCCTTGAAAAGCAACGGCTAAATAAGCAGGAGCAGGGGCTTGTGGACTAGCAATTAGCTTTACTAACATTACCAAAAGTGTCATTTGAATAATGTTTTTACTTGAAGTTTGATGAGCTAAAAGTATTAACATAATCACCGCCATTCCACCAATAAAAATTCCAGTAAAAGGAATTTTAAATGCATGCATTAATCCGCCTAAACCAGATTCTGCAAAAGCCCAGATTGCAGCAATTCTATAAATTGAATCATGATTTGTTGCTTGCATCTAAACTCATTCTTAAAGGTGCGATATAATCTGGATCAACCAAGGGAGTTTCAATAAAATAGGTTTGTGTCGACATTGGCTTATTGTTCATAAGTTTGAATAATAACTCAGCCGCTGCTTTACCTAAATCAAAACCCGAAGTTTTTATATAAGGGAAGTCGAAATTGTATAAGGTTGGAAGAAAGCCATCACTCATACAAATTATTTTCATTTCATGAGGAAGGTTCAGTTTCATTTTATAAACCTTTTTCATTACACCTTCCAAAATTTCATCACTCATTAAAAACATACAATCTGGACGTTTTGGATTCGACCAAAGTTCTTCAAAAATTTCACCAGCTTCAAACGAATTATGGGCATAATGAACTTGGCCTGGACTAGCTTTTACTTGATGTTCGCGCAAAGCCCTATTAAAACCACTCAATCTGTCTTGTGTAATTGAAAGGCGTTCATCACCTAAAATACCAGCAATACGTTTGGCATTTTTGTTTTTACTCAATAAAAAATTCACCGCATCATAAGCAGCTTGCTCTCCAGGAATTGTAACTTTATATGCAACTGTATCATGAATAATTTTATCGAAAAATACAATAGGAGTGCCATTATACATGAGTTCCTGAAAATGCTCAATGTCTGAACTTTCTTTTGTTAAAGAAATTAAAATTCCTTCAACACCAAGTCTGGCGCAGATTTCAGCGTTTTGAATTTCTCTATCTAAACTATCATTCGATTGTAGAATCAATAAATTGTAACCACTTTCATGAACAATTTCTTCAACTGCTTTTACAACATTTGGAAAGAAATAATTAGCAATTTCAGGGATAATTAATCCTATAGTACCGCTTTTTCCTTTTCTTAAATTGATGGCAGCAAAATTGGGTTTATAACCTAGTTTATCTGCTAATTGAACCACCGATTCCTTAACTTTTGCGCTCACATCAGGATGGTTTCGTAATGCCCTAGATACTGTTGATGGGTTGATATTGAGGTATCTGGCTATGTCCTTAATGGTAACTCTATTCATGGATTTAAATACAATATATAAATTCAATTGATACATTCCAAACCTACAAATGTTGGAGCAAGAATATTAATTCATGGGATTTGGCAACTAATTGTATTTTTTAATGTTATTTGGAAATAAAAAAAACAAGATGAAAAAATATATCCTACAACAAAATCCATTTGTAGTACCAACCAACGATGGAAAAACCATTGAAGAACATTTTGGCTTGGCTAGCAGTGGCGATTCGAAATTTAGTATTGCCCACATGATTGCCCCAAATGGATGGTCGGAACCGCATCAAACACCCACATTTGATGAAGTTACAATAATGATTAGCGGTAAAAAACTAATTGAAATAGATGGGGAAGAAGTAATACTTAATGCTGGAGAAACCTTATTAATCAAGGCTGGAGCAAGGATAAAATATTCAAATCCTTTTGAAGAACCAGCTAATTATTGGAGTGTTTGTATACCTGCTTTTAGCATAGAAAGCGTTAACAGAGAAATCTAGATTTTTGCATCAATTTAATTGCAGCTTTTAGAATTCAATTTGCATTTTTTCTTCTCTTTTATGCTGATTTTGAATTGGTTTTAGTCCAAACTTATCCACAACAAACGTTTGCGCAATGGTTTGCGGAGTTTGTTGCGGAACAAGTCATAGTGTGGTCTGATAACTTCGATTCACCTAATCAAATATTATATGAGAAAAAATTACATGAAATTGATGTTAAGTCTAGGCTTTAGTTTAGCATCACTAATTTCAATGGCTCAAACAAAGACAATTAAGGGCCAAGTATTGGATGAAACCAATGCACCAATGCCTGGTGCTGTGGTAATGATTTCTGGAACACAAATTGGAAACATGTGTGATGAAAAAGGAAACTACAAATTAAGTTTTGATGCTTCAGGAATGGAAGAAGCTGTAGTTGTTGCAACTATGGTTGGTTATGAAAAAGCAAAAGCTACAATTGCTTTTAGTGGTGAAAATTTCACTCAAAACTTTTCTTTAAAACAAGACCAAATGGGTTTGAAAGAAATGGTCGTAACTGGGGTAACAAATCCTAAATCAAAACTTGAATCGAGTGTTTCGATTTCAACCTTAAGAGCTGAAAACATTAATCAAGCCGCACCAAGAACAACGGCTGAAATTTTTAGAGCTATTCCTGGTATTCGTTCTGAAGCTTCTGCTGGAGATGGAAACACAAATATCACAGTTCGTGGTGTTCCAATTTCATCTGGAGGTTCAAAATACCTTCAATTACAAGAAGATGGATTACCTGTATTACAATTTGGTGATATGGCTTTTGCTACTTCAGATATTTTTTTAAGAGCCGACCAAAGTATTTCTAGAATCGAGGCAATTCGTGGAGGTTCTGCATCAACAATGTCGAGCAATTCTCCAGCTGGTATCATTAACTTTATCAGCAAAACTGGTGAAGTAGAGGGTGGAAGTGTTGCTAATACTTTAGGTTTAGATTACCAAAGCTTCAGAACAGATTTCGATTATGGAAGTCCAATTAGCAAAGATTTAAGTTTTCATATTGGTGGTTTCTATAGAACTGGCGAAGGTGTTAGAACTGCGGGTTATAATGCTAACAATGGCGGACAAATTAAAGCAAGTTTAACTAAGAAATTCAGCAAAGGATATGCTCGTTTATACATGAAGTTTTTAAATGACAGAGCTGCTGCTTATATGCCAATGCCAATTCAAGTTTCTGGAACAAATGCAGATCCTGTTTACAAATCACTTTCTACCTTCGATGCTTTAAGAGGAACATTACATTCACCATTTTTACAACAAAGCGTTGGATATGGAAACAGCGGTGAATTAAGAAGAGCTGATATTTCTGATGGAATGCACCCAGTTTCAAAAGCAATTGGTGCTGAATTTAATTTCGATTTAGGTGAAGGTTGGTCATTAGAAAACCGTGGTCGTTTTTCTATTAATAATGGAAACTTCATAGCTCCATTTCCTGCTAGTGTTGGTTCAACTGCTTCTCAATTAACTGCATTACAAGGCGCAATGGGATGGACATTAAATAATCCTACTTTAACTTATGCTGATAATGGTGCTGCATTTACAGGTGATAAAGCAATGTTGGTTCACTTATTTGATACTGAATTAAGAAACTTCAATTTGTTTGTTAACGATTTCAAAATCAAAAAGAAAGTAAACGATAATATTAATATCAATGTAGGTTTATACAAATCAAACCAAACAGTTTCAATGACTTGGTTGTGGAATTCATACTTAATGGATGTAAATGGTGATGGTGGAAGATTGTTAAATATCGATACTGGTGCAACTAGATTAACACATAATGGACAATTTGCTTATGGAGTTCCAGTTTGGGGAAATTGTTGTACAAGAAGTTACGATACGAAGTATGATATCACTGCTCCAACTGTTGGTGCAACATTCGATATGAAAGATTTATCGGTTGATGCTAGCTTGAGATACGATATTGGTCATGTAACAGGAACATTTGCAGGTGCATCACAATCAACATCTGATATGAATAATGATGGTGTAATTTCTGCAAATGAAATCAGCGTTTCATCAATCAACTATGCTGCATCTACAGCAGTTGATTATACTTATAACTATTTATCATATTCAGTTGGTGCAAATTATAAATTAAATGAATCGAGTGCAGTTTTTGGTAGATATAGCACTGGTGCAGCAGCAAAAGCTGATAGAATTTTATTCAGTTCTTCAATTTTAGCTGGTGGAGATGCAAGAGCAACTTACGATGAAATTTCACAAGGTGAAATTGGTTACAAATTAAGACATAAAAAAGGTGGATTATTTGTAACAGGATTTTATGCAAATGTTAATGAGCAAGGTGGCTATGAAGCTACAACTCAAAAAGTTATAGAAAACGATTATCAATCAATGGGTTTAGAAATTGAAGGAACTTATTCTATTAATAAAAACTTCGATTTAAGAGGAAGTTTGACTTATACAAATGCTAAAATCACTTCAGGTGCTAACAAAGACAAAACACCAAGAAGACAATCACCAGTAATTTATAATTTGTTTGCTAATTACAAAATGGGTAAACATTCAGTTGGATTGAACTTTATTGGAACTGGAGCATCTTATGCTCAAGACGATAATAAATTGGTAATGCCTGCTTATGTAATAACTGGCGCTTATGCAAATTTTGCAGTAACTAAGAATTTAATGTTCTCTTTAAATGGTAATAACTTACTGAATGCCATTGGTATTACAGAATCAGAAGAAGGTTCAATTACCGAAAACACAGATAATATTATTAGAGCAAGATCAATTATGGGTAGATCTATTTCTGCTACTTTAAGATTGAGCTTTTAAAAAGCACTGTTTAATTGCAAGACAGTAAAATTGTTTTTGTTGGTGGGAGAAATCGGGGCCGATTTATCGGCCCCGGTTTTCATTTAAGGATTTTAAATTTAGCTTAGTAAATCAAATATGAATATTACACAAATCGACCTCATTATAATTTTTGTTTATGTAACAGGAATTATCATTTACGGAATTAAATCCGGAAAAAAATCGAGTTCAGAAGAATACTTTCTTGGCGGAAAATCAATGACTTGGCCAGTTATTGGATTGTCGATGTTTGCAGCTAATATTTCAAGCAATTCGCTGGTTGCCATTACCGGAGGCGCATATAATGGCGGTATTTCAGTTTTTAATTATGAGTGGATGGGTTCTGTGGTGCTGGTTATTTTTTGTATTTTTATTTTACCTTTTTATATCAAAACTGGCATTTATACTATGCCTGAGTTTTTTGAAAAACGTTTTGATTACCGAAGTCGCTTTTATTTTTCGGTAATTACCCTCATTGGAAACATATTTATTGATACTGCGGGTACTTTATACGCAGGATATAAAACCATTTCATTCATTGCTGGAGATTTAAATCCTTATTTGGTAATTGGTGCATTGGCTTTATTTGCAGCATCTTATACTGTTTTGGGTGGATTGTCTAGTGTTATGAAAACAGAGGTTATTAATACTTTGATTCTTCTATTTTCTGCTTGTGTTTTAGCATTTTTGGTTTTTCAAAATGCCGGTTCTTGGGAAGAAATTAAAGCCTTAGCTAATGTAAAAGGAGATCATATGATGCATTTGGTATTGCCAAATTCAAATAAGAGTATGCCTTGGCTAGGTTTGGTTTTAGGTGTTCCTTTATTAGGATTTTATTTTTGGTGTAATAATCAATTTATAGTTCAAAGAGCCTTGAGCGCCAAGAATATAGATGAAGGAAGAAAAGGTGCATTATTTGCGGGATTATTAAAAATTCCAGTTTTATTTTTATTGGTATTTCCAGGAATTATTGCAATTCAACTACTTCCAAACTTAAAGGATAGTAGTGAAGCATATCCAACTTTGTTGTTTAAATTTCTACCAAGTGGATTAATAGGATTAACAATTGCGGGATTTTTAGCAGCAATGGCATCAGCTGTTAGTGCAACATTAAACTCTGCATCAACATTGGTGAGTATGGATATTATACAAAAATTCAATCCGACCATCAGCTCCAAAAAATTAGTATTAAGCGGACAAATTGCAACGATGTTCTTTATGGTAATTGCAGTATTATGGGCTCCACAAATAGCTAAAGCAGAATCGTTTATGGATTATATGCAAGGTGTATTGGCTCTGATTTCACCACCAGTTGTTGCGGTTTTTCTTGCAGGATTGTTTTCATCGAGAACAACTTCAAATGGCGCATTTGCAGGATTAATTACTGGTTTCATCTTCGGAATTGGATTTGTTTTACTTCAAATGCTTGGAAATGAATGGGCTGCGGGAATTCCATTCTTATTAAAAGCACCAATGATTTTTGCTGCCTGTTTAAGTGTCACTTATTTGGTTTCATTAACTGGACCAGCAAAACCAAAAGAAGAATTAAAAGGATTGGTCTGGAATCCACAACTTTTCAAAGAAGAAACCATTGAAATGAAAGGAATTAAGTGGTACAATAATTACAGAATTTTGAGTGTAATACTTCTTGTTATCACATTTACAGTAGTTTATATTTTTAGATAAGATGCTAACAGAGGTTTATGGTAGAGCCATAGATGTTTTAAAAGAAGCATCTGTAAAAGAAGGATTTTTAGCAAGTGCTAATGGTCAGGATAACTATTCTAGAATCTGGACAAGAGATGGAGTTGTTTGTGGCTTAGCAGCATTGGCTAGTGGAGACAACGATTTGATACTTACCTTTAAAAGTACTTTAGAAACCATTTTTAAATTCCAACACCCAATTGGCTATTTTCCTTCAAATGTAATTCCTGAAACAGGAAAAGTGAGTTATGGCGGAGCAGTTGGAAGAGCTGATAATCCATCCTGGGCAATAATTGGATTGTGCTCTTATTTGAAAAAGGTGCATAGTGAGGAAATGAAACAACGCTTATTTCCTCAAGTAAAAAAAGCATTTGAGGTTTTGGAAGCTTGGGAGTTTAATGGCAAACATTTGATTTATGTTCCTTTAAGTGGAGATTGGGCCGATGAGTATTTTCAACATGGGTATATTCTCTTTGATCAACTTTTGAGATTATATGCATTAGAACTTGCTTCAGTTCAATTTGAAGTTGAGATATGGAAAAGTAAAGCACTAAAAATTAGAGAAGTAATAGAGCAGAATTACTGGAAAGAAAACTTAGGTTTAAATCCATATTTGCCATTATTAAACAGAGAAAAAGAGCAATTCCCTGAATCTTTTTGGTTAATGGGATTTAATCCAGCTGAAGTTTACCCATTTTTCGATTTACAAGCCAATGCAATGGCATTAATTTTAAAATTGGGAAGTGCTGAAATACAGGAACAAATAATAGCTAATCTAGGAAATTGGTTTAATTCAAATGAGCAGCTTTTTCCATCATTTCACCCTAGTATACAAGAAGGTGAAAAGCAGATGGAAGTTTTAAAGAATAATTATGCTTATCGATTTAGAAATCAGGCAAATGAGTTTCACAATGGAGGAATTTGGCCTGTTTGGAATGGATTAATGGCAGCAGCATTGAAGCCTTTAGCTCCAGAATTTTCTGAACGATTAAAGTTAAGTATAGAAAAAGCTTGTCATTTAGCTATAAATGAAGAAGATAGATGGGAGTTTAATGAATGTTTGAATTCAAAAACCGGAAAACCAAATGGCATAGCTTTTTGCAGTTGGAGTGCCGCAGGATACATTTTAGCAGAGAAAGGATTGTATGAAAATTGATGTTTTAGCAATAGGAGAATTATTAGCTGATTTAATTAGTGGCGATTATGTAAATAATTTGTCGCAGGTGAAATCATTCGAAATGTTTCAAGGTGGAAGTCCTGCAAATTTATGTGCCAATTTAAAATGGCTGGGTAAAAATGCAGAGCTAAGTGCTTGTGTAGGAACAGATTCGGTAGGGGACTTTCTTATTGAAAATTTGGCTAAAGTTGGATTGAACTCTAGTTATATTACTAGAAATGAAGATTTCCCAAGCTCATTGGTTTTAGTTGGCAAAAGCAAAAACTCACCAGATTTTATAGCTTATAGAATGGCTGATTCTCAAATTCCACAAATAGAAACTGGCTTAATAAAAGAGTCTAAAATATTGCATACCAGTGCTTTTGCTTTAAGTAAAGAACCAGCTAGAGAAAATATTTTAGTAGCTTTTAAATCTGCATTTGTAATAGGAAAAGAAATTTCAGTTGATTGGAACTTTGCGCCTCAGATTTGGCAGAACGACAATGGAATAAGTGTTTTTGAAGATTTATGTAGCATGAAACCTTTGCTTAAAATGAGTCTTGATGACTTTAGAAGGTTTATTGGAAATGATTCAGCTGATGTTAAAATGGCCAAAGAGTTTCTAAATCAATACAATACATCAATTTCGTGCTTAACATGTGGCTCGGATGGCGTTTGGTATACAAATGAATCTAGAGAATGGATTAAAGCCGAAGCTGTTTTTGTAAATGATGTTAAAGATACTACAGGAGCTGGTGATGCATTTTGGGCCGGATTTTTAAGCAGTAGATTAGAAGGACTAGATTCTGCAGCTTGTATTAAAAGTGGGATTGAGCTGGCTGCAAAAAAGATTCAAAAGTTTGGACCTTTGTATTTATAAAGAAATTGGATGAAAAATAGGGGATTTAAAATTGTTAGATTCTGGCGGATATTATGCCTTAAAGTACTTAGAACGGACTTAAGTACTTTATTATGTGAACATTGCTATTTAACATAATATTAATTATAGGATATTTTAAAGTATTAAAAAGCTCAAGAATTGAATTCAATTTCCTTTTAAAATCAATAATAATCAGAAATAAAAGTTGGTAGATTTTGATCTGAGTACCTAATAAATCTAAAAAAATAATAAGGTCAGTTACCTATTACATTTGCGGAATCGTAAATCCAATTTTGCTACCTACACCTTCTTTACTAAAAATGTAAATTTCACCTCCGTTAAGTTCTGTATATAATTTTGAGATTTTTAAGCCTAATCCAGTTCCTTTTTCGTTTAATGTTCCTCTGGTGCTAATTCCTACCGAAAATATATCTTTCATTCTATCAGCAGGAATTCCAATCCCTTCATCAATTACCTGAATATCAATCATTCTATCGGCATTGCTGCGGGTTATAATGGTGATTTTAGCTCCTGAATTTGAGTATTTTATGGCGTTTTTAACCAAATTGCCTAAAATAATTTCAAAGAATTCTTTGTCGCCATAAGCAAAAATTCCATCTGAAACATTTTTATGTAGCTCAATTTGTTTGTATTTTAATTGAATTTGATTGTTGCTCAATACTTGGTCTATCGAATCTTTCAGCTTAAATTCAGTTTTATTTACTTTTAAACCATTCATTTGAGATTTTGCCCAATACAATATATTCTCAACTAAACTGCCAGTTTCTGCCATCTGAATACTAGCCAATTCAATAATTCTATTCTTTTCTTCTTTGTCTAAATCATCATCTAATAGAAGTTCGAAAATGGTTTTTGCATTTTTAATTGGTGTTTTTATATCGTGAGATAATGTTGCAAAAACAAGATTTTTATAATTATCAAGATCTTGTAAACCTGTGTATTGCAGCTCAATAAGTCTATTTTTTTCTGCTAAATCATTTAGCAGTTTTTGTTGCTGTTCTTTATAAAACAAAGAAATCTCAAGAACACTCCAAGCAACCATAAACAAAGAAATGGTATAATCAATTAACTGAACTAGTTTACTTTCATAAGGTATTATCCATGAGTCGTTTAGGAAATAAGTTACTAAGAATCCAATAGTCAATAAATAGCCTATTACCAATGAGATATATGATTCTTTTCTACTAAGAAAAATTCCTAAGCATATGGGTATAATTGAATAGTAAAGCAAAATCGGCCCAGAAAATCCTCCATTTCTTGGCCAAAAAATTAACATAAACAATAAATTGAATAAGGTTAATAATATGCCCATTTTTTTAGTGGCATAACCTAACTGTCGTACGTAGAAAAAAAGAATTCCACTTGTAACAAACATCAAAAATGTTAGCAATATTAATTCTAGTGAAAATCCTAATAACGCATTTCCAACAAAACCAACAAAGCATGTTACTGAAACAATAAAATTACTAATAATAAAAAGTTTGGTAGTAACTTCTAAATCATTTCTATAGTTAAATATCCAATCTTTTATAAAGTTGGTTTTTCTCATATTCTCATGTAAAGGTTCTGCAATTTCCTATTAAATTGGCTTTAAATCAAAGATTTTAATCATGAAAATTGTACTTTAATAAGAGATTTTTAAAATCATTATTGATAATTGATATTTATTGAAGTTTTATTGATAAGTCGTATTGTTTGATTTTGGAAAATTTAGAGTTTAATAACTTTGTTGATTTAAATTTGACTCCAATTAAAGCTCGATTTACCATTATTTTTAATTTACAATCATGATAATTTTAAAAAGAACAATTCATATTTTGCTTTTTATCTTTATTGTTTTTGGAATAGTGGCTATGATTCGGATTAGCATCCCCTATTTTTCAGCAAATCCAGAAACCAGGTTTTTATTGAGCAAAATTTCGGTACAGCATAAATTAACTTGGCAAATAGGATTTAAAATCCATGTTTGGTCTTCAATTTTCGTATTGATTTTTGGCTTTTTACAGTTTTTTAATCAAATCAGGCTTATTTATCCCAAAATTCATCGAGTGTTAGGGAAATTATATGTGATATTGATTTTAACTATTTCTGGTCCTGGAGGAATGATTATGGGGTTTTACGGAAATGGTGGTATTTATGGCAAAATTTCTTTTGTACTTAGCGCAGTATTATGGATGCTAACTACATTTATAGCTTATAAAAAGGCAAAAGAGATGAATTTTAACTCCCATTATTATTGGATGAGTTTGAGTTTTGGGCTTTGTTTATCGGCATTAAGCTTGCGTTTTTATGTAATGGTTTTGCCGTTTTTCTTCCATCTTCCTTCCACAACAATGTATGCATTAGTAGCTTGGCTAAGTTGGATTCCTAATTTAATTTTGGCTCATTATTATGCACGATTTCAGACTATTAAGTTTTATTAAGTTTTGAATTGAAAGTTTAAAACGGACTATATTCAATGAGTTGCTTTTTCCATTTCTCAACTTCTTCAAAATTATTGCCACCATTAGTTTCGAATTTTAATCGCCATAATTCTGAATTCATTTTTTTAATTACATTATTATAAATCAATTGAGAATTCTTTCCTTGTTCATTGGAATTAAGCTGTTTGTCAAGCTCAAGTCGATATTTTTCTCCCACCAACAATGCTAAAGTTAAATAAATACTCGCCGACTCATTTCTTTCATTGCAATAAATTGTGCTCAAATAATCAATGTATGTAGCTGTTTTATAGCGATTTTTAACTTTTTGAGCAAATAGGTTTATTGAAATTTTTGTTTCTTTATAATTCGTTTTACAATCCGGAATTAGCTCCCAATTTAATCTCCAATTAGAATTGAAATAAGCAATTCCTGTTATTTTTTCTATTTGTACTTTATCTATTTGCTGACCTTCTATAAGAGATTCTAATTCAATGTTTTTGCTTAATTGGTCTGATAATATTTCACCTAAAGAACTATTTAAAGATTGATTTTCAATGAGATTATCAGGTTTTGAAAGAATATCTAGATAATCATTGTTAAATTCTAAGCTATTTAAAGGTAAATCATTTAATGTATCAGAAATAAAAGTAAGATAAGTTTGAGTTTGAATTTTTTCTGAATTATAATGGTAGTTTAACCTTAAATTTTGTGCTAATAGTTTTCCATCAACAAAGTATTGTTTACTTTTAATTATCATACTATCAGATAAATACCCAGAATTAGATAAAGGAACAATTGGCAGATTTTTGAAATATTTCCATTCCATATTGCAAGATTCAACAAAACCAGAAATCAAATTGTAAATGATTTCACCTTCCACTTTTGGGTGTTTAAATTTGATATTTAGTTTATTTGAGCCTAAGTTCTTGAAATCCAGATTTAAAACATCAGCTTGACTTTTATAAGATAATGCAAATGGATTATGAAAATAGATACTTGGGATACCTAAGAGATTTGATGATAAAAGAAGTTTTGTATTCCCAATTGACATGTAATTTTGAAACAAGTTTTCATTTTTCATGGTCAAATTTCCCAAATAAATCTCAGTGTTATTAAGTCCTGATTTAGTATTTTGAACATTATAAAGCCCATTTAAAAACTCAATTGGGTATAAATTATTTTCTCCAAATGTTAATGTTACAATTTGTGCAGAAAATGGTTTCATGGCTTTTTTAGCCTTTAAAATTCCATCTCTTATAAAATTGAAAAGTACTTCTTTTTTGTATCCAGCAATAATTACATCCTTAAATTCAAAGTTTGATTCTTCAATAAGCAATTCTAAATTTGATTTAAACTGATTTACTGGGTGTTTAACAGTTTTATATCCAATAATGGTTACATAAATTGTGTCGTTTTCATTGTTTTTAGCATAATTTATTCTCGACTGTCCGTATATATCCGACAAATAATACTGCTTTTGAAAAGTAATTGAAGCATATTCAATTGGCTTTTTAGTTTTTGAATCTTTAAGCGTTAAGATTATATTTTGTTGTGCAAAAAGATGTGTTGTTGGGAGTATTAAACTAGCAAAAAGTAAGAATGCTAATAACAAAAGCTTCGATTGAACATTCATTTTTATATTAATATTATACTTTGATTATTAGCTAAATCCCTAAAATCATCTTGTTAAAAGTCCACAATATTACAGAATTGGTTGCAATGAATATTGTATCGAAATAAAACATTTAAGGCCTGATGAAAATTCAGATTATGAGAGATTTTCAGCAGGCCCTATTTAAATTTTTGGTTGAAATTAGTCTTTTTATTGTATTAAAATACAATACGTTAAGGCTTCAGAATAAACTTCCCTTTATCTAAAACGAAAGTTTCTTTTTTGCTAAATACAATGTTTTTTAATTCATTATCTCTCGATAATACTTCTTCTTTTTTCTCCCAAATTCTATTGTAAATAGAGATTTCAAAACTAGAATTACTATAGCTTACAGTAGCTGATGTTTTGTTTTCCTGCCAAGCAATCTTTTTATAATCAATTATTTGTCCTGTAGCTGAATATACCACTCCATAAAATGAAATATTACGTTTTAGTTTTTCTATTCCGTAATCAGAACTATCTAAACTATAAATGGCTAAAATAGTTGAATCTGGAAATACCGATTTAGCAACTTTATTGTATTTCAAGTACTTATTGGGGTTTTCTTTTCTTTGTGGCAGAAAATTACTTTCTAAATAACCCAAATCAACTTCTGAAGAGCCCTCCTCTTGTTGATATGCTTGGTATTCGAATTTTTGTATGTCTTCGAAGTTTAAAAGATAAGGTTCATCAAGATTCTTAAAATCAGCAATGTATGTTCTAAAGTTTTCAATATTTTCAGTATATTTTTGAAGCTCTTCTTCCTCCAAAAAAATCAATTCGATATGTTTTTTTAGTTTAGGTTGTGTTAAAAAATCAATACCAGAATTAGAAAATACAAATTGTTCAAGTTGCTTTTTATCAGCTCCATTTTCCAAAGAGTTATAGATTAATCCGCTTAAATCTTGATAAAAAGTTGTTGAATTATAACCACTTATAATATAGTTCTCAAAATCTTCCTGACTTGGTTTCCCGAAAATATGAACACCATTGTAATCACCTTTAATTGTTAAATAAGCTTCATGAGTAATTAATCGGTAGCAATCATAAGCATCCTGGTAATTTTTGTTTTTTAAGCATAAAGCACCCAATTCTCTATAAGAATCAACCTGAGGGTATAAACTAATCGCTCTTTTAAAATACCAAACAGCTTTTTCTGGGTCTTTCTCCTCTTTTGCTTTATTTAAATAGGAATGAGCAAGATGTTGGTATTTATCTCCATTTTGAATCATGTAAGAATAAACAGAATCTGCATCAAACAA
This sequence comes from Bacteroidia bacterium, assembly GCA_051861545.1. Lineage (GTDB taxonomy): Bacteria > Bacteroidota > Bacteroidia > UKL13-3 > UKL13-3 > CAISCU01. The sequence continues at coordinate 71,232 of JBIMKP010000004.1, read as the reverse complement.
TTTAGATGCTCTTATTGCTGGAACTTCAACTTCTACTTTTTCTATTTCAGATTTACATGAAACAATAAAGATTATTGCGAAAATTAAATAATATAGCTTTTTCATGTTTTATTTCTTTGCAATTCTTACTGAATCATTAAAATTAGCAGGTACATCTTCTGCTTGAATCATCCCATTATTTTTAAAACTAAATACTGCTTTTGCTATTAAATCAACAGATTCAACAGTATTTTCATCGATGCCGAAAGAACTGATTGGTTTTTCCCAATTCCTCTTTTTCTCTTCAATAATTAATTTACCTGAACTAAAACTACAAGTTTTTATTTTTTCAGCATTACATTGACAAGCAATCAATTTTCTTGAAATTTGCTTTCCATTATTATCGTAAACCGCTAAAATGGTTTCTACTGGCTGATATCCATCTCCACCAAAACTTGAAGTTGCATAAACTAAAGCCACATAATCGGCAGTTTCAGCAACCTTGGCTACATAATAAAAATCGTTTGATACTTCCCTACCAAAACTTACATTTTCCATCTCAGGAATGAAGTCAGAAAACTCATAACTAATTGATTGTTTGTAGTTTTCCATTGAAACTTCATTGTCTGAAATTTTAAAATCTGGGTTAAAATTTGTAAATGAGTTTTTGAAAATATTAAATTTAGAGTAAGTTCCTCCTATTGAAGAATTTTGAGTCAAAACATTAATTACGAGCTCTTTATAAGAAGGTGATTTGACATATTCTGCAAAATCAGGATCATTTTGAATAGCAGTTGTGTCAAAATAGCCTGTATTAAATGCTCTTCTAAATTCAGAATTTACATCCCACCATCTGTAATTATCTTCTTTATTTAGTTTCGCTAGAAAAACTTCAACTTTCGCTAATTTTAAATGAATAGCATATTCGGGTTTAAAAGATAAAATTTGAGCAATTTCAAAACAGTTTCTCGATTGCTCTAAGAACTCAGAATTGGTTCTAAATGCTAATAATGCACTTCCCAATTCATAATAAGTTTTTGCTTCAGGGAAATACAAGAGAGATTCTTTAAATAAAGTGATGGCTTTAAGAGTGTTTTTCTTGTTTTTGAATTCATCTAATCCTCTTAAAAAAACTTCTCGAGCAATTTTTTGAGTTGAATCTAATTCAAATTCATTTGCATCAAAAACCACGTCATAAACCAAATCTTTATCGAAAATTTGATCTCCTTGAAGTTTATTTAACTTCACTTTTAAAACAAATTCTTTTTGCGGTTTGCTGCAAGATACAACTAGTGTAAATAAAAAAAGAGAGCTTGCCCAAAGGCTAGCTCTCTTTATGTTATCAATAAAATGATTCATTTATTTGGCCTTTTTTCAAAAGTCGCAATTCTAATTGGCTTTTGCTACAAAAGGGTTAGAAAATTTCTTGTCTTGAATAAAACTTTGGTCGGTTAATGTTTTTAGGAAAGCAATTAATGCCTTTTTATCATAAGCACTTAAGTTCATTTTCTTAGCTTTAACTTTTGAAAAATCAGATGAATTCTCATCTCTTAAAACCCAATCCAAGTTTGGATGATCTTTGATTCCTGAATTATAATGTTCAACCACTTCTTCTAAAGTTGCAAATCTACCATCGTGCATATAAGGTCCGGTTAAAGCTATATTTCTTAATGTTGGAACCTTAAAGAAACCTTCACCTGAACTAAATCTTGGATCAAAAGGTGGCTCTAAAATTCCTCCATTAAATGGATTTTTAGCACCTTTGTCTTTGTAAACTAAATCTAAACCAATATTTGCCACTTCTGTCGACCAGCCTTTGTTTAAATCAAAACCATGACAACTAATGCATCTTTTTTCATTAAAAATCTCCCAACCTCTAATTTCTTCAGAGGTATAACTTGCAAAATTGTTTTCTGCAGCAAAATCATAAGGTGATTTAAACGAAATTAAATTTGAAACAAATCCACCTAAAGCTTCTGAAAGGTTTTCAACAGTAATAGTTTTAGTACCAAATGCTCTTTCAAATAATGCTGGGTAGTAAGATGATTTTTGAAGTCTTTCTAATGTTTGAGTAATTGAATCAAAACCCATTTCAATATGGTCCTGAACGGGTTTGGTTACCATCGATTTGACATTAAATTCTCTTAAATCCCAAAACAAACCCCTACCAAAGTCAGAGTTTACAATTGCCATTGAGTTTCTAGGAGTACCTTCATTTCCGAAACCTCTGCTTGATTTAACTCCATCAGAAAAAGCTAATTCTTGTTTGTGACAACTTGCACATGAAATAGCTTGATTTACAGATAGTTTTTTGTCGTAAAATAAAACTCTTCCTAATTCAACTTTTTCATTTGAATAAACTGAGTTTTGGGATAATTGAAATGGTAGATGTTTTTCTTTACCTCTGATAGAATAATCAGCGGCAGTTTCACCTAATAAAGGTGTTTCTGAAGTTAAATAAGTTGATTCGCTGTTTGTAACCTTTTTACAGGCTACTAAAAAAATTAGAAATCCTGCTAAAACGTAAATTGTTTTTTTCATTTTGATGGTATTAAAACATGAAATTTAAATTGATAAAAGCTGGTGGAATAAAGAAAAAATTACGAAAACCTCCAGCATCTACTCTTCCATTTGGAAAAGCACTACCGGTAAATTTTGTACTTGATTCGCCTGTAACATAGCCAAATAATGCTTCTGTATTGATGTTTAAATAATTTGTTATTTTAAACTGAACTCCAAATGCAATTTGGGCACCTCTTGATTTATTTGAATTTTCATTAGTACTAGTTTCTTTAACTCCATTGTTTTCAAATGTATTTTCAGTCAGATTTTTGTTTTTTCCTCTTCTGTAATCTAATCCGTAAAAAACTGTAAATCGTTTAGATAAATCTTGTTGAAATTCAAATCCCAATCGGTAGTTTAATCCTTCTGTTTTGGTCTTAAAGTTACTTGATGAGTTGTTTTGCGTATTACTGTTTTCTGCAAATAGGTACCCAAATCCCATTCTAAGCCCTATTCGTGTATTCGGAGCTAAATTTAATTTGTTTTGAAATAGTTTGATATTCAAATCGTATGGACTTGTTGTAAGATTTAGGTTATTGCTGTTAAAAACCAAATATTGACGAACAAAGTCGGTGGCATTTACTCCAACTTGAACTAATTTAGGTTTTTCCTGAATAGGTGATCTAGTAGGAAGTGCTTTTAATTGACTAGTTACGGGCGTCTCCTCAGCAAGTATATTTGCTAGAAAGAAAGTATTAAAAACTAAGAAAAGGGTAAGTTTGGTTTTCATCATTTGACTAATTAGACACCAATTTACGAAAATGGTTGCCAAATTATTACATAAAAAAGACGAATTCTATTTTTTTAAGAAAAATGTATGTTTTATCCACAATACATCAAGCCTTTAAACAGCTAATTTCTCTCAAATTTTAATATGATAGGAAAGCAACTAAAAATATTTGAATATTTGAAGGATATAAAACGAATACCATGAAAATTAGAATCAAAGGAAATTCCATTAGATACAGATTGAGCAAATCGGAAGTTGAAGAGTTTAAACAAGAAAAATATGTTGAGGAGTTTACTGATTTTGGGAATTCAATTTTTTGTTATGTTTTGAAAGTTGTTCAAAATCAGCCCAATTTATGTGCATTTTTTAAAGATGATACTATGACATTTGGAGTACCAGTGCATATTTATAAAGAATGGACAGAAACCGACATTGTTGGATTCCAGTATGAATTTCCATTGCAAAATGGTTCAAAATTGTTTCTTTTATTGGAAAAGGATTTCGTTTGTCTTGATAATACTTTTGAAGACCAATCGGATAATTATCCAAACCCAAATGAAAAATGCTGATTGATTAATCCCCTGTACCACCGCGATTCATCGCGGTGCATAGATTCATCGCTGTTAATAAAAAAAAACACCACGAAAATTTTTCGTGGTGTTTTTTTTGTGATTTTCATCCTGAATTTATTGCGATGATGATTTCATTTCGAAATACATTGCGATGTATCGCAATGTACACCGCGATAAATTGCGATGATGATTTCATTTCGAAATACATTACGATGTATCGCAATGTACACCGCGATAAATCGCGGTGCTACTCGAGTTCTTCGCGGCGTTTTTTCATTTCAACGGTTTTCTTTTCGTTTCCTAAATTGGCATAAACCTGTTGCATTGAATACAAAATATCTGTTAAATAAGCATTTTTCTCTTTCTTCTTTGCAGGAGTATCATCAGCTTTTGCTTCTGCAATTTCCAATGCACGACTAAAATAACCTAATGCTGTATTTAAAATGGAATCTTGTTTTTGCTTCAATGGTTTGTATTTTTTGTCGTATTCAACTTGAGTTGAAGCTGTTATATTGTTAATCTTTTCTACAATTTCAGTACTCTTATTGTTACTCATTGCACCTAAGTTAAAATAAGCATCAATAAAATCAGGATTTAATTCTATTACTTTTAAATAATCTATTTCTGCTTGAGCCGCATAATTACTTGATTTTTTCTGGTTGGCTTCTGCACTCTTCATAAATGCAGTTGCAGCATTGTTAAACTTCGTTTTTTTGTCTACCGACTTTTCAGTTTGAGCTTTCTTTTTTAATGTGCTAGCGGTATCTCTTTCGTGTTTGTACTTTTTTAATGCATCATTAGCAAAATTGTCGTAAACATTACCTCTAACATAAATTAAAGTTTGGTCTTCATTATTGATTTCAATAGCAGCATTCAATTTTTCTAACAATAAATCTTGGCGACCTTGAGCTAAGTAAATGTTTAACTCTTGGTTAATTAAATCCTTTTCATTTGGAAATTTAATTCTTGCTTTGTCTAAAAATGTAAGAGCTGTTGCTGTATCTTTTTCTTCTAAATAGATATTTACCATTTGCATGTGAATCAAATGGTCTTCGTAATTTAAATCCATTAATTTTTGAAGATATACTTTTGCACTAGCTTTGTCTTCAGCTTGCACAGCAGCATAAGCCATATATAAATAAATGTTTTTCTCAGAAAGATTATTTTTCTTCAAATCACCATTTTTATCATAAGGAAGTACGTCTAATGTCATTTTGTAATACTTAATGGCATTTTTGAAATCCTTTTCTTCATAAGCAGTATAACCTTTGTTATACGACATAAAAGCTGAGTTTATAATAGCTTGTTCTTTACAGTAGTAGGTATATCTTTCTTTAGCATCAAGTTCAATACATTTAATGCAGCCATTAAAAAATTTATCTACTAAATCTGTGCCGGCTAAACTAGCATAAGCAGGATTTCTGTAAATGGTATCATAAACAGAAGTATAATAAAACCAAGCTTTTGGGTCTGCTTTTGTGTCAGGATGTTCAATTGCTTGATCAATTGCTTTTTTAGCATCTTCTACTTCACCGTTTCTAAGGTAAAGTGCAGCAGATTCAACTTTGTTTTTTTGAGCAAAAACTTGAATACCCGAAATGAGCATCAGCGCTACTAACAGCTTTTTCATGTTATTTTTATTTAAGTTAATTTTCTTCAATTCTGGCAAATGTAATGATTATTCGAATTTTAGGTTTCTATATTGATAAAATTCAGCCTTATTTTCTTTGCATTTTTGCAATTCTATCCTCTAAACTTTCTGAACTCATTTTTTCTCTTAACCTATCAACCATAATTGGAAATGAAAATGGCGATGGTTCACTTAATTTAATTATCACAATTTCTGCATTTTCTATTCTTTCCAATGCTAATCTCAATCTCTTTTCTTCCATTTGTTGCAATAATACTTCCTCATAAGCTTGTTGCAACAAAAGATGATCAGGTTCATTTTCTTTAAAGACATCAAAAAACAGACCAGAGGATGCTTGTAAGTGTTTACTTTGTATCTGTTTTCCCGGAAAGCCCTGAAATACAAGGCCTGAAATTCCTGCAATGTCCCTAAATTTTCTTCTGGCCATTTCAATTCCATTCATACTATTTAGTAAATCATTGCTTAAGTTTTCGGTTCCAAATACATTATTGGCCAATGCTTCTTCAATTGGAATCTCCTGGTTGCTTAACATTTCAAAGCCATAGTCGTTCATTGCAATTGAAAACGAAATTGGCATCCACTGCCCTATTCTGTAATTCATTAATCCTGCTAATCCTTCATGAACCAATCTTCCTTCAAATGGAAAAATAAAAACATGAAAACCATCTTTACTTTCATATTGCTCTATTAAAAGTTGGTTTGATTTAGGAATGATTGATGTTTCTTTTTGCTTGTTTAATAAAGGAATCAGACTTCTAAATTCATCGTCCATTTTTATAGAACCATCTACAAATGCAGATAATTCTCTTCTTAACATTCCGCTTAGTTGTCCTGATAATGGCATTCTTCCACCAGCCCATGATGGAATTTGTGCTTTTTTCTCTTCACTCTTTCTAACCAAGGCCGTCATTTCTTTCACCTGAATCAACTCTAAACAATTGCCAGCAAACCAAAAAACTTCTCCTGGTTTTAATTTGCTAATAAAGTATTCTTCTATACTGCCTAGGTATTTTCCTTTAATCGTTTTTATTTTTATTACAGGATCACTAACAATAGTACCAATACTTAATCGGTGTCGCATTATTTGTTTTCTACTTGTGACTTTATATACATCACCCACAAGTTCTAGTTTCGAAAACTCATCGTATGCACCTAAACTTTTTCCTCCATGTATTAAAAACGATAAAACTTTGTCCCACTCTTCATCATTCATCGTTGAAAAGCAAAAAGTATCTAAAACTTCCTTTTTTATTTCATTTGGATTAAATCCTTCAGAAACGGCTAAAGTAACTAAGTATTGAATCAACACATCAAAAGCCCTAATGAAAGGCTCTCGGTTTTCCATGATTTTCCCTTCAATTGCTTTGCGCATACAACTCGATTCCATTAATTCGAGTGCATGGGTTGGCACGAAATATATGGTTGATACAGCATCAGGTTGATGTCCACTCCTACCAGCTCTTTGTAAAAAACGAGCGATTCCTTTCGGACTTCCAATTTGTAAAACTTGTTCAACAGGACGAAAATCTACACCTAAATCTAAACTTGAGGTACAAACTACAGCTTTCAAAAAGCCTTGGTGTAATGCAGATTCAACCCAAGAGCGCATTTCACCGCTTAAAGAACCATGGTGCATTGCTAATAATCCAGCTAAATCAGCATCTTTTTCTATAAGTTGTCGGTACCAAATTTCTGTTTGAGAACGGGTGTTTGTAAAAACTAAACTTGTTTTAGCTAAATCAAACAATGGCAAAACCTTATCAATCATTTTAATACCTAAATGCCCCGCCCAAGGTAATTCTTCAATTGTATCTGGAATAATAGATTTTACTTCAATTTTCTTTTCAATTCCTGCTTTTATTAAAACCTTTTTATCATTAGGAAAACTTATACCTAATAAAACATCTGCAGCTTCTTCTAAATTACCAATTGTTGCGCTAATGCCCCATGTTTTTAAGTTTTGATTTAAACCACGAAGCCTTGATAAAGCCAATTCAACTTGAACACCTCTTTTGCTTCCAATTAATTCATGCCATTCATCAATTACAACACATTCTAAGTTTTTAAACAATTCATGATAACCTTTTGACGCCAACATAATATGAAGGCTTTCGGGAGTTGTAATTAAAAAATCTGGATGTTGCTTTTTTTGACGTGCTCGTTCTTTTAAATCTGTATCTCCTGTTCTTAAAGCAATATCCCAGTTAATATCCATTTCAATTGCCGCTTCACTAATGGCTTTTTCTAAATCCTGACTCAAGGCTCTAATGGGTGTAATCCAAATAGCTTTGAGTCCTTTTTTGTTTGAAATTGAACCCGCTGCTAAAATTGGAAGTGCTAATGAAAATGTTTTTCCACTACCTGTTGGTGCATTTACTAAACCGCTTTTTCCATCAAAATAAGCATTCCAAGATTCTTCTTGAAAAGCAAAAGCTTTAAATGACTTTTTGTTAAAATATTTTTGTATGATTTGAATAGGCTTCAACATCGGCAATTTAAGCAAAAAGGGCCACATCTTTTCAGATGCAGCCCTTTCTAATTTAATAATTTTTATTGATTAGTTTTTCTCGTAAGTAGCAGTTTCTACTTCTTTGTAATCAACAATTTTGTATCCAAGTTTTTCAAGATTAGCTTTGATTTTTTCTTTATCACCAACAACTAAAATAGTCATTTTATCAGATTGAAGAACTTCTTTAGCTAAACGATTTAACTCTTCTTTTGATAAAGAATTTAAGATATCGTTTTGTTGTTTGATATAATCTTTAGGTAAGTTATACTCAATTAATCTGTTTAAGAAACCAGCTTTTTGGAAAGCAGTTTCATAACGCAATGCATCACTTTGAGTAATTGAATTCTTCATGAACTTCATTTCCTCATCAGTAATACCATTTTCAGCAAAATTAGTTACTTCAGTCATTATTTCTTTCATAGCACTATCAGTTGCAGAAGTACGAACTCCAGTAGCAATTTGATAAGCACCTACTCTATCTTTATAACCATAGTTCATTGAACGAATACCATAAGTAAATCCTTTGTCTTCACGTAAGTTTAAGTTTAAACGGCTATTAAAGTTTCCGCCTAATGGGAAGTTCATTGCATTTGTTTTGAAGTAATTTCCGTTCCAATCGTATTTCTGTCCAACCATACCAATTCTGATTTCAGATTGAGCAGCTTTGTATTTATCAACCAAATAAATTTGTTTGTTGTTGTTAGCAGCAACTGGCGGAATTGGAAGTGGAGGGAAACTGATGTTTTTCTTTTTCCAGTTTTTCAAGAAACCTAATTTAGGCATAATTTCAGATTCAGTGATATCACCAACAACAGTTAAGCTAGCAAAATCAGGACCATAATAACGGTCATAATAATTTTGAACATCTTTAATTGTAATAGATTTGATTGATTTCAAAGTCCCTTCAACAGGCTCAGCAGCAATTGTTTTTCCGTATACTAATTTATTAAAAGCTAAATCAGCAGTAGCACCAGCATCAAATTTTTGAGAGCTGATGTTTTGGTAGTTTTGTGATTGGTTTAACTTAAACTCATCTGCATTAAACTTAGGACGAAGTAATTTTTCTTCGAACAATTTTAAAGTAGCATCAATATTCTTTTTCAATGTAACTACTTGAACAGTTGTAACATCAGAACCTGCATTAAATGAGATAGAACTACCTAATTTTTGCATTTCATTATCAAAAGCTTCACTGGTATAATTTTGAGTAGCCTCTGTCATCATATCAGCAGTTAAAGAAGCCAATCCAGTTTTAGAAGGATCACCAACTGCAATATTTCCACCTTTCATAGTAATTAATAAAGTTACAACAGGTGATTCTTTTGTTTCTGTTCCAATAACTTTGATTCCATTATCCCAAGTAGTAGTATAAAAACTAGGAATTTCAGGAGATTTTGCAGCACCAGTTGATGGTTTTTTGCTTCTATCAAAATTGTCTTTTGGAGTTGTATAAGATAATCCTTTGTATTCTAATTCAGTTTTAGCAACACCAGAACTAGTAACAGCTTTAGTTTCTTCTTTTGATACAGCAGCATTAGCTTTTTTAGGGAAAACATTTACCATTACGTATTTTTTGTCTTTGATATAAGTTCTATAAACACGCATGATATCTTCTTTAGTAACTTTTTGGTAACGAGCTAACTCATCAGAAATATTGAAGTTTTTCTCTAATTTAGGATTACCATGAGCCAAATACCACAACATACTTAAAGTGCTTGCTCTTGCAGCAACACTTTGCATACCAAAGATTAAATTACCTTCAATACTACCTTTTGCACGAGCTAAGTCATCATCAGAAATACCAGTTTTTTCAAACTCTTCTAAAGTTGAAGCCACCATTTTCTCAACATCTATATCACCATCAATATTTGGTAATGGTAATATAGCCATTGTAAATTCACCCGATAATTCAGAAGCTGGGTGGAAAACCTGAGCTTGGAAAGCTTTTTCAGTTTTGATGAAGTTTTTGTAGAAAATTGAGTTATTGCCAGAACCTAAGATGCTAGCTAATAAATCAACAGCAGGCTCATCTGGATGGTAGTTCTTTACAGTTGGATAAACTATATAGTACAAAGGTAAAAATACATTGTCACCATAGTTAGCATATTTATTATCAGGTAAACGAACTGGCTCAATTCTTTGAGCACGTACTTCTGGACCTTTAGGGATTGGACCAAAATACTTCTCAGCCATTTTTACTACATCAGCAGGATTTACATCACCCGCAACAACTAAACAAGCATTGTTAGGACCATACCAACGCATGAAGAAGTTTTTCAAATCTTCAACATTTACTCTATCTAAATCTTCCAAATAACCAATTGTTGGCCAGCTGTAAGGATGTCCGTTTGGATATAAAGTAGCATCTTTAATTTCATCTACTTTACCATAAGGAACGTTATCAACTCGTTCGCCTTTTTCATTTTTAACTGTAGCTCTTTGAACTTCAAATTTCTTTTGAGTTACAGAATCCAATAAATAACCCATACGATCTGCTTCTAACCAAAGAGCAGTTTCTAAGTAGTTTGCAGGTAATGTTTCGAAATAATTTGTACGGTCGCGATTGGTAGTACCATTCATTTGACCACCCGCACCTTGTACAATTTTAAAATGCTCTTCATCTTTTACGTGAACTGAACCTTGGAACATCATGTGCTCAAAGAAATGGGCAAAACCAGATTTTCCAGGAGTTTCTCTTGCAGAACCAACATGGTAAGTAACTTCTACATGCACAATTGGATCTGAATGATCTTCATGAATAATAAGAGTTAATCCGTTTGGTAATTTGTACTTCTCATAAGAGATTTTCATTTCACCCGGATTGGCTGTCACCTTATCAAGCAAAACCGTTTGATTTGGGTTTGCTTGAACAGGAGCCTGAGCTTTCAGGCTACTTCCTGCCAGCATTAAGGCAGCTGCAGCTGAGAAAAGTGTAATTTTCTTCATGTTATAAAATTGAATAGTTTTCTTTAATTTTTGATAATTAGTCTGAATTATTTCTAGTTCGCTAAAACCGTTTCATAATTTTTCGTCTAAAAATCCTTTGCAAAATAGGTACTTTCAGATAATCGCGACAATTTTTTTTTAAAAGGGCTTGCAAATACCTAAACGGATAGTTTTTTGTGTAAAAGTTAGGGTGATTGTGAACAAAGCTTTTTAATTTACCTTTACTTTTAGCAGAAAGGTTTATACTTTCGCAAAGTTGTATATTAAAAAGAAAAACTAAATTAAAATGAAAAAACAGTTCGCACTAATTGTAGGCCTAATTTTGGTAGCAGCATCTTTTCGATTAATCGATCATTTGCCTAATTTCACTCCAGTTGGAGCCATTGCACTATTTGCAGGTGCTTATATCACCAATAGAATTTTAGCATTTATTGTTCCTTTAGCTGCTTTATTACTAAGTGATTTATACCTTGGTTTTTATGGATGGGAAATGTTGGTTCCTTATATAGGTTTTGTTTTAACCATCTTAATGGGATTCAACTTGCAAAATAATAAAAGCATTGTTAGAGTTGGCTTAACAAGTATTGCATCTTCAGTAGTATTTTATGTATTTACTAATTTTGCACTTTTTTACCCAGAAACTTTATACCCACACAATTTTAGTGGAATTATACAATCATACGTAAGTGGAATTCCATTTTTTAGAAATGCATTAGCAGGTGATTTATTTTATTCAGCTGCTTTATTCGGCAGTTTCTATTTAATTACAATAAATATTCCTTCATTCAAAAAAATAGCTCAATAGCCAGAAATTTGAATTAGATTTTCATAATCTTGAAAAGAAACGCTTAAATGGGTAATACCTTTTAAGCGTTTTTTATTTAATGCTGATTCAAACCTAAAAGTTCCAGGTGTTTTGGAGCTAAAGCTTTCTTCTTCAACAATAGTAGTCCCACTTAACCATTTAATTTTTACACTTTTGCTTTGCTTTAATCTTAGGCTGATGTGCATTTTGCCATTATCCAAAACTTGTGCATCTAACAAGCTATCTTTTGTTGAACCTAAAAACTTGCACATTAAATCTATATCAGGAATTCCCCAGCCTTTTTGTTTAGCTGGTTTGTAATACTGATTAGCAGCTAATTTATAAGTATCTCTAATTTCATTCAAACTTCTTCTTGGATACTTTTTCATTAAATATGATGCCGTTCCAGCTAAAACTGGTGAGGCATAAGAAGTACCATTTCCTGGATAAATACTTCCATTTTCAGAAAGTACAGAAATTCCTTTTCCAAAAGCAACAACATCTGGTTTTATTCTTTTATCGGCTGTTGGGCCAACTGAACTAAATGAAGCTATATCGCCATCTTCTGCAACCGCTCCAACCGAAACTACATGTTCAGCATCTGCAGGCGCACTAATTTGCCTCCAAACATCCATTCCTTCGTTTCCAGCACTTACAAAAACCAGAATTCCTTTTGATGCCGCAATCTCCGCAGCTCTACTAACAACGGTGGTTTGGCCATTTAATTCCTTGTATTTATGTCCCATCGATGAAACATCATGTTTGGTATATCCTAAAGAAGAATTGATAATATCAGCACCAGCACTATCTGCATATTCAGCAGCTTGTAACCAATAATATTCTTCAAGCAAATATTCTGAAACAGCATTTTCAGAACGTAATAAAATATAATCAGCATTCGGAGCTGTGCCCATTAAAACACCTGGTAATCTCGATGCTAAACAACTAATAACAGCTAATCCATGCACATCATCATCAAAAACCTCTTCCTCTCTTTCAACAAAATCATAAGAACTTACAATTCTTTTTTCTTTAAAAAGATGTTTAAAAGCTTGCAGATTATCCATGTTTTTAAAACCGGCATCAATTACTGCAATCCTAATTCCATCACCTGGATAAAAACTTCCATCTTGGTAAAACTTAGCGTAATTTAATTGCTTAAACTGAATCGCACTCATTCCGAAAAAACTTGTATCTTTTTTATCTTTCTTTTTGAATGATTCTTCTAATTGACCAATATTTTCTTCTATTGGGGTTTCTGATCTTTCCACTTCTTCTTCCCAAGCAACATAAGGACCTAAGTATTCAACCTTATCAACAAAAGGAAATTTTCTTATAGAATCAACATCAAACGATTGTGGTATTTTAGCTAAAAAGCCATTAAACCAACGCGTCTGACCACAATATTCTAAAGGCAATTTCAGCATTTGCGACATATAGCCCGAATCAGGAGGAATATCATTTGAAGAAACAGGAACTTTATATTTTAACCTGCGCTCGATTGCCTTTTGAGATATGTATAAAAAAGGTTGATTTAAGGTTTCCTTATACCTTGGCTTATCTTTAAAACCAATAAAATAATAATTACTTTTTTGGGCCGATAAACCCAAATACATCAAACAAAATAAAAGCAAAAATGAAGTTCTCATACTAGTAATTCGCAATTAACGAATAAAAACATAGTTGAGAAACCAAAAATTAACGAGTTTGACTAATTAGGGTTAATTTTAGCGAATAACCTGATGTTTTATTGCTTTGAGTGCTCAGTTTTGTTGATTCGTAATAAACCAATCCAATGTTTTTTGAATAAGCACTTTTCTCTTTTAATGTTTCAATAAAGTTTACAAGATTGGCTTCTTGAACCTCAATAACATTGGTAAAAGTTAAACCAGAATAAACTTTTTTATCAAAAACCGGACTTAATAAATAATTGATTTTTCCTAAATCATTGTATGCATTTCCATTCCAAATCGCATTTTGTTTTATAGGAAAAACCAATTTTATTCTTCTTTGATTTTGATCTATTCTTTCGTAGGTTTTTTGCTTCAATTCAGAAAAAGCTGATTCTCTTGAAACCCAATTATTCGTATCGTTTTTAGAAACCAATCTTTCTATGATTTGAATTTTTTCATTATTCTGATTAATTAAATAACCAGAATAAACTTCCTTCAAATAATAATTAAAAGTGTCGATTGATTCCTTATTATCATCGAAAGCAATTGAGTCGAAACGATAAATATTAACAGTTCCTGAATCTAATAAGAGGTAATGATAACCGAATTCTTCAGTGATTGGTTCTTCTTTTTTGCACGACGAAATTACACTGATTACTCCAATCAGAAATAAAAAAAACTGCTTATATAAATACGTTTTTTTCAAATTATAAATCAAAGCTAGATTGAATCCAACCGCCACCAATTACATCATTTCCATCATAAAAAACAGCTGATTGGCCAGGTGCGATTCCTTTAACATTGCTGTAAAAATTCACCATCATTCTGTTTTCATGTTGCTCAATTAACGAGAAAGTTCCAGCATCCTTATACCTAACTTTTGTTAAAGCTTCAATTGGTTTTTCAATCGATTCAAATTTTTGCATATTAAGGTTTCTAACCCACATACCTTTTCTTTGTAATTCCTCTTCCCTACCTAATACAACAGTATTTGATTCTGGTTGAATTTCTAAAACAAACATCGGCTCTCCTAAAGCTATTTCTAAACCTTTTCTTTGTCCAACCGTATAAAATGGATAACCTTTATGTTTACCCAAGATTTTTCCTTCACGGTTCACAAAATTACCACCATCAACTCTTTCTTCAAGTCCATCTACCCTTCTTTTTAGGAAGCCACGGTAATCATTATCAGGAACAAAGCAGATTTCATAACTCTCGCTCTTTTTAGCCAATTCGGTAAATCCGCGGTCAATAGCCATTTGTTTGATATCAGCTTTATGAAAACCACCTAGAGGGAAACGAGTTCTAGCTAAACTTTCCTGACTTAAGCCCCAAAGCACGTAAGATTGATCTTTGTGTTCATCTAATCCCTTAGAAATAACATAACGGTTATTTTCATTTCTGATTTGCGCATAATGTCCAGTAGCAATAAACTCACAATCAAGCTGATTAGCTCTTTTTAAAAGTGCTTCCCATTTAATATGCGTATTACATAAAACGCAAGGATTTGGCGTTCTGCCAGCTAAATATTCTTCAACAAAATTATCTATTACATAATCACCAAATTCGTTTCTAATATCAAGAATCATGTGGTGAATACCATATTGCACAGAAATACTTCTGGCATCATTTATTGAATCTAAGCTGCAGCAACCCGTCTCCTTCTTACTTCCGCCACTGTTTTGGTAATCCCAAGTTTTCATGGTAATACCAACAACCTCGTAGCCTTCTTCTCTTAACATGACAGCCGCAACGGTACTGTCGATACCGCCACTCATGGCTACCAATATTTTTCCGTGTTTGCTCATTTACTGCAAATATCTAACTATTTAGATTAAATCTTAATAATATTGGAAAATTTAAGAATGTCATGTTTTGTGAAATAGTAAAATTTATGAAAGAAATGAAACTAACCGTTATGGATTTTAACAATGATTTATGAAACTAATTCAAACCAGACAACATAAATTTTCTCAAATTTAAATGTTTAACTCCTTCGTAACTTGCTGATATAAAATCATCTAAACTAATTACCCATTTAGGATAATTGTCTTTTATTTTCTGAAGATTACCGAATTCTCTTATAAGTGTATTTTCATTTTGAATGCTAAGAGCTACTTGAACATACGCTTTTTCTCCATCTTTTTCGCATACGAAATCAATCTCCTCAGCGCCAATTACTCCAATTGAAACTTTATATCCAAAAATGAGTAAGTGATTGTAAACTATATTTTCAATGATTTTACCTCTATCTTCTAGTCGGTAGCCCCAAATTCCGTTTCTAATTCCTAAGTTTTCAAAGTAGTACTTCTCTCCTGTTTCAAAAACTCTTTTGCCAATGATATCATATCGACCAACTTTGTGAATTAAAAATGCATTGGTTAAATATTCAGTATAGTTTAAAACCTGGTTAACACTCATGTTGGTTTTTTGAGATTTTAGGTAAGCACTAATTTTATTGGCAGAAAACAAACTACCAGTATTACTTGCTAAAAACTGAACTAATTGTTCAAGAAAAATAGTATTTCTAACTTCAAATCGATTGATTATATCTCGGTAAACAATTGAAGAATAGATATTTTTCAAATAATCGAATACAATTTCAGGTTCTAAAGGAAGATGTTTTAAATAAGGTAATCCTCCAAATTTCATGTATTTTTCTAAGGAATCAGAGCTGTCTTGAAGTAAATGAAATTCCAAAAACTCCTCATAAGAAAGGCTGTAAACTACAATTTCTATAAAACGTCCACTTAAATATCCCGCAATATCTCCTGATAATAAATTGGCATTACTTCCTGTGCAGTATAAATCCAATTCCTCATCTAAAAGCAATGATCTTAAACCATTTTCAAATCCTTTTATGTCTTGTATTTCATCAATAAAAACATAGGTTTTGCCTTTTTTTTGACTGATAACATAATCGCTTAAATCTTTTCCTGTTTTAATAAAATCGAAGCTTAAATCTTCCTTATTTATATAACAAATTGTAGCTTCTTTATTTTGGGTTTTGATTAAATCCATCAATTGAAAAAGTAAATAACTTTTCCCAACCCTTCTTTGTCCTACAAATACCTTTATAAGTCCTTTACCAATAAAAGGTTTAATCTTATTGATATAGCGATTTCTTTGATGAATTATAGTATTTGAAGTCATATTTGTATTGTATACAGATAATATAAGACTCAAAAATACTATTTTTGTTTAGTATACGCAATAAAAATAAGATTTTAATTATTTTCATTACACATGTTAAACAAAAAAAAATAAAAGGGGGTAGAATTTATTTAGAGCTATTTATCACCAAAACATCCTGATAAGCAATAATTTTATTGTGATTCTTTAAAAAAACTAAAGGTTCTTATTTTATGAAAAGTTAAAACCACCAAAATCAAATAAAGAATAAAGGGGACAACAAATAAGCTAAAAATATTTTCGTATTGGTTGATTTGAGTTTCTTTTTCCAGAAACCTAATTGAATCAATAGCCCCACATATTTTATAATAATCATTAACCATTGGAGGTTCCAGCTTTTTATTAAAAACCCAAATCTTATTCCCTTCTCCTATGCAATTTTCGGCTTTTTCAAGTTTACACAATTCAAATACCTTTACAAGTGCCCAAAGTTTTGATGAATCTCCAAATTGAAAACAAATGCCATTTTTAAGGCTTTTTGATTGTGTTAATCTTCTGATTTCTAATTGGGCTAAATCTAGATTTCTTCTATCTGCACTTTTGTCTCCAGTAAAATGGAAACTAGTATAATTTATTTCTGGATGACTTTTTAGATTAATACAAGTTGGTTCATCATCAAAAAAATAATTAGCTTCTATTAAACCGAATTTATCGAAAACCTGAAATTCATTCAGCTGCCAAATACCTAGAATTGGAAGTAAAAGCAGGCTGATAATTCCTGTAGGGAAAATGAAATGTTTTTTATTTATCAATGGCTTCTTGTCTTAAATTCAATTTAGCCCTTTTTTCCTCTTTTTAGCTTTTTGTTGATTTAAATTTTCGTCGAAGTCAAAATTTTCAACTCTTGGACTTCCTAAGCCTTTTTGAATTGCGATTCTCAACGAAGTTTCTTTTCTATCTTCATTTTCCAAAAGATAAGCTTCATTTGATATTGATGTATTTTTCATTCTTTTTAAACTTTACTCATAAATCCCAAAATTGGTATTTCTAAAACTTTTCAAATTGATATTTAAGTTTTGAATTTTAACTTATATCAAGAAGATTTTTTTTAACTACCACTCTTAATTAACTTTACTTTTTCAATAAAATCCTTTTCCATTTTGTTGATTTGTTTGTGCTCTTTGAAGCACAAATTCACAATCAACGAAAACCTATGATTACCAATAAAATTTGAAAGGGAATTGAAATCGTTAAAGCAATAACCATAGGATAAAAATGCCAATGGCGTTAAATTCTTAGTTACAGGAATGATAATTTTTGGACTAAGTCCTAAATATTGATTTGATTGATAAAAATAATTTGTTGCTTCTAAACCTAAAATATATCCTGCAGATGAACCTCCTACAAATGCCAACTCCGCACCCAATTTTACTCCAGGTATATAATCTCTGTTAATTACAACAGCTTCACCAGATAAATAAGTTCCAAAATAGGCAACTGAACCTTTTGGATCATAACCATTTGTTTTAGAATAAGAGTTCTTTCTAAACGACCATTGTCTGCAAATACCTGCCTCTAAGAGTAAACTTCTCTGAAAAGAAACACTAACTCTTGGAACATAATATGTTCTATTATGGTTAATTAAAACCAAAGTATCATTGCTGTAAAATTGTGCGCTGGAACTCAAAGAAATCAGCAAAAAAAGAAAAAGTAATTTTACTTTCATGATGTCAAATTAGACATTAAAAACGATGGTTAGAGTTAAAAATTACACTTTTTGTAAGTTGAAATCTTAACACCAAATTGTTTATTCCGTTGGAAACTTCGACATATCCATAAAGAATATTTCCCATGTATGGCCATCAAAATCTTCAATGGTTCTTTGAAACATAAAGCCATAATCTCTTGCTTCATTAGGCTCTATCCCTCCTGCTTTTAGTCCGTTTTCCATCATGTTGTTTACTTCATCAATGTTTTCAAGCGACAATGAATACAATCCAGCAATTTTTGATTTGGTATCTGCGATTTCTTTGCTTGTAAAGCTTAAGAATTTTTCATGAGAAAGAATCATCAAAAATATATTTTCACTCCAAACCATACATTTTCCAGAGTCATCAGAGAATTGAGGGTTGTTTGTAAAACCAAGTGCTGTATAAAAATCCATTGATTTTTGAACATCACTTACTGCTAAATTAATGAAGATTTGTTTTGTCATAATGATTTTTTTTGAATTGGTAATTATAGAGGATTTAATTTTATTTCTAAAACATAATAGCCAAACTAAAGCATTTATAATAAGCTATATTTTTCAGGCTTTTCCTTTTTTCTAAAAATCAATTTTCTTGCTTCTAAATCGAGCTTTACAATTTCGCCATACCATTGAACTCCACCATCAAATTCGTGATGAACTCTTTTATAAAGTTCCTCCATTAAATCAGTATGAGTAAATGTATTTTCTGAAAGAATGGCTAAAATATGTTGTTTGATATATTGATACTTTTCTACATCAATTTTCTTATTGATTTTACCTGAAATTGGATGTAAAGTTTCAAACTTTTCTAGCTTCATCTCTACGAAATTGGCGTACAGATTTCAATCAGAAAACCATCAATATCTCTTATATAAGCAACCGTTTGTCCCCATGGCTTAACCTTTGGTTCCTCCAAAACAATGGCTCCAAACTTTTGAGCATTTAATACCGTTTCCAGGACATCTTCTGTAACTAAACCAATTTCAATTGCAAAAGGATTTTGGTTCAGATTACTCTCAATAAATCCCTTTTTAAGATTTGAATTGGCTAGATTTTTTGAAGCAAATGAAATGGTTGTTTCTCCACTAAGAAGTTCGCCATAATCATTTTCAGGAGTGATGAATTTTCTATTGAAACCAAATGAATTTTCATAAAACTCTACTGATTTCGAAACATCATTGACATATAAAATTGTGTATCCAAACTTTACCATATTTTAATTATTAACTATTGAAAACAAATTCAAAATAGATTTAAATGAATTGAAATCAAACTTTTTATTTAATAAAGAACTCAAGTTCTAAAGTGATATCTCATTATAAACAAAAAAAGCCCGCATAAAATGCGGGCTTCTTTTAATAAATGAATTTTACTCTTTTATGAATTTAATTATTGCTGTTTGTCCATTTGAATGGCTAGCCTTTATAAAGTAAACACCTTTTGCAAGATTTTGAATTGAAATTGTAGTTTCTTTAAACATACTAGTACTTTCAATTTTTGCACCTCTAATGTCTAAAACATCTATTGTCCATTCTGCACTGCCTTCAAATTCAGAATTTACATTTATAAACTCATTAGCAGGATTTGGATAAACCTTAATTAGATTTCTTAGGTTTTGCAATTCGTTAATGCTTACTGAAGTTAAATTGTAGTTAGCAGAAAGTTCATTACATCCAGTTGTATTAGTTACAAATACACTATAAATTCCGTTTTCTGTTGCTGTATATGTTTGTGCATTGGCCCCAGGAATTACAATTCCGTTTTTGCGCCATTCATAAGTTGCAAATAACTGAGTTGCTAGTGTGTTTCCTGTTTGAATGATTGTAGGTTGTAATGCTTCATTTACAGTTACTACCATGTTGTTTGATGTAACATTACCACATAAACTAGTTGCCTCACAGCTGTATGTTCCGGCATCAGAATTACTTACGTTTGAAATGAGTAAAGTGTCGTTAGTTTGGTTGTTTAAAACTGCACCATTTTTCTTCCAAACATAATTTGCATTGCTATTTGTATTAACAAATAAAATCAAACTTGAATTTTGACAAGTACTGATAGTAGTACCCGATTGTTTTGTGATATTGATACCTGAATTTAATGTTAAAGTAGCGATGTTAGATTCCACTAAACTTCCTGCACAAGCTCCCAAAGCTTGAACCATTACCGTTGCATCATTATCACCAAAATCAATAGTAGTTAGGTTTAAGGCAGTAAACGAATCGGTTGCAGACCCTATAAACTTGTTAGGAATATCTGTAATTAAAGTACCATTTAAAAACCATTTATATGAAATTGCATGATTGGCTTTTACTTTAAAATTAGCATTTGCTCCAACACAAATACTTTGTGAAATAGGATTTGATACAATAACAGGGTTTTCATAATACCTTAAAACTACAGCATTACTTGATAAAGTATCACAAGAACCATATATTTTACAAACTAAATTCCCAGCTGAAATAGCATTTCCATCAAAACTTATTTGGTTACTATTCGCACCACTTATTTGAGAATTATTTGAAATGGAAACATTGTTTAAAAGCCATTGGTAACCAAAAATACTTCCATTAGCAATTACTCTGGCTGTTAAACCTTTATCAGCTGGACAAGCGTTTAAAGCAGAATCTGGTTGACTAATTATACTTACTGAATTAGCAATGTTAATACGAGCAATATTTGAAGTTACATTTCCACAAGTTCCATTTACATCAACAGTATAATTTCCTGAATCAGCTAAAGTAGTTTGAGTTCTGCTTAATGTACTATTTGTTTCATTACTTAAACTAATTCCATTACGTTTCCATAGATAAGTTAAATTAGTACCTGTAGCAACTGTTGATAAGGTAAATCCAGTATTGCCACAAATTGTTTTACCTAATGGTTGACTTGTAATTTGGGTATTTGCATTAATTGTTAAACTAACAATTGATGAGCTATCGTTTCCACAACTGCTGCTTAAAAACACTTGATAATTTCCAGCATTTGAACTGCTTAAGTTATTTAAAAACAAAGTATCATTATTACTATTTGGAATAACAACTCCGTTTTTGCGCCATGAATAATTCGCATTTTGTAAGTTTGATTTTACAACAAATTGAGCATTTCCATTTTGACAAGCATTTTGACTTACAGGTTGCTGTGTGATTTGTAAAGCAGTATTTAAGCTGATGTTTGCAACAATAGAAGTATCAATTCCACAACTATTTGCAACAATACAAAGGTATGCAGCAACTTCATTTGAGGATAAGAAAGCAATATTTAGAGAATTACTTGTAGCACCAGATATATTTCCTCCATTTGTTAAAACAACACCATTTTTCAACCACGAATATGTATTTCCAACTCCAAGAGCTACTACACTTAATTGAACATTTCCATTAACACAAGCACTTGCATGACTTGGTTCTGTAATAATAGTTGCTTTTGGATTTACAGTAATCTTACCTGTTGCAACTGTTTGCTTTTGACAATTTGGAGAAAATACATCACAGCTATAAGTGCCAGAATCGCTAATTGAAGCATTGATTTTTGTATAAGTTGAATTGGTAGCTCCGGGGATTATAACACCGTTTTTATACCATTGAAAAACGGAGTTAACAGCTGTTACTTCTGTAGTAAAGCTATTGCCTTCACAAACTGCTTGAGCTGAACTAGCATAAGTTACTTCAACTGAATTCATTATTGAATTAAGCTCTGCATTACTTAATTCAATTCCATATATTCTAACATCGTCCATTCTAGCATCTGCTTTGCATGTAGCTCCTTGAACTGCTCCAATTAATAATGGATTTGTATTTGAAGTTAAATTAGAATTACTTCCGGCTGTACTTCCTTTTAAGATACCATTATAGTACACTTTTAATGAACCTGCCGAGTTATAGGTCACCGATATATGTGTCCATTTGTTTATCTCAGGTAACTCACTAACTAATACAGATCTTCCAGCTATAAATGCTCTAAAAAACGTGCCGGTTTGGTCAACAAAAAAGTTGTTGGTATTACCTGCAGATTTATCGATAAATCTACATCCATTATGTGATTTTGGGTTCAACCAGAATGCAATACTTATAGTATTGCTAAATACTAAATTACTTGAATGTGCAACATTAATATAAGTCAATCCGTTAAAATCGGCGGCACTTAAGGCTGCATTATTTCTATCATTTACGTAACTAGTTGGTCCGAAACTAGCAGAACTGTTTAAACCAGTTGCATCAGAGGCATTACCTTGAAATTTTAGATGTAATCTTAAACTAGTAGTGCTTAATGAAGAACTAGGAGATTGTGTTAAATAGGCAGTATCACTGTTTAATGAATTGGCACAACCTCCAAGGAAAACTGTATAAGCACCAAAAGAACTTGCCTGAACAGGATTTATAACCAAGGAATCTTTGTTTGCATTTAACAAATCAACTCCATTCTTTCTCCATTGGTAACTAACATTATTACTGTTAC
The DNA here is from genome assembly GCA_051861545.1 of Bacteroidia bacterium. Lineage (GTDB taxonomy): Bacteria > Bacteroidota > Bacteroidia > UKL13-3 > UKL13-3 > CAISCU01. The sequence continues at coordinate 48,468 of JBIMKP010000004.1, read as the reverse complement.
TTACTACTTTAAGAGTTACTGAACTTCCTAAACATGCAGATTGTGAAACGGGTTGACTATTAATAGCTATTTGAAGTTGAGATAAGTTTGCACTATTTGTGGTAACTACACTATCGCTACAGCTTGTTATTGTGCAGGTATAATTAGTAAAATCAGTACTTGTTATGTTATTTAACAAAAGGGTATCGTTGTTTGAATTTGGAATATTAATTCCATTTCTTTTCCATAAATAACTTTTTGCAGCACTTACTTTCACTGCAAAAATTGCTTTACCCCCTAAACAGGCTGTTTGGTTACTAGGCTGACTTAAAATAGCGCTTGTAGTTTCACCTTTTAATCCAAAACTTTCATAATATAAGTTATTACAAAAATTATCTGACAAGAAAGCGTAATGTCCAGATAAAGTTCCTGCTGGCATGTTTTTAATAGTAAAACTATTTGTTCCTACACCAATAAAGTTTGTATCATTAGCTTGAACTACACCATTCCCAAAATACCATTCGTAATTAATATTACTGTTGCCAGTAACTATAGTTGTTGTAACTGGAAATCCAGCACAAACTAAATTATTTAAACCTGAAGTTATTGGAGGGTATTTTGCTGTTATAATAATTTCATTGTAAAGTTGTATAATATTTCCAGGTTTTAATGATGAAGTAATTTTTACATTATCAATACTTCCTTCAAAAAAGTTGTTGTTTCCTGTTGCATTTACATTTTGCAAATTGAGGGTTAAAAATCCGTTTCCAATTTTAAATAAGTTTGAACCATTAAGTACAATATTTGAAGAAGCTCTTGAACCAACTTCATTTCCATCTAAATAAATTATTTGTCTGCCCTTTGAAACATCAAATGTCCAAGCGGCATGATGCCAATTTGTATCAAGTACTATGGCAGATGAATAAATTGGAGTTCCACCACTTGATAAAATATGTCCAGATAAACGTCCAGTAGAATCTAAATACAAAATAGGGTTCCAGCCACCAGGACTTGCAACTTGGTAACTTATTAAACTCATTGCTCTACGGTTGCTATTTGCCCTTTTAAACCAAATAGAAACACCTGAATTGTTGCTACTAATTACAGAGCCTGAAACTACAATTTCAGATGAAGTTCCATTAAAATTAGCAGCGGAATTTGCTCTGCCATATCTGTCGTTACCATAAGTTACTGCTGTAGCAACTCCATTATTATTTAACGAAGTTGTATTAGCTGAACTTCCATCTAAAGGATAATTAAAGTTAAGTGTATAATTAGTTAAAATATTAAAGAGTAATTTTTTACTCCATTGTTGGCTGTTACTATTTCTAACCAAACATTGAAAAGTTCCAGCATCTGTTCTATTGATAGTAGCACTAATTTCATTTGCTATAAGAGTTCCATTTTTATACCAAAAATAAGAATAATTATTGTTGTTAGATGTTGCAGTAATTGTTGCAGATAACTTGCAGGATTCAACAGTATCTGGACTATTTACACTCACATTTAAATTATTTAAACCACCAGTAAACTTTGCGTAAACACCTGCATAATATGAGCCTAATGAATTACTTGGTGCATGATTTTTGGGATCTAAATTTAATCCATTTCCAGTATACTTCGCAGTTAGTACAAACGTACTCGTATCAATACTTTCAAGTCCAATTATCTCTTCATCAATGGTAGTTTGGTATATAATTCCTTGAGCAAAATTAATGCTGTTATTAGCATTATATTTTGCAACGAAACAGTCTTTTGCGAAAAATGATTTTGAACTGATATGATAAACACCTGAACTTGGATCCATATCAATATTGTTTGTGCTAGATTCAAAGCTTCCACTTATGTAGTAAGCACCAGTCGGCATAAAACCAAAATCACCTAAATATAAAGATGTATTAATTAAAGTATCACTAATTCTTCTTGGTGACTTGTTTCCTGTTGTAATTAAAGCGCCAGTTTTGGTGTCAAAATGCGACATAAAAATATTAGTAGTCATTCCACCATTTAATAAAAATGAATTTGAACTTGGGTCGATATCAAAAGTCGAACCACTAGCCTGCCATGCAAAAGCTAATCCTCCAGTTGGATTTACTCTAATTTTTTGTTTTTCTGTTTCTAGTTTAAATGCCCAAATACAAGAAAGGTTATTTGAGGTATAAGCAGCAGTAAAGTAGTTTCCATTATTTGTTGGAATTGAAGGGGGAAATGCAATACCATTAAAATTTAAATTTAATTGGTTTGAATATCCTTGTACAAAAAATGTATCGTCTTTGTTTACAATTTGGTCGATATTAAAAGTACTTGAATTTGAGAAAGAGATTTTTTTACTAGCTAATAAATTATAACCAGTATCATATTTTGCAATAAAACAATCACCTTTAACATAACTCACAACTGTGGAGGTTTTTAATTCAAGATCTACTCCGTTTCCGCCCAAATCACCACTAACAATACCTGCGACAAGTATGTTACCATCTTCATCAATTTTAGATGCTTGTAATTCAATATTAGTAAATAAATAACTTACAGTTGGTGCACTAAACACAACTGCACCTTGTAATTTATTTGATGAGTGAACTGTTCCATCAGTATTAAACTGAATCATATAAGCGCAATATGGTGCTCTTGAGCTAACAATACCATTTAAAGTAGTAGTACCAACAGTTATAGAATTATTAAAAAAGCCACTAACAAATATTTTTCCTTGAGCTGTAAAATCTATACCTTCAGGCCAGTTTTGACTACCAGCAGCAGATGCGAGTGTTTTAGACCAAACATATTCACCAAACTTATTAAACTTTACCAAATAAGTTGCTTGAAAATATGTTGCCGGTGAACCGCCTGAATTCGTAGAAGTGGCAGTTACAACTCCAACTCCAGGATCTAAATCAACAGTACCTTTAAATGAACCAATAACATAAGTATTACCTTGTGCATCTGTTTTACTTGCAAGAGGCGTGATGCTAGAACCAATAAATCCTGTTGGTTGACTTGGAATAAAGATTTGGCTACTGTAAACCAGTTGTGGCGTATTTTGCGCCATTATTAGCTGTAAGCCAATAAGTAAATTAAATAACAGTAATAAACTCAATTTTTTGAGCCGGCTGTTCATGTTTGATTTTAAATATTTCATTTTCTATAAATTTCTCGAAGCAAAAATTGAAAGAATAGAATTGGTGGCCAAAAGCGTTTTACCAAATCATTATTTCAATTGGCAAAATGATAGACATGTTTCTTAAAAGCATGTATACTTGTTGTAATGAATAGAGCCTCACTCCTCTTCTTTTTTGCCTTTTTGAATTGTTATTCTATAATGGCACAACATCCTGTTTTTAGGCAGCTAACTAAACAAGATGGCTTACCAAGTAATACTGTTTATACAAGCTTACAAGACCAAGAAGGTTATATGTGGTTTGGTACTGAAAAAGGATTGGTAAGGTTTGATGGCCACTCCTATAAAGTACTTACTCATCCAGGTATGACGGGGCAATCTGTATCCGACTTGCATTTAGATGGCTTAGGCAGAATTTGGTGTCAAAACTTTATTGGCCAGCATTTTTATGCTTTTAAAGATTCATTGTATTATCCCCAACAAATAAAAACTGCTGGATTTTATAAGCCGATTGTTATAGATAAAAAAGATAGAATTTACATATCAATTGACTCTTCTGTATATGTTTATAATTCCGATATTAAACTGATAGGTAAATTTGGTATTGAACAACAATTTGCCACTCCATTTTTATTTTCAAATCATTTTGCGGTAACAACCGATAATGGATTATTTAAATATGATAATGAAAGGCTTACAATGATGAACAATTATCTTTTACAAAATCCAACAAAAGCAAGGTTGTTTGCATTTACTATTTCTGGCAAAATTTACTGTTTTCCAAAACCTTCTAGCGAGGCCATTCTTTATCAAATTTTTCCAATTCACAAAAAAATCGAACTCAAACAAGAATTTGGGAATGCGTTTATACAAACTGTTTCTGTAACAAACGATTCACTAATTTGGGTAAATACCACTGATGGTACATTCCTGTTGAATAACAAATTAGAGTCAGAACAATCAAGTCAACCTTTATTTAAAGGATATAGCATTTCTGGTGTAAGTCAGGATAAAAATGGAGCTTATTGGGTAACAACAATTGGAAAGGGAGTTTTATATATCCCCCATTTATATGCACTACAATATAAGGTGCAAAATGAGTTGTTTTCACGTTCATGTTTATTAAAAAATGGACAAGTTTTAATTGGAGGTAGTCTGGGTATTTTATATAATTTTGATAAAGATAAAAATCAATTTAATTCAGTTTTAAATACCCAAATTAAGCAGCAAGTTAGCGCCTTGTTGTATGATTCTTCCAACAAGTGTTTACTGGTTGCAAGCGGAAGATTATCTATTTTTCAAAAGGATAAAAAATTAGGATATATAGATGCCGCAATTAAAGAAATTAAAAAAGTTGATAATGGAACCTATATAATAGCAGCATCTGGTTTGGTTGGTCTTGTTTGTTTTGAAAATTCAGACTTTGAGAAAAAATGGCAAAACAAGCTGCGATTAATTGAAAAAAACTTGAATTATCGTTTTTATAGATTGATTTCAATAGCAGAGGGACTGAGAAACATTACTGTTACTTACAATTCTCAACAACAACTTATTTATGTTGGTAGTTCAAAAGGCTTACTTCAAATTTCAAAATCTTCAGAGAAAATACTATCCTATCAAAACCAAAATGTAATAGCAACTAACTTAGAATGGATAAATGATGATTTGTATATTTCTACAGAAAATCTTGGAATTCTAAAATTATCGAAGGAGAAATTAACTTCATTTCAACAGTTTCATACGCTCATAGGAAATACGGTTACTCGCTTAAAGTACATTAATAAATTCCTTTATATTTTATCGGAAAATGGAGCATTTGTTTACGAACCTAATAGCAATAAATTAAACTCAATTGTTACTGGATTAGGCCAAAATGGTCTGGATGAATACAAAGATATAGAGGTTGATAATCAAAATATTTACCTATTAGGAGGTGAATTAGTAAAAGTGCTTCCTATAAATGGAGTTGAACCATTTTCAATGCCTGTCACATTAAAAGTCAATCAGTTGTATTGCAATTATGCACCAATAAGCTTAGAGCAAGCAATTAAATTATCTGCATTGCAAAATAATATTCGAATAGTTTTAGATTTCCCTTGGTTAAACTTAAATGATAAAATAAGTTTTTCATATAAATTAAATAATGACCCTTGGGTTACAATAGGTAATGAAAGTCGGGAATTAAATTTATTATCATTATCGCCCAACAAGTATACTATTCAGTTTAAAGCAGAAAGTGCATCAGGATTTGTATCTAATATTGAAAGTATTTCGATTAATATTTCACCACCTATTTGGGAACGATGGTGGTTTTATGTTTTGTTGATTGTTACTTTTGGAGCAGGATTTTACTTATTATATGCTTATCGTATTAAACAAATAAATCGCCAGAACGCCTTGCTTTCAAAGAACTTGGCATTAGAATCAAACCTTCAGAAGTCGATGTTGAGTTCAATTAAAGCTCAAATGAACCCGCATTTTATTTTCAATGCTTTAAATACAATTCAATCCTATATTTATTTAAATGACAAACAAAATGCAACTCGTTTTTTAGCTAAGTTTTCTTCTTTAACACGTAAGATTTTAGAAATGAGTAATGCTGATACCATTTCACTTGAAATTGAATTAAGTTCTTTGCAATTGTATTTAGAATTAGAAAAAATGCGATTTGAAGAGAGTTTTAACTTCTTTATTGATGTATCAAAAGATATAAATCCCGCTGAAATAAAATTGCCTTCTATGATATTACAACCTTATGTAGAAAATGCCATTAAACACGGATTGTTGCATAAAGATGATGGAAGGAATTTGACTATTAAATTTGATTTATTTGATACAAATTTATTAGTAATAATAGATGATAATGGCATTGGAAGAAAACGTTCAGCTGAAATTAATGCTACAAGAAGCGAATCTCATCAGTCGTTTTCAACAAGTGCAAACCAAAAACGATTGGAAATTTTAATGCAGAATAAAAACAATAAACTGGTTGTTGAATATTTAGACAAAGTTGATGAATTTGGTCAATCGCTGGGCACAACGGTTAAACTTACTATTCCAATTGATACATTTTAGTAAATTGAAATATGGATTTGGTGAAATAAGTTGAGTTGCCGATTTTTTACAAATTAATTTTGAGACGATGATAAGAACTATAATTATTGATGACGAAAATAAAGCCAGACAATTGCTTCAGGCTATGCTTGAAGATTTATGTCCGGATGTGCAAGTTGAAGCCGTATGCAATAATTTAGCAAGCGGAATTAAAGCTATAAAGCAATACAAACCAGATTTAGTGTTTTTAGATATTGAAATGCCTGGACATAATGGACTACAATTGCTTGATTTTTTAGTTGATGAGGAGGTTACTTTTGATATTATTTTTGTAACGGCTTATAGTGAATATGCAATCAATGCTTTTAAACTAGAAGCTATTGATTACTTACTAAAGCCTGTAGATGCCGATTTATTGGTTTCAGCTGTGGCAAGATGTAAAAAGAATCATTTAGCAGATTTAGAAAAATACCAATTACTAAAACACAGATTTAGCAGAGCCCATCACGAAAAGTTAGCTATATCGCAATTAGAAGGAATTAGGTTAATTGAACATCACAAAATCTTGTATTTAGAAGGTGATGGTTCTTATACAAAAATCGTTTGTAAAGATGACGAACATTATACTGCTAGCAAGAATTTAAAATATTTCGAAGCTGCTTTAAGCAGTAATAACGATTTTTTTAGGTGCCATAAATCATTTATTATCAATACAACTGCGGTTCAAAATATATCAAAAGGAGAAAAGCCTTTAGCTACAATTAATCAGCAAGAAATTTCTGTTTCGATTGATAAATTAGACCAATTACTTGGTATTCTTGGAGTAAATAAGTAAAAAAATCGAAAGATTTTTATTCACATGCTAAATCAGAAATTTATTCTAATATTCAAATTTAATTGGTAACATAATTGTCACAGGTATCCTTTTTCCGTTCTTTGATAGCGGTTTAAATTCAAGTAAAGGAATAACTCTTAAGACCTCATTGTCGGCAAGTTTATTCAAGCCCTTTACAATTTTTATATCACATGGTTTTCCGAGTGTATCAACTTCAAATTGCACTATAACCTTTCCTATTATGCTATCCCCAGGATATTTAAGATGAGTTAACAGAAACTTAAATAAGCCCTCTGTTCCTCCATGTTTGAATTCCGGTATTAAATTATCACAACCGAAACTAAATGCATCAGTCTTAAACGTATTTAAACTATCATTTTGATGCATTTGTGCATTTAAGGATTTCGTAAAAAAGTTCATGCTTATCAATAGCAAGACACATGTCACTACCCCTTTAATTCGGCTTAAATGCCTGTTTGATTCTGCGGGTATTAAATAGAATATTCCAAAGATTGATTTCATGTTTTGCAAGTGTTTATTACTTCTTTAGTATTCCATATTCGAAAATCAAGAACATTTCTAGCTCTAAGTTTACAGTAAAAATCTTCAGTATGTTCTTTAAGAAATTTATATTCCGGCAGAATAAAAGTCTTATTTGATGGTTTGGTTTCATTAAGTTTTCTAATTCCGATTTCGTCTTCTTTATTATTGTCAAGTATTCTTATTTCTTTAAAGGTTTCATTTCAATTACATCAACTCTATAAGCTTCAAGTTCGCAATCATAAAGCGGACTCACAGCTGCATCAAACTTATGTTTATAAACGATTCCTTTTACTTCAAAATCTTTAGTAAGATAAGTTTTTGAATTGGCCAAATCATTTAACTCCTTGTTATTTTTCCATCTCAATGAAACCATATTATTTTTGAGAAACAAAAAGTTTTTGTGTTTTACATCCAATACTACAAAATCTAAATTTTCATTGGCACAATCTATAAACTTATGTCGGCAATAAAATGTGATTTCTTCTTCATAATGTTGCTTTGATTTCCAATCTGAATAATAGTAAAATGATAATAAGAACAAGCAGAAAATTGCAGTCAACACCAAAAGATAAGCGAAGAGTTTGAGTAATATTTTTAGGAATCTATTTGGCATTAGAATTATATGATGGGAAATTATTTGTTAAATGTCGAAGCTTTAAATTTAGAATCTATTAGCACAATTAGATAGTGCTTTTTTCAATTTTCCGCCATTTTATTTTTGGTTGAATAAATTCATCTGGCTCATTCGACCTTATAACTTTTGTTTTTCTTTTCTTTAGGTAATATTGAATATAAGTTATAAGAATTGCCCAAAAAATCAATGCAAATGAAGGCTGTATTAAGGATATCAATTCATTATCTAAATATTCAATCAAATAATTTGTACTTGAATTTCCAATATTAAATAGATTTACAAATATTACAGGCTTATAAAGCAAATAATTGAAAGCATTTAAAATGGCTTTTATAAAATCATTAATAAATCCATTGTATTCTAAGTAATCAAATAATAGTCCAATGATTAAATAGGAAAACGAAAATACAATATCTAGATAGAAAACTTTCTTCCAAAATTGCACTTTGGTTTCATTGATAGGAAAGTCTGGTTTGTTTAAAACTTGATCAAGTTTAAGAAAAAAACCAGTCCATATAAAACTAATAATCAAACTTAAAATAGGAAAAGACCTATGTTTTAAATGATTTATAACTGGATGAAAAAATATAATTTTTATCTGATAAGAAAATGCTTCAAAATAAGTATCACCTGGTGGTAAAATCGGAATCCCCAATTGGAAAATTTCAAAAGCTTTATAGCGTAATGTGATATCTTCAATAAAACGGATTCCCAAAAATAAAATTCCGCTTCTCATGAGAATTAATAGTAAGGTAGAATATTGAAAGATACGCTGCATTATAACTATTGCCTTGATAAAACTAAATGCTATTATTTATAAAAAAAAAATAACGGTTTGCTCATTTGTGATGTGATTCCGTTTATACTCAAATGTACCTTACGAAAACGAATTAATCAACTACTAAAATCCAATTAAACGGCAAAGAATTACACGCCTATTGCAACATGGGGTTAGGAGATGGCTTTGTTTTTATTTGAAAAATTTGTATTTATATTTATGATACCCGTCAAGTTCATCACCACTATATAACAAAACCTTTACAAGAAGTTGTTTTCTGTTGTAAACATAAATTTCTTTCGATTCTATACCTCTACCAATTGTTTTGTAAAATTTTCTAATTGGTAGATTGGTGATATGATGATATTGCCATTCTTTAATGCTCCACAAACTATCTGGCTTAATATAAAAATTCAATTCAGTAACGATATTGCGGCCCCAATTTTGGTAACGAAACTCTTGTTTCTGTTGAAATTTGTTATTGTAATATTGAATTTTATAAATTGGTCTTCTTCTACTATCCGAAATTATTGTATCTAGTAATATCCCCTCTACTTTTTTAATACCTTCAGGTGAGAAATTAAAAATGCTGTCCTTTGAAACTATCGTATTTGAATTGACTTTTGAATAGTATTTTATACTTGTAATCTTATTGTTGTAAGCAAGCCTAAAGAACGACAGTACTCCGAAAAAACAGACATCTGAAAAACGAACTTTGACATCTTGACAAAAACTCACGGACTGACTTTGACGACACACATATCGACTCGATTGTTTTAAAAATTTTCCCACCGCACATTTTAAAAAATAATTTTAGCCCACCGCACATTGACACATTTGCAAAACCGCACAAGCCGACACACGACCCAAGTTTTGCAAAAGAGCCAATTTCCCAACCCACATAGAACTGTTGAAAAGATTTTTGAAAAAAATAAGTCAAATTAAAAACAACTTTGTATTTTTGACACGATTGTCAAGAAATAAATTTCAAGATGCTACCAGAAAACTTAGGAGACTATATCAGACAGCTGAGAGAACAGGCAGAAATGCCTTTAAGAAAGCTTGCTGCTCTATTAGATATTGATCAAAGTACCCTCAGCAAATTAGAGAGAGGAGAAAGACCAATTAACCGGCAAATGCTTCCAATAATTGCAAAAACCTTTAATGTGGACGAGAAAGAACTTGTTATCAAATTTATGAGCAAACAAGTTGCTTATCAACTGGCAGAGGAGAAATATGCTAAAGATATTCTGGTAGCTGCCGAAGAAGAAATCAAATATCAAATTAAAAAGAAAAATAAATGAGTTCTGAAATAAGAAAACAAAGACTTACAGAACTCATTGGTCAATACAATCAGTTCAAAGAACAAGGAAGGCTCGACCTTACTTCGGAAGAGACTATTAGAACTTGGTTGAATGAGTTATTGACCATTTTTGGATGGGATGTTCGAGATACCTCTCAAATTTTACAAGAAAAAGTCTTGTCAAAAGCAGAGAAAGAAAGGTTGATTGAAATTGGATCAAAAAATACAAGACCAGATTACACTTTCAAGGTAGCAAAACAAAAATTAACTTTCCTTGATGCCAAAGATATTACGGTAAGTATTGAAAGAGATGTTGAAGCGGCATTTCAAATTAAATCTTACGGTTGGTCGATTTTGGCTCCTTGTGCTTTCATTTCAAACTTTGAAGAGTTCGCAATTTATGATTGCACATACACACCTGAGCAAGGACAAGCTCCGAATATTGGAAGATTGTATTTTACAATCAATGATTACGTTGACAATTTTGAGGTTCTTGATGAGCATTTACTAAAAGAAAATATTTACAAAGGAAAGCTAAATGAAATTTACTCGGCAACTTTAAGGGATAACAGGTATTTGGAGAAAATTTCTCCTGACCTCAAGTTTGCTCAGCAACTATCTGATTTCCGTTTACTACTTGCAGGAGATATTTTAAGAAATAACGCTGCTTTTATTCAGAATAATTCTGCCAATCTTAGTTATATAGTTCAGGTAATTATCAATAGAATATTATTCATTCGAGTATGTGAAGCAAGAAAGGTTGAAGAAGAAGGTTTACTAATAACATACAAGGAAAACGGATTTTGGGACACTTTTAAAAATTCATCCTATTTTGAATTTTATGAGCATTATGATGGCCCGTTGTTTGAACGGATAAATTCAATTCACAGCTTAACAATATCAAATGAAGTATTTGATACTTTATTACAACATTTATACTATCCTTCTCCGTACCGCTTTGATGTAATTCCTACTAAATTACTGAGCGACATCTATGAAATCTTCTTATCAAAAAAATTAGTTATTGAAGATGGAGCAGCAAGAGATGAAATCAAAAGCGAATATCTAAAAACAAGAGGTGCAGTAAGTACACCACAGTATATTGTTCAGGAAATCATAAAAAGAACAATTCCAAAGAGAAAACTTTTGGCTGAGGGTATTGAAAATTTACTATCAAACAGAATTTTGGATATTGCTTGTGGAAGTGGTGTTTTTGCAATTGAAGCTTATGACTATTTAGAAGACATTTTCAAGGAGTTATTTATATCTTCTCCAAATCCAGATTTTGCGCAGTATTTTATTCAAAACGACACGAATTTTTTCCTGAATTTGAAAGGCAAAAAAGCAATACTGGACAACTGTATATTTGGAGTTGATATAGATGCAGAGGCGGTTGAGGTTGCTAAGATGTCTCTATCTCTAAAAATTATAGACTCTTCTGAATTCCCTGAATCATACAATGAAATTGGACTTTTTGGGCGTAAAATTTTAAATGGAATTGGAAATAACATTCGTTGTGGAAATTCTTTGGTTGAATCAGATATTTTAGAAATTTTCCCTGCCCTTTCCGAAAACGAAGAGGAACTTTTAAAGACGAATATATTTGACTGGAATAGTGAATACGGCTTTAATGAAATATTTGAGCAAAAAGGAGGTTTTGACTACATTATTGGAAACCCACCCTATGTTGAAGTAAAAAACTACAATGTTGATTTGCCATTTATGCACGCATACATCAAGGAGAAATTTTCCTCTTCGAGAAACGGAAAGATTGACCTTGCAATTCCTTTTATTGAAAAGTCAATAGAATTACTTAATCCACAGGGAAGATTAGGGTTTATTGTTCAAAAACGATTCTTTAAAACTGATTATGGAAAGAAAATTAGAGAGATAATTTCTAATTCTCGACTATTATCCTCTGTCGTTGATTTTGAAACAACCTCAATTTTTAAAGGTAGAATGACATATGTTTCGATTTTACTTTTAGATAAATCTATGCCCGAAAATTTCTCTTTCAAGTTGTTTAAGGGCAACATTGAACTTCTTCCGTCACAACTTCGAGAATCAAACACTCCTGATGTTTCTCCTGAAAACTACACTATCTTACCCTCAACAGCAATTACAGACAACCCTTGGAGTTTTGATGATAGTGAATTAATAGCCATAAAAACGAAGCTTTTAGCGAACATAGGCACATTAGGCGACTATGCTAATGTGAGGGTTGGAATCCAAGCATTGTGGAATGAAGCTTATCATATCAGACCAATTGAAGTTGAAAACGGAATCATTACTGGAAAGACGCATTTAGAAAACAATTTTCAAATTGAATTGGATGCTTGCTGTGCCTTGTTGCCAAATGAAAATTTTTATCCGTACAGAGATGACATTCCCGAAACATATTGCATTTTCCCATATCGAGTTGAAGACGGAAAAGCCTACGAAATCCCTTTTACTGAGTTTTGCGACCAATACCCTTTGGCAGGTGAATATTTAACCCGAAATGAAGAGAGAATCAAACAAAATGTAGAAACTTTCCCTGAAGAAAGATGGCACGTTTACACAAGAGCTAACAATATTGCCAGAAACTTCCCAAAGGTTTACATTCCTATGACAGCACTTGACACTTTTGCTGCCGTAACTTTTTCAGATAGGCATTATTGTGATAACGCAAATGTAAACTATGTAGAATTACCTGAAATAAATGAAGTAAACCTCTACGCTTTAGCTTCAATTATTAACTCTACAGTTTATTCTGTATTGGCAAGGTCGATTGCAAACCCTCAGTCAAATGGCTACTTCAAGTTCAATAAGCAATTTCTTGAGCCAGTTCCATTCCCAGGAGAGAATTTCGCAGAAAGCGAAGATTTAAAAACTCAGCTTTTTGATATATCAAGAAGAATCGGAGAGTTGCAAGTAAGGTATAAATCTTCATCACCTAATCAAAAAAGAGGTATCAATGCGTTACTTCAAATACAATGGAATTTATTGGATGAAATATGTTATCAACTCTATGGATTGAATGATGAGGAAAAAGCATTCTTCAATGAAAGAGGGCGAAACATTGACAGAATTGAAATTCTAAATAACAATTGATAAAATGAACAAGGACTTAAAAAATATTATTAATCAATTCAGTGATGATGAAAACACATTGAATAAGATTCTTGTGTCTATTTTCATCAATTCGAATTCACTGAAAGTTAAAAACAACAAGCTCATTAAGGATTTGATATTAAATAAGGAATCACCTCTTTATCATCATATCGTTTTTGCAACATATAAATTCTCATTTGATGAACTAATAGAATCATTTGAACTAGCAATTCCATCTAAAGAAAGAGTTGTGAATGGAGCGGTTTACACTCCTAATTATATAAAATCCTTTATAGTAGAGAACAGTTTATGGAAAGTAAAAAAGCCACTGTCAAAAATAAAATCGGCAGATATTTCTTGTGGATGCGGAGCATTTCTATTCACGATTGTTAACAAACAAAAGAAAGATACACAAAGACCCTTTAGCGAGATATTTGAAGAAAATATATTTGGTTTAGACATCTGCCAAACAAGTATTAAGAGAACAGAAATACTTCTATCGCTTTTAGCTATTTCCCAAGGAGAAGATGAAAAACAGTTCAAATTCAATTTGTTTTGTGGAAACGCTCTTTCGTTTGACTGGAAATCTAATTGTAGTTCGGTAAAGTCAAATGAAGGATTTGATCTAATTGTTGGGAATCCTCCTTATGTAAGAGCTAAAAATATTGATTCAGAAACTAAAAAATTGCTGACCAATTGGTCGGTAACAAAATCAGGGAACCCCGATTTGTATATACCTTTCTTCGAGATTGGATTAGAAAATCTTAATAAAAACGGCATACTTGGTTATATAACTGTAAACTCATTCTTTAAAAGTGTAAATGCTAGAGAATTGAGGAAATACTTGCAGAGTAATAAATATGACTTGAGTATTATTGATTTTGGGGATGAGAAATTGTTTGAAAGCAAATCAGCTTACACTTGTATTTGTTTTTTAGCTAAAGAAAAATCAGAATATTTACTCTTTAAAAAAGAGACAAGCAAAACCCTACAAAAAAATGGATTAGAAAAGTTTAATAAAATTCCTTTTAAAGATTTGGACTTCCAAAGGGGCTGGATAATTAACAACAAACAAATCGTTGAAAACATAAAAAGAATTGAAAGTGCTGGCGAAAGTTTAGGGGCTAAATACAAAATAAAAAACGGGATTGCCACGCTTAGCAATGATATTTATATTTTTAAACCGATTGCTGAGAATGAAAACTATTATACATTAATTCGTAACGGAAAAAAGTTTGAGATTGAGAAAGGCATTTGCAGAGACATTATCAAGCCAAACATTCTCAAATATGAACACGAGATAGAATCAATTAAGGAAAAGCTGATTTATCCATATACAAATGGTATAACGCCTCTATCATTGATGCAAGAGGAGCAATTAAAATCAAACTTCCCAAAAGCCTACAAGTATCTTTTATTCCACAAAGATGATCTTCAAAAAAGAGATAAAGGAAACGGTGATTATGGAGCTTGGTATGCGTTTGGAAGAACTCAGGCTTTAACAGACAAAGGATATAAATTGCTCTTTCCGTATATGGCAAAAGACCCTCATTTTGTATTTACTGACCAAAAGGATATGATGATTTATTGTGGTTATGCCATATTCAATGAATCAGTCGAAGAACTGAAAATTCTAAAGAGAATTTTAGAGTCAAAAGTTTTTGATTACTATATGCAGAATACGAGTAAACCCTACTCTTCTGGTTATTTATCGTATGCAAAGAATTATGTCAAGAATTTTGGAGTATGTGAACTAACTGAAAAGGATAGATATTTTTTGTCAAACGGAGCTACCAAAGATGAGGTTGATGAATTTTTGATAGAGAAATACAAAATCAAAATTTAAAACGATTGTTATAATGAATATTGAATTAAAAGAAAAAATAAATGAGTATTTAGATACTCTTCAGAACAGCAATCGGTCTTTTCTTATTGGTGCTGGTTGTAGTAAATGTGCAAAACTTCCTTTAACAGGCGAATTAACGGAATTGATAAAAGGAAAATTAACTGCTGGGCACACAAAGAACATTTTAGAATATGTTGTAAGTAACTTTAACGAGAATCCAAATACAACTATTGAAGAATTCATTTCGGAAATCGTTGATTATGCTGCCATTCTTGAAAGACGTGTGGAGAAAGGAACACCTTCACCTACAATAGAGCTTAATGGAATTTCATACACACAAGAAGACTTAAAAGGTGCTGTTTTAGAAATTCAAAAATGTATTGTTGATTCAATAGAGGAAAAAGAATTTGATTTAACTCATCATATTGATTTTATCAAATCCATTCATTACAGATTAGACAATGGAAAGAGTTTTTCTTCTCCAACAAACTATTTCGTTTTAAATTATGATACACTAATTGAAGATGCTTTATCAATGAATAAGGTAAATTATGCTGATGGTTTTAGAGGTGGTGCAATTGGGTGGTGGGACGTATCCGTTTTTGATGATTCATACATAAAAGCAAGATTATTCAAATTACACGGATCCTTAGATTGGTGTATTTCTAAGGATGATACAATGCCGAGAAGATTAAAAAGTAAATCTAAACATTCAACTTATAATTTTGACGATAATGTTCTAATTTATCCTTGTGCTACAAAGTACAAGGAAACGCAAAACGACCCTTTTTCACAATTACTAAATCATTATCGGGAAAAGCTGAGGAAAAACGATAAGGCCGTTTTAACCATCTGTGGTTATCGTTTTGCAGATAGCCACATCAATATCGAAATTCAGAAGGCACTTTTAGAAGGCAAAAATCTGACAGTAATAATTTTTACAGAAGTTGAAACACCAAATGATAATCCAGTTTTGAAAAGTTGGTATGAAAACAGTGAAATAAAACCGCATTTAAAGTTTTTCACTAAAAAGGGATTTTTTCATAATGAAGAAAAAATCGAAGCAGAAGCCGGTCAAGAACTTGAATGGTGGAAGTTTGAGAATCTAACAAAAATTTTAAATGACTAAAAAATGCTAAAAATAAATTCAAACCCATCTCAACCAATTGAAAATTTAAGTATTGGCAGCATCATTGAAGTTGACGGGGTAAACATTGTTGCGGAATTAGATAAATCTGTTAAAGACCTCACAAGGATTTTTGAAGGAAATACATATTACATAGGACAATTCGGCTCAATCATAAAAATTCATTTCGGCAGAAGAATTTTATACGGATATGTCAGTAGACTTCGTATGAAGTCAGAAATAATGGATATTAATGTGCCAACTGATAACAATGATGCTCGAATCATTGAATTTAGCCTGTTTGGAGAAGGTGAATGGAATAATCAAGGTGGTGATTGGAATATGAAATTTGAAAGAGGGATTTCAAATTTTCCGCTACCATTACAGAAAGTTTATTTGACACCAACGTCAGAATTAAAACAAATTTTCACATCTGCCGAAGAAGCAGAAAACCTCATAAAAATTGGCACTTACAGCGGTACTGGAGGAACTGTCTGTTTAGCCGACTTGAATGAATTACTTGGCAAACATTCAGCGATACTTGGATCAACTGGTTCAGGAAAATCAGGAGCTGTAACTGTATTATTAAAAAGTATAATTGACAAAAAGAAAGATTTTGAAACTTGGCATCCACGAATTGTTATACTTGATCCTCATAATGAATATACGACTGCTTTCAAAGGGAATTGTTCAAGTTTTTCAACAGATAATGGCAGTTTAAAACTCCCATACTGGTTATTAAGTTTAGAAGAATTATGTGATTTATTATTGGGAAAAGCTGAATTTACAGCAACAACACAGAAAAACATTGTGAAAAAAGCATTGTTGGAATGTAGAAAAAAATCAGCCGTTACTTTCGGTATAGATGAGGATAAAATCACAATTGATTCTCCAATTCCATTTAAAATTTCCGAATTCAAAGATTTAATAGATCAAGATCGAATTAAATTAACAGACAGCAAGCAAGATTCATACAAATCACTTTTAAATAAGCTAGATTCTCTAAATGATGATGCTAGATATAACTTTTTAATGGAGGATTGGACAAGTGGAAAAGATGATGTTACAGAAGTAATAAAACAATTTATTTCAAACGATACTTCAATTCACATAATTGATTTATCTGGAATTCCGAATGAAGTTGCTGGAATCATTAGTTCTGTTATAGCTAGAACTTTATTCAATTTTAAGGTATGGGAAACGGCAGATGAAAGAGAAAACAATCCAATATTATTGGTCTGTGAAGAAGCTCATCGTTATGTACCTAACAGAGGAGAAGCACAATATCAAGCAGCCCAAGAAGCAATTAAAAGAATAGCCAAAGAAGGCAGAAAGTATGGACTAAGTTTGATGCTTGTTTCACAAAGACCATCTGAATTAGAAAGCACTGTTTTATCACAAGCTAACTCTTGGATTGTTCTTAGACTTACAAATGAAACTGACAGAGAATATGTTAAAGGTATTTTACCAGATAGCTTAACTGGTCTGACTAAAAATTTATCAGGACTTAGAAAAAGAGAGGCAATTTTTGTTGGTTTAGCAGCATTAATTCCTTCTAAAATATTACTAAATTTCTTAAATGAAGATGAAAGACCAAAATCAAACGATATTAACTTCATTGAAGGTTGGAAGAAAAAGGTTTATGAAGACGACCAAATTGTAAAAATTATTAATAGATGGCGATTACAGACAAAGGAATAGCCAACACACAGGTGTAAGCACATTTGCAATTCGCACAAGCCAACGCTCAGACCAAAAATTGCAAAAGAGCTTCCACCTTTGCCACCCGAAGGAAAATTATTTTTTAAAATCCCTTCCCTCTAAAATTTTTAAAACAGCCAACACAAAAGCCCGACAGACAAAAACGGAATAAATCAAATGACAGTAAAAGCAAAGAAATACAACGACTTGACAATGATGGTGGACAGAAGGCCAGCTTACAACAGCACCTATAAGAAATTGGCGGTTCAGTGGTTAAATGAAGTTCAGTTTTTCAATCAAACTTTCGTGCAGGATGACAGTTTTGTGCTTCGAAATCGCCAACTTCTTATAGCTGCAAAACGTTATTATCATGCCTGATTTCCTTAATTAGCTCATTTTTTGTGTCATATTCAAATATTGTTTTGCTTATTAGATAGTCCTTTTTATTGTTTTTGAATTGCCAAAGTTCATCATACAATTTTAATCCTTTGAGGTCATACACAAAGTAATGAGTTGTTCTCAGGTTTTTGTAGTTATAGCCATTATTAATGATTCTAGAAAATGTACTATCGGCACTTTTAATTTCTTCATAAGTGAATTTTTCTTCTCCATATTGACCAGCTTCGATTATATCTCCCATTGAATTATATCTTTCGTAACTTGCTTTTTGACCTTTTATATTCCATCTTTTTATTTTTAATTTTTTGTCCCAATCTTTTGAATATTGAATTCCTGTCCTTGTTTCAAATGTTGGTGGATAGATAAAATAAGTACAAGAAGTCAAACCAGAAATAAGTACTATAATAAAAATAAGTTTCATTTTGTTTGTGTCGGTCATTATGGTTATCCAAATCGGTTTGTAGATTTCCGATTGGCATGCCTTTAAACTCAAATGTACCTTACGAAAACGAATTAATCAACTACTAAAATCCAATTAAACGGTAAAGAATTAAACGCCTATTGCAAGTTAGGTTTAGCGATAGTTATTTCCCCCATTGTTTATATTGACAAATATTTCTGAATCCGGTAAAACTGTTTATTAATAAAGTGTCTTGTCTGCAAATAGTATTTACAGTTCTGCATGAGTCAATAAAACTTATTCCAAAAAATTGTCCCTTAACATTTGTCATCTCTCTCAAATTTCTTTTAAGATGTGTAATTAGGTCCTTTTTACAAAAAACACAATTTGTTGTTTTCGTAGGAGATATTCCATATGGTCGTAATTCTGATTTAAAATCATTGTTTTCAAAGCAATTACTCTCAGTTAGCAACTTGTCTTTGCAGAATTTCTTTCTACAATATTTCTGATTTTTTGAATTTAAGGAGTCAGCAAAAACTAATGCTTTTTTAAAAGTAAATTCGTCTGGCAAAGAATAGTATGGATAAATTAAAAAATGTGGATTTGGTTGAACGCCATAATATTGACCTTTAAAATATTTCTCTATAGTAAAAACAGAGTCTTTTGAAGGGTTTTCAATATTAGGAATAAAGCCCTGTTTAACTAACAAATATTCCATAACTCTATCTGAGCGCCAATTGGAATATGCTACTGCTTGTTCATATGAAACACCAACAACGGGAAAGTCGTTATAGGCTCGATGTTTTAAATAAAAAGTATCTAGTGATGAGTAAGCAATATTTAAACTTGACCAAACCTTGGTGTCGGGCAATATGCTAATAAATTCAATTGAATTAGTTCCAAATATTTTTCCAGTCCAGAACATAAACTCCAAGTAAGAAAAATTTGTAATTTCAGTTTTGTCAAAATACAAGTTCTCGTCAATCTTAATAGTTCCTGGAGGAGTTGTTACGTTATATATTGACAAGGCAACTGATAGCTTTGTTGTCTTACATGCAATAGAAAATAGGGTCAAAATTGCTAGATAGAAAGCCTTTGTCATAAGTTTGCAGATTTTCGATTGGCATGCCTTTAAACTCAAATGTACCTTGCGAAAACGAATTAATCAACTACTAAAATCCCGTCAAAAAGGCTTATTGCAAATGTGGAATTTGCTACAATTCCATTCTCTCGCTAAATTTCGTGGTTGACAAAGTTTGCTGGTAAGTAAAAAGTCAAACCGAAACAATAGCAATTCAAAAAAGTCCCCAAAAAATCTGCAACAAGTCTGTAAAACCAAGCCAATTAAAGTATTGCTCTGCTTTTTTTCTTGATGAAAATAAATCTAGCTTATTTAACTCAATCGTCTTAATTAACATTATGGAAATGTAATTTTAAACAACTTTAATAAAATATCAAAAAACGAATAGTTCACACAATTGCCATATAAACATTTAGTGGTCTTTATTCATGCTAAAAATTTCTAGTTAATCCAAGAAATATAGTATTTGACCATCTTGCTTCGACTGGGGTATTATTAAATAAAAATGTGTACCGATAACCTGCCTCAAAAGCTGTCTTTTTAACTCTATAACTGCAACCTAGACCGAGAAATAAGGTGTTGTAAGTCTTTCTGTATTTAACATCAGTACTGTAAACAAAATCGCTACCAAAAACATAATTTATTGTTCCAAACATATTCCATTCTTTTTGAGGTGAAAAAAAATTATATCGTAAAAATGGACCTATCCATCTCGACAAGCTAATACTTGTTTGTGCAATTGAATCTTTTAAATATAATATTTGATAATCAGTGTTATACTCTATTCCAAGAACGAATTTATTTTTAAAATGAACTCCTATACGTGGAGATAACTTTATACCACCACCACCATATGTACCGCCAGCAAAGCCAAATCCGAAATTACTCCCTAAGTGTAAACCAAATCTGCTTGTAGTATCTCGATTTTCTGTTTGAGCATGCACTATAGGAACTTTGCATAAAAACATCATGATAACAATTATTAAAGTCTTCATTGGTTTTAAATAATAGGCCTGCTGTTTTACTAATAGCTTCATGGCTAAATTCGACTGTTTAAATCCTTTTAGTTCACTAATTTGTTTCATTCTAATTCCGTAAATCATAATTCTTACAATCGGTAACTTGTAAATTATAAACTTTTGAAAAATGTGCTTAATGATTGGTATATTGGGTCTAATGCATTTTTTCTGCCTTAACGGAAATTCATAAAAATATTGCCTTTAATTATATTACTTATCTAAGACTTTAACTCATCCAATTATTTATATAAATCCCCAAAAAAAACTATCGCTATAACATTGTTATTATCGGTTTTGTAAATTATCGATATGATTACCTTGAAACTCAAATGTACCTTGCGAAAACGAATAAATTAACTACTAAATCACGTTTCGTGGAGATGAATTGCATGTCTATTCAAATGTGCTGTTAGCGGCTGCTCTTCTACCTTGTCCAATGGCTAGCTCGTTCATATTATTCATCAAACATTGAGGTAAGTGTATCTGCACAATGACTAAAGTTTAACTGTTTGCAAAGTGCATTTATCTTTTGTCTTCCTAACTTACTAAAACCTTTAGAAGGATATTCATAATTGTCACCAATTTTAACTTTTTTAACTTCTATCGCAGGTATTTTGATTGAAGAATTCAAATAGTTACACTCTAAGGTGTGCAACAACTTTGCTATCCTTATAAAAAACTATTCCTAAATGTGGTTCAAAACAAAATGCTTTGCTTCCTCCATAAGTAGAATTAGCGCCTAAATAATTTGTCAAGTCATCAATTTGTTCTTGCGTCAACTCTTTTTGCTGCTTTACTGTCTGGGCAAGTTTGCCATTTGAAATAATATCAATTACTCCTTCACCCTTGCCTCCATCGTAGTCATATGCAATTACTTTGTTGTAGTCAAGTTTGTTGAAAGGAATGTTTGCTCTTTTACTTATATCAATCTTTTTTGCATGGTCGATGAATAAAATCATGCTATTTTGTTTAATAGTCGCAATAGTATCTCTTTCTGGTGGTGCCAATGTTTGAACCCTTGCTGTATCATTGGTTGTTATTTCAGTCGTTTTGTTTTCTGTATTTGAACAACCAGTAAAAATTGAAGTTAAAAGCCAAATAGCCAAGATGAAAATAAAATTCACCTGCTTTATCCTTGCACTTAGAGTTGATGCTTGAAATGTCGCCATAGAATTGTAGCTAACTCCTACATTTATGCATTAACTAATTAATTAGGCTGCGTTCTCAATGTAAACAATACTTTGGTTCCTTTTTCTGGTTCGCTTTCAATTCTGAAAAAACCACCATTAAACTCTACGTATTCTTTGCACAACATCAAACCAAGTCCTGTTCCTTTTTCATTTTTGGTACCGTATGATGTATAAATCTCTCCTTCTTCAAGAATCTTTTTTATAATGTTTGCCGGCATTCCAACACCTGAATCCGCAACACAAATTTCAATCATTTGATTTCCCAAATATTGAGCACTAATTGAAATTGTACCTCCGTTTGGTGTGAATTTTATTGCATTACTTATAAGGTTTCTAAGTATCAATTTTAAATGATTAGAATCGATATAAACCAATGCCCTTTCTTTTATTTGACTGTTTAAGTTAATGTCTTTTTCTTTAGCTTGAAAAATATACAACTCAATTTTCTGGTTAACAATGCTTCTTATATCTATAAGCTCTGCAGTGCTTTGAACGCCGTTTACTTGGTTAGTCGACCAAACCAAAAGGTTCTCTAAAGTTAGATTTAAGCTATCAACGTTTTTACGAATTCCCCTTAAATATTTTCTAAGCTCTTCTAAAGTAACATCTTCATCATCAGCAAAATTTAAAACACTTCCTAATGATTTAATTGGAGCTCTTAAGTCATGCGCAACAATTGAAAAAATACGGTCTTTTACACTGTTTAACTTCTTTAATTCTTGTGCTTGGTTATTGAGTTTACCAGTTCTTTCTTTAATTATATCTTCTTGGTTATGGTTTATTTCAATGAGTTTATCTGATAAATGTTCAACCTCATGAAATGCCATTGAAAACTTTCTTGTTAAAGCATAAGCTTGAATAAAACAAAAAAGAAACACACCCAATGGTGCCATAAAAACAGAATTAATCAATTCTTGACTTAATAAAATATCATTTAAGCCTAAAAGAAGAACAATTAAATAGGCTACACCAACTAGTCCTGATAGTTTTCTTTTGTTGATTAAAACTTTAACAACCAAATTGAGCAAGTAGCCCAATTGAATAGCTGCTAAAAATAAGTATGGTGGAACTAATAATGATGCATTGTCGATTGGTAAAAACAAAAACAATAAAGCAAAAACAATATTTACAGAGCTTATAATATTTGCTACTTTCGGATTAACATCAGTTTTAAACAAACTTTGGATGTATAAAACGCCAAATAGCATCATCATACAAAAAGAAATAAACTCTAATTTCACCAATGTATCCCAATTCATTGGGAAGTCTATTTGTCTAAATATAATTTCTCCAGTACTAGCTATTCTAATTGCGGAGGCAAAACATGCCATGGCAAAAAGTAGGTTTGCTTTTTCTGAAGTTTTTGAATAGTAAAAGGATATAAAATACAATCCCATTACTATTAATGAGCCAAACAATGCAGAATACCCTATTAAATTATTATAACTCTTTTGTCTAATAATTGCGGCTTTCCCTACCAAAGGTGTAATCCAAATACCACCTTGTCTATAATGGAAATTTGAAACTTCAATTAAAACATCTACCGTATCAGATTTTACTGAAAAATAATAAGCACGCGGAAAATAATCAGGTTTAGCTAATTCTGGATTTGAAGAAAAAACGCCTACTCCACCCAATTTTTCACCATTTACATATAGATTATATGCTGAACTTATTGAATGGAATTTTAATCCTAATACATCACCTATTTTTTGGCCATGAACAAACTTATAACGGTATGTTCCAAAGCCTGTTGGACCATAAATCTCTTTATCCCAAGAGCCTGGAACTTTTATTAAAGTAAATGGTAATTGATTATTTGATACCTCAGAAGCGGTTTTATTCCAATAAAACATCCATTGCCCCTTCAATTCTATACTAGATTCAGAGAATTCAGGATTGTTTAAGTTGTAAACCAATTCTTTATCCTGCGATAGACCTATTAAAGGCAGCAAAATCAATAAAAAGCAATATGTAACAATTTTTCTCAAGCTTTCAAAATTACCATTTTATAGCACTAATTTGCTAACCTTTATCAATATTTACAAATGTCGTTTAAAAGCACTATCTGTCAGCTACTTAAAACTAATAAAATCTTAACAGATAGTTATAACGGAGAGCTGCTTTTTGGCTTACAATCTTACTTATTCGATGATAAGTTGTTGATTTTGTTGCTGATAGATGTAAATCAAGAGGATAACTTTAATGAAAAAGAAAAGGAAATCCTTAAGTTAAGTAAGGAGAAAAATAAAAGAATGATTTTTCTTTTCGAAAAAGATTGGCTAGAAAACCCTTCTCTTTTAGAAAATAGGATTTTGAGTTTATGGAAAATTAGAAACAGAATTCACGGTCGAGCCTGTAAGATTGAAAAAATTAACAAATTTCAGTCTGAAGAATTTTTAATCAAAAACCACAGTTTAGGAAGTAGTGGCGCTCATTATCATTTTGGATTATTCTATAAAAATGAATTAAAAGCAGTTGCAAGTTTTAGTAAAGCAAGAACTATGACTTATGAAGAAATTCCATACTATTCATATGTTTGGGAAAGATATGCTTCTGCCTCCGATTGCACTGTAATTGGTGGAATGAGTAAGTTATTAAAGGCGTTTATAGAAGAAACTGGTGCAAAACATATTATGACTTATGCCGATAAAAACTGGGGGAATGGAGATGCTTTTTTGAAATTGGGTTTTAAAGAAATTGTTGAATCTGAAACTATCAATTCAAGAATAAGAATTAACAACTTAAACCGAGGAATAAGTAGTGTTGGTAGTCTTAAATTTATTTTAGATTTAAGATGAAAACCTTAGAAAATTTCGATTCAATTATGGTGCTAGGGCCAACGGCTTCTGGCAAAACAAATTTGGCAGTAAAACTTGCTAACTATTTTAATACAGAGATAATTAGCGTAGATTCTCGTCAGGTTTATTCTGAACTAAATATTGGTAGTGGAAAAGATTTGAATGAATACAAAATAGATGGAAAGATTATCCCTTATCATTTAATAGATATTTGTAGTTTGAATGTTGAATTTAATTTGAGCATGTTTATTCAACATCTAAAAATTACTAAGGAAACTTTAAATCAAAAAAAGCTCAAACCAATTTTATGTGGTGGTAGCGGTTTGTACTTAGAATCATGTTTAAAAAAGTTAAATATTGGTAATTACAAGGTTTCTAGTGATTTAAGAGCAGAATTAGAGTCCTTATCGACAGAAGAACTCAGGGTTTTGTTGTTAAATCACCACAACTATTCAAGTGAAATATTTCCTCAAGATCCAACAAGAATGAGGTTAATTAGGGCAATTGAGTCTATAACTTTAGAAAATGAAGACCCAAAAGGGTTAAATTATGAAGTTTTTTCTCCCTTAATTATTGGTTTAAATCCTGAAAAGGAAACTAGGTGGGAAAGAATTAATAAACGATTGGAAACAAGGTTTAATGAAGGAATGATTGATGAAGTAAATGCTTTATTATCAGAAGGAAATTCGCACGAAAGACTTCAACGATTGGGATTAGAATACAAATACATTAGTTTGTATTTGCAAAATAAGTTGAGTTATAATGAAATGAAGCTTAGTTTGTTTTATGAAATTAGAAGATTTTCGAAGCGGCAAATGACTTATTTTCGAAAACTTGAAAAAGATGGATTTAAAATACATTGGTTAAATCCGGGTTTTAATCAAGATGAGCTTTTAGAATTATCAATTCAATTAATAGAAAAAGAATCAAAATGACTTGCGGTTATGTATGCCCACAATGTGAAGGTAGAGGAGTTTTAGAATCAGGTGAGATTTGTGATTACTGCTCTAAACCTATTGAAATGAAAGAAGATTTTCAAGAATCTAATCAGGAGAATCATGACCGAACAGAAGGAAAAGCATAGCGAAAATTTGCATGTTGTTTTTTGGTTGATTAAAGATTCGTTTTGGATGATGGAATGGAAAATTCCAGCTACTTTTATGATTTTTCCAACTTTAATTATGGCGATTTTCATCCTAATCAAAAGTAAAGCCAACATAATGAGCTTTTTACCAAATGCAGCAGTTTTATGTTGGATTTTGGCCAATGCAATTTGGATGATTGACGAATTTTATTTCCCAGGATTAAAGTGGTGGTCATTAATTCCTTTCATTTTGGGGCTAATTTTGATGTTTTATTATATTTTTAAGTATTATTCTGCAAAATCTTGAACATCTTTGGTGCAAAAGGATAAAATATAAACTAACAAATTGCTTAAATTCGAAACAAATAAAATTAATACCAATTATATGCTAAAGAAAATTACTCTATTTATTACCCTACTTGCAAGGATACAATTTGCACAAGCGCAATGCACTCCAGACCCTGCATTAAACTATCCTGGAATTTCTCCTAATAAACTACCAAACGGAATTGTTGGTGAAGCTTATAGTCAGGTTATTTCATTAATGGTTCCATTAGATACATCGGTTACACTTTCTGGAACACTCTACAATGTTCGTGTGGATTCAGCTTCAGTAATCTCTATTGAAAATGTTCCTTCGAATTTTTCATATCAAGCCGACAAGCCAACTCGCACCTGGGCTGGTGGCGCAAAAGGTTGTGCTCGTTTATTTGGTACTCCTTTAGAATCTGATGTGAAAGATTGGGTTATTTGGGTGAAAGTATTAACCTATTTTAAAGTTGTAGGATTAAGTAATCAGTTTACAAGATTAGATTCAAGTTTGATTGATTTTAAAGTTGCTATGCCGAATAGTTTGTTTGAATTAAATGCTATTCAATCTGTTCCTTCTTATCCAAATCCTGCTAAAACAGAGGTTAATATTCCAATTGAAAGAAGTAATGGAATTGTAGAATTAATGGCCTACGATTTAATGGGAAAAGAAGCTACAATTTCATACCAATACGACACATTTTCAAATGAAATAAAAGTGAATGTATCTGAATTACCACAAGGAGTTTATATGGTTAAGATTTTGGATGGTAACAATAGGATGTACCAAACCAAAATTGTAAAAGAATAAATTAATGAAAATTTTTGTTTTCATTTTTACATCGGTTTTGTTGCTAAGTTCATGCAGCAAAACCGATTGTAAACAAGAATTTGTCGGTGGTTTAACCGATGTTCCCAATTTTAAAGATACTTTTTCTTTGGGTGAAATCTTAACTCTAGAAATGATGGCAACCGGAAGAGATGGTTGTTCCAGTTTAAAAGGTTTAGAGCTTAATGAAAGTACAGTAAATTCTAAAAATCAAATCTGGGTTTCTTCCAGAATTTCAAGTGTTGGCTGCGAATGCACCCAATTGTTCCCAAGCTTTAATGCCACATTAAACTACAATTGCACTAAAAAAGGCTGGAATATCATAAAGTTCTTTAATCTATCAATTGAAGATTCAAAAGTTGATTCGTTTTTTGTAAAATAAACACTTCGCACTTTGGCTTTTAGCAAAAAATTCTTCGAAAAAGACAACCTTTCTACCAATTGAAATCCAAGATATTTGATTGTTCAATTACCAAAATATACTACAAAGAATTAATCCAACAGTACTCTTTGATTTTTTTGAAATCAAAAAGAATTTATCAAGATTAGTCAGTAAATTCCAATTTAGAATTTGCTTGATATTTCTAAATTGGAATTAACAAAAATCAAAAGCCAGATGCAAGCAGCTAGCAGCCAGAAGCTTTCTTAAAACAATTTCGGTTGCTCATCATTTCCCGGATTTGGCTTTTTAGTAGGCTTCTTCTTCTCAAATGAATCAGAATCATCGTCTTCTAAAAGTTTTTTAATCCTCTCCTGCTCTTCTTTGAATAAATCATCGTTAACAATGGTTTCTTCTGCAACAATTTCCTCAGCTTCAAGTTCCGGGTCCGGCTCCAATAATTCAAGCTTTTGAAGGTCGTTTCCAGCGAATTTGTTTCCAATTGCTTTCCAACCTTTAACATCAATCATTTCGGTTAGATTTAACTCATCTTCTAAAGCAGTTTTGCCTTTTCCAGTTACAAGGTTTACTCTTGGTTCTTTTAAATCAGTTGCTAATAAAATATAATTTCCTTTTTCCTCTGGAATACACATGAATTTTTTGTTCATGGTTAAGGTTTCAATGAGGAAACGTTTGATATTATACTGTTTACCTTTTATGTCGAAATAAATGACTGTTAATGGTCTTTGAGGCCTGAATTTAGCAATTAATAACAATTGCTCATATTCAAAATGATTCGATAAATCAAAATTGGTTAACTCGTAATTACCATCTTTATAGATTGATATGATTTGATCTTCGCCAGAAAAATTACCAACGTAATTGCCATGTTCAGCCGTATTTAATCTTCCAATTGCTGCATCATACCAAATATCAATTCCTCCTAAAGTTGAAACACCTTTTTGTTTTAGTTTGATACTCTTAACTAAGTACTTACTTACGATATTTCCTTGAACCGATCTACCTTTGATGGCTAAGCTAGAAAAATCGAAATCGAAACTTAATTTTCTTGCATGACTTAATGGACTAAGTGTGATTCCAACAATTTCCGCTTCTCCAGATGGATTTGATGTGAAGTAAAGGATTCTTGAACCATTTGAGCCTTGAGTTAAATCGTATTCTTTATCTCTGGTAATACCTGTTACGGCAAATCTCTTTGCATAACTCACCTTGGTTTTTCCATCTAAATAAATAAGATTATAGATTCTTCTTTCATCATTTTTACGAAACACATCAACATGAATGATGTCTTTTCCCATAAATGCTTTTTCCTGAACCTTACTCACTACCATTTTACCATCTTTTTTGAAAACAATGATATCATCCATATCGGAACAATCATTCACGAATTCATCCTTTTTCAAACCATATCCAACAAAGCCTTCAGCTCTGTTTACATATAATTTTTGATTGGCAATGGCAACGGTTTTAGAATCGATATTATCAAAAGTTTTGATTTCAGTTTTTCTCTCTCTGCCTTTTCCGTATTTCTTTAACAAATTCTCGAAATACTTAATTGCGTAAGCTCTTAAATTTTCTAAATCGCTAATTACTTGGGCTAATTGTGCTTCTAAACCTTTGATATATTCATCAGCTTTAAAGCTATCGTATTTAGAAATACGTTTGATTTTGATTTCCGTTAAACGAAGAATATCATCCTCAGTTAAATCTCTTCTGAAAAGTTTTCTGAATTTATTCATCCCTCTCCAGATGGTATCAATCACATCTTCAAAGGTTTCACACTCTTCAATATCTCGGTAAATTCTCTTTTCAATAAAGATTTTCTCTATAGAACCATAATGCCAATTTTCTTCTAATTCTCTCTTTTTAATTTCGAGTTCTTGTCTTAGTAAATCTTTGGTTCTTTCAGTTGATAATTGAAGCAATTCTTCAACACCAAGAAAAACTGGTCTGTCATTTACAATTACACAAGCATTGGGAGAAATACTTATTTCGCAATCGGTGAAGGCATAAAGCGCATCAATGGTTTTATCAGGAGAAACACCTGGCGCTAATTGAACTTCTACTTCTACATCTTTGGCTGTATTGTCTACAACCTTTTTAATTTTTATTTTACCAGAATCATTTGCTTTGATAATAGAATCAATCAACTGATTGGTTGTAACACCATAAGGAACATCCTTAATGAGAAGTGTTTTTTTATCTGATTCTTCAATTCTAGCTCTAACTCTAACTTTTCCGCCTTTTTTACCTTGATTATAGTTACTTACGTCAACCATACCATAAGTTAAGAAATCAGGAAATAGCTCAAATTTTTTGCCTTTTAGATAATCTATACTTGCCTGAATTAATTCGCAAAAATTATGAGGTAGGATTTTAGTCGCCAATCCAACTGCAATTCCTTCTACACCTTGAGCTAGGAGTAAAGGGAATTTCATTGGTAAAGCTACTGGTTCTTTTTTACGACCATCGTAAGAATTTTGCCATTCAGTTGTTTGTTTATTGAAAGCAACTTCGAGTGCGAATTTAGAAAGTCGCGCTTCAATATAACGCGCTGCTGCAGCCGAATCTCCGGTCCTAACATCACCCCAGTTTCCTTGAGTTTCAATCATCAGGTCTTTCTGGCCTAGGTTCACCATTGCGTCACCAATTGCAGCATCACCATGAGGGTGATATTGCATAGTTTGACCAATAATGTTGGCAACCTTATTGAATCTGCCATCATCCATTTCCCTCATTGAGTGGAAAATTCTTCTTTGAACTGGCTTTAAACCATCATCAATAGCAGGAACAGCCCTCTCTAGGATTACGTACGACGCATAATCAAGAAACCAATTCTCATACAAACCATTAACTGCAATCACATGGTATTCCTGAGAACCTTCTTTCTTTTCGTCTTTCTCTAAATTTTCGTCTTTATTTTCGTCCATCTTCCTTACACAATCTCGAACGGCGAAGCTACTAATTTTAAGCTTTTAGCTATCCACAAAAAGATGAGGAATTGAGGATAAATTATACATTTCGGCCTAAACAAGGCTTTCACTAAGGTTTCGTGAGTAACAAATTTCTTCTAACTGAGGAATTCTATCAATAATTCCCAAAGATTTTAAATCATTCAGAATATCCATAAATTGAATTTCGTCTATTTCTTCGCTATAAGCAAATTCCAATTCATTGAACCATTCTTGGGCATCTTCTTGTTTCAATTGGTACCTCCAAGCAATCATTTTAGTTGCTTCTTTCTCTTTGAATTTTAAGTCGATACACGATTGATTCATGATATCTAACACTTCATTCAATAATTCTGACTCGTATTTTATTATAGAATCGGTTGCTACAACTGCAAAACACGGCCAAGGAGTTCTACATTCTCCTAAAAACTTAAATTCACCAGAATCTACATAAGGTTTAGTAGTGAATTTCTCCCACATAAAGAGTTGAGATTCATTTGACGCTAATGATTTTCTAGCTCCTTCCAAATTTCCAACTATCACAAAATCATTAGAATCCACTTTTAAATTAAGGTTTCTGGCATTAACAAAAGCCATTAAATGTGAGCCAGATTTAAAGCGACTAATAGCATATTTTAAACCCGCAATATCTTTTAAATCATTTAATTCACTTTTGCCTGAGGTATGAATCCCCCATCTTAAAGGTGAATTTACGTAAAACTGCATAATTTTAGCTGGATTTCCCTGCATTATATCGGCTACAACACCTTCTGTTAAAGCAATTGCCAAATCTAATTCACCATCTCTCAATAATTTACACATGGCACCTGTTCCACCGGGTACATCTCGCCACTGAATTTCAATTCCTTTTTCTTCAAAAAGTCCGTTTTCAATTGCTAAATGCCAAGCTAAATTAAAGTGTTCAGGGACTCCCCCAACCCTCAAAACCCTTTTCATGCTTTGTTTTTCAAGTAAATCCATAATAGTATATTATAACCGAGTAGAATGATTATTGTTCTGATAAGTTTTTGTTATTGTCTGAATTAGAATCTTCCAGAAATACAATTTTGTTTTCTTTGGTTCTTCTTGCTTGATTTTTTTGCTCTTGTTGTAAGGCCAAATCAATAGCAATATTCAATTCGTATCCCATTAAAAGTATAAAAGTGTTGATATAAATTAACATCATTATTACAATTAATGCACCAATAGAACCATAAACCTTATTGTATGAATCAAAGTGATTTACATATTGCGAAAACCCATAAGTTGTTGCTAATGTAACAAAACTCGCAAACACTGCGCCACCTGAAAAAAATCTCCATTTTCTTTGTTTTGCTGGAGCGAAATAGTAGATAGCACCAACAACTCCAAGTACAATTAATCCAACTGTAATCATTGTAAAACTTGAAATTAAAAACGGAACTGTTTTGGAGGGGAAATACTTAACCTTTTCGAGGTAACTTATTAAAATTGTGCCTGTTGTAAGCACTAAAACTGAGAATAAAATTATAAAAGTAACAAAAATAGCTAATCCAATTGCAACCAATCTTTGTTTCCAAAAAGGTCTAGTTTCTGAGAAATGACTGAATTTATTTAATTGAATCATTAAGCTATGAAAACCATTTGTAGAAAAATATACAGCAGATAAAAATCCTATTGATAATAATCCACCTCTTTGGTTCTTTAAAATATCTTCTAAAGTTTCTTTGATGGTTTCATAAACATTTGGAGGTAAACCAGTTGAAGCAATGAATAAAATTTCATCATGTGAATACTTTAAAGGTAAATACGCTATTAAAGTAAAAAAGAAAATTGTAGTAGGAAAAAGTGCTAGAAAAAAGGTAAATGATAAAGCTGATGCTCTGGTATTTAACTCACTTTTTCCTAGTTTTCTGATAAAAAATTCCAATACAGCATACAAAGAAACTTCCTTTGTTCCTGGCATGGGAATAGAAGATGCTTTTTTATACAACCATTTTACTGGTTTAGTATGCATTAATGGATATTTTTTCAATTTTGATTTTAATTAAAGTAAGGTTTAAATTTTTCTTCTAAAAAATCTGGACATCTAGTAGGTCTATTTGTTTTCATATCAATAAAAACCAAAGTGGTTTCACCTTTATTTAAAAGCTCACCAGCTTCATTTTTTATTTCATATTCAAAACGACAACGTACACCAGGTTTTGTGGAAATAATAGTTTCTATTTCGAGCAAATCATCGTATTTAGCTGGTTTTACATAATTGCATTGAAGGTTTAAAACAGGCATCATGATGCCAGAATCTTCAAGCATTTTATAACTTAAACCAATATCTCTTAAAGCCTCTACTCTTCCAACTTCATAAAAAGCCGCATAATTACCATAATAAACATAACCCATTTGGTCTGTTTCGGCATATCGAACCCTGATTTTTGTTTTTGAACTAAACATTATATCCTTTTAGCTGCCATTTCAGCAATTGTTTTTCCAATAGATAAACTTGAAGTTGCTGCTGGTGAAGGAGCATTTAAAATATGAATCGCTCTTTTTTCTTCAATAATTTTAAAATCATCGATTAAACCACCAAATTTATCACAAGCCTGTGCTCTAACACCTGATTCGGCAGGAATTAAATCATCTTCTTTAACATCAGGAATTAATTTTTGTAGCGCTTTTGTAAAGGCAGCTTTCGAAAAGCTTCTATAAAACTCACCCATGCCCGTTTTCCAATATTTCATCATAACTTTCCTGAAACCAGGCCAAGCTAGTGATTCAAATAGTTCTTTGGCATCAACATCCGACATGTAATAACCTTCTCTTTTAAAAGCAAAAACAGCATTTGGGCCCGCTTCTACACCACCATCAATCATTCTAGTGAAATGCACTCCTAAAAAGGGGAAGTTAGGATCAGGAACTGGGTAAATCAAGCTTTTAACTAAAGCTCTTTTTTCAGGTTTTAGCATGAAATATTCACCTCTAAAAGGAATAATTCTAGTATCAATTTCTTTATTGGTTAAACCTGCAATTTTATCACTGTACAAACCTGCGCAATTAATGTACTGCTTGCACTCGAATGTTTTTTGAGCAGTAACAACAAAAGCTGAATTTTCATTTACTTTAATTTCTTCAACTTGGTGCGATAAATAAACATCAACACCTTGATTTTTAACCAATTCTTCTAGTTTAAAACAAACAGCAGTATAATCTATAATTCCGGTATAGGGAACTTTTATAGATTTTACAGCAGTTACATTTGGTTCGATTTCCTTGGTTTCTTCAGCACTTAAAATGCTTATTTTATTTAAACCGTTTTCTAAACCTCTTTGATAAAGTTTATCTAATTCAGGTATTTCACTTTCAGAAGTAGCAACAATTACTTTTCCGCACAAATCATACGGAATCTCATAAGTATTGCAGAATTCTAACATTTGTTGGTAACCTGCAATACAGTTTTTGGCCTTTAAACTACCTGGCTTATAGTATATTCCTGAGTGAATTACTCCGCTATTATGGCCTGTTTGATGAGCTGCAACTGCATTTTCTTTTTCAATAATTGCAATTTTTAATTCAGGGTGATTTTGTTTCAATCTCCAAGAAGTTGCAAGTCCTACAATTCCGCCTCCTATAATGATAAAATCGTATTTCATAAATTCTTGCAAATATACTTCAAAAAGTAACTAAAACATTGAAGTAAATCATTGAATCTGTCTTATTTTTGGTTGATGATGAAAGAAACGGAATTAGACAATTTTCTTAAATTAACAATCATTTGTGGCACTGTAGTTAAAGCTGAAACTTTTGTAAAAGCTAAAAATCCATCTTATAAAATATGGGTTGATTTTGGCGAAATAGGCACCAAACAAACGAGTGCACAAGTCACTAAAAACTACCAAATAAATGATTTACTTGGTAAACAAGTATTGGGATTGGTAAATATTCCTACACGAAATATTGCAGGTTTTATATCGGAATTTTTGTTACTTGGTTTAGAAGATGAAAATGGAGGAATTGTATTAATTCAACCAGAATCAAAAGTAAAAAATGGTGAAATATTAAAATGAATTGAGTTTCAAATTTGTGTAAAAGCTCAATTGTTGAAATAATGTTCAAGGCTACAAAAGCATATTTCCCCTAATTTTGTAAGTATGGCTACAACTCTTATCAAAAATGCACGCATCGTAAATGAAGGAAAAATTTTTCATGCTGATGTTTTTATCAAAGGAAAATTCATTGAAAAAATAGAACCTCAAGGCATTTCAATGCCTGCCGATAGAATCATAAATGCTGAAGGCAAATTTTTAATTCCAGGTGCTATCGATGATCAAGTTCATTTTCGTGAACCAGGTTTAACTCACAAAGGTGAGATTTATACCGAAGCAAAGGCTGCAATTGCTGGTGGAGTTACTACTTATATGGAAATGCCAAATACATCTCCTTCGGCAACAACCATTGAATTATTAGAGCAAAAATACTCAAGGGCAGCTGAAGTTTCATTGGCTAATTACAGCTTTTTTATGGGTACAACCAATACCAATTTAGAGGAGTTATTAAAGGTAGATGAAAGGACTGTTTGTGGTGTAAAAATATTCATGGGCTCAAGCACTGGAGATATGTTGGTTGATGATCCGCAAGCTCTGGAAAACATCTTCAGCAAAGTAAAAACACTGATTGCGACACATTGTGAAGATGACCCAATGATTAAGAAAAATGCAGCAGAATTCAAGGAAAAATATGGTGAGGATTTAAGTGCAAAATACCATCCACTTATAAGAAGCGCAGAAGCATGTTACAGCTCTTCTTCTTTTGCTGTTGAATTGGCTAAAAAACATGGTACTCGTTTACATATTTTACATATAAGTACAGCTAAAGAATTAGAATTATTTAGAAATGATATTCCTTTAGTTGAAAAGAAAATTACTGCTGAGGCTTGCATTCATCACCTTTGGTTTAATGATGCAGATTATGAAACGAAGGGTAATTTTATTAAGTGGAATCCAGCTGTTAAAACTAAAGCAGATTCAGAAGCAATATTTAATGCTGTTTTAGATGGCAGAATTGATGTGATTGCAACAGACCATGCGCCTCATACTATTGAAGAAAAATCTCAGTCTTATATAAATGCTCCAAGCGGCGGACCATTAGTTCAGCACAGCGTTTTGGCTATGTTTGATTTTTACAAAAAGGGTAAAATCAGTTTAGAAAAAATTGTAGAAAAGATGTCTCACAACGTTGCCATTCTTTTTGAAATAGATAGACGTGGTTATATTAGAGAAGGGTTTTATGCCGATTTAGTTTTGGTAGATCCAAATCAAACTACTAAAGTAACAAAAGAATCTCTTTTATATAAATGTGGATGGAGCCCTTTTGAAGGACATGAATTCTCATCTGCAATTACCCATACTTTTGTGAATGGAAATTTGGTTTTTGAAAATGGAAATATCGATGAGAGCTCAAAAGGAATGAGGGTTATGTTTAATCGATAGTTTAATTTTATTCAAATTTTCATCAACAATAAAAACTAAAAAAGACTGCATTTCTAAACTATTCTTTTATTAAATAAACTCGATGGAGATTTATAAAGGAAACCCTACTTTTTATGCTAAAACTCGAGAAGATTGGAGGAAATGGCTCGAAAAAAATCACCAAAAAGAACAATCTGTTTGGTTAATAATTTTCAGAAAAGAAAGTGGAATTGAGAGTGTTTATTACCCAGAAGCTGTTGATGAGTCGCTTTGCTTTGGCTGGATTGATAGTCTTCCAAATAAAAGAGATGATAAAAGTTATTATCAGTTCTTTTCAAAACGTAATCCTAAGAGTAATTGGAGTAAAGTAAATAAATTAAAAGTAGAAAAACTTTTAGAACAGAACCTGATGAAACCTTCCGGACTTGCTATGATTGAAATAGCGAAATCAAATGGCACTTGGGATATTCTTAATGAGGTTGAGAACATTGCAATACCTGAGGATTTAACATTGGCATTTTCTAAAAACAAATTGGCTTTTGAAAACTGGGAAAACTTCTCACGTTCATCAAAAAGAGGTATTTTAGAATGGATTTTAAATGCAAAAAGACCTGAAACAAGAGAGAAACGAATTTATGAAACTGTTTCTTTGGCATCAAAAAACATCAAAGCAAATCATCCTAAAACATCAAAGTAAATTTAGTGTTGACAATTGCATTCTCTTCATTAATATTTCATCAATAAATTATAAAAAACAATACTCATATTGATATTAAAAACCTTTTTCAACTTAGAACCTTTACATCTAAAACCTATAAATGAATTCCGAAAAACTTAGTTTATTATTAGCCCAAATTCGCCCATTAAAAGAAAAATTGATACTGCATCCAATGTATCAATCTATAAAAACTCCTCAGCATATACATAGCTTAATGAGTCACCATGTTTTTGCGGTTTGGGATTTTATGTCCTTGTTAAAATCATTACAAAAAGACTTAACCTGTGTTGAAACACCTTGGGTTCCTGTTGGAAATGCCAATACACGTTATTTAATAAATGAAATTGTAACAGGAGAAGAATCTGATGTCAATCCTGCTGGAGGAAGAATTAGTCATTTTGAATTGTATTTACTTGCTATGCAACAAGCAGGTTGTGATACCACTGTAATTGAACAAATGATTCAAAATTTAAAGAGCGGAAAATCTATTCATCAATCGATTCCTTATAATGAAGTTCCAGCTGCTGCAATTACATTCATGAATCATACATTAGAAATTGCAATGCATGCTGAGCCACATATTAAAGCAGCTGTTTTTACTTTCGGAAGAGAAGATTTAATTCCTGATATGTTTTTATCTCTTGTAAAAGAACTTAATCAAAAATTTGAAGGTCAGTTTGACCTTTTTGCTTATTATTTAGAAAGACATATTGAAGTAGATGGTGAGCATCATTCAAAATTGGCATTAGAAATGACTGCAGAATTATGCGGTGATGATGATGTTAAATGGCGTGAAGCAGGTATGGCAGTTTGCGAAGCATTACAAACCAGAATTGAGTTGTGGGATGCAATTTATATGGCTAATAAAACCATTCAACAAAATTTAATGGCAACAGCTTAAAAAAAAACCTGAGTTTAAAACTCAGGTTTTTAATTTTTTCTTTTTAGCACTTGGGAAAAGAACATTATTAAGTATCAATCTGTAACCTGGTGAATTGGGGAATAAGTTTAAATCTGTGGGTGGCTCTCCTACTTGGTGCTGATAATCTTCAGGGTCGTGACCACCGTAAAATGTCCAAGTGCCTTTTCCAGAATTTCCATGAATATATTTGGCTTCACCCAATGATTTATTCTCGCCTAAAATGGTTACTTCACTTTTAATAAATGGTTTTCTAAACGCGGTTGTTTGTCCCCAGAAACCTTTTACTGTTGAAGTATGATTTTGGTTTAACATCGCTGGAACCATATCCCATTTGGCAGAAAATTCAAATAAAGTAAAAACATCATTCTCCTCAGTAACTGGCCTTGTTCCTTGCATAGCATCAATATAACTATGCTCATAAACATAAGGATCGAAGTATAATCGGTATTCTTTAAAAGCGAAACCCTGACTAAAATCTAGTTTTTTATCCGCACTCCAATCTGCTGGGTCGCCATCAAAAGGAACTTCACAGATATCAAGTCCATCTGCGGCTAAAGCTATATCCCAAGTATCGGTTGCACTACACATGGCAAACATAAATCCACCACCGGTAACAAAATCTCTTACTTTTTTAGCAACAGTTAGTTTCATTTCCGATACTTTTCTGAAGCCATGTTTTGCAGCCATTTGTTCGTTTTCTCGTACTTCAGCCTGATACCAAGCTGCATTAGCAAATTGAGAATAAAACTTTCCGTATTGACCTGTAAAATCTTCGTGATGTAAATGTAACCAATCGTAAAGAGGAAGTTTACCATTCAACACTTCATCATCAAAAACAATATCATAAGGAATTTCGGCGTAAGTTAAAACCATAGTTACGGCATCATCCCAAGGTTGTTTTGTTTTAGGAGAATAAACAGCAATTTTGGGTGCTTTTAATAGCTTAACTAATTCCATATTTACATCTGGTTTAGCTATTTCGAGTAAAATTTCAGAAACCTGACCTTCACTACTTAGGTCGTAAGTTATACCGCGAACTTTGCATTCTTTTTCAATATTTTCATTGTAATCAAACAAAAAACTTCCGCCTCTATAGTTTAATAACCAGCTAGCTTCTAAGCCATTATTTAAAACCCAATATGTTAATCCATAAGATTTTAAATGATTCTTTTGTTCATCATCCATCGGTACTAAAATTTTAGTAGCATGGCTAATAATTGGAAAATAAAATATGGAGAAAATTAGAATAAATCCTTTTTTCATTTCTTTTGGTGATTTTGAATTGATTGACTAATTAACGAATAAATATCCTTAGCTGTTTTATTTTCTGATAAAAGGTCTAAATGATTTTTTATTGTACTTTCATCTCCCCTAGCTGCTGGACCTGTTTGTGCCTCTTTAGGAGTAAGATAGCTTAACTTTTTAATTGATTCTTTCATTAAAGGTAAAAGTAATTGATAGTTTAAATTTTCTTGATCTAAAATTTCTTCGGCTTGTACAAAAAGATGGTTTGAGAAATTATTCACAAAAACAGCGGCTAAATGATAGTACTTTCTTTTTACACTTGAACATTCAATAAGTTTATGGCTAATTCTTTCGAGAAGAGCTTCAATAATGCGGTAATTTTCATCTGAATTTGCTTCCAATAAAACCGGAATTTCTTTAAAATTAACTTTTTTATCCAAACTAAAACTCTGTAAAGGCCAGATAACAGCCTTATCTTTTGAGTTTTGGATTGAATTTATATCTTTTAGTCCAGAACAATGAGCCACAATACCATTTACATTTAATTGAGCTGAAACTAGTTCGATTTGGTCATCATTTACTGCTAAGATATAAACATCAATATCCTTTGGAATTTGAAGGATATCTTCAAAAACTGGAATTTGATATTTATCAGCAAAAGCTTGAGCATGAGATAAGGTTTTACTATGTACACCTTTTAATTCAATATCCGTTTTTGAGAATGCATCAGCTAAATGTGCTGCTAATCTGCCACTTCCTATAAAAAATACGCTTATCAATTGATTTTTTCCTTTCATTCAAACTTAATTAAAAACAATAAAAACAGGCCAATGTTGGTAAAAAACT
Organism: Bacteroidia bacterium; assembly: GCA_051861545.1. GTDB lineage: Bacteria > Bacteroidota > Bacteroidia > UKL13-3 > UKL13-3 > CAISCU01. The sequence continues at coordinate 8,826 of JBIMKP010000004.1, read as the reverse complement.
AAAAATCATATTAAGATTTCATTGGTTTTTGCTTGATAAATTCTATTTTTCAAGCATCAAAAACGCGCTTATATGAATAAAAAATTACGATTTCTTACTGTGTTACTAGCTCTTTGCACTAGTCAGCTTTTTGCCCAAACTGCTGATTACAAATGGGCTGTTGGAGTTAACTTTGGTTATTCTGAATACAATGGTGATTTAGGAAACGGTTTCTTCAAATTCGATTTTCTTCAAAAAAGAATTCCTACTACCAATGGAATGGGTATTAGAAATACAAATCCAGGAATCTATGGAATAACAGTTTCAAAATACCAAAGCAGATTCTTCGATTTCACTGGTCAGTTGTATTTTGGAGAATGGGGCCACTTTCAATCAACCTATGAGTCATTTTACACACAGTTTGCCTCTATTGATGCCAATGCTCGTTTCAAATTTTTAGGAAAAGAAAACTCTAGAATCACTCCTTATATTTCATTAGGTTTAGGTGGAAGATATGTAAATGTAGATGAGCCAAATGATTTTGGAAAATCCTCTTACAATGAAGTTATTATTCCTGCAGGTTTTGGTTTGAATATCAAATGTGAAGAAAGAGTGTATTTAAATATTCAAAGTCAATTTGGTTGGACAAATAACGATCAAGCAGAAGGAAGTGAAAATCTTCAACATTATACTTGGGATCAATATTTAAACCATACAGTAGGTTTAAGTATTTTATTGGGTAAAATGAAAGATGCTGATGGTGATGGTGTAAGCGACAAGAAAGATTTATGCCCGAATACACCTGCTGGTGCTTTGGTTGATAAAGTTGGTTGTATTGTTGATGGCGATAAAGATGGTATTGCAGATAATTTAGACAAATGTCCTACAGTTGCAGGTGTTGCTAAGTTTAATGGATGTCCTGATTCTGATAACGACGGAGTTGAAGATGCCAATGATAAATGCCCAAATAATGCAGGTTTAGAAAAATTTGCTGGATGCCCAGATACAGATGGTGATGGTATTGAGGATTCAAAAGATAGATGTGTTAATGTAAAAGGAATTGAAAAATTTGAAGGCTGCCCAGATACAGATGGTGACGGAATTGAAGATGCAAAAGATGAATGCCCGAATAAAGCTGGAACTGCTGCATTTAATGGTTGCCCTGATACAGATGGTGATGGAATTGCTGATAACAAAGATAAATGTCCTAAAGTTGCTGGTGTAGCTGCTAATAATGGCTGTCCAGAAGTAAAAGCCGCTGTTAAGAAAATTTTCGAAAAAGCATTACAAGGCATTCAATTTGAAACTGGCAAAACCACAATCAAGAAAACATCAAATTCAATTTTAGACCAAGTAGCTAAAATTATGAATGAGAATCCTACTTATAAATTAGCAATTGCTGGTCATACCGATAACGTTGGTAATGCAGAGAAAAACTTAGAATTATCTAAAGGACGCGCTGCTGCTGTAAAAGCATATTTAGTTGCTAAAGGTGTTGCTGCTGATAGAATGACATCTGATGGTTTTGGTGATACTCAACCTGTAGCTGATAATACAACAACAGAAGGAAAAGCTAAAAATCGCAGAGTAGAATTCAAAGTTGAATTTGAAGATTTTGAATAAGTTATTCAACTAACAAAAAATGCCTGTTTTGAATTTCAAAACAGGCATTTTTTTTGATTTAATCTCAACAGAATTAGATTGATTTCACTCCAACAACTCTAATAATCTCTGCTTCACCTTCATGAAACTTACCTTCACTAAGGTTTAAACTTTTAGTTTCTATCACAAGTTTTTCAAGATCTTTAAAATCATCCTCCATCATCTCATGGTCATATAACATACTCAAATCTTTTGGTCCGCCAGATGATTTACCTAATTGTTTTGGATTAAAGGCCTCTAAAATTAAAGTCCCACCTGGTTTTAGCCATGTTAAAGCCTTTTTATGTAATTCGGTTCTTATGTTTTGAGGGAAATGCGCATAAATAAAAGCAATACAATCGGCCGAATTAGGCTCAAATTCGATTAGAGTGGCATCAATCACATCATAGTTTATTGTTGTGTTACGTTGATTTGCTAATCTTAAAGCCTTGTTTTTACCCTCAACACTTGAATCATAAGCAATTACTTTCCAAGCTAAACTTGCAGCAAAAATGGCATTCCGGCCTTCTCCTTCACAAGGTAAAATTAATGTTCCTGGCTTTAATAATTTTATTTGTTCAGCGAAGAAATCATTTGGCTCTAAACCATAAACATAAACCTCATCTTTATATCTTTCGTCCCAAAAATTCATAATCATATATTAGTTCTTCAAAATAATACAATTTAAACTGCTTGAAAGGGATAAAATGTTACAAAATCTTTTAAAAATTGGTCGGTAAAAGGCGAAACTAGAATTAATAGAAAATATGACTAATTAGTCAGACACTTTAAATAAATTATAGCATTTAAATAAGAAAATAGCCACTTAATAACTGTGAATAACAAATTGAATAATTTTACTCGACAAGTGAGAAATTTTACGAATCATTCTGTAATATTGTAAGTTAGCACAATTTAAATTTTAATGAAGCTTAGAAATATTCATACAAAAGAGTTGAAAATTGCAATAGTTTTTGCTATTATGTTTTTAGTTAATTTGAATTACTCATTAGCTCAGAATATTTTTTCTGGAGAACCTGTTCAAATCGTTGGTTCTATGAACTCATATTCTACTGCTGCTACTTCAAATTCAACTTACAGAAGAGTGTCTGTTAATTCGGGTAATCCAATAGATGGAAGAGGTCAATGGGTTAAAACCTATAGAGCCGCGCCTATTGGTGCCAATGTTGTTAACTCCAATATGATTGGTGGTTCGGGAAATGGATTTTTATTTATTTCTGGTCCTTCAACAAATCGTTTTCAGAATAAATGGGTTTTTAGTTCAATCACTCAGGCTAAATTAGATTCCACCAATACTTGTAATGCCTATAATTCTGGAAATGATATGGGATTAAATATGAGTGATTCAGGTTTTTATACATTTGTTTTTAATGATTGCGGTTATACTTCAGTTAATGCAAGGTTTTATGTTGCATTTACACCAACAACTCCAATTTCTATTAATTCTCAATTATTCACTGCAAATTCAAACAATACATCTCAAATAAGTATTCAAACAAACCAAACTCCTTCAAACAAAGAGTTTGTTTATGTAAGATATACAACTGGAACCTCATTTGCTTCAACAGTTGCTAGTTCAATTGTTCAGGCTAGTTCCACAAATTCACCTTTAAATACAAATTGGGTTGCTAATATTCCTGCCCAAAACAGTGGAACTATATTAAGGTATTATATCTTCACATCAAGCATGAGTTTATCAAAACTAAATGCGATGAGTGAAATGGATAAATCTTTGGCTTGTTTAAGTGTATTGGATAATGGTGGGAATAATTATACCTATTCATTTGCTAAAAAATACACTATTGGTTTTAGGGTTGATATGGGTTCCAATATTTGTGCAGGATTTGACTCTGTAAGCGTTATTGGAAATAATAGTGCTTTTGGTGTTTGGACAAATGCCTTTAAACTTTCGAATATTCCATCAAGTAATATATATGGACTTAGTTTACTAATTGATTCATCATCAACATTAGAGTTTAAATACAGATTTCACAAAAACGGAATCACTACCTGGGAATCAAATTTTTCAACAGGTACGGGAAATAGAGAATTGATTTTAAACAAGGATACAATCTTAGGAAGTCCGTGTTTCAACAGCCTTACTAATTCTTGTCCGAGCGCTCCTGCCCCATCAACCATTACTTTTCTAACAGATTTATCAAAAGCCACACCCGATACATTAGGCCGTGTTTATGTAATGGGGAATTTCACCAATCCATCTTGGTCTGCCGGAGCATTAAGGATGTTTCCAGTAAGCGGAATGCCTGGTTATTTCCAAAGAATTGTACCAAATGTTTGTCCTACAACATTTGAGTTTAAGTTTATTAATGGTGATAGTTCTTTAGCCAATACACCCGAAAATTTCCCTAATCCTTCACAAAGAAGTTGCACTGTAAGTAATGGTGTTGGAGGGTTTAATAGGACTTATACAAGAACAAGTAGCAATCCAGTTAATTTATACTTTGTATTTGATAGTTGTACAATTGCTTTGCCTGTTCAATTGATTGAATTTAAAGCTAATGAAACAAATGAGGAAATAATTTTAACTTGGAAAACTGCATCAGAACAAAACAACAAAGGCTTTTGGGTTGAAGCATCGAATGATGGTAATTTATTTGAGACAATTGGATTTGTTGAAGGGAAAGGGAATAGTAATTTAATGAATGTTTACCAATTTGGCAATAATTCGAATTTGAATAGATTCACCTTTTTCAGATTAAAACAAGTTGATTTCGACGGAGAATTTGAATATTCAAAGATTATTAGTACAATTTCAAATATCAGTTTAAACGATTTGAATATTTATCCGAATCCATTTGATAATGAACTTTATGTTAAAATAGAACAAAGTGGCCATTACTTTGTTCAGATTACTGATAATCAAGGTAGATTGATGTTGAAAACTGAAATAAAATTGAAAGAAACAGGAAATAATTTTGAATTAAAAGATTTAGACTTTTTGGATAGAGGAATCTATCAACTTCAATTAATTGGAAACAATGAAACTAAAAATAAAAAAATAATTAAATAATAAATATGATTAAATCCCTACAACCAATGAAACTTCGTTTAGCAAGTCTTCTGTTTGTTTTTTTTATTGGATTTTCTATTGAAAAAACCAACGCACAATTTTTTTCTAGTCCACCAACTATTGATGGAACCACAGATGCATCTTATGTAACTAGTGGTTCATGGTCATTGGGTTGGGATGATACTTATTTATATGTAAGGTATTCTGGAGGAGGTGGAACTGAGCCTGTAATTCTACATTTAGATATTGATCCTCAAATTCCTGTTTCAGGTGGTGCGAATTCTAATGGTAGTTTAACTGGACAGGCTAACTGGTCTATCACTCCAACTCTACCCTTTAGGTCTGATTTTCAACTGTATTGGGAAAACCAATTTGCTGAATACAGAACTGACAATGGTTCAGGAGGATGGTCGGGTACAACTGTAATTACTACTGCCGACAGGTCAAATAGCAGCGGAACAGAAAGGGAAATAAGAATTGCTTGGACTTCTATGGGTGCAGGATCTAGACCAAGTTCATTTAATTGGTTTGGCTATGCTAACTCAAGAGCTACTCCAGGTTTTATGTTTAATGAAATGCCTTCTGAAAATCCTTCTGGTGCAATCTTTACTCCAAGAATTAACTTCTACTATACTGTTTCAAATACAACAAATTCGGGTACAACAAGTCCATTTGACAGAACATGTATTGAACAAAGATCTGGTAATGGAGATTTATATGTAACTGGGAATCTTACTGTTTATGACCTTACAAATAATGCCAACAATGTAACTGATGAAATAATTGTTGAAAATGTAGGAAGTTCAGCTACTCTTCAAATCAATGGAAGTGCATATTTATACGGTGGCTTAGTTGCTAACCAGTCAGATATTGTGCAGTTTAATAGTGGCTCTGGTGCATTTATCAACGCCAATGGCTTTATAGCCACCAACACAAGTGGTGTTGTTAATTATAACTCATCAAATACAACATTGACTTACCAAACTGCAGGAACTTATAACTCATCAGGTGAATGGCCTTCAAGCAATAGCCCAACTAGTATTTCTGTTACAAATAACACAACAGTTAATTTAACTTCTGCAAGAACACTTACAAGCACTTTAACTGTTAATAGCGGTAGTACTTTTAATAGTGGAGGCAATTTAACTATTACGGGTCCTGGTAGAATTGGAAACTCTGGAGGTACAATTGGAGGTAATATTAACCTTGAAATTTCTATGTCAAGCGGAAGAAGAGCTTTTAGATTATTGTCATTCCCTTTTTCTACTGCAAAATCTTTAGCTGATATTTCAGACGATATTCATGTAACAGGTACTGGCGGTGCTACAAATGGTTTTGATGCAACAACAACAAATTCATCTTCTGCATTTACTTTTACTGAATCAGGATTTAATGGTACAACTAATACAGGTTGGTCTGGTATTGCGAGCACTTCAACTTCTATTCCAGCGAACCAACCTATTCGTGTTTTGTACCGTGGTCCACGTTCTCAAGGTTCTACACTTTTAGAAGCAAATCCTCCTTCTCCACTTGCCGGAACTATTGATTATACAGGTGCCGTAAACCAAGGAAATGTGAATATTACTTTAAGTTATACTGGTGCAAATGGCGGAAATGCTGGATGGAATTTAATTCCAAATCCTTATCCATCTAATGTTGATTTTGGCAATATTGCGCCAGGAAACAGAAATGGCATTGGCACTTTTGCAGAATGGGTTGTGTTTAGCGGAACTCGTGGTGCTTATATTTCTAGAAGTTTTGGATCTTCGCATGTAATTGCTAAAGGAAGTGCAGTATTTGTACAAACTGGTTCAGCAGCAACATTTACAATTACAGAGGCCGACAAAACAGCTTCTAGTGCTACATCAACTTTGTTAAAAACAAATCCATTTTTAAAAGATGCAATGCAAATAAATGTTTATTCAGATGATACCATTTTCTGGGATCAATTTGTATTTCGTTCAAGACCAGATGAAACAGAAGGAAAAGATAATTCTGATGCACCTAAAATGTTAAATCCTGATGTGAATTTTTATTCATTAAGTTCTTCTAACGACAAATTAGCAATCGACAATAGACCATTAGCAGATGGAAAAGTAATTCCTTTAGGATTTGCTACTGGTTCACCTTACCACTTTACTTTTAAAATGGGTCATTTTTCATTACCTGAATACAAAGTATATTTAAAAGATAAATTCTTAAATACAGTTAATGAAATCTCAAGTGAAGACTTTAAATACGATTTTGTAACTACTGCAGATGCATTAAGTCAGGGTGAAAACAGATTCGAATTAATCTTCTCTAAATCAGCAACAGGATTAAACAAAGAGTTATCGTCAAGCAATAACTTTATAGTTTTCCCTAATCCTGCTAACAATGTATTGAACTTAAGTTTAACAACTACTAAAGAAGACAATTACAATTTTACCATCTACAACCAATTGGGAGCAGAAGTAAATGCTGGTAGCTTAGATTTTAATACTAAAAGAACACATGCTTTAAACATCGAAAACTTAAGCAATGGAGTTTATTTCATTCAAGTTAAAAATGGTAAAACAGCACAAACAATTAAGTTTATTAAGTAAGAATTGAGAGTTTAGAAACGAGAAAAAAGAAAACAAATACATAAAATGAAAAAATATATTTTATCAATCATTTTAGGAACTGCCCTCCTATTTACAGCCAATCAATTATCAGCACAACCGGGTTTTGATGATGATGTGGAAGATACACCAATTGATGGTGGCATTACCTTGGTAATGGCTGCTGGTTTGGCTTATGGTGCTACTAAATTGAAGAAGTCTAGGATTTAAACCAATAAGTATTAAACTTAAAAGAGCTGCTTTTGAAATGATTGCAGCTCTTTTTTTGTAATAATTTCATGAAAAGCATAAAAAATACAGCAACATCTTTAGTTTAAAATCGCAAGAAAAACAATTTTAAAGGCTACATAGGCGGTTAAAAAACTATTAAATAATTTGTTTTAACATTCAAGAAACCTTCTAATGATATTTAGGTAAACTAGCTTTTTTAATTTTGCGCGTTACAACTAAACAATCTAAAAAACAATAACACAAAACATATGATAAAATCTATCCAAGAAATTAGGGGTAAAAATCCTAGAAAAAAACAAAAATTCAGTTTAAAAGCTATTTGCACCTTACTTTTTTGTTTGGTGTTGGTGATTGGGGGGGTGAAGGCTCAACCATGGGCATACAACTTTGGCACAGGAACTGGAAGTTTTACCTCAGCCACTGCATCAACAGCTTTTCTTCCAATCCCTACTAGCGGAACAGCAAGAGTAAGAGTTGGTACCAATCCTGGTTCAATTACGTTAACCAATTCAGGTATTGCTTTAGGTTCAGGGAGTGAACTTCAAATTACATTGTGTTTACCCCTTCTTTAGTTCAATTCAAAAGTATAGTTAATGTTTGATTTTCAAATTTGATTTTAAATTAAAATTATCTTTAGCCTAGAAACATATTTCTACCCCAACATCCGCAGGTTTTTCGACTAGTTGTTTAACTTCTAAAAGTGTTTCTCTCCATAACTTAAATTCAATAGGTGTTCTATCTCCTAAGGCTGAATGAGGCCTTTCATAGTTGTATTCATGCATCCATTCTGAGGCTAATTCTCTGGCATGATCTAGAGAATAAAAGAGGTTTGCATTAAGTAGTTCCCTTCTACAAGTTCCATTGAAACGCTCAATCAAACTGTTCTGTGTTGGTTTTCCAGGCTGTATATAGGTTAACATGATATTGTTATCGTGTGCCCACTTTTTAAGTTCTTGGCTTATGTATTCTGGGCCATTATCAATTCTTATTTCTTTAGGTAAACCTCTATATTCTCTTATTCTTTCAAGGGTTCGAATGACACGTTTGGTGGGGATTGATGTTTCAACTTCAACCGAAAGACATTCACGATTGTAATCATCAATAATATTCAGGGTTCTTATCTTCCTTCCATCCATTAACCGGTCGCTCATAAAGTCCATTGACCAACAGATGTTCTCATGCAAAGGTTGTAATATTAGGCTTTCCTCACGCTTAGGAAGCTTTTTACGCACATTCTTGGGTATGTCCTCACCCCTAAAATTAGTTCAAAATGAAAGTATAAAAAACAATAACTTTCACAAGGACTAAAATGAAAAAGAG
>JBIMKP010000003.1:101028-185999 GCA_051861545.1 Bacteroidia bacterium | reverse complement strand
TTTAAACTTACGTTCAACTCCTCGCGATGCTCCCAAAACCAAATTATGGTTTTGAATCTGAGTTTTTTTTTATGTCTACGCCATACGTTTGCTCGGCTATTTCTATGAGTTTCTCTTGATAGGTTAGCTGAACCTCCTTCTGACCCAAAAGACGCTCTAAATCTGCTATTTTAGCCTGAAGTTCTTTGATACGTTGTGTGTCACTTTCTGATTCCACGATTAATCGTTCTCCTTTCTTTTTATTCGGTCCATATTTATAAATCCATAATCGAACTGCCCAGGGACGAACCTCATAGGTTCTGCTAATTTCCGAAACTGTTGTCTGTTTTTTTAATATTTCCTGAACTTTTTTCTTCTTGAACTCATCACTAAATACCCGACGACGACGTTCCGCTTGACTTAACGTAAATTCTTGTCTTGTTGCCATTGTTTTAAATTTTGTTTTTTCGCTTTAAAACGGTCAACATATTTCAGGCTCCGACAATTTTAGACTATTAGGAAATTACTTAAATTTTATTTTGTTGTATAATTATTCTTCTAAATAAAATTTTGCCAAAAGCAAAAAGCCAAAAGCTAAAGTTTAAGTACGGTTTCTCTTTCCGAAAAATTTCAAGCTGAATTTCGATACCAAAAATATAAAAAGCACACTAGGTACTGCAAATAAAATCCAAACAAAAACTGCTTGTTTATGAAGGTTGATGAATAAAATTGAGGCATCAATCCATCCTTTTTCCCATGTTGATTTAAGCAATTCCATATCAATACCACTTCCTTCCCCTCCAAACCAGGTTTGTCCCAATTGAAAAAATGGTATGAGTAATATCAATTGTAATGGCGAAACCAACCAATGAATCAATTGAATCAAAACAATATTTAAACGAAATAACAAAGCAATTAAAGCTACTAAAATTGTAGTTGTTCCCATCACAGGAAAAACGCCACAAACCAATCCTAAACTAATACACCAAGCAATTTGACTAGGTTCTAGTCCTTGTTTTAAAATATCTTTTAGTTCTTTTAACTTCTTTTTCACCTCCGCAATTTATTTGAAAGATATCAAACTCATTAAAAATTTTGTATTGGCAAAAAATCAAAGCAAATTGCATCAAAGTATTATTATGAGAATTCTGGCTTTTCTTTTCCTTATTGCTTGCAGTTTAGTATCGCAAGCACAAAAACTTCATGAATTGGTTAATCCATTTATTGGCACTGGTGGCCATGGACATACTTTCCCTGGAGCTACAGCTCCTTTCGGAATGGTTCAATTAAGTCCTGATACCAGATTAGATGGTTGGGATGGCTGTAGCGGTTACCATTATAGCGATTCTGTTATTTATGGATTTTCACATACTCATTTAAGTGGAACTGGTTGCAGCGATTATGGAGACGTTATGTTAATGCCAGTAATGGGCGATTTTAAAGATAAAAATGAGGTATTTAAACCTTCAGTTTATTCTTCAAAATTCAAACATGAAACAGAAAAAGCTCATGCAGGATTTTATGGTGTTAAACTAGAAGATGACCAAATTCTATGCAGAATGACAGCTTCAGATAGAACAGGTTTTCATGAATACCAATTCTTGAATAAAGGCAAAGCTTATTTGGTTTTAGATTTATTACATCGTGATGAATTGCTTGAATCCAAAATAAATATCATCAATAAAAGAACCATCGAAGGTTTTAGAAGAAGTAAGGCTTGGGCTACCGACCAATGGGTTTATTTTAGGATAGAATTTTCGAAAGATTGTTTTGAAAAACTAGAATATTCAGGCAAAAAAGGCTTTAAACAAACCGGAATTGCTTTCGGATTTAAAATGAAGAAAAACGAAAAGCTTTATGTAAAAGTAAGTTTAAGTGCAGTTAATGAAGAAGGTGCTGCTAAAAACATGCTGAAAGAAATACCTCATTGGAACTTCAATCAAACTTTAACCCAAACAGAAAATAAATGGGACAAAGAATTGGGCTTGATAAAAATTGAAGGCAATACAAAAGACAAACAAATCATTTTTTATACAGCCTTATATCATTCTTTTATTCAACCAAATATTGCTTCTGATGTTGATGGCAAATACAGAGGACGTGATAATTTAATTCATGAAGCAAAAGGATTTGATTACTATTCTGTTTTCTCTTTATGGGATACATTCAGAGCTGCGCATCCATTGTATAATTTGGTTCAAAGAAAAAGAAGCAATGATTTTATACAAACATTTATTCGTCAATATAAAGAAGGTGGCCGCTTACCAGTTTGGGAGCTTTGGAGCAATGAAACAGATTGTATGATTGGATACCACAGTGTTTCGGTTATTGCAGATGCGTGGGCAAAAGGAATAAGAAACTTCAATAAAAAAGATGCAATTGAGGCTATGTTACATAGCGCAAAAAGAGATGAACATGGACTAAAAGCATATAAGAAAAATGGTTTTATTTCTATTGAAGATGATGCTGAATCAGTTTCAAAAACATTGGAATATGCTTATGACGACTGGTGCATTTCAACATTTTTAGAAGGTGAACAAAAGGAAGTTTTCGAAAAAAGAGCTCAATCATGGAAAAATATTTTCGATCCTAAAAGTGGTTTTATGCGTCCACGTTCGAATGGTGGTTTTTTAGAACCTTTTGAGCCAAGAGAAGTAAACAATCATTTTACAGAAGCTAATTCATGGCAGTATTCTTTCTTTGTTCCACATGATGTAAATGGCTTAATGAAAGCTCATGGAGGAGTGAAAAATTTCGAGAAAAAACTAGATGCATTGTTTAACGAAAATACCAAAACTACTGGACGTGAACAAGCTGATATAACTGGATTAATTGGACAATATGCTCATGGAAATGAACCAAGTCACCATATGGCTTGGTTGTATAATTATACAGGTAATACCAATAAAACTCAGGCAATGATTAGAAGAATTCTTGAGTCGCAATACCAAAATGCGCCTGATGGATTAGCAGGAAATGAAGATTGTGGTCAGATGAGTGCTTGGTTTGTTATGAGTTCGATGGGTTTATATAGTGTTTGTCCAGGTACCACAATTTATGAAACTGCTGCCCCCTATTTTGACAAAATTGTTGTAAGAACTGGAGAGTCAAAAAGTTTTACTATTCAAGCAAATGATGCTGCACAAAATTCATTTGTTGTATATAGAAGCATCAATGGAAATACCAATAATGGTTTTACATTAGAACACCAACAGTTAATGGAGAATCAAATTATTTCTTATAAATTATCTAAGGAAGCAATGAGCTTTCCTATAACTAAAGAAATAGCACTTTCAAACAATTTAAACCTATTCCCAGCTCCACTTATTAAAGCTAAAAAACAAGCTTTTAAAGATAGCATGTTGGTCAGTTTAGAATCACTAGAAACACCAAGTTTATTGTATTATTCATTAAATGGCTCTGATAAATTAATTCAATACAAAGCTCCATTTTATATTTATAAAACTACAGATATCAAATGTTTGGCTACCGATTTATCTGGAAATAGAAGAAATGAAAGTTTTGCTCATTTTCATTTGATACCTCACAATTGGAGTATTATGTTAAAGTCAAAGATTACAAAGCCCTATACTGGAGGTGGTGATGATGCTTTGATTGATGGAATAAGAGGCGATGAAAACTGGAGAAAAGGTTTGTGGCAAGGCTATTGGGGACAAGATTTTGAAGCCATCATTGATTTACAAAAAATGAAAAAGGTAAAAACAGTAAAAGCCTCATTTTTACAAGACAGTAAATCATGGATTTTATTTCCAAAAAACATGGAAGTAAGTTATTCAATTGATGGTGAAACGTATTTTCCTTTTGGTACAGCTGATTATGATGTAAAACCAGAAAATGAAACAGTTGGTTTATTGACATTAAGAACCTATCAACAAAAAGGAATTGAAGCTTTGTTTATCAAAGTGAAAGCCAAACATTACGGAAAGTTACCTGAAAATCATTTGGGTGCAGGATATCCAGCTTATATTTTTATAGATGAAATTGATGTTTTGGAGGATATTGAGGTAGCCAAGTAATTTTAGAAAATGGCTTGAAAAAGGTTCCGGTGAAATATTCTTCGGAACTTTTATTTCCTTCCAATAATCAAATCATTGCTTTGTTGCAGGTTCTTTAAAACATGGGTTTTGATTTGATTTTTATTCAGATTTGATAACATATCTTGAAATAAATCACGTGGCATACTTTGATGAATTGTATTATAAATTAAATGGGCGTTTGGATTCATTAAATCAGACAAATTCGACAAAAATGTTTCTTGGGTAAAAACCTCAGGAATTTTGTCACCTATAAAAATATCTACGATAATTAAATCGTATGTATTTTTTGCATTTCTTACATACCAAAAGGCATCTTCTTCTATGATGGTTAGATTTGAAAACTCATTCAATTTGAAATAATCATTAGCAATCTGGATCATCTCGGCATCAATTTCAATGGCAGTGATGTGTGCTGATGAACTATAATCATTCCTTATTGTATGAATAATTGAGCCGGCGCCCAATCCTAAAAGTAAAATGTTTTTCTCGTTTGAAAACTTGATTTCTTCCAAACCACGAAGTAAAATCTTTTGCAAAGTTCCAAATGAATAGTTGCTGTCAGCTGAATCTAACTGAGCTTTACCGTTCACCAAATTGACCTCTAGTAATCCATTTAACTTGGTTCTGAACTCTTTTAATCGAACAGGAAATATATAACTCAAGCCGGTTTTCATGGGCTAAAGGTAAGTTAATCTCATTTATTCCCATACACACAATGCCTGCAACCACTTCCGCAGCAATTGCCTCTTAGCAAATGGTACATTTCTGTAAAAACAAAATAACCATTGTCCATGTAATAATGTAAGCCTTCCACCATTAATTGCCTTTGCCTAGGAAACTCCAGTTTTAGAGATTGTTTAACCAAGTTATTTAAATGGCTTAAACAATTCAAACACAAACAATCATTGTATTTGGTATTGGCTAGGAACTCTTTTGTTTCAGGTAATAATTGTATCTGTGAACACTGACAATTTGAAATATTTCCGGGCTTACATTCAAATAAACTCTTGCATCTTAAACAAGATTTTTCTTCATGATTAGCCATTTACGCTTCTTGTAAAAGGAATAGATTTTCCAGCATAATTAATCGCAAAACTTAATAAAAGCGTATAAACTAAGTCGCCTAAAACTGTAGCTGAAAAGAAAGGAATACCAGCAGCATAACAGAAGATTAATCCACTAAAATCTTTGCTATAAAACTCTGAAGCCATGAAACAGCCAAAATTCGAAATCAAAAAAAACAATAAACTAGCACTCAAGCTTAAACCTGTTAATTTTAAGAAGGAAATATTATGCTTCAATAACATTCCCATTAAACCAATAATTATATAGGAAGAATATTGCCAATAAAATCCATCATAAAACCAAGTAAACTCAGGATAATATTGAGAATAAATCACATTATTAATAAACAAATCACTAATCCAAATTGATAACAATGGAATTAGAATGGCCCAATACTTTTGACTGATATACAATCCACCTAAAATAGAAATTGCACTTAAAGGAGAGAAATTAGCTGGATGAGGAAGAATGCGACTAAAAGCTGCAATAGCAACAATAATGGCAACAAAAACTGGTTTAATTTGTACTTTCATTTTACTTTATTTTTATAAAAAAGTATAAAGTAAAAGTTTTACTTCCTGTTGGAAGCTAATAGATAGATGAATTATCTAATTAATAAAACTCATGCTTTACACTTTTCGTGAGTGTATTTTTTGCATAACAATCAGCTAAGTATCTGGCTTATAAGCTAAGCTTATTTACAGTTGCACGACAGCCCACGATTTTCACATGGTTCCTTCTATCTGATTATTTAAAACAAAAGTATTCTATTTTTTGAAATTCCAATATCAAGCTAATGCAATTTTACGAAGAATATCACTTACACCATGTTCAGCATTGCTTAATTTGGTTTGATAATTTGCGGCTTCAACCACAAGTGGATGTGCATTTTTCATAGCAAAACTAAGCTCAGCTTCCTTCATCAACTCCAAATCGTTTAGATAATCACCAAAAACCATTGTTTCATATTTTTGGATGCCCATGATATGTTGAACCTTGTTCAAAGCCTTTCCTTTATTGGCTCCTTTTATGCTAATGTCAAGCCAAATGATTCCTGATACTACCACATTTAAATCAATCATATCATCTTTAAAATGAGGAAATGAATTGGTATTAGGATCAGTAAAATCGCAGATTGTTACTTTTAAAACATCATCCTGAATTAAAGTTAGATCATCTACTATTTCAACTTTGGCATAATACTTATTTACCTCATGAACAAAGACCTCTGCCCTACTTTCAATATATGCAGCATTTTTAGCACAAACAATGGTATAAGCATTTTCTAATTTTCTTGCCTTTTGAATAAGAGGAATACTCCTTTGCATTGGAATGGTTTCCAAATGAATTAATTCATCTTTCTGAGAAACAAAAGTTCCATTTTCAGCAATGAATAACATCCTATGTGCGATAGGTGCAAACAGATTTTTCATATTGTAAAACTGCCTGCCACTTGCAACAGCAAATACAATTCCTTTATCGTAAAGTCTTTGTTCTATTTCGAAAAAATCTGAAGACAATTCTTTGTTTTCATTCAATAATGTGCCATCAAGGTCACTAACAATCAGTTTTACTTTTGAAAAATCAGGTGTTTCTAACATTGTGCGCAAGTTCTGTAAATAAAGGGAGAATCGTGAATTAGAATTTCACTTTTTTCAAATAAGATTCATAAGCTTCACCAAAAACCTTCTTAAGTTTTATTTCTTCCAACCTACTACCTATTGGAAGATAAATTAGCGAAACAGAAACATACAAGAACCTGTTTAAATGTGGATTTAATAAAAAGAAGCCAATTAAAAGCAATATGGTTCCAATATACAAAGGATGTCTGAAATAAGCATTGAGTCCACCTGTGCTTAATTGAACCTTATTATTTTGTTTTATTGATAATCCTAAAAACTCACGTTTATCGTAGTTTTTAAATGATTTGTAAAGAATAAAAAGTCCAGGTAAAAGCAATAAAAATGCAATAACCTTAGAGAAAATAGATTTTTCAAACAAGAATATTTTTTCAAAAGATTCAGCTCTTACAAATAAAATTAACAAGAGTAAAACAGAGAATACATTATAAAAAATGCGGTAATACTTGTTTAATGTAGGACTTATTTTTTCAATCATAGACTTCATATAAAAAGAAGCCAATAAGCTATGCAGAAAATAATAAAGCGACCAAGAAAGAAGAATTTCGTAGATAATCATTTGATAAATGTATGGGAAAAATGAAAGTTTAAAATACAATTATATTTTAAATTAAAGTTAATAGTTAAAATGTACATATTTAATAAGTTAGTATTTGGAAAATTATAGTAAAAGTCTAATTCTGTATCTTGTTTAAAATATCATAACTATTTATATTTGTTATAATATCAATCCAATGAAAACCATTCTAATTCAAATTAAAGACAATAAAGTTTACAAACTTCTTGAAGATTTGGAAGACCTTAATATCATCAAAATTTTAAAAAAGAATGTGGATTCGAAAGAAAAACTTTCTGAAAAATATGCTGGAAAACTAAGCTCAGAAGTAGCCGATGAAATGCAAGAATATGTAAAGCAAAGTCGCAACGAGTGGAACAATCCAACTATATAATTGACACAAATTCTGTTATTGATTATCTTGGGAATAAACTTCCAAATCCTGGGCTGAATTTCTTAAATATTGTAATAGATGAGGGCCCAATTATATCAATAATTACTAAAATAGAGGTATTAGGATTTAATACTTCAGAAGCAAATCAAAATTTACTTTTAAATTTTATAAATGATGCTATAATTTTGGACTTATCGAGTGATGTTGTTGATACATGCATAAAACTAAGAAAAAAGTATAAAATCAAATTACCGGATGCAATTATAGCAGCCACTGCATTAACATATGAACTTACTTTAATAACTCGAAACCTGTCAGATTTTAAGAACATTTCAGAAATTAAAACAATCAATCAATACTCATTGATTTAAAATTGTTTCTTGAAAAAGAAGGTTTTCATTTTTATTTATGATAATTTGAATCAACGTTATCATATTTGTTAATCATTAGTAAAATCTATTTTCTTTCTTTCCTGATTTGAACCCTATGTTAAAATCCAATTACCATTTTAAACTTCGGTTTAACTCTTATCTGAAAAATTTCGTTTATTTACTTTTCATCTTGTGCTCATGTGGCTCGGATGCCTCGGGTGAAAAAGAAGTTTCAACACAAACAGAACAAATAGATTCAAATGTATCCAGTTCAGCAAAAGTGATTGACAGTCTCATCAGTTATGAAAGTTTTGATTTTGATACCATTTCTTCAGAACTTAAATTGGAAATAAATGAGCAGACTTTTCATTTCTTTTTTTATGAATATTCTTTAAATGACAGTGGCGTTTTTCAGGAGAAAAAACAATTCAACAAAAACAATGAACTGATTTTTAAAAACATCAATTACTTTCATAATAGAGAAATTCATTTTTATGTTCTTAAAAACCAAAGGCCTTTTTTCGACCAAATCATTCATAAAAATCTATTCAAATCAATACTTGAACAATCGGAGTTTAATAAAATAAAACTCTTCAATATTCAATATAATCACCATAAAAATGGAGAATTATTCTTCAATACAACATTTATGAGTCCTGATACCAATATAGTTTCAGTGTTTAATTTTAAAATTAAAGATTCTCCTCAGAAAACAAAAAATGAAGTAAAAATTATCAAACCTTATGAGTATTTTCAATTAGGTAATAATCCTGATGTCTACGATTTATCTACTTTTCATTTCAACAATAACAAAGAGATTGGATTTATTTCTTTTTCAGATAAATATCAATTAAACGAAGATTCGGACTCATTGGCTATTCAAACAAAAACTGAAGATGAATTTGAATATAATAGCAATAAATATTACAGAGATGAATACATTAAACTAGATAACAAACACAGAAAGATGTTTTTAAATCAATTAAAAATCTCTGAAAACGATTCATTATATATCTATCATTATGGAAAGGATACAATCATGTCATTCAAAATAAAAAACCTGAATGTGGTTGCCTGTATTAATTTTTATAGTCAGGGAGAACAAAACGAACAAGATTTTGAAGGTTTTGATCAATATGATTATATGATTGGATTTGAAATAGAACCTATCATTATAAAACGTTTGGGAGAAAATTATAATCAAAATTTTGTTTGTGTAGGGAAAGTAAATCCATTTGTAAAAAACCAATTGAAACCTATTGTTTGGACCAAAATCCATAGTTCGCAATTCCCTGGAATGGGCTTTATTACAGCAAACGAATTACTATTGAAAAGAGAACAGATTTCATATGATTCTTGTTATCGATTTACAAATTCAAATTACACATATTATTTAAAGGACGTTTACAGCAAACAAAGTAGTTATACTTCAAAATTGAGACGACTGATTGTAACTGAAAATAAAACTGGAGGAATTGTACTTGATGAACTTTTTGATGAAGGAGAAAGCACATCTATTACTCCATTGAATAATATGAATACCGAAGAAGGACGAAAGTATATAAATCAATGGACAGGCAAACTTTTTAAATACAAAGCACCTGTTATTTTTGGATTTAACGGTGAATCATTTGGCTGTCCGCATATTTCCTTTCTAGACTTTTCTGAACGAAGCATTTATATCAATTGCGATTGCAGACATTGATTTTTGATTTACGATTTACAATTTTTGATTTACGATTTGGGATTTTTGATTTACGATTTTTGATTTTGGAAAATCAAGCGTTCTGTCTTTCTAGTTAGGCAAATATTTAGGTGAATATTAAAAATTTACGATGGAATTAAAAAACGAGAACTTATCTTTGGTTTTGGATATTAAAATCACTTATTTAAAAGATTAAACATTCTCCCAAACAGAAGCCATCGTTCCCATTTTGAATCAAAATCATTAATGTAAAAAAATGAAGATATTAAATAAGATGAAGATTATCAATAACTTAATTGACGTATCTGATTTAGGAACAAGATTTGAATAATTATTTATAAATCAAAACTCCATGAAAAATTACATTATTATCTTTTTAGCTTTTGGAATGGGCCTAGTAAGCTGTAAAAAAGATCTAATTGAAAAAGCAGAAAACGATCAAGTAACTAAAACTGCAACTGTTTTTAAAGAAATCAAAACAAGTGACGGTTTTAATTGGTCTACTCAAAAAGAAGTAGAATTAAGCATTATTGGAATGGAAACAAACACTCCAATCTTTAATACACTTAGAATTACAAGTGTTGATGAAAGTTCAATTTATAATACAATGTTTTATAAAATGGAAACTAGCAGTAAAATCAAAGTTATCCTTCCAAGTTCTATCAACGAATTTAAAGTTGAATTTGGCTCAATTAAAAAAGTTGTAAAAGTAATATCAGGAAAAGCTGATTTCGATTTTATTCCTGTTTTAACGGATGAGATTACTGAGTAAATTTTAATTAATAAAAAAACTATTACCATGAAATCAAATAAAATAATTTTAACATTTATACTCCTCATTTTTAGCGGGATTATCAATGCACAAACAGTGTCAGTCAATTGTGAAGTTGCACCACCTTTTTATCCAAGAAGTGAAGGAAATAACCGCTTATATGATATTTCAAATTGCTGGGCATTTGGAGCTGTAACTTATACAAGAGTTTCAAGTCAATTAATTAGTGGAAATTTTTCTATGCGCTCTAATACTCCTACAAGTTTAGACCCTAATGCTTGTTGGGTAAAATCGCCATGGATTAAACCTGGAACTGGCAATATTACCTTTAAAATGAAATTTGAAGCAACATCAGCAGCTACACTTAGAAGAATAATTTTGACATATTGTTCATATGACCCTGCTTCATTATCAAGTTCAAAAGAAGGAACCCATTTTAGATTTGATTCTATTTCATACGCTCCAAATTTACCTACAACTGCACAAACACTTTCATTTGCTGTTCCTGCAGCAATAGCCAATTCGGGTTTACCTTATAAAATCAGAATTTCATTTGTTGGAACTGGCGGCACAACACGTTATAATATGGATGATTTAGTTATTCCTGGAACTCATTGGTCAGATCCTTCAAATAATTGTTTACCATTGCCTGTAATTCAAGATGCCGACTCAGATGGAGTTGCAGATGCTGATGATGCTTATCCTAATGACGCAACTCGTGCTTATAATAATTACTACCCTGCTGCTGGTAAAGGAACATTAATGTTTGAAGATTTATGGCCTACAACGGGTGATTATGACTTTAATGATTACGTAGCTTCATACCGTTATAATTTGGTTACTAATGCAGCTAACAGAGTTGTAGAAATGAAATTAGCTTTAACTACACGTGCAATTGGTGCTAGTTTGAAAAATGGATTTGGTTTTCAATTGAATAATATCGAACCAATTTATGTTTCATCTATTACTGGAACTCAAACTAATAACGCTTCTTGGGTTTCAACAGCTTCAAATGGAACTGAAGAAGGTCAAGATTATGCCAATATTATAGTTTTTGATGATGCTTTTAAGATATTACCTTCTCCAGGTGGAAGTGGTGTAAACGTTGATCCTGCTAATCCTTATGCAACTCCAGTTGTGCAAAATATTACCATTACGTTTTCAACTTTAAGTGATTTAATTTTATTCAAAGATGATATCATTTTTAATCCTTATTTGATTGTAAACCAAGATAGAGGTCGTGAAGTTCATCTTCCAAATTTTGTTCCTACTAAAAAAGCAAATGTTAGTTTATTTGGAACTGGTCAAGATGCAACAAATCCAAGTGCCAACAAATACTATAAAACTAAAACCAATTTACCTTGGGCTCTTCAGATTGAAGCTGAAATTCCTTATCCAAAAACTAAAATCGATATCTTACAAGCATATCCAAATTTTGCTAGTTGGGCAGAAAGTTCTGGAGCAAGTTTTACCGATTGGTACCAAAACCTTTCTGGTTATCGCGATAATACCAAAATTTATATCGAACCATAAATTTCATTTTATAAAACAAAAAAGCCAATTCAGAACGAGTTGGCTTTTTTGTTTTAATGAAGTTAGCAAGCAATTCAGTATTTACATTTGTTTTTTATCAAGATTCTTTGAGATATTATTGGAAGTAAAAAAAATGGCTTTTAAAAAATACTTAGATAAACCAGATGACATTGTCCTAGATAATTTCAAAGCATGCATTAAAAAATAATTCAAGGTTTGATTCATTTCCTAAAACAGCATTATACTACCCAAAAAGAAAGTACCAATGATTTGGTAAGCGAAAAATTTGTATTTTACTTGCACCCATGAAACGATACCAATTAAATGGCACCTTTTTTTATTGTCCGGTTGATTTAACTCTTTCCATAATTGGTGGCAGGTGGAAAGGACTTGTATTTTGGAATTTAAGAAATGAATCAAAAAGATATGGTGAACTAAAAAAAACTTTAGTTGGTATAAATGATAAAATGCTGAGTCAAGTTTTAAAAGAGTTAGAAGCCAATGGAATTGTTTGCAGAAAAGATTTTGAGACAATCCCGCCTAAAGTTGAATATTCATTAACAGAAGAAGGAAGAAAACTGCTGCCAGTTATGAGTTTAATGGAAGATTGGGGCAATAAATTTGAATTGAAACAGAAATAAAATCTCTAATTTAGACTCATTTTATTAGGATGATAAAGTTCATTCAAACTATAACTTTATTTAAACAACTCTAGATTATTAAATGTTTAATTTTAAATATTTTGATAAAATTTCAATTAGTAGCCAATTAAATTCTGCATATTTGGCGCAATGAATCTTCTAAAATTAAGTCCTAAGCAAATTATATTATTCGGCGCACTCGTTCATCTTATAGCAGCCTGGTTTAGTGCAGGTTGGCATCATCCTGATGAACATTATCAGCTTTTGGAATTTGCCTACTCAATTGATCATCCTGTTGCTGCAAGTGAACTTCCAATGGAATATGCAGCCCAAATGCGTCCAACTTTCCAAGTTTGGATAAGTTATGCTGTGATGAAAATTTGCGCAGGTATTGGATTAATGAATCCATTCATGATTAGCTTCTTATTGCGTTGGCTTATAGCATTATTAAGCATGTTTGCTGCACTTAAACTACATGAAGCCTTAGAATTTCCTAATGAAAAAATTAAAAGAATCCATCTATTACTTTCTTTAATTAGCTGGATTGCTGTTTATGTACATGTTAGGTTTTCATCTGAAACTCTTTCTGCTATATTTTTTATTTTTGGTTTGATACCGTTTTTAAAACCTTCAACATTAAAAGGTTTATTTGTTTCCGGAATTTTTCTTGGTTTAAGTTTTATCACTCGTTTTCAAGCTGGATTTTTTATTGCAGGTTTAGGTCTATATTTCTTAATCATACAAAAACCTAATCCTTTTAAATTCATTGTGCATATTTTAGGTTTTGCTATTGTATTTGGGATTGGCTTCTTATTAGATTCAAAATTCTATGGCAACCAAACTTTTACAGCTTGGAATTATTTCAACCAAAACATCATTCATCAAGTTGCTGCAAGTTTTGGAACTGAACCATTTTATTGGTATTTCGCAACAGCTTTCGAAAAACTGATTCCACCTTATAGTTTAATTCTAATTGTAGGTTTCTTTTTATTAATATTTAAAAGAAGTAAAGACCCAATTACTTGGTCGGTATGGACATTTGTTTTATTACACACCGTAATTGGACATAAAGAATTTAGGTTTTTGTTTCCATTAGCCTTTTTTGTACCCTACATTATTTTATTGGGTTGGGACTTTTTATGGAACTTATCGCAAGAAGTAAATCACAAAAGATTTATGAGAGCCCTAGACAGGTTTTTCTTCCCTATAAATGCTTTGGTATTGTTGCTAATTATGCTAAAACCAGCTCATGAATTGGCACCTTTATATGAATTCATTTATGATGATATTCCTGCCGGAAGCACCATTTATTTCGAAAAATCAGACCCTTATTTAAGTGGTAAAAATGAGGCAAGATTTTACTTGAAGGAAGATATCAGCAGAGTGAAATGGAATATTGATTCAATTCAAATTAGTGATAAGCCAATTTATTTACTTAGTGAAGAATGGAAACAGCCTGCAATACCGAGTGGCATGCAGGCTGAGTTAAAATATAGTTCTATACCAAATTGGATTGCAAAATTTAACTTCAATAACTGGCTTGAAAGAAGTAATTGCTATAAAATTTACGAATTAAATTCTCAAGCAAAATAAGAATCTTCAATAATTTGGTTGATTCTAATTCCTTTTTCAGTTTGATTTACTGTACATGCAGCATGAAATGGATCATGCTCGAAATACAATACATAATTGTGTTCAGCAGCCATTGTTAAAATGTCCTGTTTTTCCCTCATGGTGTCTAAAGGACGAACATCATAACCCATTACATAAGGAACTGGAATATGTGCCATGGTTGGAATAACATCTGCTAAATAAATAACATGTGTTCCTTTATATGGAATAACAGGATGCATCATTCCATTTGTATGCCCTTGAGAAAACAAAATATCGATGTCTTGGTGAAATTTTTCAGATTTTCTAATCAATTTTAATTGACCACTTTCTTCAATTGGTTTAATATTCTCTTGAAGGAAACTCGCTTTTTCTCTAGGATTTGGGTTCATGCTTTCCATCCAATGCTCCTCACCTACCCAATATGTTGCATTTGGAAATGCAGTTTCATATTTGGTTCTATCTGCATTCCAATTGATACTGCCACCGCAATGATCGAAATGCAAATGAGTCAGCACCATATCGGTGATATCGTTTCTATGAAAACCCAGTTTTTGAAGGGATTTATCTAAAGTATCATCGCCATGAAGGAAATAAAAACCAAAGAATTTTTCATTTTGTTTGGTTCCCATTCCATTGTCAATCAGCATGAGACGTTTGCCATCTTCTATAAGCAAACATCTCATAGCCAAACTAATCATATTGTTATCATCAGCAGGATTTTGTTTGTGCCAAATTGATTTTGGAACAACGCCAAACATAGCTCCTCCATCTAATTTAAATCTTCCTGTTTCAATTACATGAAGTTTCATATCCAATAAAATTAAAAACGATTATTCTCTACTTCCTAAGGTCTTCATGGTTCTAACATGTGATGCCAAAGCACCAATCATGGTAGGATTGCAATGGTATTCAATTCCGAACTTAGCACATGTTTCTGCTACTATCTTTTGAATAGCAGGATAATGCACATGACTCACATGAGGAAATAAATGATGTACAACCTGAAAATTTAATCCACCTACTAAAAATGAAATTACTTTATTGTTAGGAGCAAAATCAGCAGTGGTTCTAATTTGGTGTACTGCCCAATCATCTATTTTAAGTGTTTCATTTTGTTCTGATTTTTCAAATTCAGTAATTTCAACTACATGTGCTAATTGAAATACTACTGATAACCAAGTACCAAAAATAAAATTCATAGCAAAATAACCAGCTAACCATATCCAAAATCCATGAATCCAAATTGGAATTGCACAAAATACAATAACATAGTAAAGTTTACTTATCCAAAAGATAAAATGCTCATGAATCGGCATATTCCAACGCTTATGGCTACCTATTTTATCAGAAAAGTACTTTTGAGCATCTGTTACAAAAGCCCAAAAAATACTACTTACACCATAAAGAAAGAACATATAAACATGCTGAAATTTATGAGCAGGTTTCCAAGGTTGAGTTTTGCAATGGCGCAATAATGGTGATTTTTGAATATCATCATCTACCCCATCAATATTTGTATAAGTATGGTGAATTACGTTGTGCTTTTGCTTCCATAAAAAAGCATTACTTCCAATTAAGTTCATTGACAAACCTACAATTTCGTTTACCCATTTCTTTTTGCTGTAAGCACCATGACAAGCATCGTGCATGATGTTAAAACCGATACTTGCACCAAAGAAACCCAATAAACCACACAGTAATAAACTAGGTACTACAGGCATTTTTACTATCATTAATATTAGATAGGTAGCTACAAATCCTGCTAAAAACAAACCAGTTTTAAAATAAAGTACTCCATTTCCGGTTTTCTCTTGATTTGTTTTTTTGAAATACAAATTCACTTCTTCCTTAAGAGTTTTCCAAAAATCTTGATGGTCGTGACCAAAACTTACTTGCTTCATGTATAAAATTTAAACGGGCAATATAGTGGTTTCAAATAATTCTAAAGTTAAAGATGGACATGTTTTACAAATTGTGGGAAATTTTTACTCTGTCATAAACCTAATAATAATGCGTAAACAAAGGAATCTTAGTACTTTTGATACGCAAAAATTATGACAAAACGTATCCACTTTATTTCAATTGGCGGTGCTGTAATGCACAATATGGCCATTGCTCTTCATAAAAAGGCTTATATAATTACCGGAAGTGATGATGAAATTTATGAACCTGCTAAATCAAGATTAGCTAAATATGGTATTTTACCCAATGAAATAGGTTGGAATACCAATAATATTTCAAGTGATTTAGATGCAGTTATTCTTGGTATGCATGCAAAAGCAGATAATCCAGAAATTGCTGAGGCTAAGAAATTAGGCTTAAAAATTTATTCTTTTCCAGAATATATGTACGAACAAACCAAGGAAAAGAAAAGAATTATTGTTGGAGGAAGTCATGGTAAAACTACCACCACAGCCATGATTTTGCATGTATTAAACCATTACCAAAAAAAGTTCGATTACCTGGTTGGCTCTCAATTAGAAGGATTTGAAACCATGGTTGGTTTTCTTGAAGACAGTGACTTAGCTGTTTTTGAAGGTGATGAATACCTAACTTCTGCTTTAGACCTAAGACCTAAATTTCATGTTTACCAAGCTGAAGTGGGCATAATTACTGGCATAGCTTGGGACCATATCAACGTGTTTCCTACTTATGAAAACTATTGTAATCAGTTTAAAATATTTGCAGAAGCTTTACCAGAAAATGGAGCATTGATATACTGCGAATCAGACCCTGAAGTAAAAAGATTGGTTGCAGAATGGAACATCAAAGCTAGAAAAATTCCTTATTCTACTCCACAATTTGAGGTACATAATGGTATTGTGGACATGGAATTTGAAAAAGAAAAATACCAATTAAAAGTATTTGGCACCCATAACCTACAAAACATGATGGCAGCTTTATATGCATGCAAAGAAGCTGACATAAATGGGGAAGAATTTATGGAAGCCATTTCTTCTTTTAAAGGAACCGCTAAAAGATTAGAAACCTTAAAAGAAACAGCTGATTCAATTATATACAGAGATTTTGCCCATGCACCATCTAAATTAAAAGCAACTGTAAATGCTGTTAGAGAATTATATCCTGAAAGAAAAATGATTGCAGTGTATGAACTACACACTTACAGCAGCTTAAACAAAGCCTTCTTGCCACATTATGCCGAAAGCATGAATAAAGCAGATTTTAAAGCCGTTTTATTTAGCAAACATGCATTAGAAATGAAAAAAATGCCCATGTTAAATGAAGAAGAAGTTGCCCTAGGTTTTGGTGATGGAACAATTGCATTTAGCAACAAAAACCAATTAAGAAACTGGATAGAACAACATTATACCGGCAAAGAAAACTTGTTGTTAATGAGTAGTGGAACTTTTGATGGAATGAGTTTAGAGTTTTAAAATTGGAATCAAAAGAAACTTTAACCTTACCTATACTTTTGAATTAAAGTATAGTAAGTATATTCAATAGCAAAGGACAACATTGATAATATGGACTTAAAAACTCAGTAAGTTTCCTAAACACAGTAGTAACGCGATTAATCGCGTTACTACTGTGTTTAGGAAACAAGAACATTTTGGGTATTAATTAAACTTCAAAACTATTGTTAGGAATTATTGGGGATTCGTTTTATTAAGAATCCTTATGGTTATTTTATTTTTGATATTGAAAAGAAAAAGGATACAGATAATTGAAACAATAAATCCAAAAATAAAAAATGCTAAAGAAACAACATAAGCAATAGCGTTGAAAGAATAGAGTAATGCTATATTAAAAAATGGAACTACTCTGATTTTTTTTGATTCAAAAAAACTTAATATAGACTTTGTTGGAAGGCTTGTGCAAGTCATTGAAACTTCCTCATCAATATAAGAAAATTGGTAAATTAGTTTTCCATCAGAATAAGATTGGTCTATTATTCTTCCATCAAAGGAATCTCCAAAAAGAAGATATACAGATTCATAAACGGTGTAGTTGCCATAATAAATAACCAAAAACAGGTATAACAAAATGTAAAAGGCATAACCTAATTTATCAAATGTTTTCTTCATTAATTGATTGTATTTATAGTAGGCAAATTGGTTTATATTATTCTGAATTTCAATTTTTACTTTAATTCTTGGTAGATTGGTAATTAATTAAAAGGCAAAGGACAAAAAAGACAGCAAGAACCTGAAATCTGAGAGAGTATTTAAGACGGAATTGTTATTATGTTTTAAATTATTTACTCCCTCCAGAATTTCAAATAGTGGCTAGGTAAATTGAAGTCACTAGGCTGCAAAAATTATTTGTTAAGTCCTCTCTTCTATACACTAAGATTTCAAAAATATTTGTGGAGGCTAATAATGTGAACACTGAGTTTCTAAAAAATTGGGTTATTAAATTTAGAATATTCTAAAGACAGACATTGTTAAATGGATACACTTTAATCAAAAAGAAAGGAGTCGAATTCGACCCCTTTGAAATTGGGGTTATTCAGTTGTTCCCAAAGACCTAAAAATTCTAAAGTCGTTCAGGAACGCATCCAGTTTTTTACTACATCCTTTGGCTCATCTGATTTTTTGTTTCTTGCTATATCGGTTAAGGAAATATAATTTTAACAGTTGTTATTGATATTCCTTTAACCAAAATTATTTTACTTTTTGGCATAGTTTAAAATGTTTAACATCAATCCCTTTGAAAATGAACACTTATTCTTTATAATTTTTCATTGGTCCCCTATAATTTTCAATTGAATCATTATCAACTCGTATAAACTTCGGTTTCTGTTTTAGCCCCAATATTTTAGTTTCAAAATAATAGAAACAATCGCAATCTGCAGATCTATAATCATACAAAGTATCTTTGTCATTAATAATGATTGAAGGTTTTGGTTGAGTTATTAGATAAAGTGTGTCATTTATAATATTAGCAGAAATTTCTCCCACTCCAGAGCAATTAAACCAATGAGAAAATTTTAAATCAAAAGTATCATGTTGAAAATTTGCTGAAATGAGTTTTCCATTTTCTAAGATACTATCATAACAATTACTTATTTTCATAAAGGTAACATTAACATTACCCGGTACAAGTGGTCGATTTCTCTTTAAATATTCATTCCAGGCTTTTTCTGCATCATTATTTTCGGATTGACAGCTAAATAATGTCAACAAAAAAATTATCATGAAGGGAGAAAATTTAAATTTCATATTAAATGTATTAGGCTATACGATATCGTATAACAAGTTTGCCTTGAGCTAGGGCTTAGCTCAAATTTAATTTGTGAAAACGAATTTAACAACCACAAAAATTATAACAATCAAACTTGATTAGCCCATAAAATTAATATTGTGCTACCCATGCGAAATTGTAAAAAATAATACACAACAAATTGTAAGAATATTCTTCATAGGCAATACTTCATTTATTGTCCACCTAATTGAGGAAATAAATAAATGATGAGATTTATCAATAATATAAATCCGAAAATCATCCAAAGTAATTGTTCGGTTCTTCGGGTCTTGAGTTGAAATGCTATCAGAAATGAAAAAACAGTTCCGAATAAAGATATAACTATCAAACCAAGAAAGAAAAGATAAACATGATCCATCAAAGTATCTGCAATTACTGTAGGCTGTCTTATTATTTGAAAAATAGCTTCTGAAACAAAACAGATAATTGTTCCCAAATTTGTCAGCTTAAAAATAGAAATCTCAGGTTGTAGTTTAATAAATTTCTTTTGGGCTGAAATTAAAATAGTCAATAAAAGTCCTACTAAAATTACACCATCAATTTTTATTTGGATTTGATAGAATCTATCAGGTATTTCTAAAGGTGACAAATAAAATATCCACCAGGACAAAACATGTCCGGCCAGTAAAATGGAAGTAAACTTTATTAGCGTTGGTCTTAAATTGGAATCAATCATAATAGCAAATATAGATTTCAAAAATTAAGATGAACTTAGTTATTAAAATAGGGAATTGAATTTAGCAACCACTGAAATTCCATCATACAAATTGCATTTACACTCCCATTGCAAATTTACAATTGGCAATTGTACTCCTAATTAATAATAATTTTGCCTGAAGCAATTACCTTATTATTACCTATTAGTTGGAAATAATATAGGCCAGTTGCTAATTGTTTTTTGCTTAGAACTACGTGCCCAGAAATGATATTGTCATAGTAATCAACTGGTCGACCATTTTGGTCTAAAATAATTAAACTACACTCTTTAAATTTAGAATTGTCGAATGTAAATTCCGCTGTATTCGAAAATGGATTTGGAGAGAGTTTCCATTCAATAGAATTTGTTTTTTGCTTTTGAATACCTCCTAAAATTGGAAAACAGTCACCGTTAAATATTTTGTTTTTAAATGCCTGAACACTGTCTTTATAGGAGCAAAATAAGGTATGACTATATAAGGCAGGACTAAGCCTTGGTACTTGAAATGTAAAGCCCGCATTTGTGCTAACTCCTTCAATGAATGTGAAATTTTCTTGTCGCTTAGCAAATTTAATTTTTGAGTTGAATCGAATATGTTTTTTGTGATTGATAAAAAAGACAGAGTCAACAATTGGGTAAAAATCCGGCATCCACCACTCAACATTCATTTTAAAACTGTCACCAATAGCTAAGTTTAAATCCATAACCAATTGCTCTAAAGTGTCAAAGCGATATAAAAACCAAGCTTTACCAGTTATAGTGTCTTCTCTCAAAAATCCAAAAATTTGATTGAATTCTTGGTATGCGATTTTTTTGTATAAATGATTCTGAATACTAGTGTCGCCAGAAGTTTTTAGACCAAACACTTGATGGTTATCAAAAAGCTCCCATCCCAAAGTCCAAGATGTTGCAGTATCACCAAATATTGAAGTATATGATTGTGCTTTAGTTTTTGAATGAATACAAATAAATAGTGCCAGTAAATAAAATAAGTATTTCATCGTCTTATCTGTTTTACTGGCACTAAAATATATCTTAATTCCTTAATAATTATACCTTCCTACTTCGCAGCCACCTTATAATACTCCAGCGCTTTTGGCATCCATTTGTTGATGTCGGCGATGCGGGTTTCTGGACTTGGGTGTGTGCTCATAAATTCTGGTGGGCGAGCTCCGCCTGTACCGTTCATTCTTTGCCAGAATGCAGGTGCTTGTTTAGGGTCGTAACCAGCCATTGCCATAAAGTACAATCCCATTTGGTCAGCTTCAGATTCATGCATTCTGCTAAAAGGTAACATTACTGCATATTGTGCGCCTAATCCATATGCAGCAGAAAATATTTGTTGTGTTTGTTGTGGCTTACTTGCTAATGCTACAGATAATGCTTGTCCGCCAAATTGCTGCGCCAATTGCTGACTCATTCTTTCGTTACCATGACGTGCAATAGCATGTGCAATTTCATGTCCCATAACCACTGCAATTCCTGTTTCATCTTTACAAATCGGAAGAATTCCTGTGTAAAAAGCAACTTTTCCGCCGGGCATACACCAGGCATTTACAGTTGCATCTTCAATTAAATTAAACTCCCAATTAAAGCCAGCAATTTGGTCCGACATTTTATTTTGTTGTAAATAAAGCGCAACCGATTTGGCTAATTTATCACCAACTCTTTTTACCATAGCTGCATCATTTCCTGTTTTAACAACTTTACTTTTCGATAAAACATCGTTATAAGAAGTTAAACTCATCGACATCATTTGACTTTCAGGCAGAAGTTTTAACTGCTTACGACCAGTAATCGGTACTTTAGAACATGCTGCTATTATTACAACAGCCAATAATAAAGGGATAATAATTCTAGTTTTCATCTTTTTTGATTATTTAACAAATATCTTGATTAAGAATTAGGATATCAAAAAATAAGCCAATCATTTAAAAATATATTGATTTAATCATTTCAACCCATAAAAAAGGCAGAAACGTAAACGCTCCTGCCCCTTAAGAAAAAACAAAACTAAACACAAAACTTCTTAATTCTTTAATAACTTATTGGTAGATAACAATTTATTACCATCATAAATTTCAACATAATAGATTCCTGAACCAAAATTTTCTAAATTCAATTCAGTATGTAATTCAGCCTGATTACATGGAACCTGAATTTTAATTAACTCCTGCCCCATTATATTCATCACTTTTATAATGGCATTGTTAGTTAAAATTTGATTGGAATGAATAAATGTACTTTCAGCAGCAGGATTTGGATACATACTTACATGTGAATTCATTTTGTTCAATAATGCATTTTTCTTTTCTAAATAATCAGCATCTCCTCTATTTACAAAAATGATTCTGAATCTGTTTTCTCCTTTTTCAGCAGGATTTGTACCGATATTAAATTCGTAATAAGGTCTGTCGTTTAATAAAGTAATCACACCTAAATATTTATCTTCAAGTAACACATCATAAGCTGTGAATTCATCTACTTGTGAGAATACAAATTTGTGTAATCCACTTGCCGAAGTGCTTATACCTAATGGAATTTCTTCTTCCGATACTGGAGGTGCTATTGCATTCAAAGCATATTTTTTACCAGCACTAATGCTGTATAAATTGATGTTTGAATTAAACATTTTTTCTGCATCAAAATCGGCATCTTTCATTGGAGTAGCACCTGGTACAAAATGAATAGCCATTTCATCAAACATCAGTCCAGATTTCATAAATGTGGCTTTTAATGTTTTTACTTTGTTTTTGAATAAACTTCCAACAGGAGCAGTTGAAGTTTTCACCGATTCATTTGCGATTAAAACTGGTGAACTTGCATTGGCTTTTACAAAGAATGCCTGTCCTGATGCAATAATACTTTCACCACCATTTAATCCTGTAATCCCGTTATAAGTAGCAAAATTGTTTGTGGTAGGATTATAAATCCATATTGTATTATCGATATTGGTTTTTGTCCAACCAACATTATCCCAATTAATATCACATGGATAAGGATTACCTACTAAATTCCAACCTTCACCATTAGATGCTGAGTAGCTTAAACCAAAGTTAAACATGCCTGTTTGTATAGTTCCTTTTGCACTTAATGTAACATCATTTGCTGTTGGTAAACTTCCATCCAACAAACTACATCCTTGCTCTCTATTTCCCCTTACAAAAACCCTATAACCTTTGCCAGCCTGTAAACTCGTAGCATTGGTATTTGATAAACCTTGCCATGCATTGTTATATACAGTTGCTCCTGAAATTGAAGATACTGCTGTGCTAATAGTGGCGCTAGTTTCATTAAAAGTAAACATGGATGATGCATTAGTTAATGTAGCGTCAAATCCATTACTATTGGCACTTAAACTTGGGCAAGTACTTCCACCTATTCCAGAACCTGTGATATGAATATTTTGTTGCCAGCTAGAAGAAATTGTAGGACCAGTAATAAATGGTGCAGCAATAAATCTATACTTACGACCAGTACTTCCAGGTATAAATCTTTCAACTGTTACCTGAGTTGCATTGTTTAAAGTACCCATAATCTGAGTAATTTTAGCAGTACCAATTGCACTTGATGCTAATCTCACAGGACGGTTATTAAAATCTACATTTGCTCCACCATTATTAATATTCAATGAAGTTCCAGCAGCAAAATCAGCGTAAGCAGAAGCTCCTAAACTTAAGTTTTTGTTTGATGTAGAAAGGCTTCCAGCTTCAACCAAAAGAGCATTACTCACGCTTGTTGTAGCACTCAATGTAAATCCAGAAGCGTTGTCTATAATTAAATTTTTAACTGTAGCAGGTAATCCAGTTCCAGAAAATTGAGCGCTTGTTCCTTCATACACATAAGTTCCGCTAGCAGAATAGCTGCGTATTCCATTAACTTGAATATTTCCGCTTAAACCAGATGTTTGAATTCCATTTGATGAAGCAATTCTAATTCCTGAATTAGCATTCATTGTAAAATCACCTGCGCTGCCATCAATAATATTTGTACCTAAAGTTAAATTGGTATCAGCCACAACAAAATCAATATCACCCATAAAACGACCTGCTGTTTTAACATAAATTCCGTTTAATCCATTAAAGGTAATAACAGGATTAGCAGAACCAGTTTCAATAACTTCACCACCCGACATGATAAAATTTCCAGTTCCATTTGTTCCATTGCCAATTGTTATATTTACTGTTTGTGAATTATTAGCTAAGTTTAATGAACCAGCCATAATTTCTAAACTATCACCAACAATTAAATTAGGATTACTAGCAGCTGTTCCACTCATCATAAAAATTGAACCTGTTCCAGTACTTTGAACAGTCATTTTATTTCTTACTTCAAATGATTTACTCACATTTACTAATGGACCAACGTGCACAATTTGTGATGCTGAATTCCAATTAAAATTGTAAAACGAGTTACCTGAATAAGTGAAGCCAGTATTATTTGTGCAACCAATAACTTCACATAAACTTCCATCTTCCCAAGTGGCTGTAGGTATAGCAACCGATGCTCCAATATGGTTATCGGTATAAATACTTCCTGATTTGAATACCAATCCTGAACCACTAATTGTGCCTGCGTTTACAAAAGTTCCATAACAATCCATACCTGGAGTTCCGCTTAATAAAGTTAAAGTAGAACCAGAATTTACTTGTAAGGTGGCACCTAATTCAATAGTAGTTTCATCTAAACTCACATTACTTGAAATGCTAGCAACATGTCCAGCTCTAATTAAAATATCTCCACTTCCACTATTCGGTGCGCTTGAGGCTGTTATCCAAGTTCCACCTAAATTAGTTTCCCAATTAGTAGCTGATGTAAAATCTACATTTCCATTACTTCTATAATCCCCTGTTGATGGAACTACAGAACCATCTGTTACATGTCCGTATAAACCGGTACTTGTTCCAACCAAAAGCTCATCATAATACACAAAGTTTATTTCTGTACCAACCGGATAAGTATAACCTAATGTCCATGATGATCCACCAAAAACCATATAGTAAATTTCATTATCTACAGCGCAAAAAACAGTATCAACACCCATAGTAGAAGCTTTACCTTCTTTACCGGCTACAAATGGAAATCCACTGGTAGTGAAAGGTGTCCATTTGTTAGTTCCTGATACAATTTTATAGTAACAAATAGGATGGTTATTACCAGCATCTGTACCTGTTGCAATTAATGTATCACCTGTAGGACTTTTATATAAATCTTCAATAGTTGCCACAATCATTGTACTAGTGCTTGTATTGGCAGCATTCATATTTTGAGAAGGAGTCCAAGTTGAGCCAGATTTTACTAGTCTATATAAACTCATTCCTTGTGGAGCTGTAACATCAAAACGAACCGAAACATAAGCAACAGTATCAGAACCTTCAATATTAAAAATGATATCAGTACCATCAACATCTTCTCCAATTGAAGATGCTTCTAATAATAATTGAGACCAAGTAGAACCTGCATCTAATGAATAAAACAATCCACCTTTTCTATAATTATCTAATTCCCAAGTAGCAAAAACTATGTTTTCATTAAATGGACAAATTTCAATGGCACTGTTTTGAATTCCTGTATCAGGAAAATTATATGGAGCTACTTCAGGAGTAAATTTTCTAATCCAATTTGAGCCTCCATCAGTTGTTTTATAGATTCTCAAATTACCAACATAAGCAGTATTTGTATCACTAGGTAACATATCAGCTGAATAATATGGAGAACCATCACCTGTTGGGAATATTGCTCTACTCCAACTTGGTGTAGTTGTATAATTACTTACTTTTCTTATTCCCGATTTTGAAGCTAACCAAGCAACATTTTTATCTGTTGTCATATCAATATCCTTTACTTGAATGGCTTCAACTCCTCTATCCAATTCTTTCATTACAGAGCCACCATTTTCTGAGCGAGCTATTCCTTGGTCACTTGTCATGTAAACAGTTAATGAATCATTTGGATCAACATAAACAACTCCATCATTTGGATGTGTTTGTTGACTTACATTTCCAAAAGTTGTCCAAGTTGCTCCTTGGTCAGATGAATAACATTTTGCAAAATAAGTTCTATAAGATGTCGCAGTACCACCAAATGCAAATACGTTCGAAACTACCCCATCAATTGTAGTAGTAACTTCTGTCCAAGATGTTTCATTATCTGAATACCTAAAAAGCTTCATATAACCTGCAATATTTTGCTGACCACCTAAAAATATTCTACCAGAAGGACTAATTCCAAAACCCAAAAATGTGGTAACAGAAGGCATTGTACCTAAAGCTAATGAACTCATGCTTAATCCAGTTGTTAAGCCATAAAACTCCTGATTGGTTTTGTAAACGATTGGATTAGTACCTCCGAAAAAAATGTAAACTTTGTTGTTGATTGGATTCACATCAATCACGGTAGGATGCCCAGAAGCGCCCATTGTATATGGAGCATTGATGTTTTCTATATAAACTCCTGAATTACTTACCAAACCCCAATAAAACTTATTTCCAACTACATACATTAAAACTGAATCTTCTAAATGAACCCAATTAATGTTTCCTGAGCGGATTGTTGTAACAAAAGTTGCAGTTACCGAGGTTGAATACAATCCGTTGTTATGACTAAAAAATACAGTTCCAGAATGTGAGTGAGCCATTATATTGGTAATTCCATTTCCATAACCCGCTGTAGAATTTAAAGTATTAATAACTCTAAATCTTGTGAAATCAAATCCCGAACCCGGAGGATTATAGATATCAGAATAAAACATAGAATTTGCACTTTCAGTAGAAATGAAAATTCTGCTCGTATCAGCAGTTTTAGAATATCCATGGATGGATTTAATAATACCTCCAAAAATGTCTTCTACACTTGGAGCGGTTAACTGAGCTTTTGCAGCTACTGACAAAATGGCCATCAAAAGCAGCATGCCCATTTTTGTTTTTTGTTGTTGGATAAAGGTTTTCATAAAGGGTTTAATTAAAATTTGATGGTACAATTTTAAATAACACCTTACCCGGGCTTGTCATTAGAAACAATGATTTTTAAAAACCACCCAAATCTAAACAACTAATTTACAAGGTGTTAATAAGCATTTTACTTGTCATCATATTTAGTGAGTCATTTATTTGTTAAAAAAGGTTCAAAAATTTTTGATTTGAATAAAAAACTGAGTTCAAAACCGAATAAATACTTTTTGTCAGGTATTATTTTAGTCTGAAACACTTGAAAAATCAGACGATGGCAAGGATTTTACTATAATTGGTTGCCTTCTTAAGAAGACTGGTTTGTTTATGAAAATAACTGGTTATTTAATTTCGAAAACGAATATCCGCATATTTACCTATGGTAGTTTTTTATAAATGCAGTAGTATTTAGAGAATTATTTTCAAAATGTCGTTAGGAATTCAATTGCTCTATTTAATAAAAATTAAGACCCCGATAGGTGGTCTAATGTTTATAGAAAAATGATCAAAATGAATTCCTCCCCAAACTCAACAACGCGGACCTTTGGTCCGCGTTGTTGAGTTTGCGGGTGGTGTTTCTTCATACTTTATTTTCTATAATCATGTCATCCCTTCAGGATTTTAAGAATCAAACAAAAAAAATCCCCCATTCTAAAATTAGAATGAGGGATTTTTATGTATTGGATCCTAGAGTTTCAGCCCGCGTTTATAAGCTATTTAATGATTCTAAAAGCACAGAAATTTTAGCTTCAGCATCAGCTTTTTTCTGACGCTCTTTATCTACTAATTCAGGTTTAGCATTGTTTACAAACTTTTCATTACTCAATTTTGCATCAACCGATTTCATAAATCCTTGTAAGTATTCTATTTCCTTTTGAATTTTTTCTTTTTCAGCTTCAACGTCAATATTTAATTCTAAATAAACTAAAACCTGATCAGTTGAAACTGGCAATGAAATCCAATTTTGACCCGATTCTGCTGTTTTATCAAAAATAACTTCTGATACATTAGCCAATTTCTTGATTAAAAACTCATTTGATTGGTAAGCAGCTTCATCATTTGCTTTGATGATAATTTTGAATGCCTCTTTTGGACTCAAACCTTTGGCATTTCTTAAGTTTCTAATAGCTGTAATTGCATCAAAAGTTTTAGAAAAATCAATGTTTTTTAATCCTTTAGCAACTGGATATGGTGCTAAACAAATACTTTCACCTTCTTTTTTAGTTTCTAATCCATGCCAAATTTCTTCAGTAATAAATGGCATAAATGGATGCAATAAACTCAATAATTGGTTAAAATGATTGATACATTCATCATAAGTGCTCTGATTAATTGGCTGTTGATAAGCTGGTTTAATCATTTCTAAATACCATGAACAGAAATCATCCCAGATTAATTTGTACATCGCCATTAAAGCTTCACTTAATTTATAATCTGCAAATTTTCCATCAATTTCACTTACAACTTCATCAAATCTAGCTGCAAACCAAGCGCTACTTTTTTGGTTAGATGATATGATATCAGCCTGAATATCAGCATCGGGTTTAATTTCCCAACCTTTTACTAAACGATAAGCGTTCCATAATTTGTTTCCAAAATTGCGGCCTTGTTCAACTTGACTTTCATCAAATAAAATATCATTACCTGCTGGAGAGCAAAGTAACATTCCCATGCGAACTCCATCAGCACCAAATTGCGCAATCAAATCAAGTGGATCAGGCGAATTACCTAAGCTTTTGCTCATTTTACGGCGTTGTTTATCGCGAACAATTCCAGTATAATAAACATTTTTAAAAGGTAGATTTCCTTTCCACTCATATCCCGAAATAATCATTCTAGCAACCCAGAAAAACATAATTTCCGGAGCTGTAACTAAATCATTTGTAGGAAAATAGTAGTTGATGTCTTTGTTATTTGGATCTTTAAATCCATCAAAAACAGAAATTGGCCATAACCAAGAACTAAACCAAGTATCTAAAACGTCTTCATCTTGTTTGATGTTACCATTAAAAGATGAACCAATTTGAGCCAATGCTTCTTCTTTGGTTTTTGCAACTGCAACTAATTCGCCTTTTTCATTGTACCAAGCTGGAATTCTTTGTCCCCACCACAATTGTCTTGAAATACACCAATCTTTGATGTTTTCAATCCAATGGCGATAAGTATTTTTCATGTTAGAAGGATGAAATTTAATTTCATCACTCATTACAGCATCTAAAACTTGCGGATTTTTCTCAAGGAATTTTTTCATATCAACCCACCATTGTAAAGTCAATCGTGGTTCAATCACCGCACCGGTTCTTTCGCTAGTACCAACCTGATTTTTATATTCCTCAATTTTTTCAATAAAACCTGCTTCTTCTAAATCTATCGCAATTTGTTTTCTAACAGCAAATCTATCTTTTCCAATATACCTTTCATCTTGCGCTTTTTCATTTAAAAATCCTTCTTCGGTAAGGGTATCAATAACTTCTAAATTGTATTTTTTACCTAACTCATAATCGTTTTTATCGTGAGCTGGAGTAACTTTCAAACAACCAGTACCAAAATCCATGGCAACATATTCATCGGCAATAATGCTGATTTCACGGTTGATAAAAGGAACTTTTACCTTCATACCAATTAAGTGTTTGTATCTTTCATCTAGTGGATTAACACAAACTGCAGTATCCGCTAAAATTGTTTCAGGACGAGTAGTAGCAATAATTACATAAGGTTGCGACCAAATTGCTTGTCCATCTGAAGTTTCTCCATTGCCAGTGTTTTCACCAACAATAGGATACTTAATATAATAAAGCTTAGAATTAACTTCCTTAAAAATTACTTCTTCATCACTTAATGCAGTTTTTCCTTGAGGATCCCAATTTACCATTCTTAATTCTCTGTAAATGAGTCCTTTTTTGTACAAATCGATAAAAACTTCAATAACTGCATCACTTAAACTTTCCTCCATAGTGAATCGAGTTCTGTCCCAATCGCAGCTAGCACCTAATTTTTTCAATTGTTCGAGGATGATCCCACCATATTTTTCTTTCCATTCCCAGGCATAAGAAAGGAATTCATCTCTAGATAAATCTGACTTTTTAATTCCTTTTTCTCTTAACATCTGAACCACTTTTGCTTCGGTAGCAATTGAAGCATGGTCGGTTCCTGGAACCCAACAAGCATTTTTACCCTGCATACGAGCACGGCGTATTAAAACATCTTGGATGGTATTGTTTAACATGTGACCCATGTGTAAAACCCCAGTAACATTTGGTGGAGGAATTACAATTGTAAAAGGCTCACGTTCATCCGGTTCAGAATGAAATAATTTATTTTGTAGCCAATAACTATACCATTTATCTTCAAATGATATAGGATTGAATTTACCTGTTTCGGTTGTATTGGTGATTTGATTACTCATAAAACTTGGCGAAAATAATGGTTTCAAGCAAATAGAACTGCTTGTGTTGAAAAAACAAAAACCCCGATCCATATTGCATGAACCGGGGCATTTTGCTTAAGTTATAAAATTTTACCCTCTTCTCTCTTTAACTTTAGCCCTTTTGCCTTTGGCAGCACGCAAGTAGAACAAACGAGCTCTACGCACTTTTCCACGACCGACTAATTCAATTTTATCAATGTTTAAACTGTATAAAGGAAAAATACGTTCAACACCTACACCATTCGAAATTTTACGAACTGTAAGTGTTTCGTTTAAACCTGAGTTACGACGTTGTAGCACTACACCTTGGTACTGCTGAATACGTTCTTTGTTACCCTCACGGATTTTGTAATGTACATTAACTGTATCACCAGCTTTGAAAGCCGGGAAACTTTTTCCTTGGGTAAATTCTTGCTCAACAAATTTTATTGCGTCCATGATTCTCTTATCTTTCTTCCAAAAATTGGGACTGCGAAAATAGGGTTTTTCAATTAAAATCAAAAAGCTGTTTCAAAAAAAATTTAGGTTTACCCACATTATTTGATTTTTTGTATAGATTTTACTGCTATTTCAACAATTCTGGCCTTCTTTCTTTTGTTCTTTCTAAACTTTTTTCGTGTCTCCATTCGTCAATTTTAGCCTGATGACCCGATAAAAGCACCTCCGGAACCTTCCAACCTTTATAATCTGCCGGACGAGTATATACAGGTGGCGATATTAAATCATCTTGAAAAGAATCACTTAATGCAGAACTTTCATCACCCAAAACACCTGGAATTAATCGAACTATTGCATCAACCATCACGGCCGTAGCTAGTTCTCCTCCGGTTAAAACGAAATTTCCAAGCGATAACTCTCTGGTAACCAAATTCTCTCGAACTCTTTCATCCACTCCTTTATAATGTCCACATAAAAAAGCGATATTTTTTTTACCTGATAATTGATTGGCTATTTTTTGGTCGAATAATTCTCCATCGGGACTCAAATAAATAATTTCATCATAAACTCTTTCAGATTTAAGGCTTTCCAAACAATTGTCGATTGGTTCAACTGCCATCACCATTCCTGCGCCACCTCCAAAAGGATAATCATCTACCTTTTTGTGTTTGTTGCTTGAAAAATCTCTGATATTGTGCAAATTAATTTCAACTTTCTGCTGTTCGATGGCCCTTTTTAGTATAGATTCACTAAATGGACCTTGAAAAATTTCGGGAAAGAGGGTTAAAATATCTATTCGCATGAGGCGCAATTTACCAAAAACAAAGAAATTAGACGCATTTCTGAGTTCAGAATCCAAATGATTCTATTATTTTTGATTGTATGAAAAAACTTTTTTTTGTTTTTATAATGATTTGCACCCAGCAATTATTTGCACAATATTCTTTAAAAAAGGATTTTAACCTTCAGCATATCTTAAAAGAAAATAAAGGCAAACCTATTTTATATAATTCTCTTGGAATGGGTGTTTTGCCTCATAAAGAGCTAATGATTGGTGGAAATCATATTAGTTTCAGAAAAATTGGTTTTGGTGTTAGCTGGAGAGTTGGAGCAAGAAGCATAATCGAAACCAGAGAAAAAAATTTTAGTTCAGTTTTGTTCGAAAACGCCGCTAAAAACAAATGGTTTACTGGTGAAATTTCAAGAAATTATGTTTACAATGCTTGTTTAAATTTTGTTCTTCCTATAACCAAGAAAATCCCTGTTTACATTGGAGCTGGCGTTACTCGTATTAGACAATTTGATGCCATTCACCCATTAGGCGACCCCAATAAAACCGAATGGATTGTTAATGAAAATGAAACCAAATTTGAAATGAATTTAAATGTAGGAGTTTTTGTTCCTCTCACAAGTAGAAT
Source organism: Bacteroidia bacterium (assembly GCA_051861545.1). Lineage (GTDB taxonomy): Bacteria > Bacteroidota > Bacteroidia > UKL13-3 > UKL13-3 > CAISCU01. The sequence continues at coordinate 153,518 of JBIMKP010000003.1, read as the reverse complement.
CATTTTAAATGTTGGTTACGACCATTTACCCCAAACCTTATTTGTGGGCATTTGTATTGCAAGTCCTTACGTTTGGGAAGATATAGATATGTGGTAAGATGATTAAAGTATATATATACATCTGCTTATTTTTGCTGATATCGTGCCAACATGAAAAATCAGATACCGAATTATACCAAGAAGCAAATTCATATTACGATTCAGGGAATGACTCTTTGTGTATTGCAACACTGAATGACTTATTGGATAAAAACCCTCGATATGAAGATGGACTTTATTTAAGGGCATTTTCAAAACATCGTTCCGAGAAATTTGCAGAAGCCATACTTGATTATTCAAGTTATATTTTAATGCATCCATTATATGAGGATGCCTATTATTTTAGAGCAGTTGCTAAGTATCAATTAAAAGATACAAGTGCAATTAGTGATTATAACAAAGTTATTGAGTTGAATCCCAATCACGGAGAAGCTTATAATAATCGAGCGATGATTTATTTGAATAAAAAAGAAATTGAAAAGGCTTGTAATGATTTAAAATCTGCTCAAAAACTGGGAATTAGAAATGCTGATTCATTGATAATTAAATATTGTAATTCAAACTAATCCAGCAAACCCTCAGGCAAATCAAGTCCGATTTCCTTTGTTTCATCATCAACCCACTGAATGATAGGTTCAACAGCGGGGATTAATAATTCTTTATTGTTAAAAGTAGTTCTGAATAATAACTGCATTGGCATTTCAATTAATTCTTCTACCCTACCAATTTCACCATGGTTTTCATCAATCAAAAGAAAACCAATTAAATCTTCGTCTACTTTTTGTTTACGTTTAGCACCTTTTTTTAAAGGCATCATTAAATTATAGCCAATAAAATCGGAAGCAGAATCAACTGTATCGATATTCTTCAGTTTAATCAGGTATTCATTTCCTGTTAGGTGGCGAAATGATTCCAATAAAAAAGGAACAGGCTTTTCCCGAATTTCGAGAAAAGCCCATTCCTTTAATTTTTCTTTTTGATTGAGTTGAATTTTCAACTCACCAAAATTACCATGAACTTTCACAACAGAACCGATAAAATCGAAGTCTTTTCTGTTGATAGTTTTCAAGGTCAATAATTATTCTGCAGGAGTTTCAGTTGCTTCAGCAGCAGCTTCTTCTACAGCAGGTGCTTCTTCAGTTGCAGGAACTTCTTCTACAGCAGGTGCATTTGCAGCAGCAATAGCAGCCTCAGCAGCAGCTAATTTAGCAGCAATTTTCTCTGCACGAGCAGCATTTGCTTTTGCTTCATCAGCAAGTTTAGCAGCAGCTTGATCTTTTGCACTCATGTTAACACGAGATTTGTGTTGTTCAACCTTGTTTGCTTTATCAGAAACCCAAGTTTCAAATTTAGCATCGGCTTGTTCTTGAGTAATTGCACCTTTAGCAACACCCATTTCAAGGTGATGTTTCAATAAAGCTCCTTTGTAAGATAACAAAGCACGACAAGTGTCGGTTGGTTGAGCACCATTGTTTAACCAATAAACTGCACGATTCACATCCAGGTCAATTGTTGCCGGTTGTGTTTGAGGAAGGTATGAACCAATCTTTTCGATAAACTTACCATCCCTCGGAGCACGTGAATCCGCCACCACTACGTGGTAAAAAGGTGCTTTTGAACGTCCATGACGTTGTAGCCTGATTTTTACTGACATATAATAATAATTTGTTGTTTTAACCCGGGGTCTCCATTTCCACGGGGCTGCAAATTTGGGAAATTCTAATTAAAATTCCAAACTTTCTCAGTATTAGCCTTCAAAAATGCCAAATTGAGTGAAATGATGTGTAAAATGTTTCGTCTGAAATCTTATCCATTCTTCTTTATTTAATGGCCCAAAAACTGGGTGATTAAACTTTGATTCCGGATTTTCATTCCAATACTTAATAAAGCTATCTATCTCATTTTTAAGAGCTAAACCTGCCTCTTCTAAATTTGAGTATTTTAAATCTTGTAAACCTTCTTTTAAAAATGGAGCAGGAAATCCGCGTTTTAAAGGAGCTTCACTCATTAAAAATAGTAATTTTGTCTTTTCAACTTTTTCTGCTGGTGTAATTACCTCAACTACAAGTTTTCCCTGTGCAATTTCCAATGGAAGCAACATATGTTCTAACATGTGTTGAGAAGTCATACTTCCCCAAACAGGAATAGTATCAGTTTTGAGTTTTGAAGTATAAGCTAATAAATCAAAATCGGGAAAAGATATAAATGCCATTAGATTACGGATTAACTTCAAAAATTACATAAGTAGAACCTTTGGGCTTCATCCAAAGTTGGCCATCGTTTCCAATCATCGCACCTTTTTTATTTCTAAAAATTTCTGATGGATTTTGATGTAAGACTTGTTCTACAAAAGTTGGAGCAAATATTGAATCAAAATGCCTGTAAAATTCAGCTTTAGTTTTATAGTCTCTTAATGGAAACTGTATTCGTGCTGCAATTTTTTCTTTGTTTCTGTCCATTACATCCCACTGAAATTGCTCAAAAAAGCGAATAAAGTGTTTCGCGCTTTTAAAACCTGCAGATGACCAACTCATAACAATTGTACTATCTCTAAACATTTGAGATTTATTTTGATACTCGTTTGGCAATGTATAATCTATAACCTGTGCATCTAATCCCGGAATTGAACCACCGCTATTATCAGATTTATATACATTGTTATTGTTTGCAGTTGTATCTTCTGGTGGAAAAATAATATGAGGAGTTGGTTCATCACAAGAAATTTGTAACAATCCCAATAACATTAAACCTAGAATAAATTTTTTCATGCCTGAATTCCTATATAATTATGTGGAGTGATTTGTAATAATTCGTTTTTAACTTCATCACTAAGTTGCAAGGTAGTTATAAATTCTTTTATTTGCTTCTCTCCTATTTGTTCATTTGTTCTGGTTAATGATTTTAAGGCTTCATAAGGTTTTTCAAAGCCTTCTCGTCTTAAAATAGTTTGAATTGCTTCTGCAACTACAGCCCAATTGTTCTCTAAATCAGCTTTTAACTTCTGCTCATTCAATAATAATTTACCCATTCCTTTTAATAAAGAATTAAACGCAATGGTTTGATGTGCAAAAGGAACTCCTATATTTCTCAAAACTGTGCTATCTGTTAAATCTCTTTGTAACCTCGAAACTGGCAATTTAGCTGCCAAATGTTCAAATATAGCATTGGCAATTCCCAAATTTCCTTCTGCATTTTCAAAATCAATTGGATTTACTTTATGCGGCATTGCGCTTGATCCAACTTCTCCGGCTTTTAATTGCTGCTTGAAATATTCCATAGAAATATACTGCCAAACATCTCTGCTAAAGTCTAATAATATTGTATTAATTCTTGAACAGGCATGAAATAATGCAGCTAAATTATCATAATGTTCTATCTGGGTTGTGTATTGCGACCTGCTTAAACCAAGTTTATTGTTCACAAAATCGTTTCCAAATTCAACCCAGTTAATTTGAGGATAAGCAACATGATGCGCATTAAAATTACCAGTTGCTCCACCAAATTTTGCAGAAAAAGGTATTTGTTTAAGTTGTTTTAATTGAACATCCAATCTCTCAGCAAAAACCATCCATTCTTTCCCTAAACTGGTTGGAGATGCTGGCTGACCGTGCGTTCTGGCTAAAAGAGAAATATCCTTCCACTCAGTTGCTTGGCTTTTTATCAGTTCAACTATTTTTTCGATTTGAGGTAAAATTTCATTTAAAACAGCCTCTTTTAAACTCAACGGAATGGCAGTATTGTTGATATCTTGAGAGGTTAATCCAAAATGCACAAATTCTAAACTTGAATTTAATCCTAATTTTTCAAATTCATCTTTTAAAAAGTATTCAACAGCCTTTACATCGTGATTTGTTGTTTTTTCGATTTCCTTTATTTTTAGAGCTTGTTCTTCAGTAAAATTCTGATAAATAGCTCTTAAAGAACGTTTTGTATCATCATTTAAAACAGATGCTAATTGAGGCAAAGGTTTTTCAGAAAGTGCTATAAAGTACTCAATTTCAACGAGAACACGGTATTTTATCAAGCCAAATTCGCTAAAATAATTAGCTAAGTTTTTAGTTTGACGTCTATATCTTCCATCAACCGGACTTATCGCACTTAATTCTGTTAAATTCATTTTATTATAATTAAATCAGTGCAAAAGTAATAGAAAGCTTGAAAAGCCATCTTTGATTTTTTCCATTTAATGATTTGAACTGTCCTGTTATCAAAAATGAAAATTGTGAAGCACAATCACTATTGTATATTTACAACCAAATTAACAAACAAGAATGAAACAATTTTTTAAATTCACATTTGCCAGTATGTTGGGCTTTATCATTGGCTCAATAGTTTTGGTATTTTTATTAGCTGGTGTTATCGGAGGAATTGCGGCAGGCTTTTCAAATGAACCTACAGAAATTACTGTTGATGATAATTCAGTTCTGCATTTAAGAATTAACTATGAAATTCCTGATAGAACCAATAAAGGTGGATTGGATTTTGCTTCGTTTGGAATGGATAATGCACCTAAAGCAGTTGGATTAAACGAAATTTTAAGTAATATAAAAAAGGCTGCAAAAGACGATAAAATCAAAGGAATTTTACTTGAATTAGATTTAACCAGTAATTCTTATGCCAATTTAGAAGAAATTAGAAAAGAACTTATTGAATTTAAAAAATCTAAAAAATTCATTTTTGCTTATGCCGAAATGATGGATGAACATGGATATTACCTTGCTTCTACTGCCGATAGAATTTATATCAACCCAAGTGGTGAATTGTTATTAAATGGTATGTCGTCGCAAGTAATTTATCTAAAAGGTGCTTTTGACAAATTGGGTTTAGAGCCACAATTGATTAGACATGGTAAATACAAATCAGCTGGCGAACCTTTGATTTCTGAGCACATGAGTAATGAAAACAGAAAACAAATTGAATCGTATATGGGAAGTTTATACCATCATTTTGTTGCCAATATTGCTAAAGACAGAAAGAAAACAGAAGCAGAAGTTGAAAATATCATCAATAAACTTTCAATCCGTGAACCTATGGATGCAGTAAAGTTGGGAATGATTGATAGTGTAAAATATGAAGATCAATTATTTGATGAAATAAAAAACAAATTAGGTTTAAAGGCTGAAGATAAATTATCGCTTGTAGGTTTAGGCAAATACAAAAACACCAAAAATGATATCTCAACTGCAGATGAAAAAATAGCTGTTATTTATTGCGAAGGTGATATTGTGAGTGGAAAAAGTTCAGATGGCTCAATGGGTTCTGAAACAATTTGTGAAGCCATTAAAAAAGTAAGAACAGATAAAAAATACAAAGCTTTAGTTTTAAGAATTAACTCACCAGGTGGTTCTGCTTTAGCTAGTGATGTAATTTGGAGAGAAATTGTATTAACTAAAAAAGAAAAACCAGTGGTTGTTTCAATGGGAAATGTTGCAGCAAGTGGAGGATATTTCATTGCAGCTCCAGCAGATGTAATTGTTGCTCAACCTAACACTATTACAGGTTCTATTGGTGTTTTTGGATTATTAATAAATGCACAGAAACTAATCAAAGAAAAATTAGGTATTAATGTAGAAACTGTAAAATTCGGTGAATTTGCCGATTTAGGTTCACCAGACAGACCATTAAATACTTCTGAAAGAGAAATTATTCAACATGCTATCGATAAAATCTACAATGATTTTGTTGGAAGAGTTGCAGAAGGAAGAAAAATGACAGCCGCTCAGGTTGATTCAATTGCTCAAGGTAGAGTTTGGAGTGGTAAAGAAGCTAAAGAAATTGGTTTAGTTGACGAATTTGGTGGATTAGAAACAGCTATAAAAATTGCTGCAAAAAGAGCTAAAATTGAAGACTACAGAATTGTGAATTTACCTGAACAAAAAGATGCTTTCCAAGAAATTCTAACCAATTTAAAAGACAATGCAAGTGTTTATTTTATGGAAAAAGAATTAGGTGAAAATTATACCTGGTTAAAGCAAATACAAGGTGCTGCTAAAATGCAAGGAATTCAAGCTAGAATGGATTATAATCTTAAAATAGATTAGAGCTTACAGAACTCAATTAAAAAAGCGGCATATCTCTTAAAATATGCCGCTTTTTTATTGAATGCATTCAAACACTTTAAACCTTATTTCATTTCCGTTTTCAAATCAGCTGTTTTTTCTGTGATTTGTTTGATCACATCATCTAATTCATTTGAAGATTTTTGTATTAATTGAAAAATTTCAAATTGTTCTAATGTTAAGGAAGCTGCAACTTCTTCCTCTAATAAACTAACTAAACCCATAATTTTTGCAAGTGGTGCTCTAATTACATGAGATTGCAACCAAGAAATTTCTTTAAGCTTTTTATTCTTTTGTTTGATTTCATTCAATTGCATTTTAATAGCTGAAATATCTCTAACAAAAAATATAAGCATATCCTCATCTTCAATTTTGGCTGGAATAATAATCAGTTCAACTACTATTTCATTGCCATTTTTGTGTTTACCTATATATAAAACTTCTTTGTTTAAAATTGCTCCTCTACCTGTTTTCTGGTAATAATCTATTTGAATTTTAACCCTAGTTAAAAAACGAGTTGGCAATAACTTTTCAGCTAAATTTTGACCAATAATATCATCAGATTTCCAACCAAATACTTTTTCAGCTTGTGAGTTCCAAAGTACACATTCACCAGTATTTCTCGAGATAAAAATTGCATTTAAAGAAGAGTTAATTATACTCTTGTTTAAAGACTCAACTCTATTATGTTTTAATTTACTACTATTGATTTGAAGTAAACTTTGAATTAAAAATCGAACCTTATCAATTGTATTATACTCAGCAGCCGTCATTTGCTTTTTAGTTTTATGGTAAATTGCAAAAGTGGCTATAACTTCATTATCCTCAGAAAAAATAGGAAATGACCAACATGCTCCCAAATTGTATTCAATTGCTAATGATGAATAATCTTCCCAAAGCTCATCGTTAAAAATATCTTCAACAATTACATTGTTTTTTGTGAATGCAGCTGTTCCGCAAGAACCTGCTTTAGGTCCTATTGGTGCTCCTTCAATATCTTTTAAATATAGTAAAGGTAAATCTGGGGAAATCCAATTGTATATTTTTGAATTTATTACCTTTAAAGTTGAAAAAATCATTAAAGGATGAAACTCTTTTATTTGTTTGCAAATCGTTTCCAGCAAACCATCAATATCTTCATTGGTACTATTTAAATAATTACTGTAGACATTTGTTTCTAATCTTAGCAATCCTTCTTGTCGTTTTCTTTCGGTAATATCACTAAATAATATTGCCATCCCACTTAAAGTTGGAGTAAAAATTAGATGTAACCAAATATTTAAACTCGCACTAAAGTATTCAAAGTCACCAAAAGATTTTTCATCAAACAAAGATTTAACTTTTTTAAACACAAAACTATCAGCCATTTCTGGAAATAGTTCGTAAATACTTTTATTGAAAACTAATTTTTTCTCTAGGTTTAAAATACTTTCAGCCGATTTGTTCCATTCAAGAATTTTAAAATTTGAATCTATGAATGCATATCCATCTTTTATATTATTTAAGGTTTGGTCTAACTGAAAACTAACTTCCTTTTGGTCTGTAATATCTTTAAGAAAACCTTTTATATTAATTTCTCTATTTGAAGTAATTGTGGAACTTAATTTTGCTAAACAAGTTAGTTTTCGTTCGTGTTTGCTAATTAAATTCATTTCAATTTCTAAAACAGATTCATTTTTACTCAATTGAATCAAAATATCCTGAATTAAGGCTCTTTGAGAACTTTCTACAAAGCTTAAAATTGGTTTTCCAATTATCTCAATTTCATTAAAATATGTTTTACATAACCAAGTTTGATTAACAAAATCAATATTAAAATTAGCATCAATTGAAAAAATTAAATCACTTGAATTATTTAAAATATCTTCATACTTTTTATTGGTTTCAATTATTATTTCTTTGTCTTTTAATTCTTTTTCCTCCGCCTTCATTTGAGTTGAAATATCAATACAAGTACCAATCAAAACTTTTTCATCTGTTTCTTGCACCACAGAAGCTTTTATCCATACCCAAATCCATGTTCCATTTTCATGAAGCATTCTTCCTTTAAACTCAAAAAAATCTGAATCATTCGACTCTATTTTTAGTTTTTCTGTTTTAAATGCGGCTATATCATCTTCATGCATAAAAAGCAAACATTCATCTAAAAAATTTGCCGTGTATTCCAAAATATTATCAGGAAGATTTCTACCTAAAATTGTATAAAAAATGTGATTTATTTTACCCAGTTTAGAATCTAGATTTAATTCCCAAAAACCAATTTTATTAAATGTAGTTAACAAATCAAACCTTGATTTTTTATCTAATAAACCCTTTTGAAAGAATTGAAGACTTTCAATAAGAGATTTTTTTTCTGATATATTTTCAAGAGAACCATTCCAAATAACTTTTCCATTTTCTTTGCTAATTGGATGTGAAATTATTCTTAAAGAAACCTTTTTTGAAGGATTAACATACAAATCGAATTCCTCATTAAACATTGTCATATTTTCATAAGAATAGAAAATGCTTTTAACAAGGTTATCTCTTTCAGCCTCCTTCATAAATGATAACAATTTTTGAGTTACTACTTCCCTCTCTTCCCCTATAAAGTAGTCTAATATCATTAAGAATTCATCATTAGTATAAGTAAATTCCATATTAGCATTTTTGTCCATAGAAAAAACAAAAACACCAATAGGTGCTGCCTTCACAAGAGATTCGATTTTAGAGTTTAGTTTTTTTATTTCTGTGTTTTGTTCTTGGAGTTTTTCTACTAATTCTGCGTATCTTTTGTTAGCATATACAATTTCCTTTTCAAAATTCTCTCTTTGTGTAAAATCAAAAACAGTAATTTGAATTTCTTTGAATTTCTGACTCTCATCTTGAACGACTCTTAAATTTACTAGAACATTTATTAATGAATTATTTTTCTTTTTTAAATCGAGTTTAATTTCTTTTAATATTCCAGATAAATGCAAAACAGGATTGACATGAAACTCAAAAAACATTTTTGAGCCAACCGATAATAATTTAAAAAAATCTGTACCAATTAATAATTCTTTATTGGGGTATTCCAACAACTCTACCATAAAAGAATTAAGTTCATTTATTTTCCCATCTGGCGATACTGAAATAAAACCACATGGCAAAATTTCAACTATTTTTCTCAATTCTGCTGGCATATTTATAAAAATGAATTTATGGCTTTAATTACTTCACCAGGTGCACTTAAATGAGGAGTATGTCCAATTGCGTCAATAATTATAAATGTGCTTCCTATGATACTTTTGTGAACAAATTCTCCTACCTCAACTGAGGATATATAATCAATTTTTGATTGGATAACTAAAGTTGGAATAGTAATATATTTCAAGTCTTCTCTATTATCTCCTCCAAAAGTTACTTTGGCAAAATGAATGGCAATTTCTGGATTGTTTTTGCAAAAACTCGTTTCTAATTCTTCAGCAACTTCAGGTTTATCTGGATTTCCAGAAATAACTTTAGTAATATTTCGTACCCATTCGAAATAATTTAAATCCATTACTTCAATTAATTGCTCAATTTCATTTTTCTGAAATCCACCAATATAGTTTTCATCATTTATATACCTTGGTGAAGGACAAAGCATAATTAACTTTTTAAATAATGATGGCTTTTTAATGGTTGCCAATGCTGCAATATTTGAACTTACAGAATGACCAATTAGGTGAATATTTTTCAACTCAAATATTTCACATATTTCTATAATATCATCTGCATAAGCACTTAAAGATGCGTACTTACTAAACTGATAAGCAGAACTATCCGACAAACCCGTACCAACTAAATCAATTAAAACTATGGTATATTTTTCCTTAAATTCAGGAACAATATATCTCCACATAACTTGATTACAACCATATCCATGGATAAAAAATAAAGTTTCTTCACTAGAACCAGAAATATGTATGTTGTTTCTTTGGGTAAGGAATTCTTTTTTCATAGTATAATGAATTATTACAATCGAACCTACATAAAAAATATTTCATTTTATTTCGATTATTCGTCAAAAAGAAAACCCTTAAAAACTACCTTTTCACCAATAATTTTTGATCCATTAAATATTGAACCCTGTCAGATGTAATTGGAATTGATATTTCAGGATAAGATTCCAATATTAAATATCCTCCTTCCGATTTTACATAAGTTAGAATCGATTTTATATTAATTAAGTAAGACTTATGACACCTGAAAAAATTAATATTCCCTTCCAAAGCTTCTTCAAAATTCTTTAAAGTTCTACTTACAATAATATTTTGGCCTCCTTTAAGCCAAATCTCAGTATAAGAACTATCTGCCTTAAAAAATCTTATATCATCTAAATCTATGAACTGAATAGTATTTCCCACAGGAACAGCAATTTTTGAAGGACCTTCAGGCTTTAAAATTTCTGCAAATGAGTCAACATTAAAATTACTCTTTACCTTTAATGCCCTGAATCTGGCAATGGCATCTTCCAATTCCTGAGCCTCAATTGGCTTAAGTAAATAATCAATTGCTGATAACTTAAATGCTCTAATTGCATATTGATTATACGCAGTAGTGAATATAATTGAAAAATCGATTTCCTTAGCTTGAAAAAAATCCAGTATTTCCAATCCACTATAACCCGGCATTTCAATATCGAGGAGCACCAAATCCGGGTGATAAGCCTTTATTGACAATACTCCTGAAGGTAAATTTTCACACTCATCAATAACTTTTAAATCTGGGCAATATTCATTCAACATTCCTTTAAGTAAAGCCCTTGCTCGAGGCTCATCATCAATTATTATGACTTTGTAAATTTTGCTCATTTTTCTTAACTATTTAAAGGAATACTTATTATAACCAATGTACCATTTGAGAATCCATTTTCATCAACTTTATCTGAAATGGCAACTCCAATTGCTTTACTTCTACCTCTATTTAAAATTTCTAATCGCTTTTCGTTTGCACCACTCGAAAACGATTTCCATTTTTCATATTTACCAGCATTAATTTTAGCCGATTTTTCCCTGCCAACTCCATTATCTTCAACTTCCACTATTAAGATTCCAACATCTTGCCAAATTCTTATTTCAAGCTCTTTTTTTCCTAGTTTATGCAGTAGTCCATGCTTAATTGCATTTTCTATATAAGGCTGAATCATCATTGATGGTATTTGAATCATCTCTGATTCAATTTTATGGTTTAATACTATTGAATAATGAAATTCAACTTCTTCAAATCTCACCTCTTCTAATTCCAGATATAATCTTAATGCAATAATTTCATCAGCTAAACTTACTGTTTCTCTTTCCGACATTTCTAAAATTAATCGTGTTAGCTTAGAAAATTTTGCTAAATAAGTTGATGCTTTCTTTTTATCGTCTGAATAAATAAATGATTGAATGGTGTTTAATGCATTATAGAAAAAATGAGGATTCATTTGTGATTTAATAGCCGTTAGCATTGATTGACCCAAACTTTTTTGAAGTTCAATTTTTTCTAATTTGAGTTTATTCTGGACCTTAATTCGTTTTAATCTAATTTGATAAATTAAAGTTAGTACAATAGAAATCAAAACCGAAACACCTAATATAAACCACCATTGAAAGTAATATGGTTTATTAATTTCAAATTCTATTTTTTGATCTTCGATAGAATAATCACCAATTTTAAATTCAATTTTATATTTTCCTGGTGATAAAGAAGGAAGATTTATATTTCTAGAATTATTCGAACATTTTACCCATTCACTTTCATTAATTTTATAAAATAATGAGAGTTCATTGGCTTTATTAAAATCTAAAATTGAATAGTTAATTTCAACCTCATTTTCGTAGGAATTAAACTCATCTCCAATGAAATTCTTAACTTGTTTTTTACCAATTTTTAATGAGTTGATATAAAATGGAGCTTTGTAAAATTCTAAATTATTTTCATTTTTCTCACTTATAACCAATCCCATATTGGTAGCAATAACTAATTGGTTTTTTAAAAAAACGACATCATTTATTTCCTGTCCTTTAGCTATATATTCCAACTGAATGTAAATATCTCCCTCCTTTTTCAAATTTATCTGGTACAAATGCTCTTCTGTTATTAGAAATAAAAAGTTTCCACTACATTTTATGTCTTTTATATTAGAAGGAACATTTAACCTTTTAAAAATCTTACCATCTATAATTTCAAATAACTTTCCATTTCCATTTAAACAAAAAATGCGATTAAAACTTGATTGAAGTTTTTTGATAAAAATCGATTCATTGTCGATTTTTAATTCTTTTACTCCCTTTGGATTTGCAGCAAATAAGCCCAAATTGGTTGCAAAAAATATTGTATTTAAACTTGCTGAAAAAGCAACCGATTTACCTCTTATTGTTAGCGGCTCAATTGATGACATAGATTTTTCATTTTCAATCAATCTCGAAAAATGAATGCTATCCCAAATTGAACCCGTTACCTTACTTGAAATATTCAATAAACCAATATTACCAGAAGATGCATAAGCATAATAATGTTTATCTATTCTACAGATATCTTTTAGCGAAAATGGCTTTTCATAAATATTATTATAAAATTTATCAAAAACTCTAAATCCTCTTGAGGTACAGAATAAATTTTGATTCAAAGAATCGTAAACCATAGAAATAACTTCATGCTGCTTGGAGCCGGCAATTTCCATCATATTACCATTTAAGTTATTTAAAAGTACTTTTCCTGAGCGTGTTCCTATAAAAAATCCATTACTTCTATCTACCAATTTAAATGGCTTTTCATTTTTTATAGCAAGGCGTTTAATGTGCAAATCAGGTACAAAAATCAATCCATCAGATAAGGTTGAAAACCAATAATTACCTCTTCTATCTTTAAATACTGATGATAAATTATAATCAGTAAAAAACACTTTACCATTATTTAGTTCTTTATTATTTTTTGAATCAAAACCCAAAACTCCACTTTGAGCACAAGCCCAGTATATACTGTCGGTTACAGAATAGTTTTGAAAAAATCCATTAAACCTTGATTGTATTATTTTAAGCTCTTTTTTTTCGTTTAATAACAAGTTATTCGTACCAAAATTCTCTTTACTTGCCAATAATATGCCTTTTGAATTTGAGAAAATCATATTCATTTGGGGTGAAAATTCAGGCCTATTCAATAAAGAAAATTTACTTGGTTCATTTAATGATTCAAATACATAAAAAGAATCAAGTTGAACATAAAATTTATTCTTGAAATTTAATGCTGAGATAAAATTATTGATAGGTTTTTCTATTTTCTTAATGAGCTTAAGACTTTTTAAATCAAATATTTCAACTCCATTTTGAACAATTACAAATACCCAATTATCATTTATACCATAACGAGTATAACCAAGCGGCTTACTCATTTTTAACTCTTTTAATGTTTCGTTTTCAACATAATATAAAAAGCCATCGAAATTAGAATACCAAATTCTTCCAAACTTATCTTCTCTGATATACGAACCTGCTTTTGATGTTTGCTCCTTGCTGGAATATGTTTTAAAGGTAAATCCATCATATTTACTTAAACCTTCATCGTGCGAGCACCAAATAAATCCTTTGCTGTCTTGAAATACATCATAAACAGAATTGGATGGAAGACCTTCACTTTTGCCAATTAAACGATAAAATGGGTCTTGGGCCCAAACTGGACTAATTAAACAAAATACGAATAAATAAAAGACGATTATTTTCAAGAAGGTAAATTTAATATCTTGATTCCTATAATTTTAAATTGGTTAGTGAAACTATTGTTTGAGGTAAATAGTGGTAGAAATTGGAGAAAAAAAATCACTTTTAAAAAATAAAAAAGGGAAAAATCATCTCGATTTCTCCCTTTAATTTAATTCATTTCTATGATTATCTGCCAAATGGCATTCCTCTTAAACTTCTTCCAGCACCTTGCAATTTACCAATGCTTTTCATCATTTTACGCATTTCTTCAAATTGCTTTAATAACTGGTTTACTTGTTGAATATCGGTTCCACTTCCATTAGCAATTCTTTTTCTTCTTGAACCATTTATGATATCTGGCGTTTTTCTTTCATCTGGTGTCATCGAATTAATAATGGCTTCAATTCCTTTAAATGCATCATCACTAATATCTATGTCTTTAACAGCTTTTCCAACACCTGGTATCATTCCCATCAAATCTTTTAGGTTACCCATTTTTTTGATTTGTTGGATTTGAGCATAAAAATCTTCAAAAGTAAATTGGTCTTTTAAAAGCTTCTTCTGCATTTTTTCTGCTTCATCAGAATCAAATACAGCTTGGGCTTTTTCTACCAAACTTACAATATCTCCCATTCCTAAAATTCTTTGGGCCATACGATCTGGATGGAAAACATCTAAGGCTTCCATCTTTTCGCCCATACCCATGAATTTGATAGGTTTTTGTACTATCGACTTAATTGATAATGCAGCTCCACCTCTTGTATCACCATCTAATTTTGTAAGAATTACTCCTGTAAAATCTAAAACATCATTAAATGCTTTTGCAGTATTTACAGCATCTTGTCCAGTCATGGCATCCACAACAAACAAAATTTCCTGAGGCTTTAATGCTGATTTGATGTTTCCAATCTCACGCATCATCTCTTCATCAATACTTAAACGACCTGCTGTATCTACAATTAAAACCTTAACACCAGCTTCTTTTGCTGCTTTTAAAGCATTTTCAGCAATTTTTACTGGATTGGTATTTCCTTCTTCATAAAAAACAGGCACATCTAACTGAGCACCAAGCACTTTTAACTGTTCAATAGCAGCAGGACGGTAAACATCACAAGCAGCCATCATTACTGTTTTACCCTTTTTCTTAATATAATTTGCAAGCTTAGCAGAATGAGTTGTTTTTCCAGAACCCTGCAAACCAGCCATTAAAATGATACTTGGATTACCATTTAAATCAATATCCTCAGTTTTACCTCCTAATAAGGCAGTTAATTCATCATTAACAACTTTAACCATTAATTGGCCAGGAGTTACACTAGTAAGTACATCGGCTCCCAAAGCTTTTTCTTTTACTGTATCTGTAAAAGATTTGGCGATTTTGTAATTTACGTCGGCATCAATTAAGGCCTTACGGATTTCTTTAACCGTTTCGGCAACATTGATTTCTGTAATCTTACCATGTCCTTTTAAAACTTTGAATGCCCTATCGAGCTTACTACTTAAACTTTCAAACATTTTGATAATTTTGATTGGTGCGCGAAAATAGGTATTCCTTTCAAGAGTTAAAACCCAATATTGATTCATTTTAAATTTAGGACAATTTGTGCTTTTGTTTTCGCGAAAAACTCTAATATTTGAAGACTATTCTAAATTCTATTTTTACTGAATTTTTGAATATAAATGAACAAAAAAACATCCTAAAAATGAAAAAACTAGTATCATTATTCTCCTTTAGTTTACTGATTTTCTTATCTTTAAGCAGTAAATCACAAGATAAAGTATTAAGTGTTGAAGATGCCGTTTTAAAACAAAGAACTACTTTGTCGCCCGACAGACTCTCTCAATTACAATGGATTCCAAATGTTTATAAATTCAGTTTTGTGGGTAAAAAACTTGGAAAAGATATTTTAATCGTCCAAGATGTTCAAACTTTAAAACAAGATTCAATTTTAAGTTTGTATGATTTTAACCTTGCTTGGAGAAATTTTATGAGCAAAGAAAAAGACATGACTCGTTTTCCTTTTATAACTTGGGAAAATGCTACTGAATTCCGCTTTTTCTATAGCAATACTTATTATAAACTAAACATCCAAACTAATAAAGTAAGCTTATTAGCAAAAGCACCTGCAAACGCCGAAGATTTAGACTATGATGCTACTTCTCAGAAATTAGCATACACATTAAACTTTAATTTATTTGTGCATGATGGCAAAAATCCCACTAGCATTTCTGCGGCCGCTGGCGATGAAATAAACAAATCTGAGATGATTACCAATGATGGTACTTATGGTTATTTAAATGGAAAATCTGTTCATAGAAACGAATTTGGTATTACAAAAGGAACTTTCTTTTCTCCAAATGCCACAAAAATTGCTTTTTATAAAATGAATGAATCAATGGTTTCTGATTACCAATTAATGGATTTTCAGGATTTAGATACCAATCATTCTGTTTTAACAACACCTAATACTTTCAAAAAATTAAAATACCCGATGGCTGGTAATAAAAGCCATATTGTAACTGTACTAATTCATGATTTTAAAAGAAAAAGATCTGTTGAGGTACAAACAGAGCCAAATTCAGAGCAATATTTAACCAATATTTCTTGGAGTCCAGATGAAGAATATTTGTTCATCGCAGTTTTAAATCGTGGACAAAACGAAATGAAATTGAATCAATACGATGCAAATACCGGAACTTTCATCAAAACACTCTTTACTGAAACTCATGCTAAGTATGTAGAACCAGAAAAACCAATGTTATTTCTAAAAAATGATGCAGGAAAATTCATTTGGTTTAGCGAAAGAGATGGTTATAATCACATGTATTTATATAGTAAACAAGGTATACTAATTAAACAATTAACAAAAGGAAAATTTGCAGTTTCTGATGTTATTGGTTTTGATGAAAAGGGTGAAACCTTGTTCTACACTGCATTTTCTGAGGATGGAATGAACAAATTGGTTTATGCTTTAAAATTAAAAACACTTCAAACTAATCCTGTAAATAGAATGGATGGTCAACATTCTGCAGTAATTTCTACCGATGGAAAATTTATTTTAGATACTTATAGTAATAATAGAATTCCAAGAAGAACCGTTTTAAATGATGTTTCAGGAAAAGAATATGCAACTATTTTAAATGCGCCAAATCCTTTAAGAGATTATAAAACCTGTGAAGTAAGATTGTTTTCAATTCCGTCTGAAGACCCAAGCATCAAACTAAATTGCAGAATGATTCTTCCTGCTCAATTTGATTCAACAAAAAAATATCCTGTAATAGTTTATGTATATGGTGGTCCACATGCGCAAATGGTTAGTAATAACTGGCTCGGACAAGCCGATATGTGGTTGTACTATATGGCTCAACAAGGTTATATTACCTTCTGCTTAGACAATAGAGGTTCATTAAATAGAGGTTTGGAATTTGAAAATGCAACACACCGTCAATTAGGTAATTTAGAAGTAAAAGACCAATTAAAAGGAGTAGAATTTTTGAAAAGCAAATCTTACGTTGATAGCAAAAGAATGGGCGTTTTCGGTTGGAGTTTTGGTGGTTTTATGAGTACCAGCTTAATGACAAAAACTCCTGATGTATTTAAAGTTGGCGTTGCTGGTGGTCCGGTAATCGATTGGAGATTTTATGAAATTATGTATACCGAAAGATATATGGATATGCCACAAGAAAACGAAAAAGGTTACAGAGAGGCTGATTTATTAAACTATGTTAAAAACCTTAAAGGTAAATTATTGATGATTCACGGTACTTCTGATGATGTTGTATTGTGGCAACATAGCTTAAGTTATATTCAAAAAAGCGTTGAAGAAGGTGTTTTGGTTGATTATTTTGTTTACCCAGGTCATGCACATAATGTATTGGGTCCAGATAGGGTTCATTTAATGAAAAAAATCACCCAATATTTTAAAGAAAATCTATAGTTAAAAAGGATATTCGCCAACATGGAAAAATCACTTCAGGAATTACAATCTTCTTATACAACAGGCCTTTGGATACTTAATTTAATTTTCGCAGTTGTATTTTTAGTACGATTGTTTTTAGTAATTAAAAGTAGAAAAGACAGAAAATGGCTCTTTTCATGGAAAAAAGAATGGTTTGTTTACGGTCTGAAGTTGATTTTTTTATTGGCAATGCTCAGTTTAATTGCAGGACTTCCTACTTGGTTTTATTTTATTGCAGGATTTCGAATTTTAATTGAAGACACTGTTATCAATACTTTTGTTGGCATTTGGTTTTTAATTGCTTTACAAGAAATCATCCTTTCATTTACGGCTTCCAAAAGATTGGTAGAACAATTTATTAAAAGGATGCTTTTCTTTTTACTAAGTATATTTTGGTTATTGGGATTTGGACTTGCTAGTTTAATCATTTTCAAAGCTTATGATTACCCTCAAAAAAATGAATGTGTTGAAATAGATTTACCTATTCATGGCACTTGGAGAGCTTCTCATGCTGGTGGTCATAGTTCTGTTAATTACCATTTGGCAATCCCTCAACAAGCTTATGCTGTTGATTTATTAAAGGTAAATGAAAATGGAAGTTTCTTTACTGGCACTGGAACAGCAATAACCGATTATGTATGTTTTAATGATTCAGTTTTTAGTCCTGTAAATGGAGTTGTTGCAAACATTGTAGATTCATTTAACAACCAACAAGTACTTAAAAAAGGCGATACAATTAATCCTTGTGGAAACTATATCGCCATAAAAATTGAAGAAAATAAATTCGCTATTTTAGCACAACTAAATAAAAGAAGTTTTCAAGTAAAAGTTGGAGATACTGTTGTTAGCGGTCAGTACCTTGCCAATATTGGAAATTCGGGTAATACCACCTGGCCTCATTTGCATTTACAAATTGCTAATCAAAACAATATGAATGATTCAACTACTAAGGGAATTCCTTTTAGATTTAAATCATTTTGTAGAAAACGTTGGAATACGTGGGAACAAGTATCAAGTGAATATTTAATGAGAAACGATTATTTTAAATCGGAATGCAGTACAAAATAGTTACAAATATTCTTTTAAAAACCGACCCTTTACTGGCGGGAATTGCACTACTTACATGTGTCTTCTTGTTTTTTATTTTAAAAAGCAGGTTTTTAAAAATGGCTTCAATGAAATCCTATGCTTTTTCTTTTTATGGATTTGTTTTCTTTTTAGTTGCAGCTTTTAGTTTTGTTGGAATGAATTCGGTGGTAAGGTTTTTTTATTTACCCGACCACTTTTTCGGAAACTTTATTTGGTTCTTTCCCTATGCTATTATCTCAGGTTTGTTTGGTGCTTTGTCGGGTTACATCATTTACATGGCTGCTAAAAAAGTAGCACCCGAATTTATATATACATTACTTAATATTTCTTTGTTGATTTTTACTCCGATGTTGATGTATGTTTTGTTGTTTCAACCTTATTTAGAAATGGTGAATATTGCCTTGGGTCCTGAAAAAACAATCAATATTGAAAAGAGTATCAACCAAAACGAATTTGAAGAACTGAACCAAAAACCTGAACAAATCTACTTTGCGGCTACTCCTGCAGAGTTTCATGACAGCTTAAGTTTTCATGTTTTAGGAAAATCTTTGCAAATCACTTCTAAGCAAAATGGGTTTTCATTTTCACAAGCTATCTTAAATAAAGAAACCTTGGCAATGTATACCTGCGATTCAAAAAACAAAGAATACATTGTGTTATTATTGGTATACTCATTGCTTTCAAATCAATCTGAACTATTGGTAATAAACAAAGAGGGATTATGTGTTTTCAAAAAAACTTATGATAAATATCCCAACCGTTTAAGCATTGGTGAAGATGGTAAAACTATTTTATTGCAAAAAGAAGAAGCCGAAAATAAGTTTGTATTTATTGAAGCAATAGGATTGAAATAATACTACTCAACTTTACCACTTTGAAATTGTTTACACCATTCTTGTAAACCACATTCCGTGCATTTAGGACTTCGAGCCAAACAAGTATACCTTCCATGAAGTATTAACCAATGATGCGCTGTTGCAATGTATTCATCGGGAATATATTTAACCAATTGCTGTTCTGCCGCTAATGGCGTTTTTGCATTAGTAGTTAATCCTAATCTTCTGCTAACTCTGAAAACATGCGTATCTACCGCCATAGCAGGTTGATTGTATACAACACTTGCAATAACATTTGCGGTTTTTCTACCAACACCTGGAAGCTTTACCAAATCTTCTATTTTCTCTGGAACCTTGCCTTCAAAATCTGAAAGTAACATTTGAGCCAATCCAATTAAATGTTTAGTTTTATTATTGGGATAACTAATACTTCTGATATAAGGAAACAAAGTATCAAAATCGGTTTCTGCTAATTTTTGTGGTGTTGGAAAATCTCTGAATAAATCTTGGGTTACGATATTTACACGTTTATCTGTGCATTGTGCCGACAAAACCACAGCCATTATTAATTGAAAAGGATTTTCATAATGTAATTCGGTTTCTGCTACTGGCTTATGTTCAAGGAAATAACTGATAATTTTATCGAAACGCTCCTGTTTTTTCATGTTTTGCAAAATAGTTAACAGCATCATTAAAAAAAATTGCATGGTTTTTGTTTTAGTATAGAATATCTTTCAATTATGAAAAAGTTGATGCTTGTTTGCCTATTGGCAATGATGAACACCTTGAATGTGGCGATTTCACAAGACAATCCCAAAGCTGAAATGGAATTTACTCCTGAAGTAAAGACTTATGTTTATGCACTTAATAGTAGTTTAAAAGTAGGTCCTTGGGACAATGGTTACCTTCCCTTTTCATATGAAAAAGGGAAAAATTGGGTTTTTAAATACCATTACAAATCAAAAGATTATAAAATGATTGCTGATGATGAATATTCTGAAACATTAACTTTTGAAATTCCACCACAAAGAGGAAATTCTTTTAGAGTTGGAGGCGATTTAACTAAATACAAAATTGTTTTTAGTCCGAATTGTTTCTGCAGAGACAATGGAGCTAGAGAAGTAAAAAGTGGATTTATGAGAGGTAAAAAGCTTTCAAAAAATAAATGGGAAATAGAATTCACTTTAATGGTTCCACATAGAGATGGAAAAGGCGCTCCAAATGAAAAAAAGTTCAAAGGAATTTATACAATTGGCTCATTGGAAAATGAATAGTATGTTAAACATAAGATTTGCAAAAAAAGAAGATGCAGGACTCATCTTACATTTCATTAAAGGCATTGCACACTATGAAGAATTAAGTGATCAAGTTCAAGCAACAGAAGAGAGTATTATCAAATATTTGTTTGAAGAAAAGAGTTTTGCAGAATGTTTATTGGCATTTGAAAACGAAACACCTGTAGGATTTGCACTCTTCTTTCACAACTATTCCACCTTTGTTTCGAGACCTGGTATTTACCTAGAAGACTTGTACATAGAACCAGAATACAGAGGAAAATCATATGGCAAAAATCTATTACTTGAACTAGTTAAAATAGCCAAATCACGCAATTGTGGCCGAGTTGAATGGAGCGTATTAAACTGGAATAAACCAGCCATAGATTTTTATGAAAGTTTAGGAGCAGTACCAATGTCGGGTTGGACTGTTTATAGATTAGATGAAGAAGCTATTGGGAAATTGGTGGGGTGGTAAACCAAATAATTTAGACCAATTTTAGTATTTCTGATGGGTATAAATTAAACTGAAAAAAAATATAAATTTGATTAAATAAATTAAAAATGAAAATTTCTGATTTAAAAGAGGAACTAATCAACAAGTTAAATAGCGTAGAAGATATTCATATCATAAAAGAAATGAAGATGCTTTTAGAATTTGAGTTGGAAGAAAAAGTATATGAATTATCTGAAAGCCAAAAAATCAGAATTCAAAAAGCAAAGACTGAATACTTAAATTCGGAAATTTTAGATAGTAATGTGGCTGATGGAGATATTGAAAAATGGCTCAACGAAAAATAATTTGGACGAAAACTGTTATAAATTTGAAATTAAAAATAACAATACTTCTACTTACTGCATATTTTAATTGTTCTAGTCAGCAATTCACTTCGGATAAAAATGAAATAAGAAATATTTTATACTCAAGAATAGAAAATACTGGTAAAACTATCTTAAAAGCTGTACAAAGTAAAAAGTTAAAGGCCTATAAAATGGATTTAATAACTGAGTATGATTCTATTGAATTTGCGGATTTAAACATATATGAAAACGTTTGTGGTCTTAACTGTTTATATAAAATCAATAGTTCTCCTGAATCCTTAAAAAGAGATTCTGAAATAAAAGGTATAGGCCTTATACAAAAAGTAAATATTCAAAATATAGATTTGGGAGAGTCTAATAGTTTTTTTGTAAAAATCGAAGATGTAGAGAAAATCATATCAAAAGCGGACATAAAATTAATATCTATTCTTTCAAACATCTTATACCCAATTAGTACAGAAGCTTTGCAAAATGAATCAGACATAAGCCAAAATTACAGGGAACAATATAATTTTCTAAGAGAATCTTTATCAACCTTTAGCAAAGAAGTAAGAATAACAGAATATAATTTGACTTTTTTAAACAATTTAATTATCCAAAATATTGCGAAAGGTTTTTTGAAAGCTAAATCAAAAAACATGAATGAAACTTATACTCTTTTTTATCATGATAGTAACCTAACAAATTTAGTCAGTTTTAATTATTTAAATTATGAATTACCTGATAAAATAAATACAAAAATCCTTGTTGATTCAAACGAAAATATCATTTCATACGATATCATATATACTCCAATTTTTGAAGGTTTCAAAACATTAAAAATCCACAATAATGCTATTGGATTAAACTATAAAGAGAATCAAAATGACTACACGTTTTATCTTCCAAAAACTATACTTTATTCATATTTACCAAGCTGGGTTGTATTTATGATTGATGATATTCTTACTATTAAAAAATAGTAATATTTAACTCGAATTTTATCATCTAAACCTCTACTTTTGACACATTTACCAATTAATTACTAGAACTTTAAAAAATTATGGAACAAGAAATTAACAATGAAACATCTACCCTATCCTTTAAACCTCGAAAGGCGATAATAGCAATTATATTATCCTTATTTCTTCCTGGTTTAGGTCAAATTTATAATGGTCATCATAAAAAAGGTTTATTGTTTTTTGGATTAGTTTTACTCATCCCATTTATATTTGGGATAACTCGTATGGCAACTTCGTTTTATGGATTTTCAGCTTTATTTATCATTGAAATGACGCTAAGAATTTATATTATTTTTGATGCTTTTAAAAATGCCAAACTACAAAAAGAGTATATTTTAAAACCATACAATACTTGGTATTATCATGTGGCAATTTCTATTGGTATGCTTTTAGTTTTAACAGTTTATGATATGAATTCCGTTTTAGGAGTCCAATCATTAAAAATTCCAACTATAGCTAATAGTCCAACCATTCAACTTGGAGACTTAGTTGTAGCAGATACAAAAGCTTATGAAAACAAACAAGCAGATTATGGTGACATGGTTTTATTCTCGCATTCAAATGGTCAAATTTATACCTATCGTGTAGTTGGTCTTCCAAATGATAAAATTGAACTTATAAACAATATCGTCAGTATTAATGGTAAACCTTGTAATTCAAAGTTTATAAAGGAAACAACAATTAAAGGTATTCCGGTAAATGAATTTGAAGAAGAACTTCCCAATGGAAAGAAACATTTGATTTATAAATTCGAAAAGCCATTTAATATTGAAAAAACGAATTTTGAAAGCACTGTAATACCGGCTGATAGCTACTTTTTACTAGGAGATAATAGAGACAATGCGGCTGATAGTCGTTATGAAGGTTTTATCTCAAAAGATAGAATCAAAGGTCAGATTATGTATAGTTATTGGGGAGAAACAGGCATCGACAGAATGAATATTAGTTTTACAGAAAGGTAAATCAGAAGCTAATACGATTTAAAAATCAAACACTTAAATCAATTAAAATCTTTATAATTGATTTAAATAAGAAATTAGATAATATTTTTTTAAAAGCAATAAAAAGACAATTTGTTATATCAATAATACTTTCCAATTTAGATATCACCCTATTCAAACCAAACAAATCCTTAAACTATGAACCTATCACGACAATATCAAAAAGCCAAACACTGGCAATTGTTTCTTTTGATGTTTGGTATTCCAATTCTATTCCAATTTTTTGTAATGGGTAATATGCTTTCACAAATCAGCTTAAAAGAAAACAATCCTGATTTGTCGTTTATGGTAAATTATTTTCGACTATTTCCGATTCTAATGATACTTTATCTGGGTACTTTCTTTGGTTGGTTTTGGTCGATTGCCATTGGTTTAAATCATAAAATTCCAAATGGTTTAAAAATGAAAACAAGCAAATTCAAGATCTTCTTTTTTATTCCACTAATTTATATTTTGTTATTTTCTTTAATAACCGGAAGCATACTAAGTGCTTCATTTGATAGTTCCAATTCTGAATTTCAACCAAATATTACAAATATCGGTCTTATCTTTTCAATAGTATTTCCATTACATTTCTTTTCAATCTTCTGCATATTTTATTGCCTGTATTTTGTTGCTAAAACACTTCGAACTATTGAGCTTCAAAGAGAATGTAGCTTTTCAGATTTTGCCGGTGAATTCTTTTTGATTTGGTTTTATCCTATCGGCATTTGGATTATCCAACCGCGAATAAATAAGATTACCGAAGAAGAAATTCAAACACCGGAAGTTATTTGATAATCTAATTTAGTTTGATTTGTATTTCGCTTGTTCTACCATTTTAATTTTAACAAGTTCATTTAAAGTTAGATTAATTTTTACTTTCTAAGGAGTTCCTTAATTATCCTCTTTTAGAAAGAAAATTAAATCTTTTTTTCGTTCAAGTTAAATTAGTTGGAAATTATCAAACATCTTTAAAACCATTGTAAACAAAAGGAAAATGGCAATTGAATGAAGATTAAAAACCTTTATTCATGCCTTTAACTTTTGAATGGAAATCTATCTTTCATTAGTTTTCAAAAACGAAATCAAATGAAAAATGAATGATGATAACTTGAACAATCCAGGTTTTATACCAGCTTTTGGTGGCTACAAGAATTTAATGTCTTATCAGAAATCTGAAATTATCTATGATGGCACCATTTATTTCACAAAACGTTTTTATAATAAGTTTGACCGAACTATAGATCAAATGGTGCAAGCAGCCCGCAGCGGTAAACAAAACATTGTTGAAGCAAGCATGGCTTCAGGCACCTCAAAAGAAACAGAAATTAAATTAACCAATGTAGCAAGAGCCTCCTTAGAAGAACTTAAAATTGATTATGAGGATTTTTTGAGAACCAATAAATTAAATTATTGGGATAAGGAACATAGGTTAACTTTAAGGTTGAGAGAGTTAAATAGAATACCCGATGCGAATTATGATACTTTTAAAAAAGCAATCGAACATGAAGATCCCGAAATATGCGCCAACACAATGATTTGTTTAATTAAGATCACAAGTTATCTACTAGCAAAACAAATTAAATCTCTTGAGATAGCTTTTATTAAAGAAGGTGGTATAAGAGAAAGAATGATGAAAGCAAGATTGGATTACAAAAAGAAAAATAAAGAGTAGAATAAGTTTTTTGAGGACTTTTAGGACCCAGTCGACTTGTCGCCCGGGTCCTAAAAGTCCCCAAAAAAGTACTTGAAATAAGAATTAAACTTTTCTCACCTCTTAAAAAAACAAAAAAAAACTCATTCGATTTTTACATCAAATGAGTTTTTCAATTTTTTAGAAAATTTAAATCTATTTAGCTCTTAAATACTTATAAACTACTCCTGCAAGAGCAGCTCCAGCAATTGGAACTACTATAAACAACCAAACTTGAGCCAAAGCCCAATCTCCAACAAATAATGCTTGACTAATACTTCTTGCTGGGTTTACAGATGTATTGGTTACAGGTATACTAATTAAGTGGATTAATGTTAATGCTAAACCAATTGCAATACCAGCAAATCCCTTTGGAGCTTTGTCGTCTGCTGCGCCAAGAATAACTATTAGAAACATGAAAGTCATAACAAATTCTGTGATAATTGCAGAAAGCATATTGTATTTACCAGGCGAATGATCACCATAACCATTTGCTGCAAAATCACCGATTGAACTTCCATTTCCAATCACAATTAGGTACAAAACAGCCGCACCAAAAATACCTCCAGCAATTTGAGAAACTACATAAGGTAATACTTCTTTCTTTCCAATTCTTCCTCCTACCCACAATCCAATTGTAACTGCTGGGTTCAAATGAGCTCCAGAAATATGCCCCAAAGAATAAGCGATGGTTAATACAGTAAGTCCAAATGCAAATGAAACACCGAGTAGTCCAATTCCTACATCAGCAAATCCTGCTACTAACATGGCACTTCCACATCCGCCCAATACGAGCCAAAATGTTCCAATAAATTCTGCTAAGTTTTTTTTCATGGTTTTTGAATTTTGAGGTTCTTGATTTTTTTAGGTTGTGATGAATTTGAGAATAGTATAGATTTCTATTCAAAAATCTAAAATAGACTTTTTCACCAAAAAATCATATTAATTATTGATTATCTTATACTTTATAAAAGTAATTCCATGAATGTTTTAACAAAATATGTAATTCTTAATCGATTAAAAAGAATACGATTATCCTTTTCTTTACCTAACAAAATTTAGATAAACTCTATGGCTAATTATTACTCGTTAAAATCAAAAAAACACAAAAAACGAATAATATTCAGTTTATTTTTCTTTTAGCAATTTCATTAAATCCAGAAGGGATGACATGATTATAGAAAACAAATTATGATGAAACACCGACCCCAAATCTCAACAAGGCGGACCAAAGGTCCGCGTTGTTGAGATTTGGGGGGGAATTCATATTGATCATTTTTCTATAAACATGAGACCACCTATCTGGTTCTTAAGTTTCATTAAATAGAGCAATGAAGTTCCAAAATTATTTTTTAAAATAATTCTCAAAACTTATCCTTGATTTATAAAAATTACCACTGTATAGCAGCTACAAATTATAATTGAAAAAACTATTTTAACCAGCGTATTTGGTATAAGTCATAATGCCTCTTGCTGCCATTGACTTCAATTTAAGCTTAGCCAAATTAACCCATTGTTTGTTTTTGAGAGCTTTTCCGGCATTCACTTCATTTACGATATGTCGAACCGCATAATTATAGTAAATTCTTGGATAAGTTCTTTTAAAATCAATATCTCTATCAGTTGAAGTTTCCCAGGGTAAATCTTGTATAAAATTTGTTTCAACTTCTTGGTATAAGGGAGTTCCTTTAATTGGATATGCGACTGTTATAGTAAATATATCAGGGTCTGAGTCTTTTAAATGTTTAATGGTTTCAAAAATATCTTCTTCAGTTTCGCCCGGATATCCAACCATAATAAATGTACCAGCTTGTATTCCTTTTTCTTGAGCCAGCCTTATCATGTTTCTTACTTGCAAAACATCTACTCTCCTATCCATAAAATCTATTACCTTCTGAGAGCCACTTTCGGCACCTATCCATACTCTAAAACATCCACTTGCTTTTAATTCATCTATCACTTCTTCACTCATTCTGTCTGCTCGTGTTATACACTCGTATGCGATGGTTAATTTACGTTGTTCAAGTTCAAGTCTAAATTCTTTTAACCATTTATGACTAACTGTAAAAACATCATCAACAAACCAAACTGTATCAACTTGGTAATTATTTTGAATCCACTCTAATTCATCAACAACATGTTTTGCACTTCTTCTTCTATAACTTTGTCCATATACAGCCCTGCTACACCACTTACAGCTATAAGGACATCCTCGCATGGTATTAATTGAAATTGCACTTGTACCATGTTTCGATTTCCAAGCATCAAAATACAATTGTAAATTAACTTTGGTTCTATTTGGTAACGGAAGTTCATCCAAGTTTTTCAATTTGTTTCTTTCATTGGTAGAGATACTATTCCCATTTTCATCTTTGTATGAAATACCATCAATTTGAAAAAGCTCTAATTCAGATTTACCATCTAAATATTGAACCAATGCTAACATCGATTCTTCACCTTCACCTTTAATGATAAAATCAGCACCATTCTCTAAAAACTTGTCGATATGGTTTGTTACTTCTGGGCCACCTAAAACTATTTTTGTATGCTTTAATGATTCTTCTGATTTTACAAACTGAATGGTTCTTAATACATTCAATTTGGTCATTAAATTAGTATATATAGCTAAGACATCTGGTTTGTTTTTTAGAATGAAATCTTTCTGCAATTCAAATGTTGAAAAGGTTGAATCAAACACATCATTATCATAGGCATTTTTTTCTAACCAGGCTGATATATATAAAATACCTAATGGAACATAAGGTCTCATTATTTCCATTTCTTTTAGGTCTTCATTTATAAAATAACCATGTGTAAAAACTATTTTCATTTTTTTCTAAAGGCTAAATAAGTGTGGTCGGCATAATCACTTAGAAAAGATAAACTTCCAAAAAGTTTTTCTAATAACAATATTGGTAAACTTAAAAAACTAAGTTTCTTTAATATCGGTTCTAAATAGGAAGGTGGAATGATTATACCGATGGGTTTTGTTCTAATAAAATTAAAATTTGTAAATATCTCTTTTAACTCCTCAACTGTATAGCAATAGGTCATTTGAAAGGAATCTTCATTTAGTTTTGCCAAATCTGGATGAAGCCTTCTTTTTGATTTTTTCAAATCGCCTTTTAATAAAAAATACAATCGTTCTAACCAAGATTTTTTGCCCAATAAAACCATTATCAACAAACCATTTTGGTTTAATAATGAGTTAAAAACCCTATTTAGCTTTTCCAACTCGCTTTTGTTTATACAATTTAATCCAGCAAAATTAGAAAACAACAAATCAAATTTTCTGCCTTGAAATGTTGCTTCTAAATCATCAAAACCACAAATCGAAAAGTTTGGATTTTCAGAATTTAAATCTAACCTTTTTTGTTTCGCACAAAAAATCATTTCAGATGAAACATCAGTAGCTGTAACAGAATAACCTTTTTCAACAAGCCAATATGCATCGAGTCCGGTACCACAATTTATTTCAAGTACGCTATTAATATTAGAAGTATTTAAATCCTTTTTTAGATTATTCCAAACACGATTTCTTTGCATGATGCCAATTTTACTATAAGTAAAATCAACATCATAAGTTGCTGCAATACTATTAAAAGTTGATTGCTGCATACTTTTTTATTTTATTTTTAGCTACTAAAATTTGAACTTGTCTCAATGCTATTAAAAGAACTTGTTTGATATTAAAACCAGAAGTTAATACTTCTATTGCTTTCCATTTTCTAAACTGATAGTGCACCAATCTTTGCAAATGCTTGTAAAATGAAGCAGGAAAAGTGCTATTAAACATCACTAATAATTCATCAGAATCTGTCCAATTTTGTTTTTGATTTAATTGTGTTTTTACATTATCATAAAACTTAGTTCCAGGTAAAGGATAAGATACAGAAATTCCAATATCATGAGGCATTAATTCTTTGACCATTTGAATAGTACTTTTTATATCATTTAATTCCTCTCCAGGATATCCAAATTGCAGGAAAAAACAAGGTTTTATTCCATGCAATTTCATTAAATTACTTGCTTCATGTATCTGTTCAATTTTGGTACCCTTATCCATATTATCCAAAATTTTTTGAGAACCACTTTCTGCCCCAACCCAAACTTCATCGCATCCAGCAATTGCTAAATCTTTTATGTTATCCTCTTCTAATAACAAATCAACTCTAGATTGAATTTTAAATTTAAACTTTAAGTTTTTAGATTGAACCAAAGAGGCAAATTCCTTTACCCAACCTGGTTTCAAGCCAAAAATATCATCTGCAAACCAAATATGTTTGATATCAAATTTTTGGCTCAAAAAAAGTATTTCACTAATTACATTTTCTGGACTTCTAGAATTGTACCTATTACCATAAATTGGCTTTGCACACCAGTTACATTTAAACGGGCAACCACGTGTTGTAACTAAGTTAATTGAGAAATAACCCTTATGCTGAAGCCACATTTGTTGGTATGGCTTTAAATCAATTAAATCCCAAGCAGGTAAAGGTAATTCATCAAGATTTTTTAAATTCTGTCGGCTTTTATTTTTAATCAGTTCTCCATCATTTAACCAAACTAAACCATCTATATTTCCTATACTACCTTGACTTCTAATTAAACAATTACTAAGTTCTAACAAAGTTTGTTCAGCCTCACCTACAATAACAAAATCAGCACCCTTATTCAAATATTCTTTGGAATGGTCCGTAGAATCAGAGCTTGAAATAGCTATTTTACATCCCATTTCCTTAGCAATTTGAATCATTTCAAAGGCTGCATCACGCATATTTGTGAGACACATTTTAGTTAGATAGTTAAAACCATCATCATAAATCACAAATAAATGGGGTTTATTTTGCAGCAAAAACTCTTTTATATCTGAAGCTTTAAGACTAAACATATTGTCGTAAAACTTCAATTGATAATTATTTTGTTGAAGTAAAGAAGCTGCAAACAATGGAGAAAGTGGGGCGTAAGGAGTTCCTGATTTAAACTGTTTGGGGTCAAATCTTAAGAAATAAGAATGTGTTAGCAATATATCATTCATGTACCTTAAAATTATATTGCTTTTCTAAATTAGAAATACTGTTACTTAATCTGGTTAAAACAACGTGTTGAAATTGCTGAGGATGATGTTTTGAAACATATTTCCTAGAGCGCATTGCTGTATCTAATTCTTCGGTATTAAAATCCTTGAACTTAGTTTTCCATTTTTTGATGGTTAAATTCATAAATAAAGAATCCAATTTATCGCCTAAAAAACCCGATAACAAATATTCCAAAAAACGTTTTATAAAAGCTTTGTTAAGAGAGTCTTCTGACTCCTTAATTATCTTTACATTAGGCAAATACAAATGTGCCCAATTATTCTTTTCTATCAGGTTATTATAATATCCAATGCCATTCATTGGAAGTAATGTAAGCAGTTCGGTTGCAGTAAAAATATTTTTATCGGGTATTTCTAAATGATGTGTATCAACAAAATAGTTGACACAAAAATATTTATGACTATTTAATAGAAATATCTTTTTAAAGGCAATTAAAAAGGTTCTCGCAACCCATAAACGTTGAGGTTCTGTGATGATAAAATAATCAATATCACCTTGCTCATCAACACAACCCTTCGATAAGGAACCAGAAATACAAACGCTTCTAACAAATGGAAAACAGTTAATTATACGAGAATATTTCTTTGCTTTATCCATTAAAATTTCAGCATACCTCTGACCATCTTCTCTCTTTAAATTTAAATTATCTGCATTGAGCAATGAATAATAATCTTGGTATTTAAACACAATTTTCTTTTCAGATAATTCATTTAGCTCTTGCTGAATATATTCGTATTGCTCCTTAGTTATCTTACTAAACTTTATAATTTCATGAATTTTCAAGGGAAATTTAAACAAATCAAAATAAGCCAAAGTGACTACAATTTTTGATTGTAATTCACTTAAACGTATTGAATGATTTGGGTTTCCGCTCATTTTAATTTTTAAAAATTTGATAAATATAATTTAACTCTCCTAAAATTCTCTTTTTTTCGAATAGAGAAAAATTAAAATTACATTCTTGAGCAATTTCAATAATTCTATCAATTTGGCAATTCTCTGATAATGACATAAAAACTTTGGTTTCACTATTCATGTAAATTCCAATTTGCTTAAATAATTGGTAAAAATATTGAAAATCTGAACCACAAAACCAGGCTAATTCTTCATGATTTTTTGGTTCTTTAGGGAAATAAGGAGGATTGATTATAATGACATCAAAAATTTGAGAAGGAATATCTTTAAACAAATCAGAATATATAATTTGAATAGTTGATTTTAGCCTCATTTTATTCAATTCTAAACCCTCGATTGCTATGGGGTTAAAATCTGTTGAAACAACATAAGCTCCTTTTCTTTCAAGATAAAAAGAAATTAAACCACTGCCTGCACCTAATTCTAGAATCTTTTTTTGAGAAACAGATTCTTTCTCAAAAGTGGAAATTAGAAATTTTGTACTAAAAAAGAAACCTGGATGAAAAACGCCCTTTTTTATGATAAGATGAATTCCTTTATAGCTGTATTTTCTGTCATTTTGAATGTACCATAAAATAATCGGACCAGCAATATTTGTCAAAAACCATCTTAAAGCTTTATTCATATTAAAAACCTTGTATTTCTGGCTGTCTGTATTTCCAAATTTTATGAAAAAGCTTTATTTCATAAGGCAAGAAAAAGAAATTGTATTTATACCTTAAAGTAGAAATGAACTTTATAAATTTTCTTTGATAAGGCTTTAATCTTATATCAGAAACAGTAGGATAATAACCATTTAATACGGTTTCAAAATTCTTAATCTTATCAATCATTTCTGGAGTTAACCAAGGTGTTAGTGGATTTTTTCTTAAGTCAAAATTCTCCCATGAATCGCTTAACCAATCTTCTAATTTTTCTGGAAATTTAAAGCCACTTTCCAACACCTTATTATACATATCAGAGCCTTCGGTTGGAACTGGACTATAAACATAAATAATGATTTCAGTATTAGGATTGATACTTTTTATACGTTTTATAAACTCAATATCTTCATCAATTTGTTTCATCACTTGTTCTGGTGTATCACCGGGCGTTCCTAAAACAAAAGAATACTCAGGAATAATATCAAACTTTTTCATTCTTGCAGCAAAAGCAGCAATTTGTTCTCCCGTTTGAGTACCACCTTTATCCATTTTCTTGAGAACTTCATCGTTGCCAGTTTCAGCACCAAAAAATATCATTTTACAACCAGATTCTCTCATTAAAGCGAGGGTTTCATCTTTGTATTTATTGATTGTATCTATACGACCTTCACCCCACCAAACCATGTTTTCGTTTTTTATTAATTTCGAAAATTCAGATACACGCTTTTCTGATACAAAAAAGTTATTGTCATGAAATTCAATTGAATCAGCTCCCCATTTATCCTTAATGTATTTTACATCATCATACATCCCTTGTGCTGATTTGCCTTTCCACTTCGCATTATAAATAGGCACAACAGCGCAAAAGGAACAAGTAAATGGACAACCAAAACTGCTATGGTAAGCCAGTGTTTTTTCACCTAAATATGTATTGCCAAGATATGTTTTAATATCGTAAATTTCATTGAGTCTATGGTAAGGTAAGGGTTTTAAATCATCATAATTAACCAATTCAGCCTTCTTGGTTTTGATGATTTCTCCATTTTTTACAAAGATTAAATTCTCAATCTCAACAATGTTTTGGTTGTTCTCGAGTGCATTTAATAAAGCAGGAAAAGCATAATCGCCAGGGCCATTTATTACATAATCAACATAGCCCGATTCCAACACGGTTTTAAATTGATTTGATGCAAAATATCCTCCCCACACCATTACAATATGAGGGAATTGTTGTTTAATTAATTTCACAAATGGAATTGCTTGTTTAAGCTGAGGACCTGGCATTACTGTAAAACCAACAAATTTTGTCTGTTCAGTAATACTTGAAATTATCTTATTTAAAGGATCTATTTCTCTATTGCCATCAATAATTATCCAATCATATTTACCTTCAATTGAAGCAGCTACTTGTAAAACAGAATTGGGGATTCTGTATTTTTTGTCAGCACTTTTCGGATTAAATAAGATGACTTCGTTTTTTATTTCTTTATTCAATTTCCTGAATTTTTAAATGCAATTTAAGTAAATTAGCCATATATGGATAATGAAAAATCATTTAAATGAGCTTTTACTTATTCGAAATATAGAACAAACATTATAATTTCAAAAAAAAGCAAGTTTAATTTCCAGTAAGTACTTTTATGTTATGTTAATTTGTGAATTCATTTTTATTCAACAACTAAAATTAGATTTGAATTAACATATAGACAAAATAATCTCTTCTTTGTCGTTGTATTTATTTGAGGCATTTTAAAATCTAATTTAGCAGCTTGCGAAATCTGATTTTTTCTATCTAATTCAGCTAGTCCTATTTAATCAAATCAGGTTCATAAATAGACTTTTCTCTTGCCGAGCTTGGTGCTTCGATTGCTTTATAAGGAGAAAAAACCTCTACATCTTTTCTATTATAAATCTGCCCAAGAAATAAAAACTCCTCATGCTCATGTGTTGGAATATTAGTCAATTTGGCTTTTACTTCATTTAAAGAAATTCCCCATTCAATAGCTAGGCGTTCGGCACTCGGTTCCATAAAAGATATATATAAAAGTTCAACATAAACATGATCTTGTATTTGTTCAAAATTAATATCTGAAATTAATCTCTTACGAAATTCTTTGAGTTTATCCGTATCTCTTTTTACAAAATACTTGAACATTTCTGCACTATAAAAGTTGGGTTCATCAATTTGCTCATCAAATAAAGTTTGAATAGTTGATTCATGACACCACAAGCATTTTGCAGGCTTACCTGCTTTACCAATAGCAGCTGTTAGCCTGTTTCCACTTGTATCATAAATGGCGAAACGAAACTGTCCATTTGCCATTAATTCCTTTACTTCAAAAGAAGTTGTGCGAGTTTTGCCTTCACTTATTTTACCTTCACATTCATTTGAAACATAAGCCCATTTTTTATAATCTATAAAATTGCTATCAGGTAAATCGATGATTCTATCATGACTAGAAACAGTAGAATTCGTAGCAGCAAATTGTTTTATATCAAATACTTTATTCTTTTTAAACTGATTAAAAGTAGATGCCATACCGGTTATTGCATAATAATGATTGGAGGAATTTATGCACAATGAAACAAATCTACCTAAATCAATAGCACCTTTTTGTTTGTATTCTTCACTTTGCTTAAATTGATAAATCAACTTTGATAATGCGAGTAATCCCTCTTCATGAAATCCTAATTTTTGAAAATTAACTATTAGTTGATTGTTATTCCAACCTATGGCTTCTTTGAAACTTCCTTTAGGTAACTCTGCACCCAAAAATACGCATAACCAATTTAATCCAATTTCAGCCTTTTGTTTTGAATCTTCCTGATAGGACTTATTCCATCTAAGTACCAGAGTATATTGTTCATTATCAGAAGAAGCTCCAACAACATTAGAAACCTTATTTTTACAAGAATTAAAAAATAAAAATGTAAAAATTACAAAGAAAATAGCTTTCACAATGTTTCGAAAATTCCAATTTATCATCAATTTTTAAATTAAGCCTTTTAATTAAAATAAACTCTAGCTATTCATTACAAAAATTTTATTTTCCAAGTTAAGTTCCTCGTTTTTGTTAAATCCAAACTCTTTTAATTTATATGATATTTCATGATAAATTTGGGTTAGATTAAATAAAGATTTTTGTTTATGTTTATTAGTAAACTCTTTTGATTTGGTCTCCAAGAAATTTAAAGAATCTATTTTAGATTCAGGTAGATTATCTACATCAAATATTTTAACCGAATTAAAACCTCCAGAATTAAAAAAACTACTCCATTTTTTTGAGCCAATTAAATGTCCGGAACTTTGTATCAATCCAAAATTTCTTAAAGCTCTTTGATTAATTCTTTCCGTCACATCAAAGGTCACATTTTCCTTCCAGATGACGTCATTAGACAAAAAAAGTCCATTAGGTTTTAAAATCCTTTTCACTTCACTCATCAAATATATTAAATGTTGATGTTCCAAAATACCCAAAACAGATTCAGCCAGTGCTACATCAAATGAATTATCTTCAAAAGGTAATTTAGCAGAATTCGAAATAAGTTGAACTTGAATAGAATCATCAAGACCACAATAAATAATGCGTTTTTTTGCCATTTCAATCTGATTAGAATTGATATCTATTCCAATTAAATTATTGATATTATTTGATGCTAAACTTATTAAAGTAGCGCCAGTTCCACATCCAATTTCCAGCACAGAATTGGGTTTATTTTTTAATATTTGCTGAATAAAAAAATCAGTACTTTTTTTACTTCCTGGATGTAAGAAATCTGCACCTCTTTTGCTTAAATGATCAATGTATTTCATAAAAATTCTAACATCATAAACTTTTGCAAACCACAATTTATAGAAAATAGTACGAATATCCGCATGTTTGCCAGTAATTTATATTAGTAAAATTCTAAACATTTTAAAATTGATTAATGCCTTTGAATTAAGACAATTTGAATAAAAAATAGAATCCTGTTTATTACGAAGTTTCCAAAAATCCCATAGGGATGACATTATAGTAGTAAACAAAAATGAATGAATTTCCCTCACCCCAAAACGGATATTCGTTAAAGTAGTTTAAAAATTTTCAAATTTCACGTAGAACTAATTTTAGGGGTGATCAACTTTTTTAAAGAATCGGATATTAGAATAGTTTATTTCTTTTAAATACAATTTTTAGATGTAAGCAATTATTTGTAATACTTAACATAGTCTTCTATCGTCTTTTCAATATTAAAAGGATTAAAAAAATCTGGATTAAAATTTTTAGTTAGCATGTTTTCACAAGCCTTAA
The DNA here is from genome assembly GCA_051861545.1 of Bacteroidia bacterium. GTDB lineage: Bacteria > Bacteroidota > Bacteroidia > UKL13-3 > UKL13-3 > CAISCU01. The sequence goes on along the minus strand of JBIMKP010000003.1, from coordinate 117,128 downwards.
TAAATTCTGATTTACTATTTGCTAAAGCAATATTTGGTGATTCAAAAAGAGCTCCAACTGGGCTTGATACAACCATCACTCTCTGTTGTAAAGCTTCAGCAAAAACCATCCCAAAACTTTCGAATTTGCTGGTATGCAACAATATTCTTGATTTTGACAAATAGACTAAAACCTCCTCGTTTTTTAAAACTCCAAAGAGTGAAATTACATTTTCAAGTTTTAAATCCACAATTTTCTGCATTAAAAATTCATATTCAGAACCATTCCCAATAATGACAGCAGAAACTTTCCGAATTTTATTTATTTCATAAATAATATCAATAAATAAAGCATAATTCTTTACAGGAATTAATGAGCCAACACCAATAAAATCAATTGTTTTGCTTAGGTTAGACTGCACTTTCTTTGTTTCGATTCCCCAAGGAATTATAGGTATTTCTAAGTTGTAATTTTTAAAAAAAGTGTTTTGATGATTGGGAGATAATGATATTAAACTCATTTTTTTAAAAGGAAGAATTTGACAATAAATATTTCCCTTTAAAGCATCCTGGCCCATTAAGGTATTTAAATGCTTCACTTTAATTAACTTTCCACTTAAATGGCCAAGTAAAGCACATTCACCCAACCAAAAACTATGAATAACACTAATTGGTTCAATTTTATTTAAATTAATGATGGCATGTATCGCCCTCAACCAAAGCATTGGTTTTTGCCATTGTTTGATTTTTTTAAATGAATAAACATTACAGTTATTCCACTTGTAAATTTCGTTTTTATAAGGATAATGTAGTGTTATAATGCTAATTTTAAATCCACGATCGATTAATGCATTGAAGTAAACTTGTAAATAAGGCAAACAAGCGGTATCAGCTTCATTTTTAGCAAAACCCGGTGTAATAAATACAATATGATCTAAATTTTCTGCCACTAGAATGTATCCAAATTTGCAAAGGTAAACTCGAATTCTGAATTACTGATTTCTTCAACAAATAAAAAATAACCATTTGGACAGAAATCATAAGTCTTTATAAGTATAACTAAATTTTTAAGCATACAAAAATCTGGAACAAGTTGAAAAAGTATTTCTTGAATTTCAAACCAACTGCTAAACATTTTCAATTTAAAATATGCTTTTTCAAAATCCAGAATGTAGTTAATCATCTTTAACCGTTTGATTTCATGTTTTATATTGTATGAAAAAATTTTAAATACCCACGAAAAAGAATTGTAATCTATATCAAATCGTTGAATATATTATTTCACTTTTTTAAACATATAGTTTGGACTACTTGCAATAACTTCAAAGCGAATATCTTTTTTAATTTCAGCTATTATCTTGGCACTCCCAAAATTTAAAAACTCAGAAGAATCATCCATTAAGATAAAACCATTTATTAAAAGGTTATCGGCAACGTTTTTAAAATCCTTTGAAACTATATCGAGAGAGTGTCCTCCATCAATGTATGCAAAACTTATTTGACCACCAAGTTTAGCTTCGTTTCCAAACAAATCGATATATAACTCTTTTTTATTCCATTTGTCAAAAAAAGAATCAGAATCTAAATGAAAAGAATGAGGCAAATTTTTAGAACTAAGTAGTTTTGTAGCAGCAATAAATGCTTGTTTCATGTAAAGAGAATAATCTGTTCTTAAAACATCGTTTCTACCATCGACATAAATTTCTATGGTTCCAAGATTGTCAGAAAATCCCTCATAAATCCATGCATCGCAATTAAACATGATATTATTTCTGTGATTCTTTTGCATTAAATAAATGATTAAATTAGTTGAAAGCCCGCCATATGATCCTATTTCAACAACACAACCGTTTTCCGGCATATTTTTAATCGCATACTCAATCAAAGGAATATTTCCTTCCTGCAGCATACCTTCACCAATTACTAAACTTCGAATTCTTTTCAGAAATTTATCATCATTTAGAGATTCTTTTGAATTAACTTTCTTCCAAATTCTATTTAACATATTACCTTTAATAGTTTTAGCATTTATCAAATAAACTTAAAATAATTGAATAACCTTTACACATTTATTATTCTGGTGAATTTGATATAAACTCCATCCGTTACTATATGTTTTTAATTCCTTTAAGTTACATTTACTTTTAAGTTTATTCCAATTAATATATGGATTTTTTCCAACCCATTGCTTTTCTAAATTAGCTGCATTAACCAAAACCAAAGCTCCTATTTTAAAATCCGAATATTCTTTATACCATATATTTTGATAATCCAACTTAATATTTCTTGCTTTCAGAGCTAAATCCATTTCAAAAATATAAACAGTTTCATTCGAATAAACCTTTAAATCATTTGATATCAATTGTTCTAATTTATTTCTATCAAAATATATTTTACCATAATAAAATATAAATATAACCTGCATGACCAACACAAAAGTTAGAGAATAAAATCTAATTCTTTTAATATTTATCATCCGGTTTAAAAAAGGATAAAATACAATAATCAGATGTGGCATTGTAGTTAACAACAATCGTTTATGTTGAAATGGAATTCCACCAACAAACAAAGCATATAAAACAATTGAACCTAATAAAATATTTTGAAAACGATTGTTTACTAAGAACTTGAGCTTGTAAATCAAACCAATAATTAAAGCAATCAAACCAAAGTTAAAAAACTGAGGATGAAAAAATGAATAAAAGCAAAAAATTAAGTTTATAACTTTGTGATTTGAAACACCATCTTCAGTTAAGAAATTTTGTCGGAATAAATTCAATATGTCCCAAGCAGTAAAAAGTTGATGCGACAGAAAATTTAAACTCCCATTTGAACGTATTAAAAAATGCGGAAGTGAAATAACTATAAATAGGAAAATGGAAACCAATATCAAATTATACCTTTTTTCTTTTATAATTTTTATTAAAACTACAATTAACAAAATAACTAAAGTTATAATTGACGCATATCTTGTATGGAAGGCAAACAAAGCTAAAATTACGCCAATAATAAAATGGTTACTTTTTGAGTTAATTAGAAAATTAATGAAAAAATAAATCGCCGAGCTAATAAATGCAACAGCTAACATATCACTCATAACCAAAAAACTTTGAGTAATTACTATTGGTGAAATTGCAAAAAAGATTAATATTAACAACACTTTAGGTTGTTCAGAATAAACTAGTTCGATAATCTTATAAATAAAAATGCAAGATAAAAGTCCAGCAATCATTGAAACTAATTGAAGAGAAAGTGAAGTATCCCTCACAAAAAATTTAAACAGGCAACCAAAAAATGGATACCCAAGCCCCCAAAAATAATCCCCCAAAATGGTTCCTTTTGAAAAAAAGGAATACATTTCATTAGTATACCTTAAATATTCATATGCATCCTGACCATAAAGGCCATCAAATTTTAGTACAAACCGAACAATTAAAAATAACACACTAAAAATGAAGCAAAATATTAAATATGCCGGCTGCTTTTGGATCATAGTTTAATTGATAAATTGAATCGTAAATAAAATTTATAACTTAAATAAATAATAATTTGGCATATAATGTTTGCTAATAACGCTCCCTGTATTTTTAATTCTTTAATTAACAAATAACAACAAATAAAATTAATAAGAATAATCACTCCATTTATTATCATAACATGTTTTTGCTTATTGTATTTAAACAAAATAAAAATTTCGAGGATATAAAAGTAGGTAAACAATATGTTTAAAAAGCCCAGTAGATATAAAGTAAATGAAAAATTAAATTGATAAATAAGTGTAATTACAATATATATAAGCGCTATTGATATTGTTGAAATGACAAGTCCTAAACCTAAAAAATAGTTATTTAATTTAGAAAAAGATGATGTGGGCAAGCGGTAAATATTTTTAATATAAGGACTTATTAATAAACCTGGAATTGAATGAGCAAATAATAAAAAACTACTATAAACTTGATATTGAGCAATTTCATTTTTTGATGAGAACCAAGTCATACTTATTATATCCACTTTTTGTTGTAAAACACCCATGAAACTTATTATCATAAAGGGAAAAAAGGTTATAAGTCTTTTAAAATCTGGATTTAATAAATATGAAAAGCTAAAAAATGAATTAAATTTAATCGTTAAAACAATCATTTTTAATAAATAACCAATCGTAAGTACTAACAATACTTCATTATATGATAGTGAATCCTTGAAAATTAACAGACCCAAACAAGTAATCAATAAACCGAAAATTTCAGCTATAATACTTGAGATAAAATCTCTTGAAAATAAAACAATTGATTCGAAAGATTGACTAAAATAACGTAAAACTATCCAGATAGAAAGATAAAAAACTTCAATAAAATTTTCAGATACAAAATATGTTCCTGCTAGTATTGGAATCAAAAAAAACAAACGACTACTGAATGAATCCATCCAATAAGATTTAATATCGGAAGGATGTTCACTAAATAATTTTAATAGAGAATCTCTATTTCCCCAAGCACATATTTGGTTGGCTAAATACATGTAAAGTTGAAGAATGGTAATTTGTCCCCACCATTCTGGAACCAAAAACCTTATTACAATCGCAGAAGTTAAAATATTAGTTAAATTGGACAAAAACAAGTTTGAACTGTGTGCTAATATATAATTTGAACGTAAAATTAGCTTTGATTTAAAAAAACTCAAATTATATTCCTTTTTATGATTGATATGATACAAGTAATAGCAAATTATATATAGAAAACAACATACGGATTGAAATCAAAAAAAACAATAAATTGATTCAACTTGAATTTACATTTTATCATTTTTCAAAAAAACATTATTATCATTTTTAAAAACATAACCATATAAAAATATGGTTAATAATTGAGTTATTACATTGGCCAAAACTGCACCCTCAATTTTTAAAATAGGTATTAAAATCAAACAACAAATAAAGTTAATAAGAATAAACAAAACACTTATTGACATTACTTGATTCTGCTTATTATTCTTAAATAAAAGAAGAATTTTAAGCATATAAAAGTAAGTTAATAATCCATATAAGAACCCTAACAAATAAATAAAAAGTGATAATTGAAAATGATAAATGTAGCTAACAATAAGATAAGTTATCAGTATACCTAAAATTGAAATTATAAATCCAATGCCAACAAAATATCTTTGAATTTTGGGATAGGAAGATTTGGGTAATCTATAAAGATTTTTAATAAATGGTCCAGCTACTAAACCAGGAAAAGATTGTAAAAAAAGTAAAAAGCTACTGAAAACTTGGTATTGAGCAATTTCAATTTTTGATGACATCCAAACTACACAAATCATGTCAGATTTTTGCTGAACTACTGCTGCAAAACCCAACATCATAAAAGGAAATAGCGATTGTAGTTTGGACAAATTTGGGATAAAAGAGAATTCAAAAGAAAAATAATTTCTAAAATAAAAAACCTGAACTATCGCTTTTAAAAAATATCCTAGTGTTATCAATGATAAAACTTGGTTCAATGAAAGGTCTTTATTAAAAAATAATAAACAAGAAACAGTTACAATCAAACCTATTGATTCAGCTATAATATTGCTTCGAAAGTTTCGTAAAAATAAAATTGGGGCTTCAAAAGCTTGGTTAATAAAACGCAAAAAAATCCAAACCGATAAAAATAAAATATCTGATAAATTAGGAAAAATAAAATAAGCTAAGAATAAAACTGGTATCAGTAAAAAAAGCCTACCACTAAATGATTCCATCCAAAGATTTTTAACTTGAGATGGATTTTCACTAAAGACTTTCATTAAATAATCTTTATTACCCCAAGCACAAAATTGAACTGCTATATACATGTACAATTGCATTTCAGTAATTTGCCCCCACCATTCAGGAACCAACATTCGAATAACAATTGCAGACGTAATTATATTTGCCGCACTTGGCAAAAACATACTCATTGCATTTCCAATGATGTTAAAAAGTCTTATCGTTAATTTTGATTGAAAAAAGGTCAATATTATACAGTTAAATAGTAAAGTTTCTGTTTATAGATTGTAATTTCTTTTTGAATTGGGTTTGAATAACATCAACATTTACCAAATTTATTCTCCCAAAACAAGTAACTTTAATGTTTTTAAAATGATGATAAAATCAAATAAAATAGACCACTTTTTCATATAGAACATATCTAATCTTACTCTATTGTGAAGACTTCTTTTTTCTGTAATTTCACCTCTATACCCAAGAACTTGAGCTAATCCAGTAATGCCTGGCTTAACTGCATGTCTAGCATTGTATGAAATTACTTCTTTCGAAAACTCCATGGTATGAAATAACATATGTGGCCTAGGACCAACAATTGACATATCACCCTTTAAAACATTATAAAACTGAGGTAATTCATCGAGGCTATATTTTCTTAAATATTTTCCAGCAAAAGTAATTCTCATATCATTTAGAGCAGCCTGCTTTTGATTTGCTTCTTGGTTTCGAACCATACTTCGCAACTTCCAACAATAAAAAGTTTGATTATTATAACCAGTGCGAGCTTGAACAAAAAATACACTTCCTTTTGATGTAAGTTTAATAATTATTGCCAATAAAGGAATTAACCAACTTAAAACAAATACAACTACTAATAAAGATAAAACTATGTCAATCAATCGTTTCAGTACAATATTAAATGATATATCTAAAGGATATTCTATGGTTTTATTGTTTATTTTTAAATCAAGCTGACTAACGGAAAAAGTCTTCTCCAATATTGAAGGCGCTGGAAGTCTTTTATCTTTTTCAGTACTCGGCATCGTACCAAACTTACTGAAATATTTCAAATTAAACCCAATTTTGAAAAGAGAAATATCAACAATCAAATTAACAGTAAATCACAAAGCAATTCGTTCAGTTTTAAGCGTATTCTTAAAAGTAATAAAGACCATTGTAAAAAAAGTAAAAAACACTATTCCCTTATTTGTGCTTAATGCTGATTCAGTCATAAAGAAAAATAAGTTCAATATAACAAATAAAACAAACAGATAATTTAAGGATTGTTTTGCTTTATTAAGTAAACGAACAATCAAAAGTAAAAAAACAAAAAAACCAATAATCCCAATAGAAAAGAGCATTTCTATATATTGATTATGTGGTCCATAACCTAAATATCCAGTATCTTTTAAGTTAGGATTTCCAACATACATTCCTGTTTGAACGTACTCATTGTTTAAAAGATTCTGAAAATCACCAAGTCCAACTCCCATTAACCAAGAATTTTCTCTTTTTATAATTTGATAACAATGCTTCCAAATAGTTAAACGTAATGTTGTTCCTGTAAAAGGCGTATTGTATGTGTATTTATCTAACTTAACTATATCAAGATTTGATGTTATTTCGAGTAAAAATCTATTTTTAATTTGAGGAATTGAAATAGCTAAAACAATGATTAAAATAACTGGTATTAAAAAAGATAAGCTTTGTTTAAAATTTGATTTCGTATCAGATAAAACTAAATAAAACAATCCTAAAATAAAAATGAAAAACATCATTTTTGAACTCAATAAAATCAAACCCAAAAACAAAAAAAGCGCTAGTACTATGTATAATTTAGGATTTTTAAAATAAGAATTTCTATAAAAATAAATCAAAATAAAAAGACTGAAAACAATATATGCTGATAGATAAATGGCATTTAGTTTAACCCTTCCAGCTAAAGCATGGTAAAACAAATGATTAATATCTCCACTTAAAAAGTATTGATAAACTGATGCCAAAACACAATAAAACAAAGCAATAGAAACCCCAGTTACAAAAGCCATCAAAATTCTTTTAAACACTGACAAATCAAGCGTTTTATAAAGTAAAACTGGAAAGGCTAATAACACTAACTTACGTTCTAAAATTGAGCCAATATCATTGGTATTTAATGAAATAAAAGCACTTAGAACAAACAGAAAATACAAGATTAATAAATACCAATTGATTTCATTATTAAAGGTATTTTTTAAATGAAAGGAAATCTTTGCTTCAGCAAGGTGATTTGGGAGAATAAGGAATATTAGAATATTACTAAATAAAAGTGGAAATGGCAATGAAAAGGCCAATAAGACCAATAAAATTTGGTGAGCTTTAATATGAAATTCTTGTCGGTTCAAAACTTTACAGATTCTATCATGAGGGATTCATATTCATTAATAATATGCGTCCAGTTAAACCTTTCTTCAATTTTTTGTGCATTTGATTGAATAGCTTGATGCAGAGGATATTCATGCTCCATTAGATTTTTAACATCATCAGCATTAGAGAAATAAAGAGCATCTTCACCTAAAACAGTCTTATTAAAATCATTATCATGAGCACAAATTGGCGCATAAGATGCCATAGCTTCTAACAAAGATGGATTTGTACCTCCAACTGAATGTCCATGAAAATACAAAGAACAAAATTTTCTAAGATTGTTTAAAACCTCTAAATCATATAAAGGACCAGAAAATCTTATATTCAAATTTTTGTATTTGTTGATTAAATACTTACCGAAATTATTATCTGAATTACCAATTAAAACAAGAGGTTTTGATTTATCGGTTTGTAAATAACCTTGTATAATCATTTCCAAATTATTTTCAGGTTCAAAGCGAGCAATAAGCAGAAAATAAGATTGTTTAACCAAGTGATATTTTTTCAGAATTTCTTCATTAGGATTTTGGAACAAACTTGCTCCATAGGCAATATATCTAGCATTTGAGTGATACTTGTTATAAAGATAATCCTGAATTGCAATTGAATCTGCTATTAAAAATCGACTTGAATTAACGGCCCAATTTTCGGCAAACATTAAAAACTTTTGAACGAATGGACTATACTTTGAACGCATCCATTCCATTCCATCCATATTGGTTAGTATAACAGAGTTTTCGGGCAATAAACTATTCCAAATAGAACTGCTGGTATAACCTAATTGAAGCAAAACTTCAAAATTTCTGTTTCTAGAATCGATGATACAATTGAAATCATAAATGAATTGACCAGCTGTTCCAATTTTATCTTCAGGATCATAACAAGAAATAATATTTACTCCTTTAAAGTTTGAATTTTTATAAGGATGCAATGAAGAATTATAAACCCAAACTTCATGTCCACGCTTAACAAGCTCAACAGATAAAAACTCTGCTAATTGCTCAAAACCGCCATAATGATTCGGTATTCCACGTGTACCAACAATTCCTATTCGCATCTACTAATCTAATTTAATATTAAATTAATATTTCGCCCTGGAACTACCAAATAATTTATTTTTGAAAGCATTTTTACCTTATCGAATTTATTCAATACAAAAACATATTTCATACTTTTAGAAGTAATATAATGTAATTTACCATGAAGTATTTCGATTATAATCTTAAAACAAAACTTATTTTTTGCCAAGTTTGAAAATGATTTGGCTATTGAATATTCATTTCTTATTGCCTCTTTGTTTTGTTCTAATTTTTCTAAATCAATCATTCTTTAATACTTTTTTATAGGCTGATAAAGTTTGTTCAGCAGCTTTTTCCCATGTAAATTCATTTAATATCCTATTTTGCAATTCCTTATTTACAGGGTTCTTTAAAGCCAGTTCTATTGCATTAACAATGGAATTTGGGTCATCAGGATTACAATAATAAGCCAAATCTCCAAAATATTCTCGAACATCTCCTTTATCAGTTACAACTATATTACAACCCATGGCTGCTGCTTCTAAACTCGATAAACCAGTTGTTTCGAACCAACTTGGCAATACGTGTACCTTTGCAGTTTTATAATAATCTAAAAGTTCTTTCTGACTAATATGGGGTATAAATTGAATATTATTTGAAGCAGCTTCATGACATGCTTTAATATATTTTGGTTGATTTTGAGAAGCCTTTCCTATTAATTTTAATTGATAGCTTTTACCCGAAACACCTTTTATTAAATTAATTTGATTTTTTAATCCTTCTAGTCTTGCAACACACAAAACCTCATTTTCATTCTTTTTATTTAAATCTGTATTTAAACTAAACAAGTCAACATCAACAGCATTTACAACTACTTGATAAGGCCGCTCTATATTAAAATCTTTGAAAAGTCGATTGTATTCGTTTTGCGAGTTTGGCAAAAGATAATCCGCATTTTTCAACAAATACTTTATCGATTTTTTATGACCCCAATAAAAATATTTAAAGCTACTAACTCCTTCACCTCTTAATAAAAATTTGGCTATTGTTTTTATGTATTCAATAAAATATTTAGAACAAAATTTAGCTAAAAAACCTATAAAATCCTTTCTATACTTTTTATCAAACTCACTATAATCAACATAAATAGTTGAAATAACATAAGGTTTATTGGCAGCAAATACATGTCCTAAGTGGTCTTCACAATCCAAAATATTGAATAAATGTAACAAATCGTATTGGGCATAATTGATATCATTTGGGTTAGAAAGTATCATATCAACTTCAAGTCCCCTTTTTCTTAAATATTCAGCAGTATTGATAAGCTGAATAGTATCACCACCAGGACTAGAGAACAAAGTTGACCGAGCTAAAAATAGAATCTTCATAGATATAATAAGATGCAATATGCTAGAAACTTTTAAAATTATCTGAATTTTTAATGAGTAATAGTGCACCTATGAGTACATTTCAACTTGAACAATAAAGTGCAAAATCAATGAATTTTAAAAAAGAAAATAATATTCATATATTGGAAAATTAATTTTTAAATAGCAGCTTTCTCAAAATGACAAATCATCAAAATAAGCTAAGTATAAGTATCATTACACCATGCTTTAATGAGGAAGAAATTATTATTCAATTTTTAGATGATTTAATTGAAAGATTAGCCACCCTGCCTTATCAATTCAACATTGTAGTAGTTGATGATTGTTCGAATGACGACACAATTACGGTGCTAAAAAACTATGAGATAAAAGCAAAAAATATTTCATTTTATGCGCTACATTTAAAATATAACGCAGGGCATCAACAAGCTATTTTTCAAGGAATTTTATTTTTAAAACAATTAAAACAAGATTATACTATCATAATGGATTCTGATGGAGAAGACTCGCCAGAAGCCATTCAACTGCTACTAAATCAGTTAAATTTTGATATTGTAGAGGTAAAAAGAGGACAAAGAAGTGAAGGAATTATGTTTTCTATCTTGTATTATTTTTACAAAATATTGTTTAGAATAATTACAGGAAAGCAAATGAATTTTGGCAATTACTGTATGTTGAATCAAAAATTAATTGAACGTATTCAACTTACCTCTTTTATTCATTTACCTGCCTATTTATTAAAGCAAAAGGCTAAACGAACGAATATTATTTACAATAGAAATAAAAGAATTGATGGTAAATCAAAAATGGGATACAAAAATTTACTATTACATTCTTTTAAATCGTTTGTTGAATTTGGGGATGATTTATTATTATGGTTCCTCCGACTTTTTATAATTGTATTTCTATTATTGATAGCTACTTCAGCCAATTTACTTTACCAAAAATTCATTACACATACAGCAATTTTAGGTTGGTTTAGTACTTTATCATTGGGATTAATAAACCTTACCATACTTTGTTTAGGATTTTTTATAATGGGTATTTTATTACTCAATTTAATACACCATAGAAACAAAGATTTACAAACTATATTTACTATTATTAGACAACCTATCGTTTAAAATAACTATGACTAAATCAGAAAAGCTAATACTTTATATCATTTTATTTGCTGCAATTCTATTGAGGTTTTACCATTTAACCTTTCAAAGTTTATGGTTAGATGAATTGCATACAATGATTGAAGCTGACCCGAAACTTAGTTTTAAAGAATTGTTTCATTACTTAACTTGTTGCGACCAACATCCTCCACTTTTCTTTTTTTTAGAGAAACTTTTGTTTAGCATTTTCGGTCATTCAGAATGGGTTGCAAGAGGTTTAACAGCTATTGCTGGCACATTAGGTGTTTGGGCAATGTTTTTATTAGGAAAAGAACTATTTAACAATAAAACTGGACTAACTGTTGCTGCATTTACATGTGTAAATTACTATTCAATTTTTTATTCACAAGAAGCAAGAGGATATATACTCGCTTTCTTATTTGCAAGTTTTTCATTTTTATACCTAGTACGTTTTGCTAAAAATCCCAATAAAAAAGAAACATTATTATTTAGTTTATTTACTCTTTTAATGATGTTCACGCATTATTACGGAATTTTCGTAATGCTCGCAGAGGCTGTAATATTGGGCACATTATGGTTAATTGAGAAAGAAAACAAATCGCTACTATTCAAACATATCTTAGGTAGTTTCGCCTTAATTGCATTGGTTTATGCAAGTTGGTCTCCGTTTATATTAGACATGAAACAAATTAAATCATTCTGGATAACGGGCGTGTCTCCTAATTTTGCTACTGAATACTTTTTTGAATATTTTGGTAATTCAGATTTATTAAAACCTTTTTTACTGCTCTTTTTAATAGGATATTTTGTTCATTTATTTTCTTTAAAAGGAAATATTAAAGAACAACCATTTTTATTCGGATTTTTCATTTTAGCAGCTTGGATATTTTTCACCTATTTAATCCCCTATTTAAGGTCGGTTTTTGTAGTTCCAATGTTGTTCCCAAGGTATACAATTGTAGTATTGCCAGCAATTTTATTGGTATTAGCATGTGGAGTTCAAAGTTTACAAAACAAAATGATTAGAAACATGCTAATCGGTGTTTTTATCTTTGTATCTCTTTTAGATATCATTGGTGTAAAGAAGTATTATTCTATTCCAAACAAAACTCAATTTAGAGAAGTAACCGAATACATTGTTAAGCATAATTCATTAAAATTACCTATCATCAATCCAAATACAACTTGGCAATTCCAATACTATGTAAATAGAAATAAAATAGGCCAGCAACTATTAGGAGAAAATACGAACTACTTAATTGATTCTTTTATTAAATCTAAAAACACAAATGGTTTCTGGTTGGTTGGCACGCATAATAATCCTCCCAAACTTACAGAAGAACAACAAAAAGCTATTTCATCAAACTATATCCTAACATTAGATTCCAACTATTTTGATTCTTGGCTTCAACAATATGTGTCAATAAATGCCCTTTCAGGAAAATACACTCCAATTGCTTTTCATCCTTCATTAATGTTTGATATTGACAATCAAAAATATGTTGTGCTTTGGGATAGTAAAATGGCATCAGAATATATGATGTTAAAAAAAGGAAAATACGCACTAAAACTATTTTCGAGAGGAACTTCTGTAAATGGTGAATATCCAAAAATCAATATACTTTTAAACCAAAGAAAACTTGCAGAATACACTACTAAAGAGCTAATTGAACAAGTTGATTTTACTTTTGAAACCGATGGTTCTCAAATTCAATTTGGTTTTGAAATGTTAAATGATTTAAGTGCAAATGGTCAAGATAGAAATTTCTTTATTCAGAAAGCCTTTGTTTCGAGAATTGAAGAGTAGTGCTATTTTTAACATCAAACTGTTTAAATGCAGATGAGAATGCTAAAATCCACATTACGAGCTCAACTGGACTTGTTATATAACTTCCTGTGAATTGGTAAACAAAAACGAATATGAATAAAATCGTTCTATAATAATTACTCAGCACTTTGGTTTTAAGAAACAAATAGAATATCAAACAAAATCGAAAAATCAAACCAAAAATACCAAATATAGCTAAAGTTTCGGCTACTGAATTAGGGATACGAACGACCAACAAATCACCCCAATAATTATAGTATCGTTTTACAATATCAAAAGCTAATACTTTAACTTGCCCAAGTCCACTACCAAACCAAATACTACGTTCATTTGCAACCATCCAAGCAATTCCAAATGAATCTTTGGTTCTTCCTTTTGTGGAAGTATCTATACCATTATAAATATTGCTTAATCTTACAAAAACAGGATTATCCGGAAAATAAATTGTTAGAATTAAAGTTATACTAAATAGTAAGAAAACACCAATAACAAGCCATAAAAAGAAGCGTTTTTTGTAAAAAATCTTCTTGAAATGCAATAAATATAATACTAAAAAAGCAATAAACATTGCACCTAAAACTCCCATTGATAAAGATAATAGCAATGGGAATCCAACTAGAATAAATATACCTAAAGCTGATTTTTTATTAATTCCCAACAAGACTTTTAATAAATAATAAATGGCTATTGGAGCAAAAATAAACGAGTAATAAGAGGCTTCAAATGTTAATAATGATAAACGATAAAAACCTTCAACACTTTCGGTAAATTTATTCTTATACCAAAGCGACTCCTTGTATGGTGTGAAAATTACGACACAAGCTATTAGTGTAAAAAGAAAATTAGATATTAAAATCTTCTTGAACAAAGAACCAATATTCTCACAATGTTGAATAAAATAATTAAAGCTGATAGCAAAAATATAGGTACTTAAAAATAGAATATTTGAAATAAGAAACGATTTCCATTCAATACCAAGTATAATATGTATGACATCAAAAGGGATAATAACAACAAAAAAAGGCCATAATACAGGCTGTTTCTTTTTGTAAACTAACCATAAATAAAAAAATGGACTTAATAAATTTGTATACAATAAACCACCTGGCAAGCCAGCGTTATTAAAAAAGAAATACAAATACGCCAATAATTGGTTTTTATTTAACTTCAAACTCTTCTTTCTATTTTTTGAATTACAAACTGAATCACAATATATTAATACAAAAAACAACAATCTTACATTCTTAAACTAATGAATGAAAGTGTATATTTAGTATTTTCAATATTGATTTTTAAATAAGCAACAAAATGCAGAGAAAACCAAGCAATGATAGATTAGAACAATAATTGTTTTTGATTTTTTGAAATAAAACTGCTCTTCTTTGTATTGTTAAATTTTAAACAATTAGAAATCTATGCAAAATCTAATAGATATAAATTCAAAACTTTATTAAAATATGATTTTTTAGATACTTTCGTAAAAATTGTAGCGGCACAAAATGAGCGAGAATAATCAACATTCATCTATTCAAGATGACGAATTTGACATAGAAGTATTAGCATCAAAATTATGGCGTTTGTATAAAAAAGCCTTTAATAAACTATTATATCCTGCTAGATTGGTTTTATTCAACCCTAAAAAGCTTGGATTAAGTTTAGGAATAGCACTTATTCTTTCATTGATACTGCGATATACAATTCCTCCAATATTTGAAACAAAATTCATTATCAAACCATTTAATCAAACAGATATTGTAAGTTCAATGATGTTGGAAGATTTGAACACAATGATAAAAGATGATAACTATGAAGATATTTCAAAACAACTTAAGCTAAATGAAGGTCTTTGTAAAAACTTGTTCAAGCTTTCAATTAAACCATTTTTTAAAAATGAATACCGCAAAGACACGATTACTGGCATTGAAGTTACATTGTTATTAACCAATCCTAGATTAATTGATACATTTCAAAATGCGATTCTAGAAAACTATTTAGAAGAAAATGATTATTATAAAAGAACAATCAATATAAGAAAACAAGAACTAGAAAATTTAGAGAAATTGCTTGAGAAAGACATTTTAGATAATGATAGTTTAAAACAAGTTGTTACAACAAATGTACTTCCTAGAAATGGTGGTGGCGGATTTGTTTATGGAGAACCTTTAGACCCTCAAAAGATTTATCAATCTGGATATGAACTACAACAGCAGCTTCTTAAAGTTAGAACTGCTAAACAATACAATAAAAGTTTTGAATTAGCGAAGGCTGGAATTGTTAGATTAAAACCCTACTTCCCAAGAATGACAATTCTGTTCCCTATTCTTTCAATAATTGCAATTCTGTTTTGTATGATTAGTAACAAAAAGTTATACAACCAAAAACATAATCAGTAACTACTGTAAATCTTTAAAAGAACTTATTAGCAATCAATTAGAATGTATTTTATCATTTATATACATGGTTTTAAAAATGGTTGCTCATATAAGTAATACGAATATCCTCATGTATAACAGAAGTATTCTTAATTAATCCAATAAACGAATTTCCGTTTCTTAACCTGTAATTGTAATAATAGCACCCTCAGTCCAAAACTGACGCGAACCTTCGGTTCGCG